>CAVBBL010000023.1:0-43623 GCA_963593905.1 bacterium | reverse complement strand
TGATGCCGTAAACGTCATCAATGCAAGATCACATCGGAGAATTCGCCTGCGCGAAATTCTCCTCGTGCTGCTGCAGTAAACTGCGGCATAAAGAGGTAATGATGGAAAAACTAAGTGAGAGAATATCCCTTCGGGAAATGATCGATGAAGTGCAGAATCGTCTGCAGGCAGAGGGGCTGCCCGGGGGGGAGATTTTTGCCCGGGCCATGAAAGAAACCCTGGATAAAGCGGTGAAGACAGAGCCGGACGGCAGTACCTTTGTGCTCACCGGGGATATACCGGCTATGTGGCTGCGGGATGCAGCCTGCCAGGTGCGGCCCTATCTTTTCCTGGCAAAGGAGGACGAAGCCTTTGGGCAGATGATCGAAGGGCTGGTGCAGCGTATGGTGCAGTGTATCCTTATTGATCCTTACGCCAATGCTTTCAATGAGGAGGCCAACGGCAGGTGCTGGGCGCCGGATGAGACAGATATGAGGCCGGAGATCTGGGAGAGAAAATTTGAGATCGATTCCCTTTGCTTTCCGGTGCAGCTGGCCTATGTATATTGGAAAATGACAGGAAAGACCGGCCATTTTACAGAGGATTTTCTGAAGGCAGCGAGATCCATCCTGCAAGTATTCCGCACGGAACAGGATCATGAGAACAGTTCCCACTATCACTTTGTGCGCAGAAATACCAGATACACCGACACCTTGTCCCGAGAGGGGAAGGGAACGCTGGTGAATGCCCGGGCAGGGCTGATCTGGTCTGGATTTCGCCCCAGTGATGATGCCTGCGTCTTTGGCTATCTGATTCCTTCCAATATGTTTGCGGTGGTGATTCTGCAATACCTGTCTCAAATCGCCGAGGAGGTCTACGGTGACCGGGAATTTGCGGCAGTCTGTGAGGCGTTCTCCACATCCCTGCGAGAGGCAGTGGAGGAGCAGGGAACGGTGACGGATCCCTACGGAGAGGAGGAATGCTATGCCTACGAGGCAGACGGATACGGCAATTATCTGCTGATGGACGATGCCAATCTGCCCAGCCTCCTGGCTATGCCCTATCTGGGATATTGCAGTCCGGAGAATCCTAAGTATCAGACCACCAGAAGGATACTGCTGGCAGAGGGAAATCCCTATTACTACAAGGGAAGTGTGCTTTCCGGCATAGGAAGCGCGCATACACCTCCGGGCTATGTATGGCCCATTGCATTGGGAATACAGGCCATGACCGCCGGAGATAAGGATATGGAGGCGGATACTATCCGTCTGCTGGCAGAGAGTGAGGCCGGTACCGGGCACATGCACGAGGGCGTGTGTGCGGATGATCCGGAGAAGTATACAAGAGAGTGGTTCTCCTGGTCTGATGCGGTATTCTGTGAGCTGGTATTGGATTATCTGGGGTATGAAATTCCGCGATAGTAAGAGGTTTTTACAACATTCAGCTGAAAAGATGAGAGAAATTTACCGTTAAAGCATAGTATGATGTGGGGGACAAAGCTCCTCACGAGAGAAGGCTCTCATCGGAGTTTTGAGCCTTTTGCCCCTGGTAGCATAGTGCCATGGGGCAGTCACCGAGGAATAAAGGAAACAGATTCGCAGCGACAGCATCTTTTTATATCAAAATGGGGGTTACTATGATCAGTAAATATACCTATGGCAATCCGATCGAAACCGAGGCAGTGGTGAAGAAGCTGCCCTCACAGGAAGGTGTTCCGGCGGGATGGACGCTGGATCTGGCAGCAAAGACGCTGACCACCGTCATGAAAAAAGACGACATCGTCTATGGACTGGGAGAGACTGTCCGGGGCATGAATAAGAGAGGCTGGACGTATACCAGCAGAGCTACCGATGAACCTTGCCACACAGAGGGGAAGCATTCTCTGTATGGTGTGCACAATTTTATCCTGATCTATGGAAAAGAAAAGACCGTCGGCTATTTCTTTGACAATCCGGGGGACGTATTTTTTGATATCGGTTACACAGATCCGGATGTGCTGCAGGTGCGCTTTGACTATATGGATGTGGATGTCTATGAGATCATCGGTGATAGTGCGAAGGCAATCGTAAAGGAATTTCGTCAGCTCATCGGCCGCAGTTATATTCCGCCGAAGTGGGCTTTTGGTTTCGGCCAGAGCCGCTGGAGCTATATGAATGAGGATGAGGTCAGAGAGATTGCAGCCGGCTACAAAGAGGCAGGCATTCCACTGGACATGATCTATCTGGATATCGATTACATGGAGCGGTATAAGGACTTTACCTTAAACGATGAGACCTTCCCGGATTTCCCGGCCTTTGTGCAGGAGATGCGTCAGCAGGGCATTCATCTGATTCCTATCATCGATGCCGGTGTCAAACAGGAAAAGGGCTATGACGTCTGCGAGGAGGGACTTGCAAAGGGTTATTTTGTAAAAAAGGAAAACGGCGAAGAGCTGGTGGCCGCGGTCTGGCCCGGCAATGCCTATCTGCCGGATTTCCTGAACGAGGACGCCCGCAAATGGTTCGGAGATCATTATCAGTTTTTGACCGATCAGGGGATTGATGGATTCTGGAACGACATGAATGAGCCGGCTATTTTCTATACGGAAGAGGCTTTAAAGCAGATTTTTGAGGATATGAAGCAGTATGAGGGCAAGAGCCTTGCCCTGCAGGACTATTTTGACTTCACCGGCATGGTGGCGGGGCTGCACTGTAATCCGGCTTACTATAAGGATTTTTATCATGAATATCGGGGAAAACGCTACTGCCATCAGCAGGTGCATAACCTGTACGGCTATTTCATGACCAGATCCGCCGGAGAGGCTTTTGAGAGGATCTCCCCGGATAAGAGAATCCTGATGTTTTCCAGATCCTCTTATGTGGGGATGCATCGATATGGCGGTGTGTGGACCGGGGATAACAGCTCCTGGTGGTCTCATATCAAGCTGTGCATCTCCCAGATGCCGGGATTAAATATGGCGGGATTCCTGTACTCCGGCGCGGATATGGGCGGTTTCCAGGATGACGCTACAGAGGATTTGCTGTTTCGATGGCTGGGAATTTCCCTGTTCACACCCCTGATGCGGGATCATGCCGCTATGGGCACCAGAAAACAGGAACTGTTCCGCTTCCCGCACAGGGAAGACTTCAGCAAGCTGGTAAAGCTTCGCTACGCATTGCTGCCCTACATCTACAGCGAATTCATGAAGGCGGCTCTGGGGGACGAGATGTATATGGCACCCCTTTCCTTTGCTTATCCACAGGATGCGAGAGCACGCCAGGTAGAGGACCAGCTGCTGGTGGGAGAGAGTATCATGATCGCACCGATCTATACCCAGAACGCAAGGGGCAGATACGTCTATCTGCCGGAGGAGATGAAGCTGCTTCGTATGCGCAGCGCCGAGGATTACGATGAGGAGATCCTGGCTACAGGGGACCACTTCGTATCCTGCGAGATCAATGAAATTCTGGTCTTTGTACGTCCCGGTCACGTGCTGCCTCTGGCAGCGCCTGCAGACAATGTGGAGCAGATCGATTACAATACTCTGCACTACATCACCTGGAAGGCGGAACCGGAGAACTATGAGCTGTACAATGATGACGGCTGCAGTAGAATTATTGCGAAATAGGCGGTGTGACTACATGCACGTTGTCCGGGGGCGCGGGCAGACGAAGCACAGGGGCTGCCCAGCGCACCGCATTGATAATGATGTGCTGGATCTCCGGTATGCCGTAAATGCGCTGTTCTTCATGACCGGGCTGGAAATAGAAAATCTTTCCATAGCCTCTGGTAAAGGTGACACCGCTGCGGAAGACTTCGCCGCCGGAAAACCATCCCATAAAGACGATGTCATCCGGCTTCGGGATGCCGAAGGGCTCGCCGTACATCTCTTCGTCCGGCAGCTCGATGCGGGCGGGAATGCCCTGAGCGATGGGATGTGCAGGAGCGGTGCACCACAGCAGCTCCCTGTCGTGATGGCGCCAGGAGAGGGTCATGGGAGCACCCAGAATGGTGCGGAAAATACGGCTGAAGTGGGCGGAGTGGAGTCCGATCAATCCCATGCCGGCCAGTACATGCTTTTGCACCAGCGCAACTGTCTCGTCGGTAACTTCTTCCTGGCGGGCATGGCTCCACCAGATCAGCACATCGGTTTTAGATAAAAGCTCATCGGTGATGCCCTGGTGAGGCATATCCAGAGTGACACAGGTTACTTCGATATCCTCCTCTTTTTCCAGAAATGCCCGGAGACATCCGTGGATACCCTCCGGGTAGACTGCGGCGATCTCCGGCAGCTCTCTTTCGTGAACATATTCATTCCATACGGTGACGCGAATCTTTTTCGGTGAAGGCATGTTATTCTCCATTCTGCAGGCGCTGTACTCGGAAGGAATCACAAATCGAATCGGAAAGTTGTGATCCGGCTATTGATGAGGTCTGCGGCACCAATAGCTGTGCAAAAAAGTCTGCTGTCAAGCAGGCTTTTTTGCATTAAACTCCTTGTCTTAGGACTAAGCGTCATTTTGCGCTATTTGTCAAAATACCCTGTATCCATCAGAAACTCCACAGAATCTCTGGCAGTCTGTTCATAATCGGCCGCATCAAAGAATTCCATGGCGCAGCAGTCATTGTAGCCCCGAAGGTGGAGCTGTTCCAGGATTTGCCGGATGGGGATGCAGCCGGCGCCTACACGGCAGGGATACATGGGGATGCCGGCCGTGGTTTCCTTTGGCTTACCGTAGTGCATTGCCGGATCGCAACCGGGATGTGTCTCTTTCCAGTCATCGGGAAGAACCAGTCGATCCTTGAGGTGCACATGCACGATGGAATCGGCCAGGCGGGGGAAGGCACCGAGCGCATCCTCACCGCTGTAATAGAAATTGCCCGTATCAAAGGTGGTGCGCAGTCCGCAAAGCTGATTTTCAAAATCCAGCATACCCGTACTGTCACAGATAGGACTGGTATCCAGGTCGAAATCCTCAATGGTGACAGTCAGCTGCGCAGCGGCTGCCCGAGCCATAAATGCATACATACTCCGGCACATCTGCCGTTTCTGCTCCTCCCGTACCAATGGATCCTGTGAGGTGTAAAAACCGGGAATGACCATGATCTTGCTGCAGCCCAGATGAAGCGCCTGTTTGATCTGCAGGTCATCGAAATACTCATCCGGGTCCTTCACCCAGTCATAGAAACCGTAGATACTGGAAATGTGCAGATCATGTAAGGACAGCATAGTGTAGAAATCCAAAGGCTCCCCGATAGCGTCCCGATCCACCTCCAGATGTGTAATCCCTAGCTGCCGGGCCGTTTCCAGGACGTCGTCTATAGGCTGGCCTTTCTGTCTGGCCCAGGCTTGCAGGTGATGATAAAAAATACTCAGTTTCATAATTCCCTCCCAATGCCGCAGCCTGCTGCGGTTACACGAGGAGAAATTCGCGAAGGCGAATTCTCTGACAGAAAATCAAACGTCGTAAAACGACATTTGCCTGCTGCCCCTTTGCAGCAGATGCACTGCCTCCATTATGCTACGTATAAGGCGCAGAAACAATAAGAAAACCGGGAGAGTTTTCAAAGAAACTCTCCCGGTTGATTGCAGTCAGCAGATGAGTACAGGATCTATCATCTACGAGGCGGTACTCTAAGTTCGCTGGGATCAGGACCACTATTTTTCTCACAATATTTCTTAATCACATATAAAATTAAAATAGTCTCAAGCATAATCGTTTCCTCCTATATGATGTGATGAAGTTTATTTTTTGCGTAACCACCGCTTCCTGCGGTGATTCGTGTTTGTTTTTCTTTGTTGAGCTAATAGTAGCAGAATTGGAGTAACGGAAGCGTAACAGGAAAATTCCGGAACATGAGTCATATAAGTGGGAGAATGTCAGAAATGTTCTATTAGTGAACAGAAAAGCAAAAGATGATGCAATATAAAAAGATTATAATGAAGGAAATGCTGATTCAATCAGCATTTCCTTCACTTTTATATTGCAATTGATGTCGTAAATGTTATCAATGCAGAATCGTATCGGAGAATTCGCCTACGCGGAATTCTCCTCACGGCGCCGCAGACAAGCTGCGGCATAGAAAGGCAAAACGACTATAAAATGACCGATGTCATTTTATAGTCGTTGCATCGATGTCGTAAACGACATCAATGCAGAATCGTATCGGAGAATTCGCCTGCGCGAAATTCTCCTCACGCTGCCGCAGACAAGCTGCGGCATAGAAAGGAAACAATGGAAGAACCGGAAAAGATGAAAACGGGGAAAACAGAAGCATTCAAAAGAGAATCTATCAAAAGAGAATCCAGTGGGAAAATGGTCAGAAGTGCCGTGGAAATGGCCTGGCCAGCGGTATTGGAGAGCTTTTTTATCTCTTTAGCCGGCTTGATCGATACCATGATGGTATCGACCTTGGGAAGCGAAGCAGTTGCGGCAGTGGGGTTAACGGTACAGCCTAAGTTTATCGGGCTGGCGCCTTTTTTTGCCATCAATATGGCGGTCTCGGCTTTTGTAGCCAGACGAAAGGGAGAGAAAAGACAAAGAGAGGCCAATGAGGTGCTGATTTCTGCATTTGCGATTATGCTGCTTGTCTGCATCCTTGTAACGGGTCTTTCCCTGTGGGTGGCAGATCCCATCATGCGCTTTGCGGGGAGCAACGAGGAAACCCATGCTGATGCGGTCATCTATTTCCGAATCATCATGGGCGGCACGATCTTTAATGCCACCCAGATGCTCTTTAACTCAGCCCAGCGGGGCAGCGGCAACACCCGCATTTCCATGAGCACCAACCTGGTGAGCAGTGCTGTCAATATCTGCTGCAATTACCTGCTGATCGGCGGCAATCTGGGCTTCCCGGCCCTGGGCTGCGCAGGAGCTGCCATTGCCACGGTGACGGGCAGTGCAGTGGGAGCGTGTATGAGTATTGTCTCCCTGATGCGCAAAAAGTCTTATGTCAGTCTGCCGCTGATCGTAAGAGAAAGGGTGGTGCCCCGTATTTGGCAGATCAAGAAGATTCTTTCTTTTTCTTCCAATGTGCTGGTGGAAAATCTGGCTATGCGAGTAGGATTTCTGGCGACGGCGCTGTTGGCGGCGAGACTTGGCACCAATGATTTTGCCGCTCACAATGTGGGGATGAACCTGATGGGCCTGGCCTTCTCCTTCGCCGACGGCATGCAGGCGGCCGGGGTGGCGCTTACCGGCGAGGCTTTGGGAGAGCAGGACAAGGAAAAAGCAAGACGTTACGGCAACATCTGTCAGAAAATCGGACTGTGTATCTCTTTTGTGCTGATGATCGTTTTCCTGTGCGGCGGCAGGTGGATTTTCTCACTGTACTTCGATGATCCGGAGATATTGGACGACGGCGTGCTGATCAGCCGTTTTGTGGCGTTCATCGTTCTGCTGCAGATTTCCCAGATCATTTACGGCGCGTGTCTGCGGGCCGCTGGGGACGTAAAGTATACCCTGGCAGCTTCCCTGGTCAGCGTTATGATCATCCGCACCGTAGTGACTTACGTGCTGACGATGGTATTCCATCTGGGACTGACCGGTATCTGGCTGGGCGTTCTCTCTGACCAGTTCACCAGATATTGCCTGATGAGCATACGATTCCACCAGGGAAAATGGGTAGATCTGAAAGTATAAACGGACAGCAACATAAAAACGACGGAGCTGCTGCATCAGACAGCTCCGTCGTTTTTTGTCTTATTTTCAAATACAAGCGAGTTCCTAAAGCGAATTTCTAATGAAAGAAACGAAAAGTCTCCAGATGGAACAATTACCCAGGGGCAGCTGCTGTCGGTTTAAGGTGCAGCTTTTCGGCTCTTCTCAGCTAACAGCAGGCTGACCAGCATCAAAACAGGGAAGATAATGCCGGAGAGAATACCGATGCGCAGGTTGCCCCCGGCGGCATTGGAGACAAAGCCGACCACGGTAGGACCGCCGGAACAGCCAAGATCACCGGCCAGTGCCAGGAGAGCAAACAGAACCGTGCCTCCTCTGGGGAGAGCAGCGGAACTCTGGCTGAAGGTGCCGGGCCAGAGGATACCCACGGAAAAGCCGCAGATGCCGCAGGCAGCCAGCTCAATCATGGGATTGGGAACCAATGTGATGAGCAGGTAGGATATAATGCAGAGAATGCTGCTGCCCTTCATAAAACGGTTCAGATCCATCTTATCCCCGTACTTACCATAAATCAGGCGGGATAAGCCCATGAGGATGGAGAAGGACATGGGGCCGATCAAATCGCCTACAGTCTTGGTGATGCCCAGACCTTCCTCTGCAAAGGTGGAAGCCCATTGGCTTACGGCCTGTTCGGAGGCACCGGAGCACATCATCATGAGCATCAGGATCCAGAAAATCTTAGAGCGAAGCAGTTCGGGAATCGCCATGCCTTTTTCCCCTTCGGCCTGCAGACTGTAAATCGGAACACGACTGAAGAAAATGCCATTGAGGACGGGAATCAGCACCCACAGCAGGGTCATGACCTTCCAGTTCTGAATGCCGAAGACAGCGAAGAAAATAGTGGAGAGCAAAACCACGGCAGTGACACCCCAGCAATAGAAAGAGTGCAGCAGACTCATGGCAGCTTCCTTGTTGTCAGTAGGGCAGGCCTCTACGATGGGACTGATCAGGACCTCCAGAAGACCGCCGCCTACAGCATAAATGCAGACGGCCAATAAGATGCCGCCGAAATGTCCGGGAATCACCTCCGGCAAAATTGTCAGCATCGTCAGGCCTGCAGCAGCCAGCGCATGCGCCAGAAGCACACTGACTTTGTAGCCGATTCGATCCACAAAGAAGGCGGACAACAGATCCACCAGGAGCTGGATCAGAAAGTTAATGGTAATCAGCAGCGTAATCTGTGATAAGGGGATGTTATAGGTCTTTTGGAAGGTGACGAATAAAAGGGGAACAAAGCTGTTGACGATGGCCTGTACGATATAGCCGATAAAGCAGGCATAGATGGTGTGTTTGTAAGTGAATTTCATGGAGAAATCCTTTCGTTTGTCGTAGGCTTCTCCCACCGTCCTTGGGGGAAAGAAGTATTGTAAATTTATAGCAACCTGGTTACTTCCAATGCCGCAGGTTGCCTGCGGCTTTTTTCAGGCATCTAATTTGATGCCATACATGTTTCATATCGTACATGTTTCATATCGTACATGTTCCATATCGTACATGTTCCATATCGTACATGTTCCATGTCGTACATGTTCCATGTCGTACATGTTTCATATCGTACATGTTTCATACCGTGCATGTTCCATATCATACATGTTTTATATCATACATGCGGAGCCGCATCTTTAAAAATTATTATTTCTTATAACACAATTCTGACGGAAAAGGACGCAGTGATAGAGTCAGAATCCAGTTCCAGCCGTCGGCCGACGAGTAAAGCAAACCAAAGAATAAAGTAAAACTAAGAGTAAAGTAAACCAAAGAGTGAAGTAAACCAAAGAGACGGTAGGGATGCTATCGGGAAGACAGGCCGGTGGCGATGGTGCCGTGGCCCTCCGCACTGCAGGAAATGATCAGCTGCCCTGCTGCGTCAATGCGGCAGGTATAAATGCCTCCGCCCTTGCAGATGTTGTCATAGGTGACCTCTGTGCAGGTGCTCAGATCCTCTACCGGGGAGGAAGGATATTCGCCCAATACCGTCTCGAAGCTGTCCAATAGGGCCTGATAACAGACGGCGGAAGTTACTCCCTGCACTGTCCTTTGTGACATATACGTGCGGTAGCAGGCTGTGATGGCCTGCCTTGTCTGCATGCAGGAGTCTGTCTTGGTGTGGGCTACATATCTGGAAAAAAGGGGAGAGACCACACCGATAAAGAAAGCGGCCAGGGCGATTAGGACGATGAGTTCAACCAGAGAGAAATTATTTGTTTTTTTCATAGGTATGTTTCCTTTTGTCTCCTTTTATCCGGGCAATAAAGATGAATTTACGATGATTAAGAGAATCATATTTACTATATCAAATAGAATGAGAAGGTCAAATATAGTCCCGGTTCATTTCCTTGTAAGGCAGAAAAAAGCTGATTATAATAAAATCACATTTCAGTTTAGCCAAAATTATCGGCAAAATCTGCTGTTGGAACCGGCCCCAGGCAGGTTGGAAAAACGCCAAACAGGATCGGGCACTGTTTCTGCAGAAGCTCTCGTCGCCTCTTCGCAGCGTAGCTGCGAGGAAATGAGGATTAATATGCAACAAGAGGAAACAGCGACAAAAATCTTAAAAAAACGGAGAAAGAGGCAGTCATGAAAAAATACACACTGGGTATACTGGCCCATGTAGATGCGGGAAAAACCACATTGGCGGAGAGTCTGCTGCACATCTCCGGGACGATACGAAAACAAGGCAGAGTCGATCACGGGGACAGCTTTTTGGATCAGGGAGAGATGGAAAAGGCAAGGGGAATCACCATTTTTTCCAAGCAGGCCAGGCTGCAGTGGAGAGACTGTGCCATCACGCTGTTAGATACACCGGGGCACGTGGACTTCTCAGCGGAGATGGAGCGGACCTTACAGGTGCTGGACTATGCACTGTTGGTCATTGACGGCAGCGACGGGGTGCAGGGGGATGTGCACACCCTTTGGCAGCTGCTGGGGCGCTATCATGTGCCCACCTTTCTCTTTGTGAACAAGATGGACCAGCCGGGCACGGAGAAAGAGAACTTGCTTCGGGAACTGCAGACCAAATTAGACAGCAATATTCTGCCTGTTCCCTGTAAGAAAAATGCATTAGATATGCAGACGATAGAAGTGGCAGGAGAGGAATTGGCGCTCTGCGATGAGCAGATGATGGAGGGCTATCTGGAGACGGGGCATATCACCGGTGAGCAGATACAAGCGGCTGTCTGCAGCCGACACCTCTTTCCCTGCTTCTTCGGGGCGGCGCTGCGGGAAGAAGGCGTGGAGCAGCTGCTGGACGGGCTGGATGCCATGACACAGAGTCCGGCCTATCCTGCAGCATTCGGCGCCAGAGTGTATAAGATCGGCCGGGATCCACAGGGGATCCGGCTGACCTGGCTGAAGATTACCGGCGGCAGCCTGCAGGTGCGCGGCATGGTGGGCAATGCCTGCAGTGCCCGGGGAGAAGAGATCTGGGAGGAGAAGATCAACCAGATCCGGCTTTACAACGGAAGTGGTTACGAGACAGCAGAACAGGTGCAGGCAGGGGAAGTCTGTGCGGTGGCGGGGCTGCAGCACACCTTTGCCGGAGAGGGACTGGGCTATGAGGCACAGAATGCTGTGCCGATTCTGGAACCGGTGATCACCTATCGGCTTTTGTTAGATTCGGAGACAGATCCGGTGACGGCCTTAGGACAGCTGCGCACTTTAGAGGAGGAGCAGCCGGAGCTCCACGTGACCTGGCAGGAAGAAAACAGGGAAATCTGTGTGCAGGTCATGGGACAGGTGCAGATGGAGATTTTGAAAAATACCCTGCGGGAGCGTTTTGGCCTCCAGGCTTCCTTTGATGCAGGCAGCGTGGTGTATAAGGAGACGTTGGCGGAGCCGGTGGAGGGCATCGGACATTTTGAGCCCCTTCGTCATTACGCAGAGGTAAGAGTGGTGTTAGAGCCCGGAGAGCGAGGCAGCGGCATTCAGGTGGCCAGCGCCTGCAGCGAGGATGTGCTGGAGGGCAACTGGCAAAGGCAGATTCTCTCTCTGTTGGAGGAGAAGCACTTTCCCGGCGTGCTGACAGGAAGCGAGCTGACGGATGTGCGCATCCTGCTGACGGGAGGACGGGCGCATCCCAAGCATACAGAAGGGGGCGATTTCCGGCAGGCAGCCTGGAGAGCGGTGCGCATGGGACTTCGCAGCGGCAAAAACCTGCTGTTGGAGCCCTGGCTTTCCTATCGGCTGGAAGTGCCGGCAGAGGCAGTGGGCAGGGCTATGGCGGATATCACCAGAATGCACGGGAGCTTTGAGGCACCCGTCACGGAAGGAGACAGAACTATCCTGCAGGGGAAAGTGCCTGCGGCCACTATGCGGGATTATGGAGCGGAAGTCACGGCCTATACGCACGGCCACGGAAGTCTTTCCTGTGTGAATGAGGGATATGCGCCCTGTCATAATACAGAGGAAATTATGGCAGCCTGTGCTTACGATCCTGAGGCGGATGTGGAGAATCCTACCGGTTCCGTATTCTGTGCCCATGGAGCAGGATATTACGTGCCCTGGAATGAGGTGGCTGATCACGCCCATACGGAGAGTACATGGGAGAGGGAAAAGGACGAGAAGGAGAAAGACGGAGCTTTGGATGGGACTTCGGAGGGCGTCCTGCTGCCGCCCAGACGGGAGCGGTATACCAGCAGGGAACGGTTTATTTCTCAGGAGGAGATCGAGGAAATCTTTCGGCAGAGCTACCGGGTAGATGCGTCATCTCTCAATCCCTTCAGCCGGGGACAGAAATGGCAGCGAAGCGCCCAAAAATATCATGGTTTTGGAGCAGAGACAGCGAGAGAGAATCCCTCAGTGGGAAACACACTGGCAAAGAGTGCTTCGGAGGATGATCAATATAAAAACAGGAAGGGAAATACAGAGGCTGGGAATCAGCCGCCGGAGGAATATCTTCTGGTGGACGGCTACAATATTATTTTTGCCTGGCCGGAGCTTCGAGAACTGTCCAGGGATAATCTGGAGGCAGCCAGAGGCAAACTGATGGACATTCTCTGCGATTATCAGGGCTATCGGGGCTGTCATCTGATTCTGGTCTACGATGCCTACAAGGTAAAGGGAAATCCCGGCGAGGTATTTCAATATCACAACATCTGCGTGGTCTATACCAAAGAAGCCCAGACAGCGGATCAGTATATAGAGCGGACAGTGCACGAGATGCGGGAGAGTATGCCGAAGAAAGGCAGATACCTGATCACGGTGGCCACTTCCGATGCCTTGGAGCAGATGATCGTCTGGGGGGCCGGTGCGGTGCGTATGTCCGCCATGGGACTTAAAGGCGCCATCGAACAGACCAGACAGGACGCCAGAGATTCCGGACAGATCAGATAAAAAACGACGGCAAAAAAAAGCCCGCAGCGGTGCGGGCTTTTGAGGGGGGAGTATGAAAAAGTTGTTGATTGCTCCAGAACTGATTCAGCGATTGGGGGTCTCTGTTTCAGTTCTGTAACTGTATGATAAACAATAAATGTGTCCAAATTGTTTCCAATTCTTGATAGAAATCGTAAGAGTTTATAAAAGAAAAATAAAAAACAGCGATATTGCAATAGAGAATGTACATACAGCAGGTTCCAGCAGGTCTTGGCAGATTTTAGCAGGTCTTCTTTATCAGGTTCAGACGGTAAAGAAGGCCTGCTGTTTTAATGACGTGATTGTGAGAGCGCAAAGCGCGGAGTAATTCAGGCATCATGATATAAAAAGGACAAAAAGGATTAAAAGTATTAAAAGGATTAAAAGTATTAAAAGAATTAAAAGGGGAAAAAGGGTTAAAAAGGTTAAAAGGGTTAAAAAGGTTAAAAGGGCAAGCCGGTCTGTGTCTGGGCAGTATCCGTATCCTCTGTCTCCTGTGCCGCTTCGGCATAGTGGAAGTCCTTTTCCAGTGCGGGAATCAGGTCTGTCAGCACGTGCTCTCCAAAGTGCTGCAGTTCTGCTGCAGTTTTTCCCACCGTATCGGCCGTCACTTCATTTTTTCCGGCTGCCATATCCTCACACATCTGCTGATTGATCTGCGCTGAAAAATGCAGCGTATCCAGGTAATTGTCCAGATTGGCTACAATGTCCTCTCTGGCCTGGAAATTAAAGAGCCGCACATTGCTGTAGGAGAGAAGCCGCTCCATGGCAATCTGCTCATTATACAGATAGCTCTCCAGCTCGCCGCTGCGGTTCATATTATCCCACCAGAGAATGGAATAGGGCGGGAAGAAAAAGTAATAGCTGGTCTCAGGATGAGAGGATACTTCCTTTTCCAGCAGGGCGAGATTGCCTTCCAGCTGCGAAGTATAGGTGTCCTTTGCCATCATAGGGGTGACTTCCGGTAGCCTTGCATAATTGGAGAGGATAGAGGCGGTGCTGAAAGTCTTCCACTGAGACCAGTTATAGGATTCTCCCGGATCATAGCCGGTGAGGGATTTCATCAGCATGTAGGGGATTTTCTCAAAGAGAACATCCTTGTTAAACCAGTACTGATAATCGTTCAGGATATTCTGATCGTAGAGGTACATGGGACAGCCGGTGGATGCATAGGTGGTCACAGGCTCTGCGGCCAGGGAAGAAGGATCGATATTGTAAAAAACATGGGTGAGAGTGTGGTCCTCATGGGCCACATCCAACAGATAGCAAAGATCCGCCGTAGCGCCGTAGGAGCGCACAGCCTTGATGGCATTGCAGGAAAAGGACTCATTAAACCATGCGTTATTATTGTTTTCCACCACGGAGGAGCCCACGATCAGACTGTCGTAATCGAAGGTGCGCAGGGTGCCGACACATTGGTACTCCTTATCTGTCAGGACAGCGGTCAGTCCAAACCAGGGCTTATGGTAGTGATAAAAAGGATCGAAGAGCACCACGACCAGAATGACCAGCGCCAGTAAAAGCGCCAGAAGGCCCGCCAGGCGAAGGAGAAAACGCTTTGAAATCTGTACGGCAGTCTGTGCGGCGGTCTGTGTAGCAGCCCGCGGAGACTGCTGTACAGATTTACTTTGCTGTACAGATTTACTTTCAGAATCAGAAAAATGCATGGAAACAGCCTTTCCGGGAAATCCCTTGGAAATCTAAAAGTTGAAATACAGGAAGGTACTGACCTGGGAGAGGGAGATGATTCCCCACAGCAGGAGCAGGGCAGTCAGCAGACAGGTCCGCCGGTTAAGAGGAGCAGAAGCGGCGATCTGACTGGCCCTGCGCCTGGTAAAGATCAAAAAGCCGCTGAAGGCAAGGAGCAGCATCCAGATGGCAAAGGAGAGCCACACCGACAGGGAAGGGGCAAAGCCCTCCACGCCCTTGGTAAGCAGATACAACTCCGGCAGATCCAGGGGCTGGGCGGTTCGGGTGAGCCAGCCCGGCCAGGTAAAGACGAAGAGTCGCCGGAACATTGCAAAAGCATAAGTCATACTCTGGGAACGGAAGAAGACCAGAGAAATCATAAAGAGACAGAAGGTAAAGAAAGTGCCCAGGGGTCTTGGAATGACCAGCAGCGGCTTATGTCCTGCTTTGGCCCAAATGGTCTTAGCAGGCTTTTCTCCCGGTGCAGGCGCAGCAGGAAAAAGACCGATGGTGTCCCAGACCACCAATAGTCCCTGCATGATGCCCCAGGCCACATAGGTCCAGTTGGCGCCGTGCCAGAGACCGCTCAGAGCAAAGACGATGAGGATGTTCAGCATGGCTCTGGGGGCACCCCGCCGGCTGCCGCCCAGGGGAAAGTACACATATTGGGTGAAAAAACGGGTCAGCGTCACATGCCATCGATTCCACAGTTCCTTGGAAGTGGCAGCCTTGTAAGGGGAGAGAAAGTTCTCCGGCAGCTCGATGTTAAACATCTTCCCAAGGCCCATGGCCATGTCGCAATAGCCGCTGAAATCAAAGTACAGCTCAAATGCATAGGAGAGCAGCACCAGGATGACGGAAAGGGTGTCCAGATTGTAGGTGCAGGAAAAGCCATAGTTGGCAGGTACTGCCAACACGTCCGCCAGCAGCACTTTTTTGGCCAGTCCCAGCGCAAAGAGCAGCACACCTCTGGCAAAGGATTCCGGCTGAAAACGGCGATTGGCGGGATCCTCGAACTGGGGCATCATCTCGTCATACAGGACGATGGGACCGGCGATGAGCTGGGGGAAAAAGGTGACAAAGGTGGCGTAGCTTATGAAGGAATAGTGCTTTGCCTTTCCCTTGGCCCGGTCGATCATGAAGGAGAGCTGCTGGAAGGTAAAAAAGCTGATGCCCAGAGGCAGCAGAATATGCCGAAGGGCGAAAGCAGTATGGAAAAGGGCATTGATATTTTCCACAAAGAAATCAAAGTACTTGAAATAAAAGAAAAGTCCCAGGTTTAAAGCAAGACCGACCAGGAGAAAAAGCCGGCGGATAAAGAGAGAGACCGGATGCTTCTTTTCATACAGCGCCAGCAGCCCGCTCAGGGCGTAATTGGCTGCCATGGAAAAGAGGATGATAAACAGATAGCTGATATTGAAATAGGCATAAAACCACAGGGACATACCGGTGAGAAAGACGCAGGCAAGGCGCCGGAGGCCGAAGTGGTTTAAGCCGTACCAGCCAAGGAGAACGATGGGGAGAAAGATAAAAAGGAATATATAGGAATTAAAAAGCATGGAATAAACCTCAAAAAAGAAGACTACGGATATTTTTCATATTTTTCAGAGACAGTTTATCATGGCAGTTGGTATTTCACAAATGGGGTTACTTTGCTATAATGAAAACTATGCAAACAGTGATTGAATTTGGAAAAGAATTTTTAGTAACCTTTTATACAAACAGAGATGCTCAGGAGAGTCTTCCCTATCTGGCGGAGGACGTGGTGTGGGTGACCCCGGAAGAGGTCTACCATTTCCGGGCAAGGGCAGAAGAGCTTGTTTTTCTGCAAAAGGAGATCAAAAAAGACCCTGCCCGCCGCTACGTAGACGTGGAGAGCGTCATGGCGGACTCTCATACAGACGGCACGCGCCTGGTGACCTATCAGGTAAACTTAGTGCCGGAGGATCCGGAGAATACCGTGCATCTGCGCTGTTCTCTGGCCATGGCGCCTACCGCCGGCGGGGAGACCTACGAGGTCTCTTTTCTTCATTTTTCCAGGATTTACGAGCGAAGCGGCACCGAGCAGATCCGGGAATTTACCAACGCGATTCCGGCGGGCATCATGATCCTGGCGTACCGGAAGGAAGAAGGAGTAAGGAGTCTGTATCAGAACCAGTACTTCTACAGTGCTTTCGGCTATGCGGCAGCAGGAATCAAGCTGACCAGTTTTCAGTCCACGCTTTCTGACAAACCATTTTTCCTGATCGAAGAGGAGGACAGGGCAAAGGTAAAGGAAGCGTTGGAAAAGGCGGCACAGGCCGGCAGAGAAGTCAGTATGACGCTGCGGATGAAGCGGGCAGACGGTGCTTTGGCCGTATGCGAGCTGGTGGCAAGGCCTACTTATCAGGATGAGAATAATACGGTCTATTACTGTCTGTTTCGGGATGTGTCCCATGCCAGAGAGAGACATACAAAGCTGCGGATGACCGCATCCCTTTTTGCCGGCATTGTTTCCCATCTGCCCACCTGCATCTGCGTACTGCAGTATGACGGCACCCACAGCAAGGCAGTCTACGTCAGCGACAGTATGCCGGCGATGCTGGGTGTAAAGATGGAGGATTATCTGCAGGGTGTATCCAGAGATTTCTTCTATGGACTGCAGATGACCGGCGTGACCAAGGAAAGCCTGATAAAGAACCATGTGCTGGCCTCTCCCAGAGACAATGCCTGCGGCATTTATCCCTGTGTTTCCGATGAAAAGAAGTGGATCAGCCTGTCTGTATGCGCTTCCAGAGACAAGGATGCCGGCATGCTGGTGTATCTGACTTATACGGACCGCACCAAGCAGCGGGAAGAGGAGGAGAGCCTTCGCAGAGACAATGCTGCTTTGGTGGAACGGGAACAGAAGCGTCGGAGCCAGCTGCGGGAAAGCTTTGAGACAGAGGCAGAGAAGTTGAAAGCAGGAGAGAGCAGCTGTCTGGGACTGTTTCTGGCGGACATCACCGAAAATAAGGTGCAGGGGGTGGCAGGACTGCTGCCGGATGTGCTGCATGAAGAGGATGATCAGCAGGGGCAGGGAGAGATTTCCTATGACGAGCTGGTGCAGACCTTCAGCGAGCTGTGTCGGGCGGCGCAGACCGGAGAAGGAGGCATGCCCTCCGGTGCGGCGGACTGGGCGAGACCCCTTTTATTGGAGCAAGGCGCAGAAACCGTGCTGCCGGCGATGATCATCCGGTACACAGCACAGAACAGACTTCGCTACGCGCAGGTGCAGATGGAATTGACCGATACGCAGGAGCAGGGCAATCTCATCGGGTACGGCTATCTGCGGGATGTGAGCAGCTCGGAGATGCTTCGTCGTCTGGAAAACAGAGCAGCCAGAAATGCCTGTGATTATATAGCCTGTCTGGATGGTCAGGCAGACCACTTCACCATGTTTTATGCGGATGAGGAGGGCAGCGCACCGGTACTGCCGCCAAGGGTAGGTACTTACAGCGAAGATTTTATTGATTTTTATAAGACCAACGGAAAGAAACCGGAGGAATTCATCGATTCCATTTCTCTGGAAGCATTGAGCAGAGAGACAGAGATTGAAGGAGAAGTGAGCTGCCGTATTGATGTTATCGGCACAGACGGCCGCAGGCGCACCCAGAAACTTCGCTTCGTGCGCATGGACGGAGCAGAAGAGATTTACGGCATTTTTGCCACAGATGATACTGCCACCAGAATGCAGGAGGAAAAGGAAACCTATTCTTACCGGAATTATTATCTGGAAGCTGCCCAGGAGAGCCGTTTGAAGGAAGATTTTCTGAGCCGTCTGCGGGCAGAGACTGAGGAGCCTGTGAAAGAGATCCTGTCCCTGTCAGCCAAGCTGCAGCAGGGTCCCGGTGCCTCCCTGACAGAGAGCGGCAAGACCGGGGCACAGATCACCACAGCGGCCAGAGAGATTCTTGCTGCGCTGCAGTCCATTCCGGAGACCGTCAGGAAAGGGGATTCCTGGAAAAATATTCAGGAGCGCAGCTTCTCCTATAAGGAGATGATGGACGGCATCTGTGCCTATGTGCGCAGCCGGTGCAAGGCCAGAAACCTGCAGTTCGTATTAAAGCCTGCGCTTGGTGAGATTCCGGAGCAGATGATCGGTGACCGGGTGAAGTTAGAGCAGGCTCTGTTTTCCATTCTGGATAACGCGGTGAAATACACCTCGGCCGGAGGGCAGATCACCCTGCAGACACAGCTGCAGCAAAGCGGCGGCGATAAGGTGCTTTTGCGGTTTATCGTACAGGATACAGGCAGCGGCATTGACGAGGATAAGCTGCCGGGACTTTTTGATCCCTTCAGTGGCGCACCGGAGGGGGAAGTGGCGCCGGCAGGCACAGGCCTCGGCCTCTCAGTGGCCAGAGAGCTGATTCGCCGCATGGGCGGCAGCATCCAGGTGCGCAGTGAAAAGGGTATGGGCTCTACATTCACTGTGAGTGTGCAGGTGCGGACAGAAGAAAATGAGCAGTAGCCGGACAGGAAAGCGGCTGCTGCCTGCAAAGAGAAGGAGGAATCTCTTATGAGCAAGAAAAAGAGTACATTCAGTGTGGCGGGGACACTTATGGAAATGACAGGCTGTGCGACGATCGGTGCGCTGATCGGTGCCGCTAATTTCTTTTTCAAATTTTCCCTGACACCCAAGACCTATGACCATCGTCATGACAGTGAGCCTATCAAAAAGGAATTTGTAAAGGGCAGAAGATGGATGAATACCCATGTGCTGCGCAGAGATGTGTATACCACGGCAGACAACGGCACTAAGCTGCACGGCAACCTGATTCCTTCTCTGAATTCTAACTGCCACCGCTATGCGATCTGTGTCCATGGCTATGCGGACAGCGCGGAGAGCATGGGACTTTTTGCAAAGTATTACCACGATGAATTGGGCATGAATGTGCTTTTGCCGGATCTGCGGGGACATGGCGGCAGTGACGGCAGCTATGTGGGCATGGGATACCCGGATCACTACGACCTGATTCGCTGGGTGGATTACATTCTGGAAATGGATCCTAAGGCGGTGATGATTCTTCACGGTGTGTCCATGGGTGCAGCGACGGTCATGATGACCACCGGCGAGGTGCTGCCCTCTCAAGTGCTGGCAGCCGTAGAGGACTGTGGTTACACCTCGGCCATGGAGGAATTCGTCTCTGTTTATAACAGCCTGGACGGTGCCATCATTCCTGCACCTTTGATGCTGCAGATGGTGCGTCTGATCTGTCTGGTGAGAGCACACTTTGACCTGGCTAAGGCATCTCCCATCAATTACGTCCGTCATTCTCAGACACCGACTTTGTTTATTCACGGTGAGGCAGATAATTTCGTTCCTTCTTCCATGATGCCCCGGCTGTATGCAGCAGCTTCCTGCACCAAGGAATTCCTCTGGGTGCCCGGCGCTGACCATGTGAACAGCGTGATCATGGATCCGGTGGGCTACTGGGCAAAGGTAGAAGGCTTCCTGCACAGATATGCGCCGGCTATCCTGGCAGAGGATGAAGAGGAAGAGGATCTGTAAGGGCAGATACAGCAGCTATAGCAAAAAGACACAGTCGTTTTATGGCGACTGTGTCTTTTTACTATAGCTGCGGAATTTCCTAGTTCTCACCCTTTTTGGAGGCAGGCAGGATACGCACTCTGGGGCCGTTGACTTCCAGGGAATGAATCTTGCGTTTTAGATAAACGGAAAAACGGGTCACACCGCTCTTTTTGATGGTGGCATTGAGGCTGGGATTGATCTCCATCAGCTCCCGCTTTAGGGTAGAGAGCTCCATTTCCTTACACTTGTGGCGGCGGAAGACCTGAAAGATCTGCTGTTCGATCTCTGCATCGGAGGCACCCTTTAAGGATACCCATACGGCATTGTCCCTGTTAGTGACAGACAGGGAAGGAAAATCCTTCAGATATTCGGACAGCTTGCTGAAGTGATAGTTGCGGGTATCGAAATCCGGGAAAATCTTGACGAGCCGGGAGCCAATCTCACCCAGGCCGGTCTCCTTTCCCTCCGCACTGTTATCGGAAATCATTTTGATGATGGCATTTTCGATGGTGGCCTTGTCAGTGAAAAGGGGCATGCCATCGGCGCCTGTCTCTGTATCCGTATCGGTGTCTGTATCTGCACCGGGGTCTATGTCTGCATTGCTGCTGCGGCTGAACTCGCTGTCAGCATTCTCCGCTGCATCGCCGCGGTAGGAAGCAGTGCCGTTGGTATCCATGACATAGGAAGTGTAGACGGCCGGAGAGTCTGCGAAGTAGACGCCGCCCATATCGGAATCTGTTTCCGAGACGTTTTTCTTCTGGCGGGAGGCGGTTTTTTTGGATGACGGAGACTTGGCTTTTGCTGTAGACTTAGTGGGTTTTAATTCCTCTTCCTCAGAGACATCCTCAATGACATCCAGGAATATAAAACGCTCACAGGAGACGCGGAAGCATTCGGGGGTCTTTTTTTCGCCCATACCGATGACGAACTTGCCGGCTTCCCGCAGACGGGTGGCCAGTTTATTAAAATCTCCGTCGCTGGAGGCTATGCAGAATCCCTGCACCTCACCGGTATACAGAATGTCCATGGCGTCGATGATCATGCAGATATCGGAGGCGTTTTTGCCCGGGGTGTTATTTTGCTGCATCATGGGTGTCAGAGAGTAGCCGGAGGCGGCGGAGAGCCAGTTGCGAAGTCTTTCCTGTGACCAGTCTCCGTACATGCGTCGAACGGTGATCTTGCCGTATTTGGAGAGCTCACTCAGAATGCCGGAGATGTATTTGGCGCTGATATTGTCAGCGTCAATCAAAAGTGCGATGTTGATATCTTCCATAAATGTAGAACCTTTCTGATGATTTCTAATAATTTCTAATGAATTCTGATGAATGGGTACAGCTTACAGGCGATGGGAACCGGAACTGCAAATGTCAATATAAATGGCAGCGATAGGTGATGCCGATGTGCGTTGGTACAGCGGTTTACTTTACCTGCTGTTTGTGCGAAGATAAAGAAGCTGTATATATGTTTTTATTATAGCACAATTCATGAACAACAAAGGGATGAAGAAGTTCTCGTCTCCTCGCACAGCTATTTGTTTCTGTGAAACAAATAGTCCTGATGTCAAATCGAATTAGAAGTTCGATTAAGAGAATCTGAAATTCTCGTCGCCTCTTCGCAGCATAGCTGCTCAGAAATGAGGATTAAAATGAAAAAATTTATTTCCTGGAATGTAAATGGTCTGCGGGCCTGCCTGGGGAAAGGGTTTCTGGAATTTGTGGAAAGGGAACAGCCGGATGCCCTTTGTCTGCAGGAGACTAAGCTGCAGGCTGGGCAGGTGAATCTGGAACTGCCAGGCTATCATCAATATTGGAATTATGCGGAAAAGAAGGGATATTCCGGCACAGCTGTTTTTACGAAGGAGGAGCCGCTGCAGGTATTCTACGGACTTGGGATAGAGGAACATGACCACGAAGGCCGGGTCATCACGTTGGAGTACCCGGAATACTACCTGATCACAGAATATGTGCCGAATTCTCAGGATAAGCTGCAGCGCCTGTCCTATCGCATGACCTGGGAGGAGGCGTTTCTTTCCTATATCAAAAGGCTGGAGGAGAAAAAGCCGGTGATCTTCTGCGGCGATCTGAATGTGGCGCACAAGGAGATCGATTTGAAGAATCCCAAGTCAAATCGCGGACATGCGGGATTTACTGACGAGGAGCGGGAAAAGCTGGGCATCCTGCTGGATAGTGGCTTTGTGGATACCTATCGCTATTTCTATCCGGACAAGGCAGAGGCCTATTCCTGGTGGTCCTATCGATTCCATGCCAGAGAGAGGAATGCGGGGTGGCGCATTGATTATTTCGTCTGCTCCGAGGCTATGACACCGCAGTTAGAGGATGCCATGATCTATAGTGAGGTAATGGGATCGGACCACTGCCCGGTAGGCGTGATTTTAAAGTGAAAAGAGGTTAGTGTGAAAAATATGCCCGATGGCAAATCGAATTAGAAATTCGATTAAGAGAATCTGAGATTCTCATTGTTTTCGCACAGCTATTGGTGCCGCAGGCGTCACCAATAGCGCCGATCTCAAAGCAAATCTGAAATTTGCTTTGAGATTCCTCCGGCGCAAAGCGCCTGCGGAATGGGGATTAATATGAGCGAGTGTGCAAGTGACTGCAGCAGCTGCAGTGAAGCATGTGAAAAGAAGGACAAAAACAGCTTTCTGGTGGCGCCCAATCCGGGCAGCCATGTGAAAAAGATGATTGCCGTCGTCAGCGGCAAAGGCGGCGTGGGTAAATCGCTGGTGACGGGAATCAGCGCAGTGACCATGCAGAGAAAAGGCTACCGGGTGGGTATTCTGGACGCAGATATCACAGGTCCCAGCATTCCGAAGATGTTCGGAGTGGATTTTCATGATCTGCAGGCGGATGAAGAAGGCCTGTATCCGGCGGAATCTGCCGCCGGCATCAAGGTGATGTCCATGAATCTTCTGATGGAGGATGAGAATGCACCGGTGATCTGGCGCAGTCCTGTAATTACCGGCACATTGCAGCAGTTCTGGAAGGATGTGGCCTGGGGAGAGCTGGATTACATGTTCATTGACATGCCTCCGGGAACAGGAGACATTCCTCTGACTGTGTTTCAGTCTCTGCCGGTGGACGGCATCATCGTGGTGACCACGCCGCAGGAATTGGTGGGGATGATCGTGGAGAAGGCTGTGGGAATGGCCAAAATGATGAATGTTCCCATTCTTGGCCTGGTGGAAAATATGAGTTACATGAAGTGTCCCCATTGCGGAGAGAAAATCTCTGTATTCGGCGAGAGCCGGCTGGAGGGCATCGCAGAAAAGGAAGGACTGCAGATCCTGGGAAGACTGCCCATAGACCCGGCGCTGACGGCAGCCTGTGATGCCGGTAAAATCGAGGACCTTGAGGGAGATTATCTGGAACAGCTGGCAGGTTTTCTGCCGTAAACGTCATCAATGAAAGATCACATCGGAGAATTCGCCTGCGCGAAATTCTCCTCGTGCTGCCGCGGTAAACCGCGGCATAGAAAGGATAAAAATGATTCTGGCACTGGATACGGGAAATACGCATACGGTGATTGGGTGCATTGACAATCAGGGGGAGATTCTGAATGTCTTTCGCATGGAGACCAATCCCAGACGCACCCACTTTGAGTATGCAGCGGATATCGGACGGATTTTAGAACTGTGCAGGGTGGAACTGGCGCAGGTGGAGGGAGCAGTGATTTCCTCTGTGGTACCGCCTATGACAGAGACCCTTCGCAGGGCGGTGCGGCTTCTGACCGGGACAGAGGCTCTGGTGGTGGGAGCCGGGCTTAAAACCGGTCTGAACATCGGTCTGGATGATCCGGGGACCATTGCGGCGGATCTGGTATCTGCTGCTGTAGGAGCAAAGGAAAGGTATCCTCTTCCCTGCGTGGTGATTTCCATGAGCACTGCCACTGCCTTTTCGGTTCTGGATGAAAAGGGAAAGTTCAGGGGCGGTGCCATCATGCCCGGTCTGGCTATTTCGCTGAATGCGCTGACCCGGGAAACTTCTCTGCTGCCTCGTATAGAGATCATGGCACCTAAGAAAGCCATTGGCACCAATACGGTGGACTGCATGAAGACCGGTGTGGTCTTCGGACAGGCCGGAGCAGTGGACGGGATATTGGACCATTTTGAGGAGGAAATAGGATGCAGCCTGGCCAGTGTAGTGGCCACCGGAGGCATGGCAGAGCGGATTGCTCCCTATTGCCGCCATAAGATCGTAATGGATGAAAATCTGCTGCTGCGGGGGCTTTATATTATCTGGGAAAAGAACAGACCGGGAAAGAAAAAGGTATCCCGGAAGGAGTCATAAGACTGCCGGCGCCGATTTTGGACATAGCTGCACAGACACTCGTCGGACCTGGGCGACCGGCAGGAGAATGTACGGCAGCTCTTTTCCTTCGGCAGGCACGGACAGTCTGCAGAGGGAGGAAACAGAACTTATGCGTTATTATATAGCAGACCCGCATTTCTTTCATGGGGCATTAAATGACAAGATGGATTATCGTGGTTTTGCTTCTGCAGAAGAAATGAATGCTTACATGATCGATAAATGGAACAGCAGAGTGCGGAAGAATGATGAGGTGGTGATTCTGGGGGATCTGTCCTGGGGGAATGTGGAGCAGACCAATGCGCTGTTGTCTCAGTTGAAGGGAAAACTCTACCTGATCAGAGGCAATCACGACAACTTTGTGGATAAGAAGGATGCCAATACAAATAGATTTATCTGGATCCATCATTACGCGGAAATGCATGATAATGGCAGAAGAATAGTGTTGTGCCATTATCCCGTCATGTGCTACAACGGCCAGTATCGCAGAGATAAGAAAGGAAACTCTAAAACGTATATGCTTTACGGTCACGTCCATGACACCACTGACCAGCGACTTTTGGAGCAGTTTCAGGAGATCACCAGACAGACCTGGACGGTAGATGCAGCAGGGGAAAGGATACAAATCCCCTGCTGCATGATTAATTGCTTTTGTGGGTATTCGGATTACACACCTCTGACATTAGATGAGTGGATTGAGAATGACAGAGCCCGGGCTAGCGCGCGCGCCAGATCGGTTTTGCAGTGAGCAGTCCCTCTTCATTTCGGGAGATGCCGTTGACAAAGTGAAATTGATTGCACTCCGTGCAGATATAAAAGTCCTGTTCCGGAAATACATCCTGCATGGCAGGATCAAAGAAATGCTCGCCGCCGTTGTGGCGAAGGGCGTCGGCTCTTTCCTGTACAGGGATAGGATTTCCCTCCAGGACGCTGCGGATATACTCAGCACACAGCAGATCCTCGTTGGCACGGCGAAGACCTGCCTCCCCCATCGCTACGATGGAAACCTTTTCCGGGTTTTTGTAACGAATATAGGAGGCTACGGCATCCGCATTGATGAGCGCGGCGCAGATGATTTCATCAGCATGCACCGCATTGACGATGCCCTGTGTACCGGCACTGGTGGAATGGATGATGGTGCGGCCGGTCAGATTACATCCGGCGATTTGAGAAGGGGAGTTGCCGTAGTCACAGCCCTCTACCCTGGCGCCGCCCCGTTCACCGCAGAGCAGCCAATCCGGATGCTTTCTTTTTAGGGCAAAAGCATCCTCCAGAGAGCCGATGGGATAGATCAGGGAAGCTCCCTGAGCAAACAGACAGCACTCCAGGGACATAGCCCGGAAGACGTCAATGATGACCGTGAGACCTTCCGCTTTTTTTGCACCTTCAATGAGTTCTAAGATTTGAATTTTCATAGTGATCTCCATTCCGCAGGCAGCTGCAGCATTGTGAGGAGAATTCTCCGACGCAAAACCAAATGGCATTTCACGCCATTTATCTGCATGGATGACGTGAACATCGTCCATACGGTTTGAAAGAAATGCTGCGTCTGATTAATTTACAGTGACGGTATTGCTGACCGTGGACAGCTCATAGCTGTTATAGGCGGTGGCAGTGATGGTGCTGGTCTGCCCCTGAGGAACAGTGGCCGTAAAGGTAATACTGCCGGCAGATTGACTGTAAGGCAGCAGAGCCGTGGAAACACCGTTGACGCTGAAGGAATAGTAAAGTACCGGATAAATACTGTCGCTGTCCTTGGCAGTGAGACGGCAGGTGATGTGTCCCGCACCGTCGTTGGAGAGAACTTCCAGGCGGCAGGTCTCCGGCGGCGTTACATCCTGGGAAATCCCTGCAGCAGGAGCCGCAGAGACTGCAGGACGAACATAGCTGCTATAGTCAGGAGAACCGCTTTTGGCTTTCAGGTGAAAATACTGGGCAATAGCGGTGGCGTCAGCGTGGGCCAGAGCGGAGAGATTCGCCACCCCAAGAGTGCGGTCTGTCTGATTGTCCATATAGCAGTGTTCGATAATGACAGCGGGAATGCCGCGCCCGACAGATTCCCGGATGATACCGTAGTAGTCGCCGTGGGAGCCGATGCGGGTCTTTATGCCTTTGCTGTACAGCCCCAGAGTCTGGAGATTGGAGAGTACGGTTTGGCCAAAAGATGCGCCTGTAGCATAGTTGCTGCCAAAGGCAGAAGTCCACACCTCTGCGCCGTAGAAAAGATGACTGCCGGTGGCATTAAAGTGAAGACTTACCAACAGGTCGGCCTGCCCTGCTTTTGCAGCAGCAGCCCGCTGCGCCAGAGTAAGAGAGGTATCTCCTGTGCGGGTGAGACCGACCGTTATGCCATCATATTGCGCCAGTTCGGCGGCAATCCGCTGCGCCAGCTCCAGCGTCAGTGCCTTTTCGGAATAGGGAGCATATTGAGCTCCCAGATTGTCACTGGTGGCATTGGGACCGCCGTGGCCGGGATCCAGCATGACCGTGACGCCGGCTGCCTGACTGCAGAGCCCCGGCGAGAGAAAGAGACAGAGCAGGAGCAGAGGAAGAAACAGAAGAACAGAGGAAGTGCTCGTCCAAGTCCTGCATTGCCTGGATTCTTTTTGGTAATCCCTGTGGCTGAGGACGATTGCTGAAAGCCCTTGTCGATTCATGAATTTATCTGTGCTTACATCGTAATTGTAATTTTTCATAGGCATCCCCATTTTCTATTTTTCAGATTATCTGTGATAATCTGAGAAAAATATGTTACATATGTTAAGTAGCGCAGATGCGCTGCGCGCCCTCAGTATAGTCGCTAAACTTGAAACTGTAAAGCACAGACTATATGGGCTGTATGTAAAAATCTGCGAAAAAAGCTGCTTCAGACTTTGCGTGGTATAGTTCTGTTACAGTACTGTTATAGTTCTGTTATAGCCCACTCCTCGAACATATATACATGCTGTCAGACTTGAAAAACGTGCCCAGGGAAAACAATTACAGATTGGAAAATGTAATGCGTCAGCAAATGTAATGCATCGGCAATGTAATGCGTCGGCAGATGTAACGCGTCGGCAAATGTAATGCATCGTCAATGCAATGCGTCGTCAAATGTATCGCATTGTCAAAATGTAATGCGCCGGGGCGTGGCAGAATGGCTCGCATCCTTTGCACTGCGCGCCAGTTTTGCATGGTTTGCATCGAAGCCGCAGGATGGTATCGGACGCGCTTTCAGAGCGCGTCCGATAGGCCCGCCTGTCTGAGCAGACCCGCATCAGGCGGGGATGCGAGTTAAGGGCCGGCCATCCGAAGGCGAGAGGCAAACCATAGCAAAACGGTGCAAAGTGCATGGTGCGAGACATCTGCCGCGCTCCGGTGCATGGCCGGGCGGCACCTAATTTACTATCAAGATGATGCAGAGCAATCGCTCTATGTTATACTGAATAACGAATTTAACAATGCGGCATAAAGAGGTGAGTTTGAAAGAAATGCTCGATAGCATTCCTTTCAAACCGAATGAATGCCGTAAACGTCATCCATTCGAGATCACATCGGAGAATTCGCCTGCGCGAAATTCTCCTCATGCTGCCGCAGTAAACTGCGGCGTAAAGAGGTAATAATGAACGAGAAAGTATTACGAATCGTAGAATATCAGAAA
The DNA here is from genome assembly GCA_963593905.1 of bacterium. GTDB lineage: Bacteria > Bacillota > Clostridia > Lachnospirales > Lachnospiraceae > CAG-791. The sequence goes on along the minus strand of CAVBBL010000023.1, from coordinate 15,429 downwards.
ATCATACAACAGCTGACAGAGCACGCCACCTCCGCACCCGGAAAGGCCCTGTGCAGGGAACTGATGCCCCTCTCCAGCCTGCCGGAGATAGAGCGGATGCAGCAGCAGACAGAGGATGCCCTGGGATTCCTGTTTAGAAAAGGCAGCATTTCCTTTGGCAGCAACCGGGACTTTGGCAGTGCCTTTAAGGCACTGGCCATCGGCTCTTCGCTGACACCCTCGGAGCTGCTGCACATTTCCTCATTTCTGGAAAATGTGGCCAGAGTCCGGGCTTATGGGCGAAATGACAAGACCGGTGTAGAGGATGCTGATCAAAAAGAGGATTCTCTTTTTGATCTCTTTGACTGCCTGGCGCCCCTGACCCAGCTTTCCTCGGAGATACGCCGGTGCATTCTCTCCGAGGAGGAAGTGGCAGATGATGCCAGCCCCGCCCTCAAAAAGGTGCGCCGCAGCATCTTGCAGGCCAATGAAAAGATCCATGCCCAGCTGACCAGAATGGTGAACGGCAGCAGTGCCTCCTATTTACAGGACAATGTGATCACCATGCGGGATAACCGGTATTGTCTGCCGGTGAAGGCAGAGTACAAGGCGCAGGTTCCCGGATTGGTGCACGACCAGTCGCAGACCGGCTCCACGCTGTTTATCGAACCTGCAGCAGTCGTAGAGCTCAATAATGCCTTGCGGGAGCTTTTTATCGAGGAACAGAAGGAGATCGAGAAGGTATTGGCGGAGCTGTCCGCGGCAGCAGGGGAGCACCTGACAGAACTGCGGGATGATGCCAGGAACATGACACAGCTGGATTTTATCTTTGCCAGAGCATCTCTGGCCATGGAGCAGAATGCGGTCCGTCCTGTTTTTAATACGGAACATTTCATATCCATCCGACAGGGCAGACATCCGCTGATCGATAAAAAGAAAGTGGTGCCCATCGACATCGAGATGGGAAAAGACTATGACATGGTGGTAATCACCGGCCCTAATACCGGCGGTAAGACGGTCACACTGAAGACGGTGGGACTTTTCGAGCTCATGGGTATGGCGGGGCTGCATATTCCTGCCGGAGACCGAAGTGAACTGTCTGTATTCCGGGAGGTCTATGCGGACATTGGCGATGAGCAGAGCATTGAGCAGAATCTGTCCACTTTTTCCGCCCATATGACGGCTACCGTGGATATCCTGCGTCGGGCAGACAGAGAATGCCTTTGTCTGTTTGATGAGCTGGGGGCAGGTACGGACCCTACCGAAGGTGCGGCACTGGCTATCTCCATCCTTAATTTCTTCCATACCAGACAGATTCGCACTTTGGCTACCACCCATTACAGTGAGCTGAAGGTCTTTGCCATGCGCACAGAGGGGGTAGAGAATGCCAGCTGTGAATTTAATGTGGAGACGCTGCAGCCCACTTACCGGCTATTGGTGGGCATCCCGGGTAAGAGTAATGCCTTTGCGATTTCCCAGAAACTGGGACTGCCCAATTACATCATTGAGACGGCAAAGGAACAGCTCAGTCAGGAAACGCAGAATTTTGAGGATCTCCTGGCAGATCTGGAAATCCAACGCCGAACTGCCCAGCGGGAAAGAGAAGAAGTGCAGCAGCTGCGCAAACAGGTGGAACAGCAGCAGAAAATGCTGAAGGACCGGGAAAATCAGCTGGAGGCAAAGAAGGAGAAGATTCTGGCAGCAGCCAATGAGCAGGCCAGAGACATCCTGCAGGAGGCCAAGAACGAGGCGGATCAGGCTATTTCCGATCTGCGAAAGGCGGGGAAAGCCGGCGGCGACAATGTGTCCATGGAAAAGACCCGTACCAAGCTGCGTGAGCATATCTCAAAGCGCAGTGAGTCCCTGGCACCGAAGACAGTAAAGCAGACTGCAAAAAAGAAGATCAATCCCCAGGATCTGATTCCCGGCACAAAGGTAAAGATTCTTTCCATGGGGCTGACAGGCACCGTCAGTTCCAAACCGGATCGAAGCGGCAAGCTTTTCGTACAGTGCGGTATCATGCGCTCCCAGGCGTCGATTGACGATTTGGTGATTATCGAAGAGGATGCTATGGGCAATGCCCTGCCGGCGGGAACAGGCAGGAAAAATAACCGCAGCAGTCTGCGGGGAGCTTTTCAGGGCGCATCTGGAAAAAGCAGCGGACAGATGGATTTTGGCAGAGCCAGATCCATTTCTCCGGAGATCAATCTCCTCGGAAAGACCACGGACGAGGCCATCAACGAGCTGGACAAATATCTGGACGATGCCCGTATGTCCCATCTGACCAGCGTGCGAGTGGTACACGGAAAGGGAACCGGTGCGCTGCGAAAGGCCGTGCAGGAATATCTGCGCAGACAGAAGTGGATCAAGTCCTATCGGGCCGGCGATTTCGGTGAGGGGGATGCCGGCGTCACAATCGTCACACTCAGCGAATAACAGGAATATCCTGTACAATGAGTACAGTACAAACAGCACTGATGCTGTAAACGTCATCAATGCTTAGGCGAATGCCGTGAAGCGGCATAAGGAGGAAACTATGACGGCAGCAAAGCAGAAAATACTGATCGTAGATGATGATAATAATATCGCGGAGCTGATCAGTCTCTATATGACAAAGGAATGCTATGACACATTGATCGTGGGGGATGGAGAATCTGCGCTGGAGGCAGTAAAGTCCTATCAGCCCAATCTGATCCTTCTGGATCTGATGCTGCCGGGAATCGACGGCTATCAGGTCTGCAGAGAGGTGCGCCAGAAATCCCAGGTGCCGATCATCATGCTCTCTGCAAAGGGAGAAATCTTTGATAAGGTGCTTGGCCTGGAGCTGGGGGCTGACGATTATATGGAAAAGCCCTTTGATTCCAAGGAACTGGTGGCGAGAGTAAAGGCGGTGCTTAGGCGTTATCGTCCCGCAGGGAGTGGGGAGAGCGCGCCGGCGGAGAAGATCGTGGAATACCAGGACCTGACCATCAATCTGACCAATTACTCTGTTATCTATATGGGAAAGGCGGTGGATATGCCGCCGAAGGAACTGGAGCTTTTGTATTTCCTGGCGGCTTCCCCCAATCATGTCTTTACCAGAGAGCAGCTTCTCGACCAGATCTGGGGCTATGAGTATATCGGAGATACCCGCACCGTAGACGTGCATATCAAGCGAATCCGGGAAAAGATCAATGACCACGCCAACTGGGAAATCGCCACAATCTGGGGGATTGGCTATAAGTTCAAGGTGACACCTTGATAAAAGACAGTGATTCCTTCGGCGCAGAGCGCCTGCGGAATGGGGATTAGTATGAAAAAAACATTGTATCTTAAATTTATACTGGCCTATCTGCTTTTTGGCCTGTTCGGGTTTATCATCGTCAGTACTTTTGTTTCCAGTATGCTGCAGGAGCACTGTAAACGCGAGGAGGCCTCCGACCTCTATGCAGAGGCTACGGTGATTGCCAATACCTATGCGGCGGACCTGTATAATTCCGAGGTCTCGCTGGATTCCGTGACCAAACAGCTCACTGCCCTGTCAGCCTATCTGGATGCGGACATCTGGATCATTAACCCTTCCGGGCGTATGGTGGTAAATACAGCGCAGGAGAGCGGAGCGGGAGAGGTGGTGTATGTAGAGAACTTTGATCCCACGGTGACAGGGGGAAAGTTCTATACAGAAGGGAATTTTTTCGGGTACTTTCAGGAGGAGAAGCTCAGCGTTTTTGCGCCTATCACCAGTAATTACAAGACCAGAGGATATGTGATCATTCACATGTCCATGGAGAAGATAGCGGAGACGGCCAACAGTCTTCTGAACATTTCCTATCTCATGTTGTTGGTGCTGTTTTTGCTCTCCCTGATCATTCTGATTTTCTTTACGGAGATCGTCTATATACCGCTGCGCAAGATTACAGCAGCCACGGAGCAGTATGCGGCGGGCAATATGCACTATCAGTTCAGCGTGGAGAGCGAGGATGAAATGGGATATCTGGCGGCCTCCCTGAATTATATGGCCAGTGAGATCGCCAGATCGGAGGATGACCAGAAAAAGTTCATCGCCAATGTCTCCCATGATTTCCGCTCTCCGCTCACCTCTATCCGGGGATTTCTGGAGGCCATGCTGGATGGCACGATTCCGCCGGAAATGCATGGAAAATATCTGCTGATTCTGCAGAATGAGACGGACAGACTGATCAAGCTGACCAATGGTCTGTTGACGCTTAATAATCTGAATACCCCGGGAATGATGCTGGACAAGACAGACTTTGATATCAACAGGACGGTGCGGTCGGTGGCAGCTTCCTTCGAGCAGACCTGCCGCTCCAAGAGGATAGCTATTGAGCTGATCCTATCCGGAGAAGAGCTGTACGTCAATGCAGACAGTGGAAAAATTCAGCAGGTATTGTATAATCTGGTGGATAACGCCATCAAATTCAGTCACCATGATTCTGTGATACGGATTGAGACCACAGAGCGCCACAGCAAGGTTTTTGTTTCTGTGAAGGACAGCGGCATCGGCATTCCCAAGGATGACCAGAAACTGATCTGGGATCGGTTTTATAAGACGGATTTATCCAGAGGAAAAGATAAGAAAGGGACGGGACTTGGCCTGTCTATCGTCCGGGAAATCATCAGAGCTCACGGAGAAAATATCAATCTGATCAGCACAGAGGGGGTGGGAAGTGAGTTCATCTTCTCTCTGCAGCGCTCAGATATTAATGATGCATTGGAGGATTGATTGGCACCATCAGCATCCATCAGCATCCATCAGCATCAATCTGCATCAAATAGCACCAATCAGCAACAAACAGCATCAATCATCGTCAATCAGTGTCAATCAGCAATCATAGTGATTGCACTAAACAAACGGCTGTCAGATCGCCTGCTTCTATGGTAAACAGGTATCTGACAGCCGCTTTTTGTTCTATAACACTCCTTATATGATGATGACACTTTCAGCATCCTTGCAGTTTGAAGGAAAGGTTATCGAGTATTTTTTTAGTTTTAAATTTTTATACCTTTTCCTTCCAGTGAAGACGATGCAGCTCCCCTTCCTTTTCCATGGCAGAGAACTGGTTCTGCCGCAGGGCTTCATAGAGGACGATGGCCACGGAATTGGACAGGTTCAGGGAACGAATCTGGGGATTCATGGGAATACGGATGCAGTGCGCCTCATTTTCCACCAGAATTTCCTCCGGAATGCCGGCGCTCTCCTTGCCGAACATGATGTAATCGTCCGGACCGAAGGTGACATCGGTGTAACATTGATGGGCCTTGGTAGTGGCGTACCAGACCACGGCGCCGGGATTTTTCTCCTGAAAATCCTTGTAATTGATGTAACGGTGCAAATCCAGGTGCTGCCAGTAATCCATGCCTGCCCGCTTGACTGCTTTTTCATTCAGGAGAAAGCCAAGGGGTTCGATGAGATGCAGGGAAGTGCCGGTAGCCACGCAGGTACGACCGATGTTGCCGGTATTGCTGGGAATCTCCGGCTCGTGAAGAACAATGTGCATGATAACCTCATTTCTGAGCAGCTCTGCTGCGAAGCGGCGACGAGAATCTCAGATTCTCGTCTGCCATCAGATCAGGATGTGACGTTTACGTCACATCCTGACGGGCGAAAAATCTGCTATCAAGCAGATTTTTCACACTAACCTCATTTCTGAGCAGCGAAGCTGCCTTATTCCTTTCGAAGCTTGCTGACAAAGTCAGCCAGACGTCCTAAGGCAATACGCAGATTTTCAATGGAATAAGCATAGGAAATACGCAGATAGCCCTCTCCGCAGTCACCGAAGGCGGTGCCGGGTACGATGGCCACCTTTTCCTCCCGCAGCAGACGCTCGGCAAATTCCTCGCTGGATAAGCCGAATTCCTTAATGCAGGGGAAGACGTAAAAGGCGCCCAGAGGCTCGAAGCAGGGCAGTCCCATCTCGTGGAGAGCATGCACCACAAAGCGGCGGCGCTCGTTGTAGGACTGGCGCATCATCTGCACATCCTCATCCCCGTTTTTCAGGGCTTCCACAGCGGCATACTGGCTGGTGGTGGGAGCACACATGATGGCATACTGATGAATCTTCACCATCTGACCGATGATCTCTGCAGGGCCGCAGGCGTAGCCCAGACGCCAGCCGGTCATGGCATAGGCCTTGGAAAAGCCGTTGACCAGAACGGTGCGCTCCTTCATGCCGGGGAGAGAGGCGATGGAAATATGCTTATCGGTATAGGTCAGCTCCCCATAGATCTCATCGGACAGAACGTAGAGATCATGACGCCGGATTACCTCGGCAATGGCCTCCAAGTCCTCTTTTTCCATGATGGCACCGGTAGGATTGTTGGGGAAAGGAAGCACCAGAATCTTGCTGCGAGGGGTGATGGCATCTTCCAGTTCCTGAGCAGTCAGGCGGAAGAGATTTTCCTCTTTCAGGTTGATGATTACAGGCACCGCATCGGCCAGGATGGCGCAGGGTTCATAGGAGACGTAGCTGGGCTGGGGGATCAGTACCTCATCCCCGGGATCGATCAGGGCGCGGAACATCAGATCAATGGCCTCGGAGCCGCCGACGGTCACCAGCACCTCGTCATTATAATGATAGTCGATATCCTGGGTGCGCTTCATATAGCTGCAGATTTCCTGCTTTAATTCCTTTAAGCCTGCATTGGAGGTATAGAAGGTTCGTCCTTTTTCCAGGGAGTAAATACCCTCATCCCGGATATGCCAGGGCGTATCAAAATCCGGCTCACCCACGCCCAGGGAGATGGCATCGGTCATCTCGCTGACGATATCAAAAAATTTACGGATGCCGGAGGGCTTTAAGGAGGCGGTTTTGCGTGCAATGGGACTGGATGCTGTCTGTTTTGCAGCTGTATCCGTGCCTGACGTGGTTTGATTCATTTCAGTACTCATGGCAAATAGTATCCTTTCTGAGACAGATTGGCTGAAACAGTTTGGAATTACGGAGTCACGAGTTCACGCTGGTCTTCGTACTGCTTCTCCATGATGGTGCCGTGATCCTTGTATTTTTTCAGGATAAAGTGGGTAGCGGTGCTGATCACCGTATCCAGGGTGGAGAGCTTGTCAGTGACGAAGCTGGACACTTGTTTTAAGGTCTTGCCCTCCAGAGTGACCATCAGGTCATAGCCGCCGGAGATCAGATAAACGGAATTTACTTCCGGGTATTTGTAAATGCGCTCTGCTACCTTGTCAAAGCCCTGGCCACGCTGGGGAGTGACACGCACCTCTATGAGAGCCGTCACCTTTTCTACATCTGTCTTGTCCCAGTCAATCATGGTGTGGTAGCCGCAGATCACGCCGCTTTCCTCCATGCGCTGCAGCGCGTTGAGGACATCTACCTCTTCCATGCCCAGCAGAATGGAGAGATCCTTCATGTCAATGCGGCTGTTCTTTTCGATAATAGAGAGAATTCTTTCATCCATGGTATCTGTCATAGCAATTCCTTTCCGGGGTACTCCCGACGATTAATAATAATTAGATTAATAATAACCAGATCAAAATAACCAGATCTAAAATAACCAGATCAAAAACAATTAGATCAAAAACAATTAGATCAAAAACAATTAGATCAAAATAATTATATTAAAAATAATTAAATCAGCAACGGATTAGATTAAAAATGGGTTGGCTTAACATAACAGCCTTTGTAGGAGAATCTAAAATCCATGCATTTTTTTATTTCAGATTTTCAGACAGCTATCCCAAAATAGGCAGCAAGGCATCGGGCTGGGGCAGATCCAGGTAACGGACTTCCTCACCGTTTAAAAGAAGTCGGTCCCTTCCCTCTGTGCAGCGGCCTATGACAGCGGCGGGAATGCCGGCTGCAGCCAATTCCTGCACCAGTGACGGCCCATCGTCGGCGGCCAGCAGGAGACTTCCTGCGGATTCCATCTGATATGGGTTAATGTCAAAGTAATTTGCCAGTTCAATGGTAACCTGCCGGATTGGCACAGAGGGCAGGTCAATTTGCAGTCCGGTCCCCGCCTGTTCGGCAAACTTCCACAGAGCAGCGAAAAGTCCGCCCTCGGAGAGATTGCGCATCAGGTGAACACCGGACTTACCGGCGGCTGCAGCCTCCGGCAGAATGGATAGATGAGAGCCGCAGGCCGCGGCTTCTTCCAGGAGTGCTATAGGAAAATGTGCCTCCAGCGTTTCTCTTCGCTCTGTGGTCAGTAAGTAGGTACCCTCTAACCCAATCCACTTAGTACAGACGATATCGCAGCCTACCAGAGATGCTCTCTGGTGCTGAGACTGTGCCGGGGTAAGGGGGAAAGCAGGATATCCTGTGACAGAGGCGATGACTACAGGCCTGGTGACCGCTCTGGTGACCTCTGTGTGCCCGCCGGTGAGTCGGCAGCCCTGGGAAATACAGGCGCCGGCGATTTGATCTACCAGCTCTCGAAGCGTCTGTTCCCGGGTGCCGGGAGGAAGCAGGAGAACCGTCTCCATGGTCTCAGGTCGGCAGCCTGTCGCTGCCAGGTCGTTGACAGCAGCTATGACAGCCAGCTCCCCGGCATTGGCCGTCTGCAGGGTAATGGGATCCGTGCGAAGGGTGATGGGGGGCGGCGATGAGATATTTCCGGCGACAGAGGTACTTTGACCGATGGGCATCTGTGGCAGGGAAGAGTATGCAAAAAGGGCGCAGTCCTTTCCTGTGACTGCGTCCTTTTTGCGCGCACCTTGCTGCACGGCTTCTATTCTCTTGAAGACAGAACGCTGCAGGACATTTTCTCCTGCCTTGCCTTGTCGAAGCTCCATGTTAATCCCCGTTTCTGAGTGGCTATGTTGCACAGAGGCGACGAGAATTGAGAATTTCAGATCTCGTCGCCTGCACAAATACTTTTTAGTGTTCTATTGTGCTGCACCTGCATCGGCGGAAGCATCCGTGGATGCGGCGGCATCCGCAGAAGGCTGTACCTGCGCTGCTGCGCTGTCCGCGGCAGTGGTGTCCGTGGTAGTTGTCGTAGTATCAGTGGTCGTAGCTGCGGTGCCGCCGCCCTGCGCGGCAACTACCTGATTGGCAGCGGCCTGTGCGGCTGCGGTAGCAGTGGCCTGATCGGCACCGGATGCCAGTGCGGCAGCAAAGGCATTGTTGGCTGCGGTCTGCGCTGCAGAAGTCAGGGCATCATTGCTGGAGGACTGTGAGGTCCCGTTTAAAGCAGCCTTGACGCCGTCCACATCATTGGCGGCGATAGCAGCGCTGAGCTCTGCGGAAACAGTACCGGCGGTGCCCACGGTGATGCTGGCGGGTTCTGCATTATAGGTGCTGGTGTTAAAGACTTCCTTACTGACCTGCTTGCCGTTTTCGGTGACGATCTTCCAGAGCTGCGCCTTGTAGCCAATGTGTGCAGACTGAGATTTGATATAGCCGACCGGCTGGGAAGCATCGGTGTAAACCTTCTGACCGGTGGGCTCTGTCTTGGAGAGCACTTCACTTTCGAAGGTAACCTTGCGGCCGGCATCTCTGGTCTCTACGCCGTAAATATTAAAGGTGACGGTCTTTCCGGAGGTATATCCCTCAATGTAAATGGGATTCTCCGTATTGTTTTTAAATTTCAGGTCCATGCCGGAGGACTCTGCAATAGCGGCGTCCATGGAAGGATCTACATAACCCACGATCATGGAGTGATTGTAGCGCTCGGTGATCTGAATCTCTGCCCGGATCAGAGCATTGTAAAGGGTGGTGGATACCTGACAGATACCGCCGCCGAAGCTGTCGACTACCTGACCGCCCAGATAGGAACCGGCCAGATAATAGCCATTTTCCTCGGTAAAAGGTGTCAGGGCGTTCAGCACGGAGAATTCATCTCCCGGATAAAGCGTGTGGCCGTTAATCAGCTTGGTGCCGTTGGCGATATTGCCGCAGCGGGAAGTGCCGGAAGAGGAATAGCTGGTAGTAAAAGTGCCCAGCAGATCCTTGACCTTACTGAGTTCTTCCTCTGTGCCCTTGGGCTCATCCACGTCGATGGTAAGAGCGACAGTCAGAGACTCTCCGTCCCAGCCGGAACTGAGCTGGGAGTAAACAGTATCAGCGGAAGCAGCAGTGTCTACCACGTAGCCGGTCTGGCCGGGCACGATGGTAAAGGAGGAGCCGTCTCTGGAAAGGGTGGCATCCTTTGCCTCTTCATTGAAAGAAGCGCACTGGCTGGTGATTACATTGCTGATGGCATCCTTATCCACAGAGAGCTGAATGGAAAAATTCATGCCGTGCTGCTCTAAGTCCTTATTCTGTTTGTAACGTGCGATGATATTAGAGGCTTTTCCATAGGCACCAATCTCGTCGATAATGCCTGGGTTGCTCCAGTAAAGACCTAAATCGCCGGCGGTAACCTCCACCTTTTGATCGTCTTCCTTGCCCTGAAGAGTGATGACAGCGGCCTTTTTCTCCTCCACATCAGCCTGAATCTGGGCCATCGCCTCAGATTCTGTTATGCCAGAGACATTTACACCATCGATGGTGATACCCTGACGGATGACCCGATCCGGGTAGTTCAGCGTTACAGCAGCGGCCTCTTCTTTGGTGAGGACAGTGCCTTGGCTGTCGTCGCTCTGGGCTGCAGAGGCGACTGTCTCAGTGTCAGACAGGGATATCGCATCATTGCTGTTCTCATCGGAAGAGGAGGAGGTGTCCTCTGCGATATCTGCCGCCGATACAGATCCGTCTGCGGAGGCCACGGAGGTGCTGTCAGAATGACCGAAAAGCCGCGGCAGCACACCGAAGCAGAGAATGATCAGCACTGCAACAACCAATGCCAGTGTTAAGGGCAGCTGAATAGATGACCTTCGCTTGGCTTTTTTTCTTTTTTTGTTTCTGTTTCTTGTATTTGTCATGGTAATCCTCGTTTCTGCGCAGTATACACGGTGAAAAGACGACATACGGCAGGAATCTCCACTCCTACCGCAAAAAAACAACCCCGTCCATTCTGCCTGCGCGATATGAACGTAATCTGATTAAATGATCAATTAGTATAAAACGGACAAAATCGTGGGAACGATCATAGCGATCACAAGAATTACAATGATCGCAGAAGCAATCCAACGCGTGCTCTTTTTATTGTGAAAGTTAAACATAAGCATCCTCTCAGTTTCCTAATATATGCAACATGGAGATTATAAGCTTGATTTGCCCCGTTTGCAAGATAAACCACCCTTCCCAAACAGGAAATAGTAGGGTAAAATGTCCGTTAGCAGAGAACCACGCAGCCCGAGGAATGAAAGTGGGCGTGTCTGCTTGCAGACAAAAGCCCACTTTCATTCCTCGGGCTATGGGGCGAACGCCCCGGATTGCTATGGAGCGCAGCTCTATAGCAATCGCGTGGTTCGGAGTAGAGAGCAAAATAGCGTGTCTGCTTGCAGACAAAAGCCCACTTTCATTAAAAAACCCTCGGAGGATATCTATTGAGAGAAATTAACGGCAAGGCACCGGAAGAACAACCCATCCGGTCATCCGTCCCGGAGGATGCTTCCGTCAACACAGTCAATACAGACTTTATGAGAGAAAAGATCAAGAAGCGCCCCATCAACCGGAAAAAGCTGCTGCGAAGGACGGTCATAACAGGCATTATGGCGGCTCTGTTCGGCCTGATTGCCTGCATTTCCTTTCTGATTCTGGAGCCTGTCCTGAACAATATGCTGTATCCCAAGGAGGAGACCAATGTGGTCACTTTCCCGGAGGAAAGTAAGGCGGAAGAGATGAATCCTGAGGATATGATTGCAGATGATTCTCAGATGGCGGATACGGCAAGTACGGCTACGGTATCTCAGGATGAGATTGAACGGCAAGTAAAAAAGATACTGAGCCAGAATGAAAATACTCTTTCTGACTATCAGGCTGTCTATACGGAACTTAAAAAGGCGGCAAAGGAAGCCAGTAAATCCATGGTGACCGTCACCGGTGTCACTTCAGACTATGACTGGTTCAATGATCCCTACCAGAGTACCGGCAAAACCTCCGGTGTGATTGTGGCGCAGACGAGTACACAGTTCCTGATCGCCGCTAATGCAGAGGAACTGGCAGATGCGGAAGAGATGCAAGTCACCTTCAGCTCAGGTACACAGGTGCCGGCTAGGATCAAGGCGCAGGACAGCGTTTCCGGCATTGCGGTGCTGTCTGTGGAGAAAAGTCTGCTGACAGAGGATGAACAGAATGATGTGAAGATGGCGAACCTTGGGAGCTCTTCAGGCAGTGAACTGACAGGCAGTCCTATCATTGCCATAGGCGCTCCTACAGGAAATCTTGGATCAGTCTGCTACGGATCCATTACCGGTGTGGTCTCTTCGCTGGACACCACGGATGCCAATTATAAACTGATCACCACAGATATTTACGGAAGCCGTAAGGCGACCGGGGTGATTATCAATTTAAGTGGCCAGGTAATCGGATTTACGGATATGAGATATAACAGCTCAGATACCGCAAATCTCCTAAGCGCAGTGGGAATTACGGAGTTAAAATCACTGATTCAAAAGCTGTCCAACGGAAAAACCAAGGCATATATGGGAATACATGGGACAGATGTGACAGCACAGATTAATGAGGAGCTGGGTGTGCCTATCGGTGCCTATGTGACCAGGACAGAGATGGATTCGCCGGCGATGAACGCAGGTATTCAAAGCGGGGATGTGATTACCGGCTTTGCAGGGAAGGAAATTCTCAGCTACAGTGATCTGGTAGGTGCGCTGTACGAATATTCGGCCGGCCGCACTGTACAGGTAAATCTCCAGCGAAACGGTCCGGACGGATACAGTCAGATGACTGTTTCGGTGGTGCTGAAATAGTGATGATATTGCAAAATACATACAATAACAAAAAGCAGCAATCATTTGCAGGGAGAGAAGAACAGAGCAGCTGCTGAAAACAGCTGTATGGGAGGAATCGATGAAATATATAGCAACGCTTCGAGAAGGAGACCGGGTACAGGGGGTGTACCTTTGCAGAAAAAAACAATCTCTGGTGACAAAAGGAGGCAAGGCTTACGATAGTCTGACCCTGCAGGATAAGACAGGTACACTGGATGCCAAGATCTGGGATCCGGGGAGTATGGGCATTGAGGAATTTGATACGCTGGATTATGTCGATGTGGTGGGAGATCTTACCTCTTTTCAGGGCAATCTCCAGCTGAACGTAAAGCGTGCCAGAAAATGCAGGGAAGGAGAGTATGATCCGGCGGATTATCTGCCGGTTTCTTCCAGAAACATCGATGAGATGTATGGGGAACTGATGCGTTATATAGAATCGGTGAAGACACCCTGCATGCAGCAGCTTCTAAAAGCTTTTTTTGCAGAGGATGAGGAATTTATCAAAGCATTCCGACAGTCTTCTGCGGCGAAATCCATTCACCATGGCTTTGTAGGCGGCTTGCTGGAGCATACGCTGGGTGTGACTAATCTCTGTCAGTGCTATTGCAAGCTGTACCCGATTCTGAAGCGGGATCTGCTGATTCCGGCAGCCATACTTCATGATATCGGAAAAGTAAAGGAATTGTCATTGTTTCCCCAGAATGATTATACGGATGACGGACAGTTTATAGGCCATATCGTGATGGGCGTGGAGATGATCGACGAAAAGCTTCGGGATATACCGGATTTTCCGCCTATGTTGGCCAACGAATTAAGACATTGCATTCTGGCGCATCACGGCGAGCTGGAGTTCGGCTCTCCCAAAAAGCCGGCGCTGATCGAGGCATCAGCCCTCAATTTTGCTGATAATACAGATGCCCATCTGGAAACTTTTAAGGAATTGCTGCAGGGCAGCAATGAAATGGGCTGGCTTGGCTACCAGAAGATTCTGGGATCCAATCTGCATAGAACAGAAATTTGAGATGAGCTGAGACAGGAAGGGGCCTATGTTGAAGAAAATGCCTGATAACCTTACGTTTAAACTGTATTGATGTCGTAAGCGTCATCAATACATGTGCACAAGGAGAAATCGCATACGCGACTTTGTCCTTGTGCAGCCGCAACAAATTGCGGCATAGAAAGGGTGAAAATGGGAAAAAAAGCAGATATCGGCGTCAGTCATCAGAAAAACGAAATCCTGACGGTAAGAATCGAGGATATCGGCGAAAACGGAGAGGGTATAGGCCGGGCAGAGGGCTATACCCTTTTTGTAAAAGATGCCGTAATAGGAGATCTGGTAAAAGTAAAGATCATGAAGACCAAGAAACACTATGGTTTTGCAAAGCTTCTGACGATAGAAGAGGCATCACCGGACCGGACGCAGCCCCGTTGTCCCATCAGCAGACAATGCGGCGGCTGTCAGATTCAGGCGCTTTCCTATCCCAGACAGTTGGCATTCAAACAGAAGAAAGTCCGCAATGATCTGGTGCGTATAGGCGGTTTTTCTGAAGAATATATAGACAGCATTATGCAGCCTATTGTGGGCATGGAGGACCCCTATCGCTACCGCAACAAGGCACAGGTGCCGGTGGGAGAAAGAGACGGAGAGCTCATTGCAGGCTTTTATGCAGGTCATACCCATGTGATCGTGCCGATGACGGACTGCCTGATCGGCGCAGAGCAAAATCAGAAAATCCTGGAGACGATACTTGCCTATATGCAGGAAAAGCATGTCACCTGCTATCACGAAGAGACCGGAAAGGGAATGATCAGACATATCCTCATACGAACCGGTGTATACAGTGGACAAGTAATGGTCTGTATCATTGCCAATGTGGATAAGCTCCCCCACGAGGAAAGAGTAGTGCAGATGCTGACAGAACTGCCGGATATCTGCAGCATTTCTCTGAATACAAATAAGGAACGCACGAACGTAATTCTGGGGAAAAAGCTGCGGACGTTGTGGGGAAAGGACCGCATCGAGGATTCGCTGCATATCCTGCAGACCGGGGAAGAGGTGCGCTTTCAGATTTCTCCGCTTTCCTTCTACCAGGTGAACCCAAAACAGACAGAAAAGTTATACAGCATTGCGCTGTCCTATGCAGGACTTACCGGTAAGGAAGTGGTCTGGGATGTTTACTGCGGTATCGGCACAATCTCTCTTTTTCTGGCCAGACATGCCGGCAGCGTGTACGGCGTGGAAGTGGTGCCGGAGGCTATCGAGGATGCCCGGGCCAATGCAAAACTCAATGGCATCACAAATGTACAGTTTGAGACCGGAAAAGCAGAGGAAGTCCTGCCGGCTTATTGCGAAAGACGACGGGCAGCCGGCGTCGATACACCGGTAGATGTGGTGGTGGTGGATCCGCCCCGCAAAGGCTGCGACCCTGTCTGTCTGGAAACAATTCTCTCCGTAGCACCTAAGCGCATTGTCTACGTCAGCTGCGACCCCGCCACACTTGCCAGAGATGTGGCCATATTGACAAAGGGCGGATATACCTTGGAAAAGGTGACGCCGGTAGATCAATTTGGGCATACGACCCATGTGGAGACGGTATGCCTCTTAGTGCGGACAAATAGTCTACATATCGACATCGATGTGGATGTTGAGGAAA
>CAVBBL010000022.1:0-46950 GCA_963593905.1 bacterium | reverse complement strand
CGGCTTCGATGCAAGCCTAAGCAAAACTGGTGCGCAGTGCAGAGGATGCGAGCCATCTGCCGCGCCCCGGTGCATTGCGTTTTGACAAAATGAAAGCACGCTGTGCAAACATACGAGATGCCCGGTACCTTGATTGGGCACCGGAAGGGCTTTATACCAGGTAACAGGAATCGGAAGAGCGGAGAGACAACCATAAGTAAGCCATTGGATTTCGCTGAGACAAGTAGAGGCTATTTCTGATCTTTTATGTAGATGGAGCATATTGTATAAATAACACATAATGAAAATGATAATACATATACAATACGTTAAAATTTCATGAAAATTCTATTTTTTTATAAAAAAGAGGGAAAAATAGGTTATAATAGGAGCAGTTTCATCAAACAGGGGGCGAGGGAATGCACAACGAACTGACACAGAAGGATATTCAGGATATGCAGCAGGAGATTGAATATCGCAAGCTGGTGGTGCGTCCCAAGGCACTGGAGGATGTGAAGGAAGCTCGGGCACATGGAGACTTAAGCGAGAACTTTGAGTACTATGCAGCCAAGAAGGTAAAGAATCAGAATGAAAGCCGAATCCGGTATCTGGAGAGGATGATTAAGACAGCAGTGGTCCTGCAGGATGATACGGAGGAGGATGCGGCAGGCATTAATAAGACGGTGACTTTGTATATTAAAGAGGACGATGTGGAGGAGAGTTACACCCTGGTGACCACGGTCAGGGAGGATTCTCTGCACGGGCTGGTCAGTGTGGAGTCCCCTATGGGGAAGGCATTGCTGGGACATCGTGTGGGAGATACTGTGACCATAGCTGTCAGTGACAGCTACAGTTATGAGGTGGAGATTCGTAAAGTAGAGGATGCCGGTCAGGGAGAGCAGGCGAAGCTGCGGAGCTTCTGACAGATGGCAGAGAGAAATTCTTGCGTGCGCGATGATGAGAATCCCAAAGTGGATTATGATTTGTAATGCAATGGAGTGCAGGATTTTTCACTTTTCGGATTTCAGTGTAATTGGGGATGGGAATCGGAGGTTCATGTAAGGAACTTCCGGCCAACATAAAGAGGAAGCCAGACAAAGTCGCCTGACTTCTTTTTCTATACCCTTTTCCATGTACTTTTACAGGACGAAAAGGGAGCCTTAGGGAGAAAGCAAATGCAGACATAACAGGAGCCGAGATACAGAAACAGGAGAATATTGCATGAATCAGAAACTGAAGGAAAAAAATAAGGAATCTCTGGCAGCGGTGCTGCCGATCACTTTGATCGTATTGCTGATCACGGTGTTGCTGGTGCCGCTGGAGCTGGGACCGGTGATGCTTTTTCTCACCGGTGCGGTGCTGCTGATCGTAGGAATGGGATTTTTTCAGCTGGGTGCGGAGATGGCCATGATGCCTTTGGGCGAGGGTATTGGCGTACAGATTTCCAAGCACAGAAATATCATTATGGTGCTGCTGCTGGGATTTTTCATGGGCGCCATCATTACCATCTCGGAGCCGGATTTGCAGGTGTTGGCCGGTCAGGTGCCGGCGGTACCTAATATGGTACTGATCCTTACGGTGGCTGCCGGGGTGGGCATCTTTCTGGCATTGGCTATCTTGCGTATCCTTTTTCAGATGCCTCTGAGCAATATTCTGCTGGTTTTTTACGGATTGGTGCTGCTGCTCTCTATATTGGCACCGGTGGATTTCCTTGCAGTGGCCTTTGATGCGGGGGGCGTGACTACGGGACCTATGACGGTCCCTTTTATCATGACCATGGGCGTAGGCCTTGCCTCCGTTCGAAGTGACCGTAAATCTTCGGACGACAGTTTCGGCCTGGTGGCTTTTTCCAGTATCGGGCCCATTATGGCGGTGCTGCTTCTGGGCTGCATCTACCGGCCGGAGACACCGGATTACACACTGGAAGAGGTGACACAGGTCAACACCACCAAGGATGTGGTCATGGCATTTCTGACGCAGCTTCCACAATATGCAAAAGAGGTGCTGGTTTCGCTTCTTCCTATTGTGGGGGTCTTTCTGGTCTTTCAGCTTCTGACGCACAGATATCGCCGGGAGCAGAAAAAGCGTATCCTGGTGGGTTTTCTATATACCTATGTGGGATTAGTATTATTCCTGTGCGGCGTAAATGTGGGCTTTGCACCGGTGGGCACGCTGTTAGGACAGTCTATGGCGTCGGCACAGTGGAAATGGCTGCTTGTCCCTATCGGTATGCTGATCGGCTATTATATCGTCAAGGCAGAGCCGGCCATCCAGGTGTTGAATCATCAGGTGGAAACCGTGACTAACGGCGCTATCTCCGCACATTCCATGAATCTTTGTCTTTCCATCGGCGTTTCTGTCAGCGTAGGCCTGGCTATGCTCCGGGTGCTGGCGGGGATCCCCATTTACTACATTCTGATACCGGGCTACGCTCTGGCACTCATTCTGGCCAGATTTGTGCCGCCGATCTTTGTGGGTATTGCTTTTGACTCCGGCGGCGTGGCCAGCGGACCTATGACTACCACTTTCCTGCTTCCTTTGAGTATAGGCGCCTGTGTGGCTACAGGAGGCAGTGTGATGACGGACGCCTTCGGCGTAGTAGCACTGGTAGCCCTGACGCCTTTGATCGCGGTGCAGCTTATGGGTATCCAGTATAAACGCAAGATGAGTGCAGGCAGCATGCTGACCGGACAGGTGGCGGCCGCAGGTGGCTACGGGGACGAGATCATCGAGCTGGAGGAGTATTAGAGTGTTAGTGTATAGTGTGAAAATACGCTCGATAGCGTTTTTTCAGAAATGAAGAGCAGAATGCTGCCGCAGATAAGCTGCGGCATGGAGAAAATTAAAATTATGACAGACAGACCGAAAATGCAGGCTATGCGCCAGCTGTTCCTGATAGCCACCCCTAAGACGGTGGAAAAAGTCAGCGCTATTTTAGTAGAAAAAAAGGTTCCCTTCCAGTATCGCTTCTGGGCAGAGGGGACGGCCACCAGTGAGGTGCGCAATGTACTGGGGTTAGAGAGCCTGGATAAGAATTGCCTTTTGACGATCCTGCCGAGAAAAAGTGCAGAGCAGATGCTGCGAAGGCTGGAGAAAAAGCTGCA
The DNA here is from genome assembly GCA_963593905.1 of bacterium. Classification (GTDB taxonomy): domain Bacteria; phylum Bacillota; class Clostridia; order Lachnospirales; family Lachnospiraceae; genus CAG-791. Next base: position 43,867 of record CAVBBL010000022.1, on the reverse strand, counting down.
TCTGGGCATGCCCGGCACCGGTATCGCTTTTACCATTCCGATTACCAGCGGCACAGGGAGAATGTTTCAGATGCTGACGGAGTTAACGCCGGAGGATGAGCAGGCCGGGAAGAACTTGACGGAAGGAGAAAAGCAGGGAATGGAAGAAAATAAATACAGTATGATCATGGCGATCGTGGATCACGGATACAGCGAAGATGTCATGCAGGCTGCCCGCTTAGCAGGGGCTACCGGAGGCACTGTTTTAAACAGCAGGCGATGCGGCAGTGAAGAGGCTATCCGTTTCTGGGGCATCAGCGTGCAGGAGGAGAGAGAGATCCTGATCATACTGGCAGGAAAGGATGAAAAATTAAAGATCATGGAAGCCATCGGTGAGAAATGCGGCATGCAGAGTAAGGCTCACGGGGTGGTCTTTTCCATGCCGGTGGACAGCGTAGTGGGCATGGATTAACAGGAAAAATAAATTTATCGTACAAAAGACGGCCGATGATGAGAATGAGACGTCCTTCGTCCCTCGTTGCCGGCGGTATATTGCGTTAGACTAAAAAGAAAAAACAAAAAGAAAAAAAGAAAAAAGAAAAAAAGAAAAAAGAAAAAAGAAAAAAGAACAGCAGGAATTAAAATAGCTCCCTGTCCATTTGACAGGGAGCTGCTTTAATTCGGGCTGTTCTTTTTAGGTTTACACATTATGACTACACGAATTCCTGTTACGCAGGCGTTGAAGGTGTGTAACGGAAATTGCAAGGCAAATCACTTTGTTTATCTGCTTTGCTGGTGCTTTAAAGCTGCTTCTACAAAGCCGCGGAACAAAGGTGCCGGACGATTGGGACGGGACTTCAGTTCCGGATGTGCCTGCGTGGCAATAAAGAAAGGATGGGTGGGAAGTTCGCACATCTCTACGATACGGCCGTCCGGAGAAAGACCGGAGAGGCGCATTCCCTTCTCTGTCAGCAGGGCGCGGAAGTCATTATTGACTTCATAGCGATGACGATGACGCTCGTGAATCTCTGTGGTGCCATAGAGTGTTGCAGCCAGAGAACCCTCCTGCAGATCGCAGGGATAGGAGCCCAGGCGGAGCGTACCGCCGATATCTTCGATACCGTTCTGGTCAGGCATCAGTGCGATGACAGGACTCATGGTATCGGGGTTAAACTCGATGCTGTGGGCGTCATTTAAGCCGGCCACGTGACGGGCATATTCGATGATGGCCAGCTGCATGCCAAGGCACAGTCCCAGGTAGGGAACATTATTTTCACGGGCATACTGGATGGCAGTGATCATACCCTCGATGCCGCGGTCGCCGAAGCCGCCGGGAACCAGAACGCCGTCCACGTCTCCCAGAGTCTCTGCAACGTTTTCCGGGGTAACCTGTTCGGAATCCACCCACTTAATCTCCACATCAGCCAGATTGGAGATACCGCCGTGCTTTAATGCCTCTACGACGCTGAGATAAGCGTCGTGCAGGGTGATGTACTTACCTACCAGTGCTACAGTGACATTATGCTTGGGATTGCGCAGGTTCTCTACCATAGCGGTCCATTCAGCCAGATCCGGGGTAGGGCAGTCCAGATGCAGGCACTCGCAGGCTACTTCAGCCAGACGCTCTTTTTCCATAGCAAGGGGAGCCTCATAGAGGTAATCTACATCCAGATTCTGGAGTACATGATCTTTGCGTACATTGCAGAACAGAGCCATCTTGTCCTTCATGCCCTGGTCGATGGGATATTCGCTGCGGCAGACCAGTACGTCAGGCTGCAGACCCATGCTCTGCATGGACTTTACGGCCATCTGGGTGGGCTTTGTCTTCATCTCCTGGGAACAGCGCAGGTAAGGCAGCAGGGTGACCAGAATCAGCATGGCGTTCTCTTTGCCTACTTCGTGCTGGAACTGACGAATGGCCTCCAGGAAGGGCTGGCTCTCGATATCACCTACGGTGCCGCCTACCTCGATGATGGCAATGTGCATATCATCGTCGGTATAGTTGCGGTAGAAACGGCTCTTGATCTCATTGGTGATGTGCGGAATGACCTGCACGGTGCCGCCGCCGTAGTCGCCGCGGCGTTCCTTCTGCAGAACAGACCAATAGACCTTGCCGGTGGTAACATTGGAATTCTTGTTCAGGTTCTCATCGATGAAACGCTCATAGTGGCCCAGATCCAGATCGGTCTCAGTGCCGTCGTCGGTGACGAAGACTTCACCGTGCTGGGTGGGATTCATGGTGCCGGGATCAATATTGATATAGGGATCGAACTTCTGCATGGTAACCTTGTAGCCGCGTGCCTTCAGAAGCCGTCCAAGTGATGCTGCCGTGATGCCTTTGCCCAGACCGGATACTACACCGCCGGTTACAAATACGTATTTTACTGCCATCGGTTTTCCTCCCCTTTTGTGGCTTTTGTTAATTAAACTACGACATTATACAATATTCCCCCGGAAAATACCACCGCACAGGGAAGATGAGAGAGCGATTTTTTTGATACAGTTGATACGCGATCAAGTATAAGTGCCGCACGACCATGCTCCGGGGCGTGGCAGATGTCTTGCGCAGTGCAAAGGATGCGAGCTATCTGTGGCCACCAGGCCATGCTCCGGAGCGTGGCAGATGTCTCGCACCGTGCACTTTGCACCGTTTTGCTAAGGTTTGCCTCTCACCTTCGGATGGCCGGCCCTTAACTCGCATCCCCGCTTGATGCGGGTCTGCTCAGACAGGCGGGCCTATCTGCCGCGCTCTGAAAGCGCGTCAGATACCATCCTGCGGCTTCGATGCAAACCTAAGCAAAACTGGCGCGCAGTGCAAAGGATGCGAGCTATCTGCCACGCTCCGGAGCATTACATATTGACATTTTATAATTGATTTCTCTTACGCTAATTTTTGCAAACCTGAAAAATTACAAAGCGTATGGATAAATAATTTCACATATTGTAGACGAAATTTTCTGTATAGACTTAACAGAAGAAATGATTATCGAGTGAAACGTAAACTTTTATAAGAAATTGTCTTTATGCAATTTTTAGAAAGGACATTGTTTTTTCATAAGAAATCCGTTGCGATGGTTTGGGGCGATGTTTATAATAATAATGTTTAGCACACGGCAGAAAAGAGAGCAAATCAGCCGCTCGCAGACAGATTTGCTCTCTTTTTTTCAGGCTGTATTAATGACATAAATTAAACGCATAAATGTCATTAATGCACAATTACATCGGAGAATGCACCTTTGCGAAATTCTCCCAGTGTTGTCACAGTAAACCGCGGCATGGAAAGGAAAAGTTTGAAAGAAATGCCTGATGGCATTTCTTTCAAACTGCATTGATGCCGTAAACGTCATCAATGCACGATCGTATCAGAGAAATCGCCTGCGCGATTTCTCTTCACGCAGCCGCGGTAAACCGCGGCATAGAAAGGAAAAAAATGAGCGAAAAAGATATTAACCGCTATGACGGCGGCGGATCAGGCGGGGGCAGCGGGAACGGCAGCGGCAGCCGCAACGGCCGTGGGAGCAGCGATGGCCCGCAGGCACCGAAACAGAGCTTTTTGCTGCTGTTTGTGGCAGTGCTGGTCACACTGGTCTGCGCCAGCTTTTTTATGCGGGTATTTTCCGGAGATACCAGTCAGGAGATCAGCTACACGGATTTCGTGAATATGGTAGAAGAGGGGGACGTTAAGAGCGTTACCATTGAGTCAGATCGGATCGTGATCTATCCCAAGACCGAGCAGGAGAAAAAGAAGGAACAGAAGGAACAGAAGGAAACATCTTCTGACACGGAAGCATCTTCTGATACGGAAGTTTCTTCCAGTACAGCAGCCACTTCCGGTACAGCAGTCGCTTCCGGGACTGCACCGGCCTCCGTCGCAGGATCTTCTTCGGAGGCAGCATCCTCTTCAGAGACGGCGCAGCCTTCTGAAGTGCCGGGGAGCTACAGTGATTCTGCTTCCAATTATGATATGTCCAATTACTGGATGTTCGGTATGGCACAGGCGCAGAACGCTGTCACCTACTACACCGGCAAGGTGGAGGACGACGATACACTGACTGCCAGACTTCTGGAGTACGGTGTAGATGTATCGGGAAATGTGCCGGACAGCTCCAGTATGATCCTGTCCCTGATTCTGACCTACGTGCTGCCTATTATTCTCTTCTGGGGACTGCTGTCTTTGCTTTTCCGCAAAATGAATAAGGGCGGCGGTATCATGGGCGGCTTTAATAAGAGCAATGCCAAGGAATATGTGCAGAAGGATACCGGCATCACCTTTAAGGATGTGGCCGGTGAGGATGAGGCAAAGGAATCTCTCCAGGAGGTTGTAGACTTCCTGCACAATCCGGGAAGATATGCCAAGATCGGTGCAAAACTCCCCAAGGGTGCCTTGCTGGTCGGTCCTCCCGGAACTGGTAAGACTTTGCTGGCAAAGGCAGTGGCCGGTGAGGCACATGTGCCTTTCTTCTCCCTTTCCGGATCTGATTTTATAGAATTGTATGTAGGAGTGGGCGCCTCCCGTGTACGTGATCTGTTTAAGGAAGCAGCCAAGAATGCTCCCTGCATTATCTTTATCGATGAGATTGATGCCATCGGCCGAAGCCGTGATTCCAAGTATGGCGGCGGCAACGAGGAAAGAGAGCAGACATTGAACCAGCTCCTCTCTGAAATGGATGGCTTTGATACTTCTAAGGGAATATTGGTGCTGGGCGCCACCAACCGCCCGGAGATATTGGATAAGGCACTGCTTCGTCCTGGACGTTTTGACAGACGTATTATCGTGGACAGACCGGACTTAAAGGGCCGTGTGGCAATCCTGAAGGTACATGCCAAGGATGTAAAGATGGACGAGACCGTGGATCTGGATGCCATTGCACTGGCTACCAGCGGCGCTGTGGGCTCTGACCTGGCCAATATGATCAATGAGGCAGCTATCAATGCGGTCAAGCAGCATAGAGAATATGTGAACCAGAAGGATCTGTTCGAGGCCGTGGAGCAGGTGCTGGTGGGCAAGGAAAAGAAAGACCGTGTTATGAATGCCCAGGAGCGCCGTATCGTTTCCTATCACGAGGTGGGACACGCCCTGATCAGTGCGGTACAGAAAAATTCCGAGCCTGTGCAGAAGATCACCATCGTCCCCAGAACTATGGGAGCGCTGGGCTACGTGATGCAGGTGCCGGAGGAAGAGAAGTTCCTAAATACCAAGGCGGAGCTGCATGACATGATCGTAGGTCTGTTGGGCGGCAGAGCAGCGGAGGAACTGAAATTCGAGACAGTGACCACCGGTGCTTCCAACGATATAGAAAAAGCAACCTCCATCGCCAGAAAGATGGTGACGCAGTACGGCATGAGTGATAGGTTCGGACTGATGGGGCTGGCTACGGTGGAGAGCCAGTATCTGGAAGGAAGATCCGTTCTGAACTGCAGTGATGTGACTGCAGCAGGGGTGGATGAGGAAGTTCGTAAGATCTTAGAACAGTGCTACGAAGAGGCGAAGAGTATTCTGGCAGAGAATCTGGATGTGATGGATCAGATCGCAGATTATCTGATTCAGAAGGAGACCATCACCGGCAAGGAATTCATGAAGATCTACCGGAAGGCCAAGGGAATGCCGGAGGAGTCGGCTCAGACAGAGACAGCCGGTCAGACTGACGTAAAGGATGCAGCTTCCCAGTCTGCAGCAGAGCCCATGCAGCAAACGGCAGGGCAGCCTGGACAGGAGACAACAGATGAGGGTGTACAGCAGCAGACGGTTTCTGCTGCGGAGGGCAACGCTCAGTCTTTCTCCGAAGCGGAGACAGCACAGGCGCAGTCGGATGATGCGCAGAATTTCGCGGATACTGCCGGTGCAGCAAATGCAGCGGATGCCTGCGATGCATCGCAGAGAAAGGAACCCTCTGCAGCTGAAAATACAGAAGCACCGGTAAATGATGCTGCTGTCAGAGGGCCGGTGGGCAGATTCACTCAGGTGCCGGCCGATCACCTTCCCGGCAGTGAGCAGAAGTAAGGACAGACTGGAATCTTCAATCTATCGGCTGTAGTATTACGAAAAATGTATTATTACAGAAAACCTGCATGTATGATCAGATGTAATCCGATTTAAGGATCTGCAGCAGAACAATAGATTTGCAGAAAAAGAAGGATTCTACAGCAATGGCAAATGTGCGCAGCGCATTTGCCATTGTTCGCGTTGCAGGAAAGACGGAAAAAGGAGAGAAAATGGAGAAGGTATTCTTTCATGTACAGGATGAATTAAAGAAGCTCCCCCATAAGCCGGGGGTGTATATCATGCACGATGAGAAGGATGTCATCATTTATGTGGGCAAGGCGGTGGATCTGCACAATCGTGTCCGTTCCTATTTCCGTAAGATCGTGGGCCGAGGACCCCAGATCGACAGAATGGTGGAGCAGATCGCAAGGTTTGAGTACATCGTCACAGACTCCGAACTGGAGGCTTTGGTGTTGGAAAACAATCTGATTAAGGAACATCGGCCCAAGTACAATACCATGTTAAAGGATGACAAGACCTATCCTTATATCAAGGTCACGGTGGGAGAGGCCTATCCCCGGATTCTTTTTTCCCGGATACAGCGAAAGGACAAGGCAAAGTATTTCGGGCCCTTTACCTCAGCGGCTGCAGTAAAGGACACCATCGAGCTGATCAACCGCATGTACGGTCTTCGCTCCTGTAATCGGACGCTGCCCAGAGACTGCGGAAAGGACAGACCCTGCCTGAACTATCATATGGAGCGGTGCTGTGGTCCCTGCACAGGGCAGGTGAGCCGAGAGGCATACAGAGAGCGCATTGACAGAGCACTGGATTTTCTCTCCGGCAATTACAATCCGGTGATTCGGGATCTGACGGATAAGATGAACAAGGCCTCCGAGGCTATGGCCTATGAGGAGGCCATCCGCTGGCGGGATCTGCTGGAAAGCGTGAAAAAAGTAGCCCAGAAGCAGAAGATGTCCGAGGGTGTCGGGGAGAATAAGGACATTCTGGGAATCGCCATGGAAAAGGAAAATATGGATGCGGACGCGGTGGTACAGACTTTCTTTATCCGGGACGGTCGGCTGATCGGCAGAGAGCATTTTTATATGACGCATGTGGGAGGCAGATCTGCAGCAGAAATATTGTCGGAATTTATCAAACAGTTTTATGCAGGCACGCCTTTTGTGCCCAGGGAATTGATGTTGCCGGAGGAAATCGAGGACAGAGAAGTGCTGGAGCAGTGGCTGTCTGCCCGCAGGGAAGGCAAGGTGCAGCTGACGGTGCCGCAGAAAGGGCAGAAGGAACGGCTGGTGGAGCTGGCCTGCGAAAATGCGGCCCTGATTCTATCCAAGGATAAGGAGCGGCTTCGTCGGGAAGAAGGCAGGACCATAGGGGCTGTCCGGGAGATTCAGGAGCTTCTGGGACTTCGGGACTGCATGCGCATGGAGGCCTATGATATTTCCAACATCAGCGGCTTTGCCAACGTGGGGTCCATGGTGGTCTATGAAAAAGGAAAGCCCAAGCGCAGCGATTACCGGCGGTTCCGGATTAAAAGCGTGGCAGGCCCCGATGATTATGCCTGCATGCGGGAAGTGCTCACCAGACGGTTTCGCCACGGCGTAGAGGAAAGACAGGAACTGGAGGAAAAGGAAATCGGCGTAGGCTATGGCAGTTTTACCCGTTTTCCGGACTTGATCCTTATGGACGGCGGCAGAGGGCAGGTCAATATCGCCCTTTCTGTCCTGGAGGAATTGGGACTGGATATTCCCGTGGCGGGCATGGTCAAGGATGACCATCACCGCACCAGAGGCCTTTATTTTCATAATACGGAGATACCTATCTCCCACAGCAGCGAGGGATTTAAGCTGGTGACCAGGATTCAGGATGAGGCGCATCGATTTGCCATCGAGTACCACCGCTCCCTTCGGAGCAAGGCGCAGGTATCTTCTTCGCTGGATGAGATCCCGGGTGTGGGACCGGCGAGAAGGAAGGCTTTGATGCGGACTTTTCGCTCGGTCCAGGAGCTGGCCGAGGCAGATGTGGAGACCCTGGCGCAGATTCCGGAGATTCCCTTGCATCAGGCGGAGGAAATTTACAGATTTTTCCATAAAAGTCCTGAATCCTGAGAACTGTCAGCATGTACTTTACAGCCTCAGTGTGATAAACTCATAGAAAGCGTGTAACCAAGTTAAGGGCGCGGAAATGGAGCGGAAGGATATGGCGAGTGTACGTTTAAGCGATGTAATCGAAAAGATGAAGCTGGAAAACCTGACACCGGAGGTGGATGTCTCCAAGATCAAGATCCTGCAGCCGGACATTAACAGACCGGCTTTGCAGATGGCAGGCTATTTTGAGCACTTTGAGACTACCCGTATTCAGGTCGTGGGTTTTGTGGAATATACCTATATGCAGAGCATGCCTCAGGAGAAAAAGGAAGAGATCTACGATCAGCTTTTTTCCAAAGGATTCCCCTGTGTGATTTTCTGCCGTGAACTGCAGCCGGATGAGACCTTTAAGAAATATGCACTGAAATACAAGGTGCCGCTGCTGCTGACCAAGAAGGCCACCAGCGCCTTTACTGCAGAACTGATTCGCTGGCTGAATGTACGCCTGGCTCCCTGCATTTCTATTCACGGCGTGTTGGTGGATGTTTACGGCGAAGGTGTGCTGATCACCGGAGAGAGCGGTATCGGTAAGTCAGAGACTGCTTTGGAGCTGATCAAGAGAGGCCACCGTCTGGTTTCCGATGATGTGGTGGAAATCCGCCGTGTCAGCGAGGAGACGCTAATCGGCGCTGCGCCGGAGATTACCAAGCACTTTATCGAGCTGCGCGGCATCGGCATCATCGATGTAAAGGCGTTGTTCGGTATTTCCAGCGTCCGTGAGACGCAGAATATCGACCTGGTCATCCAGCTGGAGGAGTGGGACAAGGATAAGGAATATGACCGACTCGGCCTGGAGGAAGAGTTCACTGAGTATCTGGGCAATCGCGTGGCCTGCCACAGAATTCCCATCCGTCCCGGCCGTAATCTGGCCATGATCTGTGAGTCCGCAGCCGTAAACCATCGTCAGAAAAAGATGGGCTACAATGCGGCGCAGGAGCTCTATACCAGAGTGCAGGAATCTCTGGCAAGACGGCATGATGAGGATGAGGACGACTAAAATACGGTGCATCACAGCATCAGGAAGAAATGTGGGAGACGCGGGAGAAGGACATGCCTTTTATTTCTCTGCGGATTTCATAGGCATTAGTGCGAGCAAAAGGGAGAATGACAGAAAATGGGAAAGTATGCGATTGGCGTAGATATCGGCGGCACCACCGTAAAGATTGGTATGTTCGACAAGGAAGGCAATAAGCTGGACTGCTGGGAAATCCCCACCAGAACAGAGGATAACGGCAGCCAGATCCTGCCGGATGTGGCTGCATCCTTAAAAGAGAAGATTAAGGAAAAAGAGTGGAAAAAGGCAGACATCATCGGCATCGGCATCGGCGTGCCGGGACCTGTACAGAGCGACGGCGTGATACTGCGGGCTGTCAATCTGGGCTGGGGCGCCTTTAACGTAAAGGCCGTCATGGAGGATCTCATGGATGGCATTCGCTGTGAGGCCGGCAATGATGCCAATGTAGCCGCACTGGGAGAAATGTGGAAAGGCGGCGGTCGTGGTTTTGAGGATGTGGTGCTGGTGACCCTGGGAACCGGTATCGGCGGCGGTATTATCTGCAAGGGTAACCTTCTGGTAGGTGCCACCGGCGCAGGCGGAGAAATCGGACACATGCATTTAGAGGATGGTGAGAAGGAAGCCTGCAACTGCGGTCAGCACGGCTGCTTCGAGGAATACGCTTCCGCCACCGGTGCAGTTCGGGTGGCAAAGCGTGTGCTGGAAGCCAGCAAGGAAGACAGCGTACTGCGGGGTAAGGAATTCACCTGCAAGGATATATTCGATGCCGCAAAGGCAGGCGATCCTGTGGCAAAGAAGGCAGCGGACAAATATGGCTACTACCTGGGCAAGGGTCTTGGCATGATTGCCAGCGTGGTAAACCCGGAGATCTTCGTATTAGGCGGCGGTGTGGCAAAGGCTGGGGATTATCTGATCGAGCTGCTTAAGCCTACCTTTGGCAAGATGGCATTCCCGGGTGCATCCGAGTGCAAATTTGCCATGGCTATGCTGGGAAATGATGCAGGCATGTACGGCGCGGCCAAACTTGTACTGTAAAGCGTAGTAGGATAGGAATCAAAGCCTGCGCCGGTGTCTTCAAAGCAGAGGACACCGGCAGCGGGCTTTTTATTACTCAGGGAGCACAGGAACAGGCTGGTAATGCGGGAAAAACTGACGAAAATCAGAAAAGCCGGACAGCAGTCAAAAGTAAAGGGAAAGCGGATGAAGTTATGGGAGATTGGAAAGAGAAGCTGAGGACGGTACTGCCCCGGGAACAGCTGCGGTTTGAAGAACTGATGGCGGCGCATTGCTCCTTCCATGCAGGAGGTGCTGCCGGCGCACTGGTGCAGGTGAAGACCCCGGAGGAATTAAAAGAGGTAAGGAAAATCCTGCAGGAGGAAAATACAGAGTCTTATATGCTGGGACGCGGAACCAATCTCCTGGTGGGGGACCAGGGATATGCCGGCGTGATCATTACTATGACAGATCCTGCCCAGCCCTCGGTGACAGATGCCTGTGCGGAAGCACAGGAGCCCTTTGTGCAGGATAAAGAGGTGGAAGAGTGGCTGGCAGAGCACCGGGATAGAGGAGAAGACCCGGTGATGGAGCAACTCCTTCTTCCGCGCCTGGATGCGGTGGCCGTCCTGGGAGAGTATATTCTGGCCGGTGCCGGGGCTTCTCTGAGCCGTGTGGCAGCAGCAGCCAGAGATCACGGATTGGGAGGCTTCGCCTTTGCAGCCGGTATCCCCGGCTCTGTGGGCGGCGCATTGGTGATGAATGCGGGAGCCTATGAGGGTGAGATGAAGCAGGTGGTGTACGGTGCCCTTTTGCTCGGAGCAGACGGAGACCTCACCTGGTATAGCAAGGAGAAACTGCACTTTGGTTACCGGCACAGTATCCTGAAGGAGCAGGATCTGATAGCAGTACAGGTGGTATATCAGCTGCAGCCGGCTTCCTGCGTGTCCGTGGCGGAAGAAATGGAAGTGCTGGCAGAGAAGCGCCGCTCCAAACAACCTTTGGAGTACGGCAGTGCCGGTTCCACCTTTAAGAGACCGGAAGGGTACTTTGCCGGCAAACTGATCATGGATGCAGGATTGGCAGGATTTCATATCGGAGATGCAGCGGTATCGGAGAAGCACTGTGGTTTCGTGGTCAATAAAGGACAGGCCACAGCCACGCAGCTGCGCCGGGTGATAGGTGAGGTGCAGCGCATTGTGAAGGAAAACAGCGGTGTGGAACTGCAAAGGGAAGTAATCTATCTGGGCGATTAGGACGAAAAATATGTCAGATTACCAATGAGGATCAGAGATTCGTAATTTTACGAACGTCTATTGGCTTCTGAAAGAAACCAATAGCGCCGATGGCGATGGAGCCAGATGGAAGACGAAAATCTGAATTTCTATCACTTTTGGCAGCAAATTGTTGAAGGAGCGGATTGTATTATGCGTTTTGTAGTTGTGACGGGGATGAGCGGGGCAGGAAAGAATACAGCCATCAAAATGCTGGAGGATGAAGGGTATTATTGTGTAGATAATCTCCCGGTCCGGCTCATCGATAAATTCATGGAGCTTCTCAGCTCTCCCGGCTCGGAAGTCAGCAAGGTAGTCTTAGGGCTGGATATGCGGGCAGGCAAGTCCTTCCAATATGTGGAAAATGTGCTGGATAAGCTGAAAGAAAAGGGATATCAGTATGAGATACTCTTTATGGATGCCTCGGACAGAACCATTATCAAGCGTTATAAGGAAACCAGAAGAGCGCACCCTCTGGCACCGGATGGAAGGGTGGAGGACGGCATAGCCCAGGAACGAAAGGCTTTGCAGAAAATCAAACAGAGAGCGGATTATGTCATCGACACATCCAATCTGCTGAACAGGGAGTTAAAGGAGGAACTGGTCAAGATCTTCCTGGATAATAAGCATTATAATTCCCTGATGGTGTCGGTTATGTCTTTCGGCTTTAAACACGGCATACCTGCTGATGCAGATCTGGTTTTTGACGTGCGTTTTCTGCCCAATCCCTTTTACATTGATGAATTAAAGCATCAGACCGGAAATGACAAGCCGGTGCAGGACTATGTGCTTTCCTTCCCGCAGACAAAGGAATTCCTGCATAAGCTGGAGGATATGATCACCTTCTTGATTCCCTATTACGTAAAGGAGGGGAAAAATCAATTGGTGATCGCCATCGGCTGTACCGGCGGACAGCACCGCAGCGTGACACTGGCCAATGCCCTTTACGAGAAACTAAAGGACAAGGGGGATTACGGACTGAAAATTTATCACAGAGATGCGCCGAAACATTAGGGAGATGCTGCTCTAATCAGTATTTCCTTAGAACGCGAGGATATAAAAGCAGCGCATTACAGGTACTTGCGGAGGTATACATGTCTTTTTCCAGCGATGTGAAGAAAGAGCTGGCGCAGCAGATTCCGTCCGGCAGACATTGCCGGATTGCCGCGCTGGCGGCAATCCTTAGCTGCATAGGAGAGTTTGAAAGAGAGTCTGATGGAAAAATCAGTCTGACGATCCGCACGGATAATCAGGAAGCGCGCAGAAAGTACTTTACATTATTAAGCAAAACACTTAATATAAATGGGGAGTGCCCTGGAGCAGAGGATGAAGAGCAGACAGGACGCTTTGTTCAGAAGATTACAGAACCACAGGCCGCACTGCTGGAGTTGACAGAGATGCTAAAGCTCCTGCAGGAAGATGGCACGCTGCGCCGAAAGGAGAGAGGAGTTTCGCCTCTCTTACTTAAGAACAGATGCTGTCAGCGGGCTTTTTTACGTGATATGTTTCTTTGCACGGGATCGGTGAGCGATCCGGACCGGGAGTACCATCTGGAGTATGTGTGTGCCGGCGAGGAGCAGGCAGCTCAGATTCGGGAGGTGCTGCGGGAGCAGGGCGTCGAGTCCAGGGAGATCCTGCGCAAGAAATACCATGTAGTCTACGTAAAAGATTCTGCGGAGATTGTGACGGTTTTGAATGTTATAGGGGCGCACGTGGCCTTGATGAATATGGAGAATTCCAGAATCCTCAAGGAAATGCGCAATTCCGTAAACAGACGTGTTAACTGTGAGATGGCTAATATCGAAAAGACGGTGACCGCCTCACACAAGCAGATTGAAGACATTCTTTTCATTCAGTCCAGCCGCAAATATCAGAACCTTCCGGAGAGCCTGCGCCAGATGGCGGAGTTAAGGCTCCGGTATCCGGAGGCAGCTTTAAAAGAATTGGGGAATCTTTTGGAGCCGCCCATCGGGAAATCAGGCGTGAATCACCGCCTGCGGAAGCTGTCAGAATTTGCAGACAGTCTGAGAGAAGAATCAAAGAAATAAGGGGATGGGCTTATAATAACGAAGGTGTGTTGGGGGAAGACAGGCCATGGTTATTGTAAGGAGGAGAATTATGATTAAAAGAGCTATGACGGTCGCATTGCCGAATGGATTAGAGGCGCGGCCTGTTGCTGAACTGGTGCAGATTGCCAGCAGATATGACAGCAGTATTTATATCGAGGCAGATTCCAAGCGTGTTAACGCCAAGAGCATCATGGGGATGATGACTTTGGACTTAGGCAGCGGCGATGCTATCACGGTATCTGCAGATGGCCAGGATGAAGAGGAAGCCATGCAGGGCGTAGAGGACTTCCTGCACAACAGGACATCCAAATAACACAGATGAAAGATCAGGGACCTCTTCTGAGAGAAGAGGTCCCCTTTTTGTGGTTAGATTCGCCTACGCGAATTTCTCCTCGCGCAGTCGCAGCAAGCTGCGACAAAAAGGGAAAGTTAGAAAGAAATGCTCGATAGCATTTCTTTCTAACGGCATTGATACCGTAAACGTAAACGGTATCAATGCATGATCGCATCGGAGAAATCGCCTACGCGAATTTCTCCTCGCGCAGCCGCAGTAAACTGCGGCTTAAGGGGTAAGTATGAAAAGAAAAAAAGTATTATTTGTATATAATCCATCTGCCGGCACCCAGCAGATTAAGACAAAACTTTCTGACATCCTGCAGATTTTTACCGGGGCCGGATGGGAGACGACCTGTCTGCCTACGGAGGGGACCGGGGATGCCAGAACTTATGTAAGAGACCGGGGAGAGGGCTTTGAAGGAGTCGTCTGCAGCGGCGGTGACGGTACCCTGGAGGAGGCAGTCAGCGGTCTTTTGGATGGTGCCCGTTATGATGGCAAACCGTTGGTACCCCTTGGATATATACCGGCGGGATCTACCAATGACTTTGGTGCCAGCCTGGGTATATCCAAGGAGATGACAGAGGCAGCCAGGATGATCACGCAGGGGAATACCTTTCGGTGTGACATCGGCGGCTTTAACGAAGATGACTACTTTGTGTACGTGGCAGCCTTTGGCATCTTTACAGAAGTTTCCTACGACACACCCCAGGATATGAAAAATATGCTGGGACATGCGGCCTACGTGCTGCGAGGCATTCAGAGTCTGAGCAGCTTAAAGACCTATCATGTGAAAGTGGAGACAGAGAATGTGCAAATCGAGGATGACTTTGCCATCGGTATGGTTACCAACTCCCGCTGCGTAGGAGGCTTTCGCAATATTACCGGCAAATACGTGGATTTGGATGACGGACTTTTCGAGGCTACCTTTATCAAAATGCCCCGGAATCCGGTGGAACTGAATCAGATCATCGCGGCACTGACCAGTCAGGATCTGGACTGCCCTTATATTTACAGCTTCAAGGCAGCACACATCCAGGTGACTTCTCAGGAACCTGTGCCCTGGACCAGGGACGGGGAATATGGAGGAACTCATGAGCAGGTGATCCTGGAAAATAAAAAGCAGGCCGTGGAACTCTACGTGCCCGGCGCAGAAGAATAGTTCCATGAATGACTGGGATGCGTTTTATACAGGAAGGAATATACATTTGCCGGACAGATAATATTTTGGGGATGCTGAGGAGGATTGCAGATGACCTGCAGATGATTCTCAGATGATTCTCAGATGAAATGAGTTCCGCGTACAGCCTGGTGGTGGAAGCACCTGACTGCATACCGGAACTCATTTCTCATAAAATATTAAGGGATTAGGATGAAAGCAAAAGAAAAAAGGCGCTCCCCTTGGGGAACGCCTTCGTTCTTTATGAAAATCATTATACACATTATGAGAAGAGTGTCAAGAGAATTAGTGTGAAAAAGTAAATCTGAAACTTGCCTTGCGATTCTTCCGATGCAGTGTGCCTGCGGAATGGGGATTAAAATCAAAAATCGTCTCTTGGTGAGTAGACAGTCGGTGATTATGCGGCTATCTGACCGAAGAGCGTAATCTGGGGATATAGGACAAAAAGTGTTGAGTAATCCGCTGATTAATAATAAAAAAACCCATAAAAGGGAGGATGCCGGGTAAACGCTGTTTACCCGGCACATTATGAAAAAGTTATCAGTGATTAAACTGTGTTGGCTGGTCGCCTTCGACGGTCTGTAAGAGGCGGGATACGAAGAATGAAAAAATATTTTCTTTTCTTTGCTTTCCTCATCTCTTATGGCTTTATTATAAAAAGTAATCGTGAAGAAAAAATGAGAAGGAATTGAAGTTTTGTTTAAAGAAATATGAACAGTTTGTAAACGTTATCATTCTCTCGGCAGATACCTTTGTAGTGGAATCCAAGCCGCTCTAACAGACGGCAGGAAGCGGTATTGTCCGGGATGGTTCGAGCGTAGATGGTGGTGAAAGGCAGGTGCTCCCTGGCATAGGAAAGCAGGGCGGAACAGACCTCCGCCGCGATGCCCTTCCCTCTGTAGGGGGCAGCGATGAGATACCCCAGCTCAATGGCGCTCTTAGAGGAATCTTCCGGGTCATCCCAGAGGGCAAAGCCTGCCCGGCCTATGAGAGTGCCGGTATGGCCGTCCGTGACCGCCCAGCCCCCGAAGCCGTAGAAACCGTAGATCTTCTGTATATACTCTTGCAGCATTGCCTGTAATTTGTCTAGCTCCTGGGGCAAAGGAGGGAGAAAGCGCCTGACCTGGGGGTCGTCATAGATGCATTGGAGGGCGGCGGCATCCTGCACTGTAAATTCCCGGACAGTGCATCGGGCAGTGTGCAGAATGGTCCAGGGATATCCTGCCAAACGCCTGTAAATTCGCTCAAAATCCTCATCATCCACTTCCTCCGGCTCTTCAATGACATAAGAAGCCTCGGAGAAATCTTCCTCCCTGTTAGCTTCGTGGCGATAGCAGGCAACGGGCAGCCCCTGAGACTTGAGAGCCTGCAGAATAGTTCGGCTGTCTGCCAGATAGAGAACATGGGTGATGTTATTTTCACAGGAAGAAAAGCCGCCAGTATGGGATTGCTGCAGCGTCATCTCATTCACAGCAGCTTCTTTTTTCAAAACAGTGAGCTTCCCGTAAAAAGTTACCGGAGTAGCATTGTTTAAAACCTCGCAGGCTTTGTGCGCTGCCTGCAGAGCGTTGCAGGCGGCGGTACTGTCTTCTCTTTTTTCCATGATAAACCAAAGTAATTGCAGCATAGGAAGTGATGATATACCTTTCTGTTATGTTCCGGGTGCGGCTATCCCGGCAGCGGCGTAAAAACCACTGCGAAGGTCTCCGTTTTGTGGTATGATGAAGGCTATTGAATGGGTACGGAATATTCCCAAAGATTGTAACACAGAAAAGGAAAAGGAGATAATCAGAAATGGCAAATCCTATTGTAACAGTAACTATGAAGGACGGCAGCATCATGAAGGGAGAGCTTTATCCGGAAATCGCCCCGATTACCGTAGAGAATTTTATTAAGCTGGCCAATGACGGTTTTTACGACGGACTGATCTTCCACAGAGTCATCCGCGGCTTCATGATCCAGGGCGGCGATCCGGAAGGCACCGGCATGGGCGGTCCCGGCTACAGCATCAAGGGTGAGTTCGCACAGAATGGTGTCAAGAATGACTTAAAGCACACCGCAGGCGTTCTTTCCATGGCACGCTCCATGGACCCGGATTCTGCCGGCTCTCAGTTCTTTATCATGCATAAGGATGCCCCTCACTTAGACGGCGCTTATGCAGCATTTGGCAAGATCACAGAGGGTCTGGATGTGGTAGATAAGATTGCCACAGTACGCACCGACTACTCCGACCGTCCGGTAGAGCCCCAGGTAATGGAGAGTATCCGTGTAGAGGTTGTGGAGTAACTTTCGCGGCAAAGTAAAAAAGAATACGGATTCGGATTTATTTCCGGATGAAAAGGGAAGAGAAAAAGGAAGAGATGAAGCGGTAATAATCTGCATCATCTCTTCCTTTTGTATTACAATTTTTATTCCTTTTAATCAGGCTTTCTTATAAAAATACTGATTAGAGCGTTTCTCTCGCCTTGCATCAGTTTCCGCTCTCAATACTGATGGCGTTAAACTTCCCTAAAAGATCCTGCACGCCAACCTTTTCTTTCTCCTGCCCGGTCAGATCCATGACGGCTTTTCCCTGGTGCATCATAATCAGACGATCGCCATATTCGGCAGCATAGCGCAGATTGTGGGTGACCATGATGGTGGTGAGCTTCTTTTCCTTGACCAGACGATCGGTGAGCTGCATAATCACCTCTGCGGTCTTGGGATCCAGTGCGGCGGTATGTTCATCCAGAATCAGGAAGCGGATAGGGGTTAAGGTGGTCATCTCCATAGCCAGCGCCTGACGCTGACCGCCGGAGAGCACCCCGACCTTGGTTTCCATTTTATCCTCTAATCCAAGTCCCAGCTCCTTAAGAGACTCCCGGTAGAAGTCCAGACGGGCCTTATTGCGTCCGGGGGCGAGACCGTAGCGTTTTCCTTTATTGTCGGCCATGGACATATTCTCTGCGATCGTCATGCTGGGGCAGGTCCCCATGGCGGGATTCTGGTAGACCCGGCCGATGTAGCGATTGCGGAGAAATTCTTTTTCCTTCGTGATGTCTCTGCCGTCCAGCAGAATCTGGCCCGCTTCCGGATCAATGCTGCCGCAGATCAGATTCAGCATGGAGGTCTTGCCGGAGCCGTTGCTGCCGATGATGGAGACGAACTGACCATCGTCGATCTTCAGATTGAAATTGTCAAACAGGCACATTTCATTGACAGTGCCAGGATTATAATATTTATGAATTTGCTTCAGTTCCAGCATGGATTTTTACCTTTCTCTTTCTTTCTTTTCCGATGATCAGAACCAACAGGAACAGCAGAGCGGTGATCAGCTTGGTGGCCTTGGTGCCGAAGGTGGTGTTTCCGGTCAGACGCAGGGAAGCTGCAATGCAGGCTTTATAGAGAATAGAGCCGATGATGACAGCAGTGGTGCTCTTCATGAAACGGAAACCTCTGAAAAGGCTGGTGCCGATGATGACACTGGCCAGACCGATGACCAGTGAGCCGGTACCGGAAGAAATATCGAAGACGCGGGACTGCTGGGCGAATACGCAGCCGCTTAAAGCCACCAGACCGTTGGAAATGGCCAGCCCCAGAATCTTGATGTTGCCCTTGTCTTTAGCCAGAGAGGTAACAATGGCCGGATTGTCGCCTACCGCCCGCAGCAGATAGCCGGATTTGGTCTGGAGATACCAATCCATCAAAAGCTTTAACAGGATCAGGAGGATCAGCAGGAATACGATCTCAAACCAGGAGGGGATGTCACCGCCGAAAAGGGAAGTGAGCATGGTGTTGTTAAAAATGGTCTCCTTGGAAAAAAGAGGCACATTGTTGGAGCCCGCCACGATCAGGTTCACCGAGTACACACCGGTCATGGTCACAATACCAGAGAGCAGGTCACGGACGTGGCACTTGACGTGCACAAGGCCCGTGAAGGTGCCGGCAGCCATGCCGATGAGGAAAGATACCGGCAGTGTCAGATAAGGATTCATGCCGCTGGTGATGCAGATAGCAGCTACAGCGCCCCCTAAGGGGAAAGTGCCGTCTACACTTAAATCGGGAAAGTCGAGAATCTTGTAGGTGATATAGACGCCCAGTGCCAGGATACCGTAGACCAGACCCTGCTCAATGATATTCAGTAAAAAGTCCATGAGAATTAACCTTTCATAGGACAAAGCCACCCTTCTCTGACAGAGGGCGGCTTTGTCTGTTTAAACTTTGCAAATGTTATTCGGAAATAGTATCGAAGGTTTCAGCGGCGCCGGAAAGGAAATCATCGGAAAGCTCGATGCCCAGATCAGCGGCTGCCTTGGTGTTCACATACAGGCTGCTCTCGGAGATGGTCTCAAAAGGAAGCTCGGATGCTTTTGCTTCGCCGGAGAGTACCTTGGCAGCCATCTTGCCGGTGTCAATACCAAGCTGATAATAATCAAGACCTTCTGCTGCTACGCAGCCAAGCTTAACCTGTTCGATCTCACTGCCGAACACAGGAATATTCTTATCATTAGCCAGAGCTAAGATGGTAGGCAGTGCGCTTACTACGGTATTGTCAGTCAGATTGGTGATGCAGTCTACTTTCTCTAACAGATTGGAAGCAGCCAGCTGTACCTCGGAAGTGTTGGTGATGCCGGAGGTCTCAATGGTAAAGCCATATTTCTCAGCCAAATCCTCATAAATGGAAATGCTGTACTCGGAATTGGCTTCACTTAAGGTGTAGAGAATACCGATGGTCTTGGCATCCGGCAGGATCTCACGGATCATCTTCAGCTGTGCTTCTACAGGAAGAATGTCGCTGGTGCCGGTGATCTCGCCTACAGGATTGCCGTCTGCATCTGCCAGCTCAGCAGTAGCAGGATCGGTAACAGCTGTGTAGATCACAGGAATGCCTGCGCTCATGGCTGCATTGTAGGAAGCCTGTGCGGAAGGAGTAGCGATGGCACAGATCAGGTCTACCTTATCAGATACAAAGTTCTCGGAGATCTGCTGAGTGGTGGACATATCTGCAGCAGCGTTGTTGTACTTTACGGTCAGGTTCTCACCCTCTACAAAGCCGGATTCTTTAAGACCCTCCAGAAAACCTTCCCGGCAGTTGTCCAGTGAGCCGTGCTCTGCGAACTGATTGATACCGATGGTGTAGCTGCCCTCTACAGTGGCAGCAGCCTCTGTGTCAGTCTCTGCTTCGGTGCTCTCTGCAGCGTCTGCATCCTCCGCGGTATCTTCTGTTGCCTCTGCGGTTTCCTCCGCGGCTGCTGTCTCTGCTGCGCCGGAATCAGCGGTGGAAGAACTGCCGCAACCGGTGAGCATAGCGGCCGTCAGGCAGGTGCCAAGTACGATTGCCAATAGTTTCTTTTTCATAATTCCCTCCTTCTGCCGCAGCTTGTCTGCGGCTGCGCGAGGAGAATTTCGCGAAGGCGAATTCTCCGATGCGATAAAGCAGCAATGCCGTTTACGGCGTTGCTGCAATAAATCCGAATCGTCATCAGACGATTTGGATTTATTAGCCTCCTTCTGCCGCAGCATGTCTGCGGCTGTACAACAAAAAAACGCCTCAAGGATATTCCTATCCTTGAGGCGCTAATAAACAATGAGATCAAATGATCAAAATCATCATCCACTATCGCGGTACCACTCAAATTGCCTGTCAATACAAAGGCCGCTTTGCACGCACAATCATGCGCTCGTGATTGATAACGGGTTCCGTTCCCGGGTCACCTCAGAAGTCCATTCGGCAAATCGCTCCATACCGCCTTCCCACCATCGGCAGCTCTCTGTGCTTTCGCAAATCGCTTACTCTTCTTCGTCATTGGCTTATCTGTGATTCATGAAATTGAAATCATGATAAACCTATGCTTTACTGCTGTCAAGTGGTAATAAAAGAAATGAGGCATTTGCTGACGATGCCGCCATTCACAGATTCACACGCAATTGGTAGTGATTGATGACAAATCCTGACCGTCAGAGATGACCATGTATTAAGCGTGTTGATTAGTGAGCGGTGCCTGCGGCAGCATCTTCCCTAAGCTGCTTTGCAAACAACAGACGGAACAGGAAACGGACGATAGGGCCGCAGTAGCAAAGCTGCCAGAAAAATGCCATGGGGAAATTAAAAGCAACGGTCTGCAGCCATACAGAGATGAACTGAGAACCGGCATTCTTAAAGAGAATCGTGGCAATCAGGCTCATAATAGGGCACATGGTAATGACGATGGAGATGGAGATAGCTGCGGTGATGGCGAAGGGACGATCCTTGGGTGTTACTACACGGAAAGCAATGGCGTGCGCTACTTTATCGATGATAAAGAACTCCAGGATGAAAGCGATGGGCCACATGATGACCAACTCGTGAAAGGCCAGCAGAAATACTTCATTGGTCATACCGCCGCGGTTTAAGGCGATGTTGTAGCAGATCATGGCATAAACCATGAGAAAAGCCATCATGAGAGTGAAAATAACATTCTGAAAACGTGTCTTTGGCATAACTTACCTCCTAAAAAAGGGCGCAAAAAAACACACGTGTTGTTCGTTATCAAGCACATACACTTGTGTCGTTTCCAATTTATACCAAAGTCTTTACGCTGTGAAATTTTATCTCCACCATTATAGCAAAAACGCACAAAAAAGCAAGTCGGATTTTATCTAAAACAGAGAAAATAAAATACAAAATAAAATACAAAATAAAATACAAAATAAAATACGACTACACTTTACAGGCCAATCAATTTCTGTAGAAATGCTGCATGGAAAATTTTTGTAGAAATGTTTCATGGAAATTTACACCCTGCGATATAGAGATTTATTAATCCAGATATGCGGTCTGCTTTGCAGACAAAGACTCTGATGTATGGGAAGTAGCTTGTGAAATGGCCGGAAAGGCAAAATGTAATGTACCGGGGCGCGGCAGAATGGCTCGCATCCTTTGCACTGCGCGCCAGTTTTGCTTAGGTTTGCATCGAAGCCGCAGGATGGTATCGGACGCGCTTTCAGAGCGCGCCCGATAGGCCCGCCTGTCTGAGCAGACCCGCATCAGGCGGGGCTGCGAGTTAAGGGCCGGCCATCCGAAGGCGAGAGGCAAGCCTTAGCAAAACAGTGCAAAGTGCATGGTGCGAGACATCTGCCGCGCTCCGGTACATGGTCGGGCGGCACCAGATTTAATTGATTATCAGTCAGAGCAAAGCACAGCGCATATTTACAGAGAACAATTATCTCTAAATGCAGATATAGCCATTATACAAACTGTAAATAAAACACTGCTTTGCTATAATAAAATAGCAGACTCCTCCTCACGCTGTTGCAGACAGACTTTACTATGAGAGGTAACTATGAATATAGAAAAGAATCGAGAACAGATCAGAAACCTGGACGCACCAGCCCTGAAAGTATACGCTCACTTGCGGGAAAACCAACTCTATCATTACTATGAGCCTGACCTTGGTATTTTCATCGCGGAAAGCCCCAAAGTGATCCGCCGTGCTCTGGATGCCGGCTATGAGCCCCTTTCCTTTTTGGGAGATGAGAAACCCGTCATGGCTGATACTGGGGAGACGGTGCAGCTGCTCCGGGAGTGCCCTTTTGAAGTACCGGTGTATACAGCGTCTTACGAGGTGCTGACGGAATTGACCGGCTTTACGCTGACCAGGGGACTCTTATGTGCTATGCGAAGACGCCCCCTGCCTGCGATGGAGACATTGTGCAGGCAGGCAAAGCGTATCGCTGTTTTGGAGGAGGTGGTAAATCCTACCAATGTGGGAGCCATCATGCGCTCCGCTGCAGCCATGCATATGGACGCGGTGGTTCTGACACATGGCTGTGCGGATCCTCTGTATAGACGTGCCGCCAGAGTCAGCATGGGGACAGTATTTCAGATTCCCTGGACAGTATTGGAGGCAGAGGACTGGCCGGAAAAGGCCATGGCACAGTTAAAAATTATGGGATTTCGCACGGCGGCTATGGCCTTGCGGGAGGATGCACTGTCGGTGGATGCTCCTGTACTGGTCGGACAGGAGAAACTTGCTGTGATTCTGGGGACAGAAGGAGAGGGACTTAAGCCGGAGACGATAGATAGGGCGGACTATACCGTGATGATTCCCATGTCTCACGGTGTGGATTCCCTGAATGTGGCGGCAGCCAGTGCGGTGGCCTTCTGGGAACTGCGCAGACGCTGATTGGAAAGCGTGTGCTTCCTGAGATGCTTACCAGACGCTTACATGTGCACCTGTGGCCCCCTGAGCTTTCCAATCTAAATAATTTTATAGGAAACCAAAAGTAACAGGGCCCGTAGTTTTGCGAAGTCTCTCGCAAAATACGGGTCTTGTTGTATGATTCAGCAGCAGTAAAGAATCTATCAATGAACACTCGTGTGCACATTGCGACAAAAATGCTTAAATAATCATCAAATTCCAAAATAAAAATGTTATTATTGTTTGTGATAGAGGTGGGAGTGGGGAAAAGATTGAGCAGTAATACTCTGTACCTCTCTGTAATGGAATTTTTAAAAGGCAATATGCACAATGATACAACAATACAACGAAATTATGCAGCAATAATAAAGTGGCAGATAAGGGAAGGAAGTTCTTATGTATGATGTCATTATAATCGGCGCAGGTGTGACAGGCTGTGCCATTGCCAGGGAGCTGTCCCGGAGACAGCGGAAGGTGGCAGTCTTAGAACGATGCGGGGATGTGTGTGAAGGCACCAGCAAGGCCAACAGCGGCATAGCCCACGCAGGCTATGATGCTAAGCCTGGCAGCATGAAGGCACGCATGAATATTCGCGGCAGTCAGATGATGGAAGAGTTGTCAAAGGAGTTGGATTTCCCCTATCGACGGAATGGCTCTATTGTGCTGGGGTTTTCCAGGGAAAATCATGAGATTTTGCAGGACCTCTATGACAAGGGTATAGCCAACGGTGTGGAAAAGCTGCAGCTGCTTTCAGGAGATGAGGTGCGCAGACTGGAGCCGAATTTAAGCGGGCAGGTGACAGAGGCACTGTATGCGCCCACCGGCGGTATCGTGGATCCCTTCCTTCTCACCATTGCGCTGGCGGAGAATGCCAACGTCAATGGGGTGGAATTCTTTTTCCGTACGCAGGTAGAAGAGATTAAGCGAACGGACAGCGTTAAATCCGATAAGGTCTGCACGGAAGGGGAAAAGAGCCATGCAGTCCAGAAAACAGAGTTTGTGAAGCAGGAAAAAGAATGTCCGGATCAGAAAAAAGAAGGAGAAAAAGCGAAGGAGAACGAGTGCTTTTACAGAATCAAGACCAACAACGGCATATATGAAACCAAAATGGTGGTAAATGCCGCCGGTGTCTATGCGGACGTAATTCATAATATGGTGAGCGGCAAAAAGCTGCATATCACGCCTCGACGGGGAGAATATATTCTGCTGGATAAAAAGACCGGTGCCTTTGTAAATGCCACGATTTTCCAATGTCCTACCATTATGGGAAAGGGTGTGCTGGTGACGCCTACCGCCCATGGCAATCTGCTGCTTGGACCCACTGCAGAGGATGTGGAGGATAAGGAAGAGACCAATACGACATCGGATGGACTGGAGGTTATTTTGTCAAGGACAGGCTTGTCCGCTGAGCACATTCCCTCCAGACAGGCGATTACCTCCTTTGCCGGTCTTCGTGCCCACGAGGACGGAGATGATTTCGTTATCGAAGAGGCGGTGGATGCCCCGGGCTTCTTTGATGCGGCAGGCATTGAGTCGCCGGGACTGACCAGTGCGCCGGCCATCGGAGAATATGTGGCCGCGCTTATTCAGGAGAAGGCACCGGCACCTGCCAAAGAGAACTTTGTGGCAAAGAGACAGGGGATTCCCAGTATGGCATTGGCTACAGAGGAGGAAAAGAAACGACTGATTGCAGAGAACCCTCTTTACGGCAGCGTGGTCTGTCGCTGCGAGCTGGTGACGGAAGGAGAAATCGTGGATGCCATTCGCAGGCCTCTCGGCGCCACTACCTTAGACGGCATCAAGCGAAGAGTCAGAGCAGGGATGGGCAGATGCCAGGCCGGGTTCTGCACTCCGAAGCAGGTGGAGATACTGGCCAGAGAGCTGGGAATAGATGAGGACGAGATTCTTAAAAACGGGCCGGATTCCGGATTACTAAAAGGTAAAACGAAATAAATTGTATTTTAAAGAGATTGGTGTGAAAAATATGCCTGATGGCAAATGAGAATCTCCGATTCTCATTGTTTTCACACAGCTATTTGTTTCTGCGAAACAAATAGTCCCGATGACAAATCGAATTAGGAATTCGATTAAGAGAATCTGAAATTCTCGTTGTCTCTTCGCAGCATAACTGCTCAGAAATGGGGATTAAAATGGACAGAAGAGTAAAAATAGCAATTGTAGGCGGCGGGCCGGCTGGGCTGGCTGCTGCCGATGGGGCACAGAAGGCAGGTATACCGGCAGAAGAAATCCTGATTTTGGAGAGAGATGAGTCTCTGGGCGGTATCCTGAATCAATGTATTCACAATGGCTTCGGTCTGCATACCTTTAAGGAGGAACTCACGGGGCCGGAATACGCTGCCAGATTTATTGATAAGGTAAAAGAGGACAAGGTTCCCTATCTGCTGCATACGATTGTGATCGACATCACAGCAGATCATGACGGAGAAAAGATTCTGACGGCCATGAGCAAGGAGAAAGGTCTTTTCACTATTCGGGCAGAGGCAGTGATTCTGGCTATGGGCTGTCGGGAGCGTCCCAGGGGCGCATTGAATATTCCCGGCTATCGGCCGGCAGGCATCTACTCTGCAGGGACGGCCCAGCGCTTTGTAAATATAGAGGGAAGGATGCCGGGTAAGGAGGTAGTGATCCTTGGCTCCGGAGATATCGGCCTGATCATGGCAAGGCGTATGACACTGGAGGGGGCAAAGGTGAAGGTGGTAGCGGAATTGATGCCTTATTCCGGTGGATTAAAGCGCAATATCGTCCAATGCCTAGATGATTTCGGCATTCCCCTTAAGCTAAGTCATACGGTAGTGGATATTCAGGGAAGAGAACGGGTGGAGGCAGTGACCATCGCCGAGGTGGGACCGGACAGAAAGCCTATCCCCGGAACAGAAGAAACCTATACCTGTGACACATTGCTTTTATCCTGCGGATTGCTGCCGGAGAATGAGCTGTCCTGGCAGATGGGGGTGGAGCTCTCCCCGGTGACCAACGGGCCGGTGGTGAATGAGTCCCTGGAGACCAATATTTCCGGGGTTTTTGCCTGCGGCAACGTATTGCATGTGCATGATCTGGTGGACTATGTGTCAGAGGAAGCGGCCACAGCCGGTCAGTGTGCAGCGGATTACATAAGGGAACAGGAAGTAACAACAGATAAAGAAGAGAAAAAAACAGCAGGAAATAGTGAAACAGAAGCCACAATTCCAATTCTTACAGGAGATGGCGTTCGCTACACGGTACCTTCCTTCATTCGTCTTTCCCACATGGCGGACCTGCAGCGCATCCGCTTCCGGGTGGGAGGTGTATACAAGGACGCTTCTGTAGTGGTGGAGGCAGGCGGCCAAAACATCCGCACCCTGAAAAAGAGAATTCTGACACCGGGAGAGATGGAACAGGTGATCCTGAAAAAGAGCGAGCTGGAGGCGATATCTGGATTAGAGAGCATTACTGTTCGCATAGAGGAGCAAGTTTGAAAGAAAGGCCCGGAGAGATAACTATGGAAAAGAAAACAGAATTGACCTGTATCCGCTGTCCTATTGGATGTCAGATCACAGTGATACAAAAAGAAGACGGAACCATGGATATTTTAGGTAATTCCTGTCCCAGAGGGAAGGAATATGCCGCCAATGAAGTGACCAATCCGGTGCGTACTGTGACCAGTACTGTGCGGGTAGAAGGCGGCCTTTTGCCGGTGGTTTCGGTTAAAACAGAAGCGGATATTCCCAAGGGTGAGATGGCTCATTGTATGGAAGCAATCAATGCGGTCACGGCCAAGGCACCGGTGCATATTGGGGATGTGCTGGCGGAGAATATAGCCGGTCTGGGAGTAAGCCTGGTGGCAACTAAAAACGTGGAGCCAAAGTGAACTGTGGCATTCTTATCGGATGGCATCGGAGAATTCGCAAGAGCGAAATTTCCCTTGTAATGTCGCAATAAACGGCAGCGTGGAGAGGTAACAGTGTATGGCAAAATATGTATTAGCGTTGGATCAGGGGACGACCAGCTCCCGGGCGATTCTTTTTGATCATCAGGGGCAGATTGTCACCATGGCACAAAAAGAGTTTGGGCAGATTTATCCCCGGCCCGGCTGGGTGGAGCATGATCCTATGGAAATCTGGTCATCCCAGTATGCGGTGGCTATGGAGGCTATGGCGCAGATCGGTGCCGGTGCAAAGGATATTGCCGCCATCGGCATTACCAATCAGCGGGAGACCACGATTCTCTGGGATCGGGAGAGCGGCCGGCCAATCTATAATGCCATCGTCTGGCAGTGCCGGCGCACGGCAGAACAGATTGATGACCTGAAGGCACAGGGGTGCACGGACGTGATCAGGGAGAAGACCGGCCTGGTGCCGGATGCCTATTTTTCCGGGAGCAAGATTGCCTGGATTTTAGATCATGTAGAAGGCGCCAGAGAAAAGGCCAAAGAGGGGAAAATTTGCTTCGGTACTGTGGATAGCTGGCTGATTTACAACCTGACCGGTGGAAAAGTCCACGTGACGGATTATACCAATGCGTCCAGGACCATGCTTTTTAATATCCACACCCTGCAATGGGATGAGGAACTGCTGGAACTGCTGCATATTCCGGCACAGATTCTGCCACAGGTACAGCCTAGCAGCAAGGTTTACGGCTATACGGATGAGCATATTCTGGGAGGCAGGATTCCCATAGCCGGAGCGGCGGGGGATCAGCAGGCGGCCCTCTTCGGACAGTGCTGCTTTACACCCGGCGATGTAAAGAATACCTACGGCACAGGATGTTTCCTGCTCATGAATACCGGAAAGGAGTTGATTACCTCTGGCCATGGATTGATCACTACGGTGGCGGCTTCCCGGGAAGGAGACATACAGTACGCTCTGGAGGGAAGCGTCTTTGTAGGCGGTGCCATTATCCAGTGGCTGCGGGATGAGATGCGGATGCTCCGCAGGGCAGCGCAGTCAGAGGAATATGCGGTGGATGTGCCGGATTCGGCGGGAGTCTATATCGTGCCTGCCTTCGCCGGCATGGGCGCACCCTATTGGAATCAGTATGCAAGGGGTACGGTGGTGGGTATCACCAGAGGATGCAAGAAAGAGCATTTCATTCGGGCTGCCCTGGAGTCGGTGGCCTATCAGTCAGCGGATGTGATTCGTGCCATGGAGGAGGATGCAGGGGTTACCCTGGCGGATCTAAAAGTGGACGGCGGTGCCAGCGCCAATAACTTTCTGATGCAGTTTCAGTCAGACCTGATCGGAGCTATCGTCCGCAGACCTCGGTGTATAGAGACCACAGCTCTGGGGGCAGCCTATCTGGCAGGACTGGCAGTGGGCTATTGGAAGGATAAAGAAGAAATCAAAGATAACTGGAAACTGGGCAGGACTTTTACACCGAAGATGGAAGAGGAGGAGAGGGAGAAGTGTCTGCAGGGGTGGCAGAGAGCTCTGCGGTGTGCCTTTGCCTATACAGAAGAATAGTAATAAAAGCGTAGAAGAATAGTAACTAAAGTAACAGAGAAAAGTCCCTTTCCGGGTCAGCCAGGGAGCTGATTCGGAGAGGGCTTTTTTGTTACGGTTCTCGTACATGTGCTGTATTAAGATAAGCACAACAAAGAACAAACACAAACAAAACACTTAAACATAAATAAAGGAAATAAAAAGGAGAAAAAAATGGAATTAAAAGTAGTTGGTATCGTATCCGCATTCACCGTAGTAGCAGTGCTGTGCAAGGTTGCAAAGCATGTGGAAAAGAAGGAAAGAGAAAGCAAGTAATTTAAACAACGAGAAGGATTAAGGAGAATACAATATGACGAATGAAGTTGTTACAGTTACGGTTGTTACCGTATTTACAGTAGGATGCCTTGGAAAACTGGTTAGTATCATTACAAAGAAGAAAAAGTAAGAAAATAAAAGAATATGCAGTTACGGTTCTTATACACCGGCTGTAGTAAGATAAACACAACAAAGAACAAAACAAACAAAACACTAAAACACAGATCAATAAAGAAAACGAAAAGGAGAAAAGAAATGGAAGAAAGAAAGATTGGACTGATTATCACACCTGTGCCGAAGCTGCCCAGAAACGAGCCCTTAGATGTAATCTCCAGATTGTTCCGCAGGATTTTTGGTTAATCAGGACGACGGAGTATATCAGTTGAAATATAAGAGAATGGATTGAAAGAGCAGTGCTGATGGTACTGCTCTTTTTGTATAATAAGGATTTATGCAGAAGTAGAATTCATAATGCAAGCTTGCACGGATTTCCATAGGACAATCACTGTTCATGGAGGTGACAGCTATAAAAAGTAGCTAAAAAAAATAGAGGTTATTTATATAGTTTTACATATTGTCAAAGGCTAATTTTAGTTTAATAATAAAGCTAAAATTAGCCTTTTAAACTGTGCGTCTGCGCAATACAATCAACACAATGATACCAGAGACAAAAGCGCGCAGCGTGTAACGATTCTGTATGATGCTGGGAGCAAAATGCATTTTGAATCCAGCGTCAAAAAATGGGGACAGAAGGCTGAGAAGAGGAAACAAGGGGAAAGCAAGATTGACACAGACAGCGGCATTCCTGACGGGGTGACCGCGCAGAAATGAGGGAATGAATGAAATATTTAACCTATGAGGAAGGCATGCTCCATGTGGTCTTTGGCATCACGGAGCAGAATCAGATCCGGCTTTTACATTTTTCCAGCGCACCTTTTGTGCCCACGCAGGAGCCGGAGAATTATTACAAAGAAGGCTATCAGTTCGCCATCCTGAAGTATGCAGGGATCAACAGCCCTTATGAGAAACAGGGATCCATGTATATCACGGCCATGCCCGGCGTATCCATGCTCTTTGACAGCATCAAAGAGGAAAAAAATGAACAGGGCAGAGTGCTGGTGATCACCCAGAAGGATCCGGGATCCGGGGCGAAGGTGGAGACCACTATCCAGTTCTATGAGGGATTATCCACGGCTCGTTTTATCAATAAGGTCACCAATGAAGGGAAGGAAGCGCAGACCATAGAGTACATCAGCTCTTTTGCGTACCTTGGTTTTGAAAAGGAAGGTATGCAGAGCCCGGATGAAAAGCTGCGTCTGTACGTACCGCATAATTCCTGGCAGAAGGAGCTTTCCTGGCAGTCCTATAGCTTTCCCCAGCTGGGACTTGCACAGAATCAGCCCCATATTTTCAAGAGAACCAGCAAAAATATCGAGTTTTCCAATACCGGCAACTGGTCCAGCAAGCATTTCCTGCCCATGGCCTATATCGAAAACACAGACGGAGATACAGGACTCTTTTTCCAGATTGAGCATAACGGCTCCTGGCACTATGAGATGGGCATGCAGAATGATCATTTCTACTTAAATGTCAGCGGACCTACAGAAGCACAGTCCCATTTCTCCAAGACCCTGCAGCCGGGAGAGAGCTTTACCACCGTGCCGGTGGCGGCAGGTGCATCGCATGCGGATATTACGGAGGCGATCAGCGAGCTGACCAAATACCGCCGTCTGATCCGCAGACCCAATGCGGACAACGAGAAGCTGCCGGTTATCTTTAATGATTACATGAACTGCCTGATGGGCGATCCCACGGCAGAGAAGGAGTTCCCTCTGGTGGATGCGGCAGCGGCAGCAGGCTGCGAGTACTTTGTCATCGATGCAGGCTGGTATGCACCGGGAGAATGGTGGTCCGGCGTAGGTGAGTGGCAGGAGTGCAGAGAACGTTTCCCTAACGGCGTTCGGGAGGTGGCAGATTACGCCCGTTCTAAGGGGCTGATTCCCGGTGTCTGGTTGGAGTTGGAGGTCATGGGCATTGACTGCGAGAAGGCAAAGACGGTGCCGGATGACTGGTTCTTCGTCCGCCATGGCAAGAGAGTGTATGACCGCAGCCGTTATCAGCTGGATTTCCGCAATCCTGCGGTGATCGAGCATGCCAATGAGGTCATAGACAGAGTGGTAAGGGACTATGGCGTCGGCTATATCAAGATGGATTACAATATCGAGCCCGGCATCGGCACGGAGCTGGACGCAGAGAGCTTCGGAGATGGTCTTTTGCAGCATGAAAGAGCCTATCTGGCATGGCTGGACTCCGTATTTGAGAAGTATCCGGAGCTGGTCATTGAGAACTGCAGCAGCGGCGGTCTGCGTATGGACTATGCTATGCTTTCCCGCTACAGCATTCAGTCCACCAGCGACCAGGAGGACTACATTCACTATTCCACCATTGCCGCCAATGTAGCTACCGGCGTGACACCGGAGCAGGGGGCTGTCTGGTCCTATCCGCTTCGTCAGGGCGAGCCGGAGGAGGCTGTCTTTAACATGGTTAATGCCATGCTGTGCAGAATCCATCAGAGCGGCCATCTGGCAGAGATCTCCCCGGAACGTTTTGCACTGGTGCAGGAAGGCATCAACTGGTACAAAGATGCCAGAGAGGACATTAAGAAGGCACTTCCCTGCTGGCCTCTGGGACTGGCGCAGGTGACAGATCCCTGGGCATGCACCGGCATTCGCACAGAGGATACCTGCTATCTGGCAGTATGGAGAAGGGGCGGAGAGGCATTCTGCCGCATCCCCCTGGCTGATTTGTGGAAGGATATGGACAGCGCAGCTCACAGAGAAGGCAGAGAGGGCGCAGCAGACCGTTCCATGGAAGCCTGGAAGGTGGAGCTCTCCTATCCCACAAAGGCGCTGGAGGAGAACTGCGACTACAGCTTTGATCCCTACAGCGGCGTGCTGACGGTACGGTATAAGGAGCCTGTTATGGCCAGAATCTTTACCATTCGGCGCAAATAAAAAGTATATGCCGCAGCAGGACGCAGCATACAGAGGGGAAAATGGCAAAAACGGTAAAATTAGCGGATATTGCAGAGATTTTCGGGGTCAGTACGGTGACGGTCTCCAAGGCATTATCCGGTAAAAAGGGTGTCAGCGAGGAAATGAGGGAGCGCATCGTGGAAAAGGCCAGGGAGCTGGGGTATAAGCAGCCCTCTGTGATCCGCAGGGAGCAGCAGGGACGCAGCTACACCATAGCGGTGCTGATGGCGTCCCGCTATCTGGATCAGTACACCTCTTTTTACTGGAAAATGTATCAGGAGCTGGCGGCCAGAGCGGCAGTCAGAGAATGTGTCACCAGTCTGGAGATCATCACAGATACAGAGGAGGCGCCTTATGAGACGCCAAAGCTGTTGGCGGAAAATCTGGTAGACGGCTATATCATTATGGGACCGGTGCGGCAGGAATATTTGGACAGCGTGGTGAAAAGCTGCGCACTTCCCTTTGTCTACCTGGACGGCGCCGACAGAGAGCGGGACATTGACTGTGTGGTCACGGATAACTTTTACGGTATGTACCGCATGACGGATTATCTGCTGGAGCGGGGGCATCGGCGCATTGCTTTCGTGGGCAGCATAGACAGCACAGAAAGTATCCTGGATCGCTACTACGGATACCACAAGGCCTTGCATAAATATGGAATTCCGGTCCGGGAGGATTGGGTGATCGAGGATCGGGATCCTCACACCGGACTGGCTGAAGGGTACGAAATCATTCTGCCCACGGACAAGGACGGTCCCACGGCCTTTGCCTGCAACTGCGACAGGACGGCGGGCGCTGTCATCGGATTGCTGAAAAAGCAGGGAAAGCGGGTGCCGGAGGATTATTCCGTGGTGGGATTTGACAATTATCTGTATCCGGGATTGTGCGATGTGCCCATCACCACCTATGAGGTGGATATGCGGGAAATGGTCAGTCGTACCCTATATATCCTTCGCAAGAAGATCGAGGGAGAGTATTACAAAAAAGGGGTTACAGTCATCGGCGGAAGGCTGGTGGAAAAAGAATCGGTAGGCAATCAACACCAACTGCCTGATGGCAGTCGGTGTTGATGACAGCAATGTTGCATACAGCATTGCTGTCTGATTGCAGCGGAGAATTCGCCTTCGCGAAATTCTCCGCGCGTAGCCGCAGACAAGCTGCGGCAGAAAGGAAGAATCAACACCAACTGCCTGATGGCAGTGGATGTTGATAACAGCAATGCTGCATACAGCATTGCTGTCTGATCGCAGCGGAGAATTCGCCTTCGCGAAATTCTCCGCGCGTAGCCGCAGACAAGCTGCGGCAGAAAGGAACAGAAATGGTAAAGGAAGTTAAGAAGCATCTGGAGGAAAAGATTATCCCTTTCTGGAAAAATCTGCGGGATGATGAGTTTGGCGGCTACTACGGCTACATGGATTATGATTTGAACGTAGATAAGGAAGCGGTCAAGGGCTGTATCTTAAACAGCCGTATTACCTGGTTTTTCTCAGCAGCTTATAAGCAACTGCAGGATGAAAGTCTCCTGGAGGAGGCAAAGCACGGCTATGCTTTCATGAAGGAGCACTGCTTTGATAACGAAAACGGCGGCGTATTCTGGTCCGTAAAATATGACGGCACACCGGAGGATTCCACCAAGCATACCTACAATCAGGCTTTTTCCATCTACGCATTGTCGGATTACTATGAGGCTTCCGGAGATCCGGAGGCATTGGAGCTGGCCCTGCAGCAGTTCCGTCTCATCGAGGAGAAGTGCACCGATGAGATCGGCTACAAGGAAGCATTTGATAGAAGCTTCCACGAAGTAGACAATGACAAGCTCTCCGAGAATGGTGTCATGGCTGAGAAGACTATGAATACCCTGCTCCATGTCTTTGAGGCTTACACAGAGCTGTATCGCGTTTCTCATAACGAAGAAGTAAAAAAGCGTCTGGAGTGGATTTTCGAAGAGTTCGCCAACAAGGTTTACAATCCGGAACTGCACAGACAGGAGGTCTTCTTTGATAAAAACATGAATACCATCCTGGATCTGTATTCGTATGGCCATGACATTGAGACCTCCTGGCTGCTGGATTATGGCGTAGAGGTTTTGGGAGAGCAGAAATATAAGGATCTGATCACGCCTATTACCGACGATATGCTGGCTAACCTCTATGAAGTGGCCTTCGACGGACATTCCCTGAACAACGAGTGCGACCGTGGCGTGGTGAACACTACCAGCATCTGGTGGGTGCAGGCAGAGACTGTGCTGGGCTTTGTCAACGGCGCTTTAAAGCATCCGGAGATCAAGGAATACATGATGGCAGCCCGGTCCGAGTGGGATTACATTCAGGAGCACATGATCGACCCCAGAGAGGGCAGCGAGTGGTTCTGGGATGTGGACAAGAACGGAGAGGCTACGGACAAAAAGCCGATCGTGGAGCCTTGGAAGTGCCCTTATCACAACGGCCGTATGTGCCTGGAGATCATCAGAAGACTGGGTGGCAGAGAGTTGGCCTAAATTACAGGCATAGAGAAATGGTAAATCGATTTTAACGTATAAGTATACGAAGTGTAGAATAAATGCCGTAGAGAACAAAGTGAAATGCGGCGCAGAGGTAACTGTCAAAAGTAAAGAAGTAAAGAAGGGAGAATATATGAGCGTATTTGAAAAGAACAAGGCTCGTGAGCAGGCAAAGTATGAGGCTCTGATCACACGCCCCAACCACGTGGATGATAATTTTTACAACGGTATCTATGACCGTTATGTAAATCCGGTACTGACCAGAGAGATGATTCCGCTGACCTGGCGTTTCGATATGAATCCCGCCACCAATCCCTTCTTTATGGAGAGACTGGGAATCAATGCAGTGATGAATTCCGGTGCTATTTATCTGAACGGCAAGTTCTGCCTGGTGGCCAGAATCGAGGGAAATGACAGAAAGTCCTTCTTTGGCGTGGCAGAGAGTGACAATGGTGTCGACGGCTTTGTTTTCCGCAAGTACCCCATTCTGCTGGAGGATACCTGCCCGGAGGAGACCAATGTATATGATATGCGTCTGACACAGCACGAGGATGGCTGGATCTACGGGGTATTCTGCTCTGAGAGCAAGGATACTTCTGTCAATGATCTGTCCGCTGCGGTAGCGGCAGCCGGCATTGTGCGCACTAAGGATTTAGAGCACTGGGAGAGACTGGATAATCTGAAGACCCTGCATTCTCCCCAGCAGAGAAATGTAGTGCTGCATCCCGAATTTGTGGACGGCAAGTATGCCTTCTATACCCGTCCCATGGATGATTTCATTGAGACCGGATCCGGCGGTGGTATTGGTTTTGGCCTGTGTGATGATATCACTCACGCGGTCATTGATGAGGAAAAAATGACCAGCCTGCGCAAGTATCACACCATCACCGAGGCAAAGAACGGTGCCGGCGCTGTGCCGATCAAGACGGAAAAGGGCTGGATCCACATCGCCCATGGCGTGCGCAATACGGCAGCGGGTCTTCGCTATGTCATCTATGCTTTTGCTACAGATCTGCAGGATCCTTCCAAGGTGATCGCAGAGCCCTCCGGCCTGCTGATCGGACCCAGAGAGGGTGAGCGGGTAGGCGATGTTTCCAACGTGGTCTTCACCAACGGTGCCATCGTTCATGACGGCAAGGTCTATATCTACTATGCGTCCAGCGATACCAGAATGCATGTAGCCACCACTACCTTAGAGCAGCTGATGGATTATGTATTCAATACCCCTTCCGACCCCGGAAGAAGTGTGGAGTGTGTGGCACAGCGCTGTGCACTGATCCAGAAGAATCTGGAATTTCTGGGAGAATAATAAAGCAGAACGTTTGAGGAATATCCAAAGCAGAACCTGCCTTATCCTATAAGGCTGGAGTTCCTCACGAGAGCAAGACTTCGGCGGAGTTTCGGATCTTTTGACCCAGGTATTATATTACGCAGAGGAGAGAAAGGAGTTTGCATTGCGCAAGACATATAAACTTCCTGTATTCGTAGGTCCCTACTTTGAAAAGAGGATTTGGGGCGGCAGACGTTTGGAGACGGATTTTCACTTCACCATCCCGGAGGGAGAAATCGGAGAGTGCTGGGCTGTCAGCGCCTATCCGCAGAAGGAATCCATTACCCAGAGCGGTCCGCTTAAGAATGTGAATTTATCGGAGTTCTGGGAGAAGGAACCGGATTTCTTCGGTGAGCTGCCGGCTGACTTGAGAGAGGGAGGCTTTCCCTTCATTACCAAGATCATTGATGCCAGACAGAATCTGAGCATTCAGGTACACCCGGATGATGCTTATGCGGCGGTGCATGAGAATGGCTCCAAGGGAAAGACAGAGTGCTGGTATATTCTGGACTGCCCGGAGGATGGTTACCTGATTCTGGGACACAATGCCAAAACCAGAGATGAATTTACGGACATGATCGACAAGGGACAGTGGGATGAACTGCTGCGGAAGGTGCCGGTGAAAAAGGGCGACTTTATTCAGTTAGAGCCCGGCACTATTCACGCCATTACAGCCGGCGTGCTGCTTTTGGAGACCCAGCAGTCCAGCGATGTCACCTATCGGGTCTACGACTACGGACGTCTGGAGAATGGCAAGCCCCGTCAGCTCCACGTGCAGCAGAGTATAGACGTATCCACCATTCCGGCGCCGGCTATGGATGACCTGGTGCTGCACACAGAAGGCAGTGCTGTCAATGAGCCTTTGGAAATGGTTTCCTGCAAGTTCTATCGTGTGGACAAGCTCAAGGTGCAGGGGGCGTGCAGTTTTACCAAAGAAGCACCCTTCTGGATCGTAACGGTGGCAGAGGGCAGCGGCAAGGTTATCTGCAGCGGAGAGACCTACGAGCTTCAAAAGGGTGAGAGCTTCCTCCTTCCCTATGATTATGAGGCGGCAGATTTTGAAGGGGATATGACCGTGATTCTGTCTGCACCGGTGGTGTAGAGAGAGCATCAGGATGACGGCGGAAAGTCAGAAGCAACACAGGAATATCCCAAGTGAAAACGTAGGAATATCCCAGGGAGTAAAAAGAATAAATAAAAAAATCTCAGCACTTTCTTTTGGAGTAAGAAATTGCTGAGATTTTTTATTGAACAGACGTAACTTAATTGGCGGGCACAGCGGCTGCGGCATCCGGCGTCTGCGCGGCGGGCACAGCGGCTGCGGTATCCGGCGTCTGCGCGGCGGGCACAGCGGCTGCGGTATCCGGCGTCTGCGCGGCGGGCACAGCGGCTGTGGCATCCGGCGTCTGCGCAGCGGGCACAGTAGTGGCGGCATCGGTTGTCTGCGAGGGCGTATTAGCAGCAGTGCCCGGCACCGAGGTGCCGGTGACAGCGCCTGCGTCGGTATTCTGGGCATTTTCGGAAGCGTAGGTGCCTGCTTCTTCCGCTGTAGTATCTGCGGATTGGTTCTTGCCCGTGGAGGTGCTGCCGGCGGTGATATCCTTTGTGACTTTTTGCTTGTGTAATACGGTGCCGGCGTAGTCGTATTGGATCATCAGTCTGGCATATTGCTCCTTGGCATCGATCAGAGAATTTACCGTTTCCACATAATCGTCGGATATCGTGATGCCCTCATTAGGTGTGAAAGTGCCTGTCTTGGCATCGTAGGTGCCTGCTGCGGTGATCCAGCTGTTGCCTCTTGTGGTGGGTAGAATGACCAGGGGCATGCAGGTGGATGGCAGAGAGGCATCATAATTCTTGGCAAAAATGTCATGACCGGACATCAGCCGGGAATCAAATTCCAGTCCGAAAAGATTGCTCAGAGTAGGATTGATGTCAATGGAGGAACAGGGAGTATCCACGGTAACAGGCTCTTCCATGCTGCCGCACCACAGAATCAGCGTATTGCGATAGCGGGAAATATCCAGTTCGCTGTCCTGCGTGCCGCTGAGCTCCTGGTAGTAATCAGCTTCGTCAGTCACCAGCGCGTAGGGATAGTGGTCAGCGGTGAGACAAATCACGGTATCATCGGCAATTCCAGCCGCTTCCAGCTGCTGCATCAGATATTCCAGCGCATATTCCAGTTCCAGATTGGCGGCAATGTAGCCCTGCACCGGCTGGGATGCATCGGGATAGGCCGCTTCTGCCGCCTCTCTGTTCTTGGCTGCCATGGCGTCAGAGCCCCAGCTCCAGTTGGCGTGTCCGCTGACAGTCATATAATAGGTATGAAAAGGCGTGCCGTTTTTGACGTAATCGTCTATATAGTCGGAAACCGTCAATTCCATCATTTCCAAATCAGAGTAAGGCCAGTCTTTGCCGTTGACAGTGAGGTCAAGGCCGTTGCCCAGTCCGTAGAAATCATAGCCCAGGTTAGGGTGGGTCAGATTACGATTATAGTAGGTATAGGAATTGTCATGGTAGGCCAGCGTTTTGTAGCCCAGAGCCCGGAACTGATTGCCCAGTGCAAAGGGCATGTAATCATTGGAGCTGACATAGAAGCTCAGATTGTTATTGATCCATGTGGGAATGATGCCGGTCATGGCGGCGAATTCACCGCCCGTGGTGGACTGTCCCCATCCGGGCTGGTAGTAATTGGTGAAAACAAACCCTTCGTGGGTCAGCTTGTAGAGCGTGGGGGTCAGATCCTCACTGATCACATAAGGACAGAAGGCTTCCGCTGTGATCTGGATGAGATTTTTCCCCTCAAACATGCCGGTATATTCGTTCTCCTGGCTGGGAGTGATGCTGCTGAAATACTGATTCATCTTTGCCAGGGTCTTTTGATCAGCCAGAGAGGAAGAGGCGGAAAAATCCAGATCCATCTCATGGTAACCGAAAGTTTTGGGAGTCTGCTTAGAAGAATCCTTTGCGTCATTACCGGATACATCCGCAGCATTGCCGGGCCCATCGCTGCTATTATCTGCATTTTCTCCGGAAGATCCTGCAGCGGCATTGGCGGCAGCATCCAGACCGGCCAGATCGATTTCCGGTGCATCCGGCAGTCCCAGAAGACTGTACTGCAACTCCAGACGCAGAGTGGCAGACAGACCAAAGAGAGAAACAGATCGATCCGTGGCGTAGTGATAGGTGTAATCGGCACTATAGCTGCCGGTGCGGCAAAGGGCGGAACCTGCGATCTGCAAAAGTAAAAAGCCAGCTAATGCCAGGAGCCGAATCCTGTGGCTGAGTTTATGACCGGGCATCACCTTGCCGCGGAGAATATAGAGGAGAATCGGCGGAATAAGGCTCAGCAATATAAAGGGAATCTGGGTTTTCACGATTTCCAGAACAAGAGAAGAAAAATTACCCATGACATTGCCGGTCATCTGGGTGATAAAGCCAAGGCCCCAGTAGGTTTTAAAGTATCCCTTGCAGCAATGCTCCACACAGGTAAATACCGTCCAGAACCAGGTCAGAAAATAGGAAAGGATTCTGGCCGGAGCAGGAGGCAGCAAATCCAGGATCGCCGAGAGTAACAAGCCTGTCCCTACGGAGAAAAGCAGGATATAAAAAAGTGGCAGCACGGAAAAAGAAGCGCCGTCAAAAAAGTGCAAAAGCAACTCATGGTAGAGAAGAGCGGCAGGAAAGAAGAGAACTGGCCACAGGTAATGGTGCGATTTTGCCGGTAATGTATCCTCTTCTGCACTATTCTCCGTTGTTTCTGTCGCCTGATCGGGAGAAGCCTTCACTGTGGCGTTTGCAGACGGAGAAAAAGAGGACACTTTTGCAGAATTCTCCTTCTCCACCTTGTCTTGATCCGGGGATTCTTTGCTGCTGTCATCATCCAAAGATGCAAATTGCAAAAGGGAAGTTTCTGCCGCTGCTTCTGCGGACAGCTGTTTCTTTTTTTTCTTAAAAATATTCATTTTCCTCGTTTCCGCGCAGTTGCCCCGGGTATTTCGCGGAGGGCAGACTGCTGCTTTGTCTTTTTACGAGATTGCTATCATGATCAGGATATGGGAGAGACGCTCCTGCCTGTATCTGTGCCTTATATGCAATCCTTGTATCTGGCCGGCACTTGCCGCATTGCAACGCGAATGACTGCTCGTAGGGAAATCACGTTGGATGCGGAATAGTTACCAATCTTCCAAAATGGCTGTGAATTTTACAGCGTGTAGATTTCTACAGTGTATAGATTTCTGCACGCTGTAGATTTTCGCAACATGTATACTATACCTTCTTTTTACATACCGCAAGATGAGAAGGTATGTACAGCCCGGACGTATACCTGTCAGGGAATCGTGCGTCGGAGAATGTTGACAGGTGCCATTCTTTCGGTCTGTAACTGTCATAACGAGGCTTTTTCGTGACGGAATACATTTCCTATGATAAAATACGACTTAGCTGTCGGCTTATGCAGGACAGCGGAGAGAAATGCAGTGTGAAAATACGCTCGATGTCAAATGAGAACTGTTAATCCTCATTGTTTTCACACAGCTATTGGTGCCGCAGGCGTCACCGGTAGCCATGATTGTCAATCAACCAATAGAAAATCAGTGGCTTGATTGACGATTTCTCCGGCGCAGAGCGCCTGCGGAATGGAGATTACTATGCTGAATCAACATTATTTGAATATGCTGCAGAATAAGTCTGTCATCCGTGACATGGCAGAGTATGCAGCCAGACGGGGACAGGAAATCGGCTATGAAAATGTTTTTGATTATAGTCTGGGTAATCCTTCTGTTCCCGCACCGGACTCCTTCACGAAAGCAGCGATTCGCCTGCTGCAGGAAGAGGATCCTGTGAAGCTCCACGGCTACAGTCCCAGCCTTGGTCTGGAGAGTGTAAAGGAAAAAGTGGCGGCATCCTTAAATCAGCGATTTGATATGGATTATAAAGCAGGACATATCTTTCCTGCTTCCGGTGCAGCAGGTGCGCTGGCCCATGCCCTGCGGGCTGTGACAGTGCCGGGGGAAGAAGTGATCGTCTTTGCACCCTTTTTCCCGGAATATATTCCTTATATCAATACCACCGGTGCCAATATCCGTGTGGTGCCGGCACAGTTCCCGGATTTCCAGATCAATTTCGAAGCTTTCGAAGAAATGCTGAGCCCGACGACCGGTGCGGTGCTGATCAACACCCCCAACAACCCCACCGGTGTAGTTTATACAGAGGAAACGCTGGAGAGGCTGGCACAGCTGCTGCGGGAGAGATCTGCAGAATACGGTCATACCATCTTTTTGCTGTCTGATGAGCCCTATCGGGAGATCTGCTTTGATCACAAGACAGTGCCCTATGCGGCGAAATTTTATGACAATACCCTGACCTGCTACTCCTTCTCCAAATCCCTGTCAGTACCCGGAGAGCGAATTGGCTATGTGGCTGTGAATCCCGCCTGTGAGCAGGCAGATCAGCTGGTAGCTGTCTGTGGACAGATTTCCAGAGGAATCGGACACAATTGCCCCTCCTCGCTGATTCAGCTGGCCATGGCGGAGGCAGTGGATGATACGGCGGATTTAAGCGTCTATGAGCGCAACAGAAATCTGCTCTATGAGGCTTTACAGGATATCGGCTTTACGGTGCAGAAGCCGGCAGGCACCTTTTACATCTTCCCTAAGGCACTGGAAGAGGACGATGTGGCATTCTGCAAAAAAGCGATGGAATATGATCTGATTCTAGTGCCGGCTGCGGGCTTTGGAGCCCCCGGCTACTTCCGCATGGCATATTGCATCGACACGGAAAAGGTGGAACGTTCGATCCCGGTGCTTCGCCGGTTCGCAGAAGAAGTCTACGGCACAGAGAGGTAAATATGATAGAAATTTTAAAAGCAGTTTTATTCGGTATTGTGGAAGGTGTTACGGAATGGCTTCCCATCAGCAGCACGGGACATATGATCCTGTTAGATGAGTTCGTAAAGCTCCAGGTCTCTGAGGAATTCTGGAGCATGTTTCTGGTGGTGATCCAGTTGGGCGCTATCCTGGCGGTGGTGATTCTGTACTGGAATACCATCTGGCCCCTTGGCATTTACAAGCACCGCAAGGTGACCAGAATAGTATGGAAAAAGGAAACACTGCAGCTCTGGGCAAAGGCATTGGTAGCCTGCATTCCGGCGGCAGTGGTGGGATTGGCACTGGATGATTGGCTGGATGCCCACTTTTATAACTGGATCTGTGTATCCATTATGCTGATTCTCTTTGGT
Organism: bacterium; assembly: GCA_963593905.1. Classification (GTDB taxonomy): domain Bacteria; phylum Bacillota; class Clostridia; order Lachnospirales; family Lachnospiraceae; genus CAG-791. Next base: position 1,860 of record CAVBBL010000022.1, on the reverse strand, counting down.
ATCGCCTTTATTATAGTAGAAAATCACAATAAAAATGCGCAGCCTCAGGTGACAGAACTCTCCCAGCTGACCTATAAGCAGGCATTGATCATCGGCATCTTTCAGCTGATCGCCGCTGTATTTCCCGGCACTTCCCGTTCCGGTTCTACCATCGTAGGCGGCTTGCTCATCGGCGTATCCCGCACGGTGGCAGCGGAGTTTACCTTCGTGCTGGCTATCCCGGTCATGTTCGGCGCGAGCCTTTTAAAAATCCTGAAATACGGCCTTAACTTTACAGGCATGGAAATGGCCATCCTGCTGGTGGGCATGGTAGTTGCTTTCGCAGTATCTGTGCTGGTAATCCGCTTCCTGATGAGCTACATCAGAAAGCACGACTTTAAACCCTTCGGCTGGTACCGCATCATTCTGGGCGCACTGGTAATCCTCTATTTTGGACTAATCGCAAGAGCTTAAAGCAGAAGAGAATTGATTAAAAATTGGCGAAATGCAATGTGTTGCAAAATATAACGCATTGCAAAATGTAATGCACCGGGGCGCGGCAGAATGGCTCGCATCCCTTGCACTGCGCGCCAGTTTTGCTTAGGTTTGCATCGAAGCCGTAGGATGGTATCGGACGCGCTTTCAGAGCGCGCCCGATAGGCCCGCCTGTCTGAGCATCCCCGCATCAGGCGGGGATGCGAGTTAAGGGCCGGCCATCCGCAGGCGAGAGGCGAATCTTAGCAAAACGGCGCAAAGTGCACGGTGCGAGACATCTGCCGCGCTCCGGTGCATGACCGGGTGACACAGAACATATCATAGTATATATGCTATCTATATATGCTATCTATATATGTATATGCTGCCGATTACGGTTCTGTTCGACGTATGAACAGAAACTGCAGCGCGGCACCGCTCAAAACACCGGAAAACAGCGCATAAATTGACTTTTACACTAAATTGCGCTACACTGATGGTCGTAATCAGGGAAAACATGATGTGCGAAAGGAAAAGTTTGAAAGAAATGCTCCTATGCATTTCCTTTAGACTGCGTTGATGCTGTAAACGTCATCAATGCATGATCGCATTGCGGTGCCGCAGCGAATTGCGGCATAAGGAGGTAATTATGAAAGGTAAGAAGGAAAGTGCAAAGCCCGTTGCAACAGTCAAGGCAGCAACTCTGAAGTCTGAGGCAGCACCGGCAGCAACTCCTGCAACCGAAGCTCCTGTTAAGACGACAGCAAAGAAGAACGCAGAAAAGACAACAGAGAACGCAAAGGCTGCAGAAGAGGCAGTGGTAAAGAAAGCGGAAGAGGCTAAGAAGACTGTGGAGAAAAAGGCAGAGGAAGCTAAGAAGACAGTAGAGAAGAAGGCTGCTGCAGTGAAGAAGACAGTAGAGAAGAAGACTGCTGCTGTAAAGAAGAGCGTCGCTAAGGCCGCTGTGGAGGAGAGCGTGACGATTCAGTATGCATCCAAGAGCTACAGCACAGAGCAGCTGGTGGCTTCTGCAAAGGATATCTGGGTATATGACCTGCAGAAGAAGGAAGCAGACTTTAAGAAGGTAGAGCTTTATGTAAAGCCGGAAGAGAACAAGGTATACTATGTAATCAACGGCGAAGAGATGGGAAGCTTTACAATCTAGTTTTCAGATAAGACTGCAGAGATGATCTTGTAATACATACCGGAAGGACAGCATGGCATGGATGTGCTATGCTGTCCTTTTTTTGTTAGCGCAAGGTGTGCTTAGCATTGCGAAATTTCTCAAGGTTGGATGACATCTGTATAGTAGGCGTTTAGATTTATTTTATAAATTTTACGGAATCTATTTGTGTCAAGCATTTTTGAAAATGTCCCAGATTAGTTAAATTAATAGCCCCGGTTTTC
>CAVBBL010000021.1:0-46986 GCA_963593905.1 bacterium | reverse complement strand
TGGCAGAATGGCTCGCATCCTTTGCACTGCGCGCCAGTTTTGCTTAGGTTTGCATCGAAGCCGCAGGATGGTATCGGGCGCGCTTTCAGAGCGCGTCCGATAGGCCCGCCTGTCTGAGCAGACCCGCATCAGGCGGGGATGCGAGTTAAGGGCCGGCCGTCCGCAGGCGAGAGGCAAATCATAGCAAAACGGTGCAAAGTGCATGGTGCGAGACATCTGCCATGCCCCGATGCATGACCGGGCAACATTAAATCTGTCATAGGTTATACTTTTATAATTCCGGTTAAACGACGAACTGTAGATAAAAGCTCACCATAGTTAACATAGGTCTTTTTGGTTGACACCTACAAAGCGTGGGGATATAGTTTAGGATATATGCAGATTTGGCTAAGGCACATAAATCAGAATTTGCTTAGCAAGCATTTCTTGACTTAGCCGGCATCTTTTTTCACAGGAGACTACTCCCGATGAGAGATAAAGAGATAATCTGCATCTGCAGCATTTCGCAATATTCTGCAGCATAAAGAAGTAAAAACAATAAGAGGTGGCAGCATGAAATACAATTTTAAAGAAATCGAGCCCAAGTGGCAGGCAGCCTGGCAAGAGGCAGATGCCTTCAAGGCAGTAGATTTTGACGAAAAACCCAAGTGGTACGGCCTGGTGGAGTTTCCTTATCCTTCCGGCGCCGGCATGCATGTAGGACATATCAAGGCTTATTCCTCCATCGAGGTACTGGCGAGAAAGCGCCGCATGCAGGGATACAATGTGTTATTCCCCATCGGATTTGATTCCTTCGGTCTGCCGGCAGAGAATTATGCCATTAAGACCAATACCCATCCCCATATCATCACAGAGAAGAATATCGAGCATTTTTCCGACCAGCTGCGTAAGGTAGGCTTTTCCTTCGACTGGTCCAGAGAATTCGCCACTTCCCGTGCAGATTACTATAAGTGGACCCAGTGGATCTTCTTAAAACTTTTTGAGCACGGTCTGGTTTTCCGCTCCAAGACTTTGGTAAATTATTGCCCCCACTGCAAGGTGGTATTGTCCAATGAGGACTCTCAGGGCGGTCAGTGTGATATCTGCCACAGCGATGTAGTGCAGCTGGCTAAGGATGTATGGTTCCTCCGCATCACCGAGTATGCAGACAAGCTTCTGGACGGTCTGCAGGATGTGGATTATCCGGATTCTGTCAAGCAGCAGGAAGTGGCCTGGATCGGCAGGTCGGAGGGTACTTTCGTAGACTTCCAGGTGTCTGACGGCAGCGGTCATGCTATTGCAGAGGAAAAGTTGGAGATCTATACCACCAGATGCGACACCCTTTATGGCGTTACCTTTATGGTAGTGGCGCCGGAGCATCCGATTCTGGACAAATATAAGGCACAGATCACCAACTGGGACGCTGTAGAGAATTACCGCGCGGAGTCTGCCAAGAAGACTGAGTTTGAGAGAACCCAGCTGGTAAAGGATAAGACCGGCGTGCAGATCGCAGGCCTGGCGGCCATCAATCCCATTAACGGCAAAGAGATTCCCTTATTTATCTCTGACTATGTCATGATGGGCTATGGTACCGGCGCGATCATGGCGGTGCCGGCACATGACCAGAGAGACTATGATTTCGCAAAGAAATTCGGTGTGGAGATCATCGAAGTCATCAAGGGCGGCGATATTTCCAAAGAAGCTTATACCGGTGATGGAGAGATGGTGAATTCCGGTGTCCTTAACGGCATGACCAATAAGAAGGACTCCATCGCAAAGATGCGTGAATATCTGAAGGAAAAGGGTATCGGACGCAAGGGCGTGCAGTATAAGATGAAAGACTGGGCATTTAACCGCCAGAGATATTGGGGTGAGCCCATTCCGCTGATTCACTGTGAGAAGTGCGGTACGGTAGGCGTACCGGAGGAGCAGCTCCCGCTGACCTTGCCGGAGGTAGAGAATTTTGAGCCCGGTCAGGACGGCAAGAGCCCGCTGGCAAGGATTGCATCCTTTGTGAACTGCACCTGCCCTAAGTGCGGCGGCGCAGCGAAGAGAGAGACAGATACCATGCCCCAGTGGGCAGGCTCTTCCTGGTATTTCCTTCGTTTCTGCGATGCCCACAATGATAAGGCATTTGCGGATAAGAAGAAGCTGGAGTACTGGATGCCCGTAGATCACTACAACGGTGGTATGGAGCATGTGACCAGACACCTGCTGTATTCCAGATTCTGGCATCATTTCCTGTATGACATCGGCGAGGTGAATACACCGGAGCCCTATGCCAAGAGAACCTACCAGGGCATGATCCTTGGTTCTGACGGACAGAAGATGTCCAAGTCCAGAGGCAATGTCATCGATCCTTTGGACATCGTGGAGGATTACGGCGCTGATGCACTGCGTACCTATGTGATGTTCATGGGCGATTACGGCAGTGCGGCACCCTGGAGCGATGAGTCCTTAAAGGGCTGCAAGCGCTTCCTGGAGAGAGTGGCAGGCTTTACCGAGATAGCCACAGCAGAAAAAGAGGATCCGGAGCTGGAGAGCAAGCTCCATAAGACCATCCGTAAGGTCAGCGAAGACATCGACAACATGAAGTTCAATACCGCCATCGCTGCACTGATGACGCTGACCAATGACTTCTACAAGGCCGGTGCAGTCACCAAAGAGGATGTAGTGACCTTTGTACAGCTCCTTTCTCCCTTTGCACCGCACCTGACAGAGGAATTATGGCAGCAGCTGGGAATGAATCCTGACGGAAAGACCTTCTGTACCCTGTCCGCATGGCCGGTTTACGACGAGGCGAAGACAGTAGATGCCACCATCAAGATGGGTGTTCAGATTAACGGCAAGGTACGTGCTTCCATCGAGCTGCCGGCAGAGGCCACCAAGGAGCAGGTGCTGGAGACGGCAAAGAAGGATCCTAATGTGGCTAAATATCTGGAGGGCGGCCAGTTGGTGAAAGAGATTTATGTGCCCGGCAAAATCCTTAATTTCGTAGTGAAATAATGCAGAGAAGTCAAAACCATAACATCATACCGAAGGAGACCTTGTCATGAAGCTATTGGAAGAGCGCATCCGCAGAGACGGCGTGGTAAAGGAAGGCAATATCCTGAAGGTGGATTCCTTTTTGAACCATCAGATGGATATAGAGCTGTTCAATGAAATGGGAAAGGAGTGGGCGAGACTGTTCGCAGACCGGCCCATCAACAAAATCCTGACGGTGGAAGCCTCCGGCATCGGTATCGCCTGCGTGGCTGCCCAGCATTTCCATGCACCGGTGGTCTTTGCCAAGAAAGCAAAGTCTCTGAATATCGATGGTGAGGTTTATAAGACAGAGATTGAGTCCTTTACCCACAAGAGAGTCTACAATGTCATTGTCTCCAAAAAGTTCTTAGGACCGGAGGATCACGTATTGATCATCGATGATTTTCTGGCGAACGGCTGTGCACTGGAGGGGCTGCTGGATATAGTGGATAAAGCCGGCGCCACAGTGGAGGGTATTGGTATCGCTGTGGAAAAGGGGTTCCAGGACGGCGGCGCCAGAATCCGCGGCAAAGGGGTTCGCTTGGAGTCCCTCGCAATCGTGGACGGCATGGATGCAGCCACCGGAGAAATCATCTTTAGAAACTAAGGAAAATCGAAATAACCGAAATTAGATAACTGAAATCAAAATAACCCGCAAAGAAGCAGAATAGGCACCGATGAGGATGTCAGATAGCTTCTTTGCGGGTTTTTGGTTGTTGTATAGTCACAGACGCAGCCGCCGGCCAGGGGAGCGGGTGGCGGAGCGTGTCCGGGTGCAGGGGCCTTACAAGAGCCTCGGTACTTAGCTCGCGTCCTTTGCGAGCTTACGTACCGCTAGGCTCTTGTACGGAGCCGAGAGGCGTCCCCTGCACCCGGACACCTCCGACAGGACCCGCTCCCCTGGCCGGCTGCGGACGCATTCCACACCGCTCCCCTGGCCGGCTGCGGACGGAGAAAATCCGAGTGCAGGGGCCAGGATATACTCCGCACCACTTTCCTGGCCGGCGGCAATACCGTACAGAATCTGCGCATTTTCCTAAAAAAATCGTAAAAAACGCGTAAAATTTCTATAATCTGCTGAATTGACGCAATGAATCTGAAATATTACTATACTTTGTAAAAGCGTTGTCAGACGGCTTTCTGTTTTGGAATTTATACAGTCTTTTGCAGACGGAGAGCACATAACTGACAGCCAGAGCCGCGAATGCGCCGCCTCCGCGACTTTGGGCTTAACCATGCGGCGCCACGAGAGGAGAGTTATGAAAAAGAAGATCGTAAGTGTATTGGCTGCGATGACTCTTACCGTAGCTGCCCTGGCTGGATGTGGTTCCAGCAGCAGTGCAGATACCGCAGAGTCCACCGAGACCGCGGATGCTGCAGAGTCCACCGAGACTGCAGATGCTGCTGAGGATGCTGACGCAGCAGAGAGCACAGAGACCAGTGCAGCACTGGAGGGCATGAAGGTTGGTTTCATTTTCCTTCACGATGAGAACTCCACCTACGACCTGAACTTCATGAATGCAGCAAAGGCTGCATGTGAGAAGCTGGGTGTAGAGATGATCAGCAAGACCAATATTCCTGAGGGTCAGGAAGCTTATGATGCAGCATGTGAGCTGGCAGATGCAGGCTGCAGCTTTATCTTTGCAGACAGCTTTGGCCACGAGGATTACATCATCGAGGCAGCTAAGGAATTCCCCGAGGTACAGTTCAGCCATGCTACCGGTACCAAGGCACACACCGAAGGCCTTGACAACTTCCACAATGCATTCGCTTCCATCTACGACGGCCGTTATCTGGCAGGTGTAGCTGCAGGCATGAAGCTCAATGAGATGATTGAGAATGGCGAGATCACCGAGGATGAGGCAAAGATGGGCTATGTAGGTGCTTACACCTATGCAGAGGTTATCTCCGGTTATACTTCTTTCTTCCTGGGCGCTCGTTCTGTTTGCCCTACCGCTACCATGGAAGTTACCTTTACCGGTTCCTGGTATGATGAGACCGCTGAGAAGGAAGGCGCTAACAAGCTGATCGAGGACGGCTGCGTACTGATCAGCCAGCACGCTGACTCCATGGGTGCTCCTACCGCATGTGAGACTGCAGGCGTTCCGGATGTATCCTACAACGGCAGCACTGCTTCTGCTTGCCCCAATACCTTCATCGTATCCTCCAGAATCAACTGGGAGCCTTACTTTGAGTATGCAATCAACTGCGTAGCAAACGGCGAAGCCATCGACACTGACTGGGTAGGCACTCTGCAGACCGGTTCTGTAGAGCTGACCGAGCTTGGCGGTGCTGCAGCAGAAGGCACACAGGAGAAGATCGACGAAGTAAAGGCACAGTTAGAGGACGGCACCCTGCACGTATTTGACACCGCTACCTTTACGGTAGACGGCAAGGCTCTGGACAGCTACGAGGCTGACGTAGATACCGATGCAGATTACACACCGGATCACGAGGTGGTAGCTGACGGCTACTTCCATGAGTCCGATGTAGAGTTCCGCTCCGCTCCGTACTTCAATGTACAGATCGACGGCATCACTCTGCTGGATTCCGCATACTAAATCGATAATGCGACTAAGGGAGGCGCGGCATATGCTGCGCCGCCCTTTTTCTGTTGATTTGACCGCAAAGGAAGGACTGATCGGTCAAGCTTGCAGAAAAAGGGCGGATTACTGCCGGATGCAGAGCAGGTGGCCCTACATCGACAAAGGCAGTCCCGGCTTTTTTATTTTGCATAGCATTCCTTTTAAAAAGTGAGACAAAAACGGCGGTATAGGGAGGCAGGTATGGAGAAGGAAACAAGGACAGCAGCGGTTTCACTGCGGGGCGTCACCAAGACCTTCGGCGCAGTTGTGGCCAATGAAAAGGTGGATCTGGATATTTACCGGGGAGAGATCTTATCACTGCTGGGAGAAAACGGCAGCGGCAAGACGACATTGATGAATATGATTGCCGGCATTTATTTCCCGGATGAGGGACAGATTTTTATTGACGGCAAAGAGCAGGTCATTGCATCCCCCAAGGATGCCTTAAAGCTGGGCATCGGTATGGTGCATCAGCACTTCAAGCTCATTGATGTGCTGACAGCCACGGAGAATATTATCCTGGGTCTGGATGGCAAGTTAAATGTCAAGGAGGCCTCTGCCAAGATCCGCAAGATCTGTGAGAAGTACGGCTTTGACGTAGACCCTGACCAGAAAATCTATGACATGTCCGTTTCCCAGAAGCAGACCGTAGAAATCGTTAAGGTACTCTACAGGGGCGCTGACATCCTGATTCTGGATGAGCCCACTGCCGTGCTGACGCCTCAGGAGGTAGAGAAACTTTTCCGTGTCCTTCGCAAGATGCGGGAGGATAATAAGGCCATTGTCATCATCACCCATAAGATGAATGAGGTCAAAGAGCTTTCCGACCGTGTGGCCGTGCTGCGAAACGGCAAGTATGAAGGCTGCATGATGACGAAGGATACCAACATCACGGAAATGACCAACATGATGGTGGGACATAAGATCACATTGAACATTGAGAGACCGGATCCGGTAGATCCAAAGCCCAGACTGGAGATCAGGAATCTGACCATCCGCAACGAGGAGGGTGTCTTAAAGCTGCAGGATGTCTCCTTTACTGCCAATTCCGGAGAAATCCTGGGCATTGCCGGCGTGTCCGGAAGCGGTCAGAAGGAACTTCTGGAGGCTATCGCCGGTCTGCAGGTGACAGAGAAGGGCTCCATCCGCTATATAGAGGATGATGCGACCGAAGAAGAACTGATCGGAAAAGATCCCTTAAAGATCGCACGCATGGGTGTCTCTCTTTCCTTTGTGCCGGAGGATCGTCTGGGCATGGGCCTGGTGGGCAATATGGACATCAGCGATAATATGATGCTGCGTTCCTTCCGGGATGGCCTTTCGCTTTTTACCAACCGCAAGCAGCCCCGGGCATTGGCCAAAAAGGTAGTAAATGACCTGGAAGTGGTGACGCCCGGCATAGAGACACCGGTGAGAAGACTCTCCGGCGGCAATGTGCAGAAGGTGCTGGTAGGCCGCGAGATCGCCTCGGCGCCTACGGTATTGTTGACAGCTTACGCGGTGCGAGGACTGGATATCAATTCCTCCTACACCATCTATGATCTGATCAATGAGCAGAAAAAGAAGGGGGTAGCGGTAGTCTTTGTAGGAGAGGATCTGGACGTGCTGCTGCAGCTCTCTGACAGGATACTGGTGCTCTGCGACGGACATTTGAGCGGCATCGTGGATGCGAGAACAACAGATAAAAATGAAGTGGGCAGACTGATGAGCTGCGTGGGAGGTATCCATGAAAGCTAAGAAAAAAGAACCCTTATTTCATATTGTGAAAAGAGATGAGATCTCCATGGGCAAGGCCCTGGGCATCCGTCTTCTGGCGATTTTGCTGGCTTTGATCCTGTGCGGAATCATCACGACCATCACCACGGGCATCAATCCGCTGGAGGTCTATGCATCCATGCTGCAGGGCGCCTTCGGCTCTTCCCGCAAGACCTGGATCACCTTGCAGAATCTGGCTATCCTGCAGTTGATCGCAGTGGCTTTGACCCCAGCCTTTAAGATGAAATTCTGGAACGTAGGCGGTGAGGGACAGGTCCTGATGGGCGGTCTGGCAGCTGCGGCCTGTATGATCTGTCTGGGAGATAAGATTCCCTCCGCACTGCTGATTCTGCTGATGATCATCACCAGCATCTTAGCCGGCGGTATCTGGGGATGGATTCCTGCTTTCTTTAAGGCAAAGTGGAATACCAATGAGACCCTGTCCACCTTGATGATGAACTATATCGCTACGCAGCTGGTGGCCTATTATACTGTGGTGTGGGAAGTGCCCAAGGGATCCGGCAAGATCGGTATTATCAATCAGAATACCAGCGCCGGATGGCTCCCTCAGCTCTTCGGCAATAAGTATTTGCTTCCTATCGTGGTGTCCCTGATCGCTACCGTGGGCATGTATTGCTACATCAAATATAACAAGCGAGGCTACGAAGTGGCGGTGGTAGGTGAGAGCCCCAGCACGGCACGATACGTAGGTATCCGGGTGCCTAGCGTCATTCGCAGAACCATGTTTTTATCCGGCGCTCTTTGCGGTGTGGCAGGTCTTTTGCTGGTAGGCGGTATCAACCATACCATCACCACCACGATTGTAAACGGACAGGGATTTACCGGCGTCATGGTTTCCTGGATGTCCAAGTTTAATCCCTTTACCATGCTCTTCTCCAGCCTGCTGATCATTTTCCTGGAGAGAGGTGCAGGAGAGATTTCCACCAACTGCGGACTGAATCAGTCCTTCTCTGATATTCTGACAGGTATCATTCTGTTCTTTATCATCGGCTGCGAGTTCTTTATTTCCTACAGACTGCAGTTTCGCAAAAAGACAGAAGAAAAGAAGGCAGAGCAGTAATAGCAGAAATTGATTTGCTTTTCATTGGCTTTTCCGGTCGTTCTTCGGTCAGATTCCGACGTCCGGCAGGGGTTGTCGATAAGAAAAAGGAGCAGATCAATCAGATGCGTATTCGGAAGATTTTGCAGTAATGCCTTTACGGCAGAAAGGAAATCGATATGTGGAGTTTTTTACTGGCTTTTATTCCCAGAGCAATTGTACAGGGAATTCCTCTTTTATACGGATGTACCGGTGAGATCATCACAGAAAAATCCGGCAACCTAAACCTGGGAATCCCCGGTGTCATGTATGTAGGCGGTATCAGTGGCGTCATCGGTGCTTTCCTCTATGAGAATGCGGCAGGCGGCAATGTCAATCCGGCGCTGGCCATTCTGATCCCCATGGTCTGCTGTCTGGCGGGTGCGCTGCTCATGGGACTTTTGTATTGTTTCCTGACAGTAACCCTGCGGGCGAATCAGAACGTGACCGGTCTGGCCATGACCACCTTTGGCGTGGGCTTCGGCAATTTCTTCGGCGGCTCTCTGATCAAGCTCTCCGGCAGCGATGTGCCTTCTATCGCCTTGTCCACCACCAGCGGCTATTTTCGAAGCAGCCTTCCCTTTGCAGGGAATCTGGGCGCCTTCGGCAAGCTGTTTCTCTCCTACGGATTCCTGGCTTATCTGGCAGTGATCATCGCCCTGGTGACCGCGTATGTCTTTAAGTTTACCAGAGTGGGACTGCATCTTAGAGCAGTGGGAGAGGGACCTAGCACTGCCGATGCGGCAGGCATCGACGTCTCCCGCTACAAATATGTGGCCACCTGCGTTGGCTGCATGATCGCTGGCCTGGGCGGTATGTATTATGTCATGGATTATGCCTGCGGTGTCTGGTCTAATGACGCTTTCGGCGACAGAGGCTGGCTGGCCATCGCTTTGGTCATCTTCACCATGTGGAAGCCGGATCTGGCTATCCTGGACTCCTTCCTGTTCGGCGGCCTCTACATCCTGTATCTGTACCTGCCTACCGGCATGGATCACATGGAGGTACAGGAGCTGTACAAGATGATCCCCTATGTGGTCACCCTGGCTGTATTGGTCTTCTCCAGTATGAAGAATAAGAGAGAGAATCAGCCGCCGGAGAGTCTGGGGACAGCTTACTTCCGGGAAGAGCGATAAAAAGGCGGTATATTTCCCTGCGGCAGTCGGACAAGCATTGTCCGACTGCTGTTTTTTTTAGGAAGATGTTCTCTCTATATCTTTGGCATGGTGGGCTCCTTGCTTCTTCTTATGCTGCCTGTTACAATTATCTTCTCCAGGATTATGTGAAAAAGGAGATTATCGGGATAGCTGAAAAGGAAGGAGAGCAGTCATAGGCACATGGCAACAGACGGAAGAAGTGGCGGTCATCCCAAAACAAAGGAATGGGAAAGACGAACCTTTTTTTGTAAAAATATGGAGGAACTGCTGGGAATAGGCATCGTCTGCTATGAAGGTATATCGGCGGGTGATGTCAATTATCAGGCCTACAATCCGATCTATTGCTGCTCTGATTTGCAAAAGCTGCTGCTGCGGGGAGGAGACAGACAGGAGCGCCCCTATATTTATGAGGATGCGCAGCAGGTCTGTTTTGCCTGCATTAAATGTGGACAACTCCATTATCTGATTGGCCCGATGTGTACAGACAGGCTGGATCGGATGGAGACGCATCGATTTTATCGCATCTATGGGATACCGGAGCCTGAGGAACGAAGACTCAGGAGCTTTACCATTTCCAGAGTTCTGACGATTGTGAAGCTGGCCGCCTGGGAGCTTTTGAACATTGAATATGGAGATGAAGAGCTCCTCTATGTGAATCATATTACGGAAAAGACGGATACTTATCGGCAGGAGGGAATCATCAGCCAGGCCTTTCGGGGCAGGGAACTGCATGCGCATCACCACAGCTATTCGGAGGAGCGCAGATTATTGGAATTTGTAAAGCAGGGAAAGACAGAGGAAGTGGTAGAATATGCCAAGAAGCTGGATAATGACTTGGGACTGCTTTCCGCCTGCTCTGTCAATCATTGGAAGAATGTATCGGTTGCGGGCATTACATTGGTCACCAGGGCAGCGATCGAGGCAGGCGTAGCGCCCTATGTCTGCTACAAGCTGAGTGATTATTATATACAAAAGTGTGATGCGTGTACGGATATCGCGCAGTTGATGGAGAACAGAAACTGCGCCCTGGAGGAAATGACTGAGCTGGTCAGAGAAAAAAAGGAGCAGGAGAAAGGTTCACTTTATATCGAGGCCTGCAAGGAATATATCGAGCGGCATTACCGGGAAAAGATCTATATCAGGGAAATGGCGGATAAGATCGGCATCAGTGAAAATTATCTCTCTCGACTTTTCCATGAGGAAACAGGCATGCGGCTGCAGGAATATCTGGTTCGGGTCAGGGTGGAAAGAGCAGCCAATTTGCTGCTTTACTCGGAGGAATCCTTGGCAATGATCGCAGAATATGTGCATTTTCCATCCCAGAGCTATTTCGGAAGGGTATTTAAGAAATACAAAAAAGACACGCCTGCCAGATTCCGGGAAAAGAATAAGCCGGCTGGGTTTTAGAAAAAGGACAAAAAGAACAGAAAAAGAATATAAAGAGAGCGGTACGACTGATAGGATAAACATAGTTGTACCGCTTTTTTTGTCGTACAAATGTATATTTGGATCAATACATCGTTGCATTCGCGTATGCGAATCTCGCCCCATACTGCCACAGAAAGCCTGCGGCAGGGAAAGGAAGCTATGAACAGATTGCAGGAAGTGTTGGAAAGTAAAGAGAAAAATTATATTCTGCCGTTTTTCTGGCAGCATGGAGAAGACGAGGAGGTATTGCGGGAATATATAGGCGCTATCCAGGACGCCAATATTGGCGCCATGTGTGTGGAGAGCCGTCCGCATCCGGATTACGTGGGAGAAAAATGGTGGAAGGATATGGATGTGATCCTTGATGAGGCCAGGAAGCGGGATATGAAGGTCTGGATTTTAGATGACTCGCATTTCCCTACCGGTTTTGCCAACGGTGCTATCAAAAATGCGCCTAAGGCTTTGCACCACAAATACATGTGCTGCAGGACGCTGGAGATGGCAGGGCCGATAAAAATGGCAGAATTTGAGGTAAAGCAATACATGCAGCCCGCAACGCCGCCGTGGGCACCGGCTCCGCCAAAGAGCGAGGATGACTTCGCAGACGACAAGCTGTTAAAGATATTGGCCTGCCCGGTAGAGGAGGGCGGCGCTTTGGGCCGTCCGTTTGATCTGACAGACAAGACGGTGAACGGCAGAGTCGTTTTTGATCTGCCTGAGGGCTATTTTAAGATCTACGTGGTCTATATTACGAGAAACGGAAAGGGAAGAAATGATTATATCAACTTCCTGGACAAGGATTCCTGCCGCGTGCTGATCGATACCGTTTATGAGACACACTACGACCACTATAAGACATATTTCGGCAATGTGATCGCCGGCTTTTTCAGCGACGAGCCGCCGATCGGCAATGTGCCGGGCTATATGCCGATAGGACCGATCGGAACAGCAGGGCAGGATCTTCCGTGGTCTGACAGAGCCATGAGTGCATTCGATGAGGAATACGGCTCGGAGGATTGGAGAGAGGTCCTTCCCTATTTGTGGGCGGATGCGCAGGATAAGGCAGAGCAGGCAAAGGTTCGCAATGCTTACATGCAAATGGTGACAAAGCTGGTGGAGGAATGCTTTTCAAACCAGATCGGTCAATGGTGTCAGGAACATGGTGTGGAGTATATCGGTCATATGCTGGAGGACTGCGACATGAATATGAATCTCGGCGCCTCCATGGGGCATTTCTTCCGCGGTCTGGCAGGACAGCATATGGCTGGGGTGGACAATATCGGCGGACAGGTTACGATCGCAGGTGAAAATGCAGTTCGCCACGACAATCCGGCCTGCAGGGATGAAGCCGGATTTTACCACTATATGCTTGGGAAAATGGGTGCATCCCACGGCGCGATCGATCCGAAAAAGAAGGGAAGGACGATGTGCGAAAACTTCGGCGCCTATGGCTGGCAGTCCGGTCCCAGAGAAGAAAAGTTCATGATGGATCATTTCATGGTCCGGGGTGTAAACCGCTATGTGCCCCATGCCTTTACACCGGCACCATTCCCGGATCCGGACTGCCCGCCGCATTTCTATGCCCATGGAGAAAATCCCACCTATCGCGCCTTTGGTGAATTGATGGCTTACTCCAACCGGGTTTGCCATCTCATTGACGGCGGTACGCCCTGTATGGATGTGGCACTTTTATATGCCGCAGAGGGAGTCTGGGCAGGAGGGGGTGAGAGTGATATCCCGATCTGCCGCGCTTTGTGCCGTGAGCAGGTGGATTTCCATATTTTGCCTGCCGATGTATTTGTAAAGGATGGTGAATATCCCACAGAATTTGACGGCAGCAGACTACTGGTAAACGGCATAACCTATCGGGCTCTGGTCATCCCGGGCTGCCGTTATCTGGATGTCCACACGGCAGTGTTTGTAAAGGAGGCAATTAGGAGCGACTTCCCGATCATCTTCACCGATTACAGACCGGAAGGAATCACGGGCGCATCGGAGAAGGAAAACAGCGACTTTGTACAGAAAATCAGTATCTGCCCGGTCGTGCCGGTCCAAAAGGTGGGCACCTATATAAGAGAAAATGAAATCGTGCCGCTGCAGATTTCCTTACATCCCGCGCAGCCGCGGATCACCGGCTATCATTATGTGCTGGAAGGACGTGATGAGCTGTTGCTTCTTAATGAAATGCCGGCGCAGTATTATGAGGGAGAGGTAAAGGTACGGGCGAAGGGCTTGCCGGTTCGCTACTATCCCTGGGAAAATCGCCTGGAGGAGGTGACGTATACCGACATCGCTGAGGGAGAAATAAGCATACAGCTTTCAGTGGCACCATTAGAACTTTGCATGCTGCTGTTTATGGAAAAAGAGGAGGCAGAAAAAGCGCTGGCAAATGCCGGAAAAGCTTTATCCGGTGCACTCCTAAAAGAGAGAAGACCGGCTGCCTTCCTACAGGAGTTCTCTGTAGGGAGAGTAGAGGCGAAGGCGTATTTAAGACAGCTGAGAGAACATGGCGCAGCACTTCACGGCGCTGACGCGGTGGTTCCGTTTACCATAGAAAAAACGGTAAAAGCACCATTTACGGGTATGCAGGAGGAATTTCCGGATTACGCCGGTTATTACATTTATGAGACGAAGGTGTCTCTGTCACCGGAGAAGGGGTATGTGCTGGAAATCGAGCAGGTCAATGAAAGCGCAGAGGTATTTGTAAACGGCAAGAGCAGGGGCATGCGCCTGCAGGCACCCTATGTCTATGAGATACCGGCTGCCTGCCTGCAAAAGGACGGCGAAAATACGATTCGTATCGAGGCAGCTACCTTGCCGGAGCGTAAGGTAAAGGCCATGGGTATCAATATTTCAGCTATGTCTGCGGACAGACCACTCTCACCTACCGGTATATTGGGAGAGGTGAAGATCTATGAAAAGAGGTAGAAATGCAGCTGTTTGTAAGGGATAAAAAATTCTATCAGACGCTGGCAGCGTTGGCTCTGCCGATCGCTGCCCAGCAAATGATTTCTGTAGGTGTAAACATGGCCGACAATATCATGCTGGGGCAGCTGGGGGAGACCGCCATGAGCAGCGCCACACTGGCCAACAACTTCATCAGCATGTTTCAGATCATGTGCATGGGCTTTGGTATGGGTGCGAGTGTGCTCACCAGCCGATTTTACGGTATGAAGGAAAGAGAGAGCATGAAAAAGGCAGTCAATATCATGTTCCGACTGGAATTTGTCGTTGCTATGATATTTTCCCTGGCTACGGCTGCCTTTTCTGCGCAGATCATGGGAATGTTTACCAATGAAGAAGCAATCATACAGGCCGGCTGCGGCTATTTGCTGATTTCCATTCCCTGCTATCTGTTAAACGGCTATGCGCTGACGACGAGCCTGATCCTGCGCAGTGTGGGAAAGGCAACGGTGCCTTTGATCTCCAGTATATGCTCCTTCTTTATCAATATTTTCTTTAACTGGGTCTTCATCTTCGGTAATCTGGGGGCACCCCGTATGGAGGTAAATGGAGCAGCCGTGGGAACCTTGCTGGCGAGGATTGTAGAATTTCTGGTAACCATGGGATATCTTTTCTTTAAGGATGAGAATATACAGCTGCGTCTTCGTGATCTTTTGATGAATACCAAGGATCTCTACGGCGAATATATACGGATCTCCATTCCGGTGCTCGTCAGCGATACACTTTTGGGACTGGGAAACATGGCGGTGGCTACCGTAATGGGACACGTGGGGGCCTCCTTTGTGGCGGCCAATGCAATTACAACAGTGACGATGCAGTTGGCTACTGTAGTAATCCAGGGCATCAGTCAGGCAAGCTGCACGATTACAGGCATCACCCTGGGAGAAGGTAAATATGAAAAAGCCCAGCAGCAGGGTATTACCTTTGCGGCAATAGGCTTTCTGATTGGCGCCGTAGGATGTATAATTATTCTGGCTCTGCGCGGTGTGATTATCGATGTATACAGGATTCAGCCGGAAACCAAAGCATTGGCATATGAATTGATGGATGCCGTGGCTGTGGTGGTGCTCTTTCAAAGTGCCAACAGCATCCTGACAAAGGGTGTGCTGCGGGGCGGCGGAGATACCAAATTTTTGATGATAGCAGATATTCTGTTTCTGTGGATCGGGAGCATTCCCCTGGGTGCCTTGGCAGGCCTGGTCTTTCATTGGCCGGGCTTTTGGATCTATATCATGCTGCGGATCGATCAGTTCATCAAGGCAGTCTGGTGTCTGTTCCGTTTAAAGAGCGGAAAATGGATTAAGAAGATCAAGAGTGCGTAGGCAATAAGTTCCGGCAGACAGCATACATATATAAATCGGCGGATTCACAAAGGAATTCGCCGATTTGTTGACATAAAGGCTGTGGCATAAAGAGGTAGATATGAGAGAAAAAGCAGGCAGAAGAGGCAATGGGATTACGATCAAAATCATGATTATTTTTGGTGTCCTTCTGTTTCCTATGTATGCTTTGCTGATCGTCAGCGCAAAGAGTTATTTAAATGCGCAGGAGACCTCTGCGGTCAATGCGGCGGCCGGCATCCTGGAACTGAACATCAACAGCCTGCAGTCAGAATGCGGACAGATCAATTATGCCTTTTATGATCTGCAGGAATATGACAGTAACTACAGCAGGATCTGCAATTGGACAGGGAGCGGCGAGGATTATCTGGCCTGGATGGGCGTAAACAGAAGCCTGATCTCTCTGGGTTATGACTGTGAAATTAAGAATGTACTCTTTCTCTATCTGGATAAGACCGATGAGATGCTTTTGATCAGCAACGATGCGGAGCCGAGCGAGAAGGTATATTATAAACAGGTTATTCGGCAGGAAAATCTCCTTAAGAGAACGCTCAAATGGCAGCTGCGGCAGATAGACGGGAAATCCTATCTGCTGCATGTCTCCGAGAGTTACGGTGCCTATGTCGGCATCCTGATGGATTTGGACGAATGTGCAGAGCAATTGACGCAGCAGATCCGTTATGACAACACAAAGGTTTATGTAGATACGAATCCGCTGGAATGGGAGGATACAGAGTATATTACTATTTCCAGACAGATCGGCACGACCGATGCCTATATTCATGTGCAGCTGGATAAAGACGAAATCAGCAGCGCCATCCCGCAGATCGTCAGGATCACTTACCGTGCGGCACTTTTGTTTATATTGATTTTTCCTGTCCTTTTTGCCATATTGTGGCATATGATTGTCAGACCGATAAGGTTTATTGAGAAGGGTATTCACAAGCTGGAGGCAGGAGAACAGGGCTACCAGATTCCCTATTTTAAAGCGTCCAGTGAGTTTGAGAGCCTGCGCGCCTCCTTTAATTCCATGGCGGGAGAAATCAGGAATTTAAAGATTGCATCCTATGAGGAGCAGCTGGAAAGAAAACAGATGGAGATGCAAAATCTGCTCCTGCAGATCAGACCGCATTTTATGCTGAATATTATCAATCAGATCTTCAGCATGGCGCAGTTAAGGGATTATGAGGGCATCCAGAAGATGAGCGTATACCTCTCACGGTTCTTTCGCCATCTGTTTCATGGAGAAAAGTTGGTCACGCTATACTGGGAGTTGGAACTGGTGCACAATTATCTGGAGATGATGGAGCTGCGTTTTGCGGGCTGCTTTGAAGTGGAGGAGGAGATCGATGAGAACCTTTTGCAATATGAGGTTCCGCCGCTCATGATTCATAACTTCGTAGAGAATATTTTTAAATATGCCGTCAGAGAAGGGAATATCATTACCATCCGGCTTTCGCTGCAGCAGAGGAAGGACGAGATAGAAATTATGATAGCGGATGATGGTCCCGGCATGGATGCACAAACGCTGGAAAAAATACAGGCAATGCAGCCAATCAAAAGAGAAGACGGTACACATATAGGCATTTACAATTCTGCCTATCGACTGAAGACCTTGTGTGGGGAGAACAGTCGTCTGCAGGTGGATTCCGTGCTGACAGAGGGGACAACGGTGCGGATTTATCTGCCGGCTCTGGACAAAACAACGTGCGGCAATGAAGAAGGTAAGCATCTGCCGGGAAAGGGGGATTCCTATGCAAAAGCTTAATATTCTGATTGTAGATGATGAAATATTGACCAGAAGAGCCTTGCTGGATGGCGTGCATTGGGAGAGACTGCCGATCGGCACAATCTATGAGTCGGGATCGGTCAGGGACGCCAAGGAAATCCTGCAAAGGGAAAAGATCCACCTGGCATTGATCGATATAGAAATGCCGGGAGAGAGCGGCATCGATCTGCTGCGGTGGATCAGAGAAGACCAAAAGCGAGAGATACCCTGTGCTTTTCTGACCTGTCATGCCTCTTTTAGCTATGCTCAAAAGGCGATTACATACGGATGCTTTGATTATTTGCTAAAGCCAATGAATTATGAGCAGACCGAGGAATTGATACTTCGTATGTCCGAAAGATACAGAAAAGAATCGGAATCTAAGGATATGAAGAATTACGGAGAGCAATGGCTCAGAGAAAAGCAGCAGGAGAGCCGAAAGCATGAGAAGCATATCGGGAATACAGAGGAGATCCTGGAGGAGAGCATTGTCTATATCAAGGGGCATCTGTCTCAAAAGTTAACGCTGACAGAACTGGCTTATCAGGCGGGTCTTAACCCCAATTACTTCAACAAGCTTTTTAAAGAAAGAACAGGAGAGACTGTCAATAAATACATCATCAACGAAAAGATGAAGCTGGCGACGAAGCTCTTAAGGGAGGATAATGCAAAGGCCTATGCCGTAGCAGAGTCTCTTGGCTATGACAATTATGCAAATTTCGTAAATATGTTCAAAAAGATCTACGGCGAATCCCCCAGTGCATTTATCGAAAACGCAAAGAAAGAAGTCTAACGAAATGCATATGGTATTTCTCCAAACTGTATGGATATCGTAAATGTCATCCATGCGGATCAAACGACAGCCGGTTGATAATAAAAAGTGAGATGGTGCATAAAAGATATGCAAGAATCTCACTTTTTTTTATACATAAAAACCATAAAGTGGAAAAAAGATAGGCAGTTTAAGGAAAAAGAATATGTTGAAATAATGAACAAAATCTTAAAATGCAATTAACAAATATACAGAGTGTACAAAAGAGAGGCGAGAAACAAAACAAAGCAAGCAAACGAGAGGAGAAGGGAAGAATGAAAAAGAAAATTATTTCCGTCCTGCTGGTGGCTGCCATGGCAATGTCAATGCTGGCAGGCTGCGGCAGCAGCACAGGCGAGGCGACCGGGAGCAGCAGTACAGACACGACTGCGTCCGCAGAGAGCACAGAGCCGGTCAAGATCGTCATGGAGTCCTTGTATTTTGATGCAGTGCCTGCAGACCTGGACAAGGTAGAGGCTGCCATCAATGAGATCACCATTCCGGAGATCAATGTGGAAATAGAGCTATATCCGGTAGCTTATATGGAGGTCAGTTCCAAGACAGGTCTCATGATCAGCGGTCAGGAGCAGATCGATCTGGTCGTCAATCCCTTCAGAACAGACTATTTGTCACTTGTCAATAAAAATATGCTGCTTCCCTTAGATGATCTATATGAGCAATACGGCGCAGATATCAAGGCAGCTGCAGAGGCAGTTATGCCGGGCGGTTATGTAGGAGATGAAATGTATGGCATTCCCTCTATTGAGAAATATGGCCGTCAGTATGGATTGGTTGTCAAAAAAGAACTGACCGATGAGCTTGGATGGACAAAGTTTGACAATGTCACCCTGGAGGATATGTCCGATTTCCTGGCACAGGCAAAGGCAGCGCATCCTGACAAGAGTATCATTCAGATTGCAGGCGGCGGCGGAACAGTTGCTGGTTTTGAATACTTTCAAAATGTCGATTATTTAGGCGCTGACGCGGCCTGCGGCGGTGTCATGGGCATCGGCAAGGACTCCGGCAGCACAATTGTCAATGTATTCGCTACCGACGAATATGCAGAATACTGCAAGAAGATGAGAGAGTGGTTTCAGGCAGGCTACTTCAACGGAGATTGTGCAACCAGCACGGACAGCTCGCAATCTGCCGTTACGGCAGGCACTGCATATGGCTATTTCGTGCAGACGGAGTTGGATATGGTGCCGAGTCAGGCAGCCAATATTGGCAGTGAACTGGTGGCCCTCAATACCAGTGAGCATACCTTTGTCATGAATGATATCAATACGGCACTTTGGAGTATCCCTTATACCTGCGAGCACCCGGAAAAGGCCATGGAGATGCTGAATCTGATGTGGAAAAATGAGAATCTGGTCAATCTGATCTATTATGGCATAGAGGGGCAGGATTACCAGATCAATGACCAGGGACAGGTTTCCTATCTGGACGGACAGAGTGCACAGACGGTCGGTTATCGTCAGTTCTTCGGTCTGTACGGCAATACGCAGATCAGATTGACGGCGGATAGTCTGCCGGTAGACTACCACGAGCAGCTGATGGACTTCAATGCGGAGATTAATGAAGATAATACCTCACAGTTCATGGGATATTCCTTTAATCCGGATGAAATGAAGAGCCAATACAGTGCTGTAAGCGATGTCATCAAGACTTATCGTACGGCCTTAGAGTGCGGCGCGGTAGATCCGGAAGTGGAATTGCCTAAGTTTATCGAGGCATTGGAGAGCGCAGGTATCAATGAGATCATCGCCAAGAACCAGAGCGAGCTGGATGCCTGGATCGCAGAGCAGAAGTAAAAATACAGATAAAAAAGAGATTTTATAAAATGTCCGAGACTGAAAAGTCTCGGATATTTTATAAGGAGAGAGCAAAACGGCAAGTATACCGCAGTGCCATCATTGTGTATCCTATCGGAGAATTCGCCCCCGCGAAATTTTCGATAGGAGCCGTGATAAAGAAAGGTAAAAATCATGAAAACAAAAAAGAAAATAAGATGGAAAAGGTTTATCCCGATTTACATCATGATCCTGCCGGGATTCGTATACCTGATCATCAACAATTATCTTCCGCTCTTTGGCATGGTGATCGCCTTTAAGGATTTGGATTTCAGAAAAGGAATACTGGCCAGTGATTGGGCCGGATTTTCCAATTTTGAATATTTATTTGCCTCAAAGGATGCCCTGGTTATGACCAGAAATACACTGGGATATAATATTTTATTTATCATCCTGGGAATCGTGCTGGGCGTATTTTGTGCCATCATGCTCAATGAGATTCGCAGCAAGATCAGTCTTAAGATATTTCAGACCCTGATTCTGATTCCTTTTCTCTTAAGCTATGTCGTGGTCAATTATCTGGTATATGCCTATCTTGCACCTGATACCGGTCTCGTAAACAATAGTATTTTAAAGGCCTTGGGGATAGCGCCGATCGCCTGGTATACGGAGGCGAAGTATTGGCCCTTTATCCTGGTTTTTGTCAATACCTGGAAGACCATAGGCTTTTCCACGATCCTGTACTATTCCAGCATTATCGGAATCAGCAGCGAATATTATGAAGCAGCAGCCTTAGACGGTGCTACCAAGTGGCAGCAGATCAAAAATATTACCCTGCCGCTCTTAAAGCCTATCATCGTGACATTATTTATCCTGAATGTGGGCAGAATCTTTAATTCAGACTTTGGCCTGTTTTATCAGGTGACAAGAAATTCCGGCATGCTCTACGAGACGACCAGAACCATCGATGTCTATGTCTATAATGCATTGATGAACAACAACGACTATGCGATGTCCTCGGCAGCTTCTGTATTTCAGTCTATTGTAGGCTGTGCTACCCTGCTGGTTGCCAACTTCATTGTGCGCAAGGTACAGCCGGAGGATTCCCTGTTTTAGACATTCGGTTTCGCATATCGGAGAATTTGTTATTGCTGGATTCTCCGCAGGATGCCGCAGATTAGTTGCGGCATAGAAAGGAAAATCATGAAAGAGAGCAAAGGAATCAAGATCCTGGCTTATGTGTCACTTTCCATCATCTCGCTGCTGGCTATCCTTCCGCTGATCCTTTTATTTATAGGATCTTTTACAGACAATGCCGCAGCTGTTTCGGAGGGATTTTCCTATTTTCCCTCTAAATTCAGCACAGAAGCCTATAAATATATCATCGATCAATGGACACTGGTAGGAAAGGGGTATGCGAACACGATTCTGGTCACGGTGGTAGGAACGTCCCTTTCCCTGATTATCACAGCCATGTTTGGCTATGGTCTGACGGTAAGAGATCTGCCGGGTAAGAAAATCCTGATGATCATGGTGGTCATCTCCATGCTGTTTAACGGCGGCATGGTGGCTACATACTTTGTTTATACCAATATCATCAATATCAAGGACACCTATTTTGCATTGTTGATTCCTGGCTACCTGATGAGTGCCTTCAATGTCATTCTGGTGAGCAATTACTTTAAGAACAGCGTCTCGGCGGAATTGCTGGAGGCAGCCAGAGTAGACGGTGCATCGGAATTTTGTGTATTCTGGAAAATCCTTCTGCCGCTTTCGGTGCCGATCCTGGCAACGATCGGCGTCATGACAGCCATCGCCTATTGGAATGACTGGACCAACGGTCTGTATTATCTGTCGGCGAGGGATGGACAGAAATATTATACGATTCAGCTGATCATGAACCAGATCAACAACAATGTCAACTTCCTGGCATCCAATGCCGGTTCTTTGGGCATGACGATTGACACTTCCAGTATTCCGTCCACGACGGTACGTATGGCAATCGCGGCAGTAGGCGTTATCCCGCTGCTCGTTGCTTATCCCTTCTTTCAGAAATACTTTGTAAAGGGCATTTCTATCGGCGGTGTTAAGGGCTAAGAGACTGTACCCGGACAGACAGGCCGGGAGCCGGAATAAGTGACAGGCTAAGCGACAGGAGACGGGACGTGCGAAGAACTTGCAGGAATACGTTTCTGTCAGATGGGCCGCCGAAGAGGGCGGCAAAGAAAGGAAAAAATGGGTAATTTAAAAGTAGGCGCTGCCAAAAGATGCATCAATCCGACACCGGAGATGCTGCCATATCCGTCTTTTAATAAAGAGCCTTTTACGGCAATTTTCTCCGATTGCAATACCAGAGCGATCGTAATTGACAATGGCAGAGAATTGGCAGCCGTATTGAATTTTGATTTGGGCGGTGTGCCTGAGCCCGGGGCATTAAAGGCAAGGATTCAGGAAGAGACAGGTATTTCCAAGGATCATATTTTTATGTCAGCTACGCACAATCATACCGGCTGCGATCTGGTGTTTACACCGGAGGCAGAAGCACAAAAGAAGTTGACCGTTTATATGAAATTGGTCTGTGACAAGGCGCTGGAGGCTGTCAAGGAGGCGAAGGAGCGCATGAGACCGGCGCACTATGGTTACGGTGAAGGAAAAAGCTATGTCAACGGAAACCGGGATATGTCTACAGAGCTTGGTACCTTTACGCAGGGGTATGAGCCGGAGGGGTATTGTGACCGGACGGTTTCTGTCATGAAATTCGTCGATGAGAGTGAGCAGCTGATCTGCGCTATAGCCAATTATGGCATGCATGCCACGCTGGGTTACTTTGATGTGGATGCGGACGGCAAGACCAAGGTATCCGGCAATATCCCCGGGGTAGCCCAGGACTATGCGGAGGCGCGCTTTGGCAATGACGCGGTGGTGCTGTGGCAAAGCGCGGCGGCAGGCGATCAAAATCCGCAGCTGTATTGCCTGCGCGATTATGAGAAGGACGGCTTCCCTTCCATGGCCAGGACAATTCCCGGTCTGCAATATAATTTGATCACCCTGGTAGGAAAGCAGCATGGCGTAGATATTTGTAAGACGATCAACAGCATCAATACTTATAACGAAAATATGCCCATGAAGTTTGCCGAGACGTATGTGGACCTGCCGGGACAGACTTTCCCCGAGGATACCGACATGCATTGGGTCAATGATATCACGAATCACATCTATCCTTTAAAAGAGGGAGAGAGCCTGCCGGAGCCGATATTGACACCGGATAAGAAGGTGCCGCTGTATATTCAGGAGGCAGTTCTGGGAGATGTGGCGTTCGTGGGCATTGCAGCGGAAATCTATGCGCTGATCGGCAAGGCTTGTAAGGAGGTATCCCCTTACAGGAAAACGATGATTGTCACCCATGTGGACAGAAGCATCGGCTATATCATCGACAAGACCAGTGTAGAGCACAAGTGCTTCGAGCAGTTTGGTCCGGTGCAGGCCGGCGTCTGCGATGAATTGATCGCAGAGGGCGTAAGAAAGCTCTTTGATGAGTTGATGGTATAAACTGGTGTAAAAAGTCCTGTGCACAGGTATGTGCACAGGACTTTGCGGCAGAAACACCAGTTTTTGACAGGAGAATGAAATAAACAGGCGTATGACCAGTAAGGACAGAAAGGAACGGGCAGATGGCGATAGAGAAGGTAAGAACGATTTATACCAATGATGGTGAATGCGATGATATGAATACTTTTTTACACGAGATGCTCTATTTAAATGATATGGAGTTGGAGGGAATCGTCTATTCCTGCTCCAAATTTCACTACGAGGGCATTCCGGAAAAGGGGATTGTGCCTATGCGCTGGGCACCGCCGGATTGGATGTACCAATATATAGATGCCTATGAAAAGGTATATCCGGCATTGACTGCCCATGATCCTGCCTATCCGACACCGGATTACCTGCGCTCAGTGACGGCCATCGGAAATATCAAGATGGTCTCCGAGATGGAGGAGGTGACACCGGGATCAGAATTGATCCGAAAAGCCATTTGCAGGGAAGATCCGCGAAAGCTCTACATACAGATCGGTGGAGGCACCAGCACTGTGGCCAGAGCACTGAAATCCATCGAGGAGTCTTATGCAGACACTGCCGATTGGGAGCAGATTTACCGCACTGTTTCGGAAAAGGTCGTCATCGTGATGATCTTTACACAGGATGATACCTATGGCTCTTACATATCCAA
Organism: bacterium; assembly: GCA_963593905.1. Taxonomy (GTDB): domain Bacteria; phylum Bacillota; class Clostridia; order Lachnospirales; family Lachnospiraceae; genus CAG-791. The sequence goes on along the minus strand of CAVBBL010000021.1, from coordinate 23,055 downwards.
GGCATGGCCGGATATCCAATTGATTCATTGTACGGAAATTATGCCGATAGCGTTCGGCTACGGTGAGAGAAATTGTCCGCCGGAGGCATTGGAATGTTTTTGCGGGAAATGGATAGAGCCGCATATCTTAAAAAAAGGAGAATACGGAAGTCTTTATCATACATGGAGAGATGGTCATCGGTATCCCGGCGAAGAATGGAAATCGCAATTTGGCGTCAATGATGCGCTGGGGAGGGAAAATGCGTGGGGACTTCCTGTGCGTAGGCGTTATGACATGATTTCAGAGGGAGATTCCCCTGCTTTTCTGTATCTGCTGGATCGGGGACTGCGCAGCCTGGAGGATCCCTCCTATGGGGGATGGGGAGGACGCTATGAGCGCTTAACAGAAAGCGAATATCCTGACAGCCATCAATATTATCGAAGCTGCGCTGATAAGGCGCCGGGTGAGATTGGCGGCACTGCCTATGCGACCTCTCGTTGGATCTGCGATTGGATGAATGATTTTGCAGCAAGACTGTCCTGGACGCAGTGTGCGGAGGAGGAAAAGGTTAATCATAGGCCAATCGTCGAGATCGAAGAAGGGTTGGATATTCCTGTATATGCCGGAGAGCAGCTGACGCTTCATGTAAAGGCATCCTGCGATGCGGGGGATACCATGACGCTGCATTGGTGGTGCTACGAGGAAGCAGGTACCTGCCAGGCACCTGTTGTATTGGAACAGGCACAAAAGGAGGATGGCCGTGAAGGAATCGTGAGTCTTGTGGTGCCGGCTGAGGCCAAAAAGGGAGATACGATTCATCTGATCCTGACCTGCAAGGATGCAGCGCATGGAGAATTCCCTGCTTATATGACAACCTATGCAAGAGTAATCCTTACCGTGGGAGGAGAGTAAAAAATCGTAACTATGCAGCTCCTATTTAAGGCGTCATCTCTAAGATTATCATTTGCTTTAGGAATGTTAGTGATTTAGGATCATTGCCTTTATTCCTTTTCAGCATCCTTTTCTACGACTTTAATGATGCCCTTCTTCCACATGATCCGGGAGGAGATGATGGTCACCGGCAGCATGAACAGAATCAGGAAGCCTACCATGCCAAAGAGAGAAGAGCCGGCAGCGATTCGTGCGATCAGGGACAGCACAGTGATGATAACGATGACGGGGATGACACCCATGATACCGTTTTTGACCACCTTTTTGCCGGTGCCGGTGCTGGCGAAAAGACCCAGCGTAAGGGAACCGAACAGTGCAGGGATCAGATAGTTAGAGGCGGTCTTTACATTGGGAATCTCAAAGACGGGACTGATCCAGGCACTGAGAGCAGCAGCCAGAGCTAAGATGATGACGGTTATAATGGAGCAGACGGCTACCGCCACAGAGGAGATAGCCTCGCCTTCCGGGGTGTTGGGCTCCTTCTTGGCCAGCTTCATGGCATTGACGGCGCAGGGAAGCTTTAAGTTCATAATATTGCCTGTGATAAAGGTCAGGTAGGAGGAAGCGCCCAGAATAGGTGTGTAGCTGATGGCTTCCGAGAAGCCTACCGGTATGTAGATCATCAGGATGCTGGTAGTGTACAGGTTCACCACTTCTCCAAAGGAAGGAACACTGTCATAGCAGGCCAATACGATAAAGGGAAGGGCGATCATATAGATCAAAGCGATGAGAGTGCCCACACGCCCCCACTTGTGCGCCCAGGCCTGGAAAGAGTCGGTGATGACGATTTTTTCTTTTTTGTTTTTCATAGTCTATATTCCTTTCAAACAAATCTTCCGTGTCGCAGTCTGTCTGCGACATAAGGAGGAAAAATTCGAGAAAATGAATTCTGAGAAAATAATTCCGAGAAAACGAATTTCGAGAGAACGAATTCCGCCATGGATGAATCAAGTAGGACGGAATAACAGCGGCCGAAAAGCATAATTTATTTCATTTTTTCGTTTTTCATTACTGGAAAAGTTTTACCCAGTAGATGGAGGAGATCATGCCGCCGATCATGGAGAAGGCCATGATGAAATCATTGAGCCAGCCAAGTCCAGGTTTTTTAGCCAGCACGCCCAGAACAAGGGCAATTACCAGACCGGTGAGCATGACGGCGGCCTGGGTGGTGTCGCCGATCAGCAGTACGGGGATATAGACTGCAAAGAGGCAGAGCATAAAGCAGCCGCTCAAGACATAATTCCAGTCGTTGCTCTTGCCGTCGATCTTATTTACGCTCATGGAGAGCTTTTTGCCCAGGGGCAGGAGAATTAAGAAGCCGCTGAGCATACCTACGCTCATGAGAATCATGACCACACCGAACTGGCGGGCTGTGGCATTCTCCATCATCTCTGCACTGGTGGCAAAGCCGATGGCGGAGGCCACGGAGCTGGAGATCAGGGATTCGTAGGAGAGAGAACCGATGACGGAGAGACGCCACCAGCTCCATACTGTGCCCAGCACAGAGATGAGGGCGAAGAGTCCTACCACGATAGACAGGCTGGGGACGATGGAAAAGACCACGCTGGATTTGATGACACTGTGAATCTCCTCTTTGGTGATTCCCAGCTCCAGGCAGTGGGTATAGGCTTTTTTCAGATAGACCAGAGAAAAGCCGACGATGTACAAAAGGCCGATTGCGACCAGTATCAACAAAATGGGGCTGGATATAATATCCTTCATTGTAGCCATAATAGAATTCCTTTCTTTGAATCTGCTCAGCCCATGCCATATTGGAAGCTTCAGATTGGAAAACTGAGGCGGGGCAGAAGAGTTACTTTTCTTTCATAAATTTTTGTTCGACAAAACAGTTTGTGTTTGCAGAGGGCAACCGGTAAGAGGTCTCGCAGTCCCCACGCATTGGGAAAATGCAGCTTTTTAGACGGGTGCCCTGTATGCTTGGACGAATCCTTCTATATTTGAGAGTGCTCCTCCAGCCAGCGCATAGCCGTATACGCGTAGATAGTGCTGCCCTCGGACAGGACGGACTCATCGAATTTGACCTTGGGATGATGCTGGGGGAAGCAGTAGCCCTGGTCGGGATGACCGGCTGCCAGTGCGAACATGATGGAAGGCACTTTCTGGCTGACATAAGCAAAATCCTCACTGCCGGTACTCTTGGAAGCCTTGGAGGCGCCGGACATGGCAGCAAGCTGGGCGGCGGTAAAAGCCTTGCCGGGACCAAGTAATTCCCGCAGATAGCCGGTGGTGCTCTCAGCCACTGCAGGATCATTATCCAAGGTGGGGCAGCCGCTTCCGAAGGTCACCTTTGCCTCTGCCCGGAAGGCTGCGGCGATGCTCAAAGAGATCTCTGTCATACGTTTCTTCATATAGGCTCTGGTGGATTCGTCATAGGTGCGGATGGTGCCGCTCATGGAGGCGGTATCCGGAATGACATTGGCCGCATTGCCGGCCTGCAGCGTGCCGATGGTCAGCACTGCCTCATCAGAGATGCCAAGCTCTCTGGCGTTTATTTCCTGGAGGGCAGTGATGATGTGGGCTGCTGCATTGATGGGATCTACACCGTTGGCCGGCATGGAGCCGTGACAGCCCTTACCCTGAACATCTATATAAAAATAATCGGCGGCAGGAGCACTGACACCGCCGCAGCAGGCGACCACTGTGCCGGCGGGCAGAGGAAGGCCTGCCATGACGTGGATCATCATAGCGGCATCCACATCGGGATTTTTGAGCACGCCGGCTTCGATCATGTCGTGGGCCCCCTCAAAGATCTCCTCTGCCGGCTGGAACATGAGCTTGACGGTGCCCTCTATCTCCGCCTCGTGGGCCTTGAGCAGCCTGGCAGCGCCCAACATCATGGTGGTGTGCATATCGTGACCGCAGGCGTGCATTTTTCCGTTTTCAGAGGGAAAATTCACCTCCGCCTCTTCTTTTATAGGAAGGGCATCCATATCTCCTCGAATCAGGAATACCTTCCCGGGCTTTTGGCCGCCGACTAATGCCACGACCCCGGCTTTGCCGCAGTCCTTCGGGGCATATCCCATGGCCCTCAGCTGTTCTTTTACATAAGCCTTTGTCTCTTCGATGTCGAATCCAGTGCCCGGATGGGTATGGAGATATCGTCTGGTTTCCACCAGCTGCTGCTGATAGCCGGCGGCTTCTGTCAGCAATGCTTCTGCTTTCATAGTGATCTCCCTTCTTATAGTGCGTCTATACAAAATAAGCGAAGACGGCTGATATATGGCGTCTTCGCTATATCGTGTAATGTTAGCAATCACGGGGAACTTTGTCAATTATTAAGTGGTGTCTCGACACGGAACGGTATTCGTACCGTCCGGGCATGCCACAGAGCACGCCAGGTCTTTTTTGCAGATTCTGCAGTTTACCTTCATTTTACGGATACTATCTTTTTATTTTACACAGTACTGATAGTTCCTTTACAGGGAAGTGCCTAGAATGAGCATTGTAAGGAAGCATGGCTGCCGGTGTGGCGGACGTCGCCGGGGGCCACTAAACACATCGAGGTCGGACATACCAGAAAGCGCATGGCACCCCGGTGTGGGCGATCTCGATGAAAGCGTCTGCAGAATGGAGAGATTATGAAAAAGAAGAAGCTGTTTTCTATGCTGGTGATGGCAGGACTTTCTCTGTCTATTATCGCAGAATGTACGATGAATGTGCTGCCTGTCAGTGCATCTACAGAGCACTACAATGATTCCTCTGTGACAGGAGCCGGCAGCGGATGGGACGAATGGGTAGCTAACTGGGAGGAAACGGCAGCAGATTATACCAAGGTATCCATTACCCCCGGTGAGGATGAGACCAAACTCAATTTTGCATGGTACAGCAAATACAGCAAGGAATCTACCCCTATCGTTCTCTTTGGCACATCCAAGGATCACCTGAAGGAATACAAGGGCACTGTCGGCAGCGTGGAGACCGATTTGACCGGTGGTGAGGCATATCAATATAACCATGTAACGGTCACCGGCCTTAAGGAAAATACCACCTACTACTACACCGTGGAGAAAAACGGCGTGCAGTCAGAGGTGAGAAAATATACCACCGGCAGCTTCGAAAGTGTCAATATCCTGTATGTAGGCGATCCGCAGATCGGTGCCTCCAAGGGACAGCCCCAGAATGGTGAAAAACTCACCAACACCTCCGGTGCTGCGAATACCGCAGCCCGTAATGACGGCTTTGCCTGGGACCGCACGCTGGATGTAGCTACAGGCCTCAATGACAATATCAACTTCATGATTTCTGCCGGTGACCAGGTCAATAAGACAGGAAAGGCCAAGGAAGAGGAGTATGCGGCCTATCTTTCCGCCAGTGCTTTAGAGAATCTTGCTACAGCAACCACCATCGGCAACCACGATTCCCTGAATGCGGACTACGCTTATCACTTTAATGTGCCCAATGCCACCGAAAACGGCAAGACCCAGGCGGGGGGTGACTACTATTACTCCTATGGTCCCGGACTGTTTATCGTCTTAAATACCAATAACTATAATGTGGCAGAGCATGAAAAGACCATGCAGGAGGCTATCGCTTCCAATCCGGATGCCAAGTGGCGCATTGTCACCATCCACCAGGATATCTATGGCTCCGGCCTGGATCACTCCGACACGGACGGCATGATCCTTCGTACCCAGCTGACCCCTATCTTTGACCGCTATGATGTGGATGTGGTGCTCCAGGGACACGATCACACCTACAGCCGCTCCAACATCCTCTACGGCGACGGCAAGACCCACGGCTCCTACGAATTTCGTCTGGCTTCCGACGGCAAGGATTATGACTGGGATCACGCCTATAATGTGAATACGGATGAGGCAATCGAGCTGGCGCCGGAGGATGGCAATACGGAGGCAAAGAAGGCGCTGGATTCCTTCACGGAGGACAATAAGTGCTATACCATCGAGAGCGTCGGCACCGATCATGTGACGGATCCCCAGGGCACACTGTATATGACGGCTAACTCTGCCTCGGGTTCCAAGTACTATGAGCTGATTTCCACTCAGCAGGATTACATTGCTGCCAGATCTCAGAACTGGCTGCCCAGCTACTCTGTCATCAATCTGACCAAGGACAGCTTTACCATCAATACCTATCAGATCACGGAAAACAGCGTGGAAAAGATCGATGATACTTTTACGATTACCAAGACAAAATAATAGAAACTAGGATATGGGATCGGAGCCTGGCAGACGAGGAGTGTGCCGGGCTTTCTCATCGTTTTCGCACAGCTATTGATACCGCAGGCGTCAGCAACAGCCCTGATCGCAGAACAAATTTGGCTTTGATTGCGATTCCTTCGGCGCAGAGATCCTGCGAAATGGGGATTAAAATGGAAAAATTATTGAATAACGTACAAGGTAATGCAGATGATAAGGAAAAAAATTCTGAAACAGTAGTAAGAAATCCAAAGAGAATGTTCTTTCGCTGGATTTTGCCGGCGCTTGTGGCAACCCTTTTTATTCTGTGGGTCGTTCACATCAATGTGGTGGAAAAAACGGAACTGGTCAACCGCACGGGACAGACCTTTGAAAAGGCAGTAGTGACAGAAATTCTGCAGGACAATATGCAGGAGGACGGCACCCGGGTAGGAGAGCAGACAGTCAAGGTACTGATGAGAAGCGGCGAATTAAAGGGGCAGGAGATCACCTGTACATCCTCGGCAGGATACCTTTTCGGTGCGGTCTGCCGGGTGGGTATGAAAGTGATCATCATGCAGAGTGTGGCGGGAGATACAGTAGTATCCAGCGTGTATGCTCAGGATCGGGGCATGGTGTTGCTTTTATTTGCGGCACTGTATCTGGCATCCCTTTGCGTGGTAGGCTGCTGGAAGGGCTTCAGAGGTGCCTTGGGGCTGGTCTTTACCTTCGCCAGCATCATTTTTATCTATCTGCCCCTGATCTACAGGGGATATTCACCCTTCTGGGTAGCGGTATTTCTGTGCGTAGTGACCACCATCATCACATTGTGGCTGATCGGCGGTTTGACGAAGAAAACATTGGCGGCGATCGCCGGGACACTGGCGGGCGTGATTTTTGCAGGTATTATGGCATCGATATTTTCTTTGGCAACAGGAATAACAGGGTGGAATGTGTCAGATATAGAGACGCTGGTGACTCTCTGGGAGACCAATGACATTGCGGTGGGAGGACTGCTTTTTTCAGGACTTTTGATCTCTACCTTAGGTGCTGTCATGGACGTGGCTATGTCCATTGCCAGTTCCATGCAGGAGATCTGCGAGCAGAATTCCTCTATTGGCAGACTGGAACTGCTGCGGGCCGGCATGCGCATCGGCAGAGATATGATGGGCACGGATTCCAATACGTTGATTCTTGCCTTTGCAGGAGGCAGCGTCTCCATGCTGGTACTTGATTACGCCTATGATCTGCCGCTTTTGCAAATCGTGAATTCCAATAATATCGGCATTTCCATCATGCAGGGATTATCCGGCAGCTTCGGTGTGGTCTTCAGTGTGCCGGCGACAGTTCTGATCGCCGCGATGATCTATCGAAGCAGTGTAAAAAAATACGCCTGATGGCATATTTTTCGCACATCTATTTGTTCCCGAAAGAAATGCTGTCAAACATTTGTTTCAAACTTTTCAGTCAATAACTTTAGAAATTCTGCCGTAGTGTATACAGGTAGCTTTGCTTGCGCATAATCTTTGGTGTTTCTCGTTACAATGCAGTCTGTACTGGAACGTATTGCTGTTTCAATCATCACGGCATCCTCAAAATCTGAAGTCTCCGATGTGATTGCCTTGCGTATATCCAATGCCGTGGTATCCAACAGTCCAAACAATGTGCAAAGTTTTGTAAGAATCTCACGCGTTTTTTTATCACTGTGAGTTTGCCGGCGCGTCAGGTAATAAATATCAGTGATGGATTTGGCAGTCAGAAGACCGTCGAATTGACAATTAGCACAGAGCAGAAAAATGGACCTTGCGTCTTTACAGAATGGCTCTCGACATTGCAGTGCGTCTACAATAACACAGGTGTCAATGACAGCTTTCATATTTGATTTAACCTTTCTTCTTTTGCTTCCTCCAGTGTGATATCAGTGCTGAGAATGCCGAACAGAGAATTGGCAATATCTACTCTTTCCTGATATGGATTGGAAAGTTTAGCGACAACTTTGCCGTTGCGCGTGATAAAAATGTCCTCTGTTGCCGCAAGGAGAAGATACTTTCCAAGATTGTTTTTCAGTTCAGTTGCGGTAATAGACATAATAGAATACCTCCTTTCATGAATTTTCTTCATCTTAATTTTACATAAATCGTACGAAAAACACAATTCATTCGTACGAAAAAATGTCGGGAAGTGCATTGGTTGTCACTGGGAGGCATGATCCTTTAGATAGAGATAATACAACTGATTTTATTTATGTTATAATAGTGGACATCTGAAGTTGTTTGAAAAAGAAGGAGCAGTATTATGTTTCGTGCGATGAGAAGATGCAAACAGCAGATCAGCCAGGAAGAATCTATAGAAATACTGAAAAGTCAGCCCCGGGGCGTCCTTTCTGTATTGGGAGATGACGGCTATCCCTATGGTATACCCCTGACGCATTGGTATGATGAGAAAAGCGGTAATATCTATTTCCACGGGGCAAAGGCCGGTCATAAGATAGATGCCCTTAAGAATTGCGACAAGGTTTCCTTTTGTGTCCATGATGAGGGATACAGGGAAGGTGATGACTGGCCGCTGCATATCCGCAGCGTGATTGTTTTCGGTCGGATTCGCTTCGTGGAGGATTCGGAGACGATGACCAGAGTATGCACGAATCTGTGTCATAAATTCACAGATGATGAAGAGTATATAGAAAAAGAATTGTCTCAGTTTTTAGACGGCGTACTGTGTCTGGAATTGACACCGGAGTACATGACCGGGAAATTGGTGAAGGAATCCTGATTTCAGTGTAAAGAAGGCTGCATATATAGTTCACAGAATTCCTTTGCGGTAATGATTTCTATGTCTTCAAATTGCTCTAAAACCAGAAGATCTTTATCTCCGCTTACGATATACAGCGCTTTAGCATCCTTTGCACAGCCAAGAAATTTGTTATCATCGGGATCTCTGCACAGGGTAACGGTGGTTGCAGGCTCTACAATTTCCAGAGCCTGCACCAACGGTGCCAACAGCTGATGATGAAGATGACCCTGTTTTCTGTTAATCATTTCTTTGATGATTTCTTCATACTCATCGATAATCTCTGCAGTAGCGCAAGCTGTCAGCTTATTTTCTGCAATGGCGTTCAGTATTTTTCTTGGAAAACCGCCGAAAAAGACGCCGGAGATCATCACATTGGTATCAACGACTATTCTCATTTCGTTTCTTATTCCTCACTGATTTAATGATATCGCCCACATCCTCTTCTTTATAGCCCACGGAAGCTGCCCATTTCTGTGCCTCATCCAGGGAGGCCTCAAACTCCTCTGCGGTAGGCAGCTTCAGTGTCTTTAACATAATGACATCTCCGGAGGTATAGGCTACCAGTTTGTCTCCTGTATCAATGGATAATAATTTACGAATGGCAACAGGGAGAGAAATCTGTCCTTTAGAGGAAACAGTTAGAATCTGTGTACTCATAGGATTACTCCTTTCGTTAGGTAAGAATTTCTTACTTGTATTATGACATATCTCATAAGATCGCACAACCGTATTAAGGGTACTGTCTTAAATTTTTCTTGACTTCCTCAGGTAAAGCGTTATGATATGTAAAGTGTCTTGACACATAACAAGACTGATATATATTGCGTTGCCGCAGACAAGCTGCGGTGTGATGAGGTGATTATGGAAAAAGTAAAGGCATTTTTAAAACGGAAGAACATTATTTTCTCGATGAAACGCTACGGCATTGATGCGTTGGGTGCCATGGCACAAGGGCTATTCTGTACTCTTTTGATCGGCACGATCTTAAATACCCTTGGTACGCAGTTTCATATTGGCTTTCTGACGGAGACGGTCGCTTCCATCGGCGGCACAGATTATACTATGGGCGGTCTGGCATCTGCTATGGTGGGCCCTGCTATGGCAGCGGCTATTGGCTATGCATTGATGGCGCCGCAATTGGTGCTCTTTTCCCTGATTCCGGTGGGCTATGCCACCAATGTCATCGGCGGCGCAGGCGGTCCTTTGGCTGTGCTGGTGGTGGCCATCGTGGCGGCAGAGTGCGGCAAGGCTGTCTCCAAGGAAACCAAAATAGATATTTTGGTGACGCCTATCGTCACGATTCTGGTGGGCATCGGACTGGCAGAGGTCATTGCGGCCCCCATCGGTGCGGCAGCCTCTGCTTTTGGTCAGCTGATCATGTGGGCTACGGAACTGCAGCCCTTCTTTATGGGGATTCTGGTCTCTGTGACGGTAGGTGTGGCACTGACACTTCCTATTTCCTCTGCAGCGATCTGCGCAGCATTAAGCCTGACAGGACTGGCAGGCGGTGCTGCCGTGGCAGGATGCTGTGCACAGATGGTGGGCTTTGCCTGCATGAGCTTTAAGGAAAACGGTGTAGGTGGTCTGGTGAGCCAGGGCATCGGTACCTCTATGCTGCAGATGCCGAACATCGTCAAAAATCCTAAGATTTGGATCGCTCCTACCTTAGCTTCTGCTATTACAGGTCCGATAGCAACCTGCCTGTTTAAGCTGACTATGGATGGTGCAGCCGTATCCTCCGGCATGGGTACCTGCGGTTTGGTGGGACAGATCGGTGTATATACCGGATGGGTCAATGATATTGCTGCCGGTATTAAGACAGCCATCACACCATTTGACATTATCGGCTTGCTATTGATAAGCTTTGTATTGCCGGCAGTGCTTTCCTGCATCTTCTGCGAGGTGGAGAGGAAGCTTGGCTGGATCAAGGAGGGAGATTTAAAACTGCAGTAGAAAGACGAATTTATATAAATTTTGTTATGTATCAGAGGAAATTGCAAACTGCGACAGAATTTGTAATTCCTGTCCAAGTTTATCTGTAACAGCGTGCAGAAATGTATAGTAAAAAGGATTGTAAGGGCACATGAATAACGGCAATGCAGAAGAGAGAAGAAGTCAGATAAAAAGCATATTGGCCGGTGCCGGCAGTGCTGTCAGCGCAGCCGCTCTGGCAGAGAGGCTGGGTGTCAGCAGACAGATTATTGTGGGCGATATAGCTCTGCTGCGGGCAGCCGGTTGTGAGATAGAGGCTACCGCCAGAGGTTATGTGGACAGAAGCAGCAGAGAGGAAAAGAAATCTAATTGCTGCAAAGTAGTCTGCCAGCATCAGGACGAAGAGACGGAAAAGGAATTGCAGATTTTCGTGGACAACGGCTGCAAGGTCATTGATGTGACCGTGGAACATCCGGTCTATGGACAGCTGACGGGACTTTTAAATATCTCCAGCCGTTATGATATCAAGTGCTTTCTGCAGAAGGTGGCTCAATCCGAGGCCCATTCTCTGTGTGAGCTGACAGATGGCATCCATCTCCACACTATCGATTATCCGGATGAGGAGACTCTGAAAAGAACACTGGGAGAGCTGCGAGAAAGCGGAATCCTGTATGAGGAATCAATATAAAAAATATAGAGGAAGACAATGTCCCGAGGACGGAATGTAAATTCTGTCCTCGGGACATTTGTTTATACGCTGACCAGAACCGTAATTGAACTGGGCAAACGAACGCATGTCCCCAGCATCATTGGATGATTCTTCCTATTCATGAGTGTTATATTGTGTTAATATTGACATATTGATGCAGAAAAAATACATCATTTTATAAAAATCCCACAAAAGTATCCGGAAACACTTCTGGGAAAGGCTTCTGGGACAGTGTTATAAGGTAAGTGTAGTTGGGCGTTGTGCGGAAGCAGCGGAGACAGTATGTTTGCAAAACTTGAATTAAAATTAACCGGAGAAAATGAAATCTCCTATCAAATGGCCTCTACCTTTCACGGCGCATTGATGGAGCTTTTGCCGGAGGAATACGGGGAAGAGCTTCATGAATCCAGACTCCATCCCTACACCCAGCATCTGGAGCGAAGGCAGGATGGGTGGTATTGGATCGTGACGGCGTTAGATGATCGTGCGGCGGACGAAATCCTGCAAAGGGCATTATTTCCGCTCTCACAGCTTTGGATCAGACAGCATGATGCACATTTCATGATCGAGAAAAAGAACTATTTCGAGCTGTCAGAAAAGGAACTGGCCAGAGCTTTTTATGAGGGGGAGAATAATCGATATATTTCCCTTCGTTTTCTGACACCCACTGCCTTTAAGCAAAATGGCAGATACCTGAATTATCCGGACCTGCGCTGCCTCTTTGGAAATCTGATGAATAAGTATGATGCCTGCATGCCGGGAGAGAGCATGAAGGATGAGGATACGCTGGAGACGTTGGTGCAGAGCACGGTGGTATCCAGATATCATCTTCGCAGTACCACCTTCAGTCTGGAAGGTGTTCGGATCCCGGCCTTTATGGGAGAGATGACCCTGCGGGTGGCGGGGACACAGACTATGGCCAATTTCGCCAATATGCTGACGCAGTTCGCCGCCTATGCGGGAATAGGCATCAAGACAGCGCTGGGGATGGGAGCTGTGGAAGTATTAACAGACGACAAAATGCCGAAAAGAACGGAAAGGAACGGCAGGCAGATTTTACAGTGACGGATATGGAAGTACATCAGTATAAGCTGATTGGCTTTTAGAGTTGTAATAAACCGAAACAGAGAAAGGTACATATGGACGATAAACAGATCAGGTTAGTCATCGGGAGCCTTCTTCACGATATCGGAAAGGTGGCATATCGTTCCGGAGACGGCAGGAATCACAGCAAAAGCGGATATGAATTCCTAAAGGAGCATGAGCAGGATTTTGACAGGGATATACTGGACTGCGTGCGGTATCACCACGGCGTTCATCTTAAATCCGCCGGTATATCGGAGCAGTCCATTGCCTATCTGACCTATTTTGCCGATAATATTGCTTCGGCGGCGGACAGACGTCAGGCTATGGAGGCAGAGGACGGCTTTGATAAGACGGTTCCGCTGGCCAGTATCTTTAATCTTCTCAATGACCATACAGGTCAAGCGCATTACGCTCACCATGTGCTGGATCCTAAGGGAGAGATTCCTTATCCCATCACAGAGCCGGTGAATATGGATGGATCCTTTTACGCAGGAGTGCTGGATCGGATACAGGACAATCTGAAGGGCCTTTCCGTGACACCGGAATACGTGAACTCCCTTCTGTCTGTGCTGGAGGCTAATCTTTCCTATATTCCCTCCTCCACCAGCAAGCGGGAACTGGCGGATATTTCTCTCTATGATCATGTGAAACTGACAGCGGCTATAGCGGAATGCCTGTATCAATACTGTGCAGAGAAAAATATTAACGATTACAGAGAAGCCTTCTTTTCCCCCTCAGCGGATAAAATGTGGGAGGAAAGAGCCTTTATGCTGTATTCCATGGATGTGTCGGGAATACAGAATTTTATCTATACCATCAGCAGTGCCGGTGCATTAAAGGGACTTCGTGCCAGAAGCTTTTATCTGGAAATCCTTATGGAGCATATGATCGATGAGGTTCTGACGAAGCTGCATTTGTCAAGGTGCTGTCTGCTGTATGCAGGAGGCGGTCATTGCTACCTGCTTTTGCCGAATACAAAGGAGGCAGGGGAAACTATAGCGGCCCATCGTCGGGAAACCAATCTCTGGTTTATGAGAAATTTTGACATCTCCCTGTACGTGGCAGGAGGCGGGGCAGCCTGCAGCGCCCATGAGCTGATGAATCAGCCGGAGGGCAGTTACAGAGAAATCTTTCACAGCATTTCCAGGGAGATTTCCGGAGAAAAAAGTCATCGCTACAGTGCAGCCGATATTTTATCTCTCAATCATGGCTCTAAGGGCGGCAAGAGGGAGTGTGTGATCTGCCGCAGGTCCGATGAGAATCTGGATGAAGAGGGCAGATGTCAGATCTGCAGTGCACTCCACTATTTTTCCGCAGAGATTCTGCAAAGGCCCTATTTTATCGTCACTACAGAAAGGACGGAAAATGCGCTGCCCCTTCCGGGAGAAAAGTACCTGACGGCAGGGACGAAGGAAAGGCTGCTCCATTTGATGGAACAGGATACTTACGTTCGCAGCTATACCAAAAATCAGCTGTACACAGGGAAACAGGTGTCCACCAGACTGTGGGTGGGGGATTATCAGACAGGAGATACCTTTGCACAGCTGGCGGATCAGGCGCAGGGCATAGAGCGAATCGCTGTCCTGCGGGGAGATGTGGACAATCTGGGCAGTACCTTTGTAAACGGATTTCACAGACAGAAGGAAGGGGGCAGATATGAGACCCTGTCAAGGACAGCAGCCCTTTCCAGACATCTCTCCCTTTTCTTTAAGCTGTATATAAACAGGATTCTGCAGAAAGGAGAGGCAGATCAGCTGTCAAAAAACAAGGCCAGGAAAGCCTGCATCGTCTACGCGGGAGGAGATGACGTCTTTCTGGTTGGTGCCTGGAATGATGTCATGGATGCAGCATTGGATCTGCGGAACGCCTTTGAGAGATATACCCAGGGGACATTGACCATTTCCTGCGGCATAGGATTGTATCCGAGTCAATACCCCATTAACCGTATGGCCTTGGAGACCGCGGTGTTGGAGGATTATTCCAAAAAGCTTCCCGGGAAAGACGGCATCACATTGTTTGAAAAACAGGGAAGATTCCCCTGGGATATTTATGAAAAGAAGGTGTTGCAGGAGAAGTTCCAATGTCTTTCCGGTTACATGACGGCCACCAGGGAGCGGGGGAAGGCATTCCTCTATCACCTGTTAGAGCTGCTCCGGGAGGCCCAGAACACCGACGACGCGGGAAGAGACGGAGAGAATGCAGGCGGGCGCTTTAACAGGGCACGGTTCGTCTACTTCCTCTCCCGTATGGAACCGCAGGACAGGGACAGCGCCCAGGGGGCAGAGGAACAAAAGCTCTACAGGAATTTTGCAAATAAAATGTACGAATGGTCCATGGATCCGGAGGATAGGAGACAGTTGATCAGCAGTATCTATCTGTATGTCTATCTCACCAGGGAAAAGGAGGAGACAGAGGCGTAATGGCAGAGCGGATTACAGAGAGTAATTATGTGGACGAGGCAGAAAAACATATTAAGAATCTGGTAAGTAATAATACAGAACTGGATAAAAGGACTGGTAAGCCAAGAGTAAATGATAAAAAAATTGTTACAACCTCAAAACTCAGGGGATTGCTGGCAATGGTATCAGACATATACAACGATGTTCTTCATGAACCACAGGAAATTCTTTCCAATGACTTGATTGCCAGAATCAACTATTTAAAGGTGCATTTTTATTATGAAGCAGGAAGAGAGGAAACCGTAAAGGAACTGCTGAAAGAAGCAAAGGTCTTTGAGGTAATCAGTGACATCAAAGGAAAACGAAGCGGCTTTATATTATTCAGCAGATACATGGAAGCGTTGGTGGCTTTCCGCAAATTTTATGTGGAAAAGGATGATTAGGAGAGGGCAGAGATGTTTGCAAAAATAGAGATTACAGGAACATTGGAAGTGGTAACAGGACTGCACATCGGCGGCAGCAGTGCCTTTGCAGCCATCGGTGCCGTGGATTCTCCGGTGATCAAGGACAACAGGACCGGAGATCCCATCCTCCCCGGCAGCAGCCTGAAGGGAAAAATGCGTTCCCTCCTGGCTAAGAAGTACAACGAAAAGGTAGCAAAAAATCCGAATGAGGATGCAGAGTGTATCAGAAATTTGTTCGGCAACACTGCCAATGGAAGACCCAGGACGGGGCGGCTTCTATTTTCTGATATGTATCTCACGGAAGAAAATAAAGAGGAGCTGCGGAAGTACAATATCATCCATCCGGTGGAAGTGAAATTTGAGAATACGATAAACAGAGCAACGGCAGTGGCCAATCCCAGACAGATCGAGAGAGTGATCAGAGGGGCTGAGTTTGGCTTGAATCTGGTATACGAAACTCCGGCCGGAGAAGCAAATGGACAGATTCTGGAAGATGCTGTGCTGGGGGAGAAGATCATAGACGAGTTTCGACTCCTTTGCGACGGTCTGCGGCTGATGAAGTATGACTACTTAGGGGGCAGCGGTTCCAGAGGCTACGGGAAGGTATCCTTTAAGGATCTGCAGGCAGAGGTAGTCGTGGGAGATGTAGAGGATGCGGTACTGGATGCCTGCAATGAATTACTGGCACAGGTGTAACTAATTGCGGCACAAAGAGGTAACTATGAATTTTGTTGTGTATAAACTGGAATTTACGACGCCGGTGCACTTTGGCATGGGATCTCTCAGTGATGCCGGGATGTCCTTCTGCGCGGATACCCTTTTTTCCGGTCTGTATTTGGAGGCTTTAAAGGGAGGAATACAGGAGGAGTTTTATGAAAGAGTGAAGGCAGGTACTATCCTTTTATCCGATGCCTTTCCCTATAAAGGACAGGAGTATTACCTGCCAAAGCCCATGGTCTATATAGAGCCTAAGGATGCCGGGAATTCTGTACTGAAAAAGATGTATAAGAAACTGAAGTACATTCCTGTCTCTGCCCTGTCCGGTTATTTAAAGGGGGATGCCCTGACCGACTCTCTGACATTGAATGACCTGGGACGGGAATGGGGACAGGTGATGACAGCGGTAAAGCCGGATGAGGATGCCATGCCCTATGTGGTGGGAAATTACCAATTCTCGGAAGGCTGCGGACTCTATTGCGTTGCAGCATGTGAGACAGAGCGGGATAAACACTTGATGGACATTTTGATGACAGATCTTTCCTACGCCGGTATTGGCGGCAAGCGAGGCAGCGGCAAAGGAAAATTTGACTTAAAGTATGGCATCCATAAGGAAAAGCTGGTGGAGCTGCTGGAGAAAAAAGACACAGGACGAAACATGCTCCTGTCCACGGCATTGCCCAGAGAAGAAGAACTGGGTGCAGCTCTGGAGGAGAGTTCCTACCTGCTGCAGAAGCGGGCAGGCTTTGTTTTTTCAGAGACCTACGCACCGGAGCAGCGAAAGAAAAAGGATCTCTATACCATGCAGGCCGGTTCCTGCTTTAAGAGGCGGTTTCAGGGAGATATCTATGATGTAGGCATGGGCGGTGCCCATCCCGTCTACCGATATGCCAAGGCTATGTTTGCGGGGATTTAATCTATGCAGGACTATTTACAGCACTATCAGATGAAATTTACGGCGCTTGCACCTGTTTATGTGGGAAGCGGCCAGACGATTGACAAGAAATCCTACATTCAATACGGTATAAAAAGTCCTGTCATCATCCCTGATCGGGAGAAGATGATACGTGAACTGTGCCTGCTGCACAAAGAGCAGGCATATGAGCAGTTTATGCTCAGAGGTAATCAAGGTGGGAATGACTCCCTGGCTATGTGGCTGACGGAACAGAAGATTGACAGACAGCGAGTCTTAGGCTGGGCACGGTATACCATGGATGCGGGGGATGCCTTTATTAAGGCCAACGGGGGAAAAGGAACCTGCAAGGAGATTAACTGCTTTTGCAAGGATGCCTACGGCATGCCCTATATACCGGGCAGTACATTAAAGGGAATGATCAGAACCGCTTTGCTGGCCTGGGAGATGAAGAGGGATCCTTCTGCCTATGCAGGAAAGCTGAGAGATCTGGAACGCTCTTCTGCGATGAAAAAAAATCGGAATACATATCTATTGCAAGAAACGAAGAAAATAGAAACTCAGGCTTTTCATTTGCTGCCGCGTATGGAAAAAAGACCACAGGATGCGGTGAACTCGGTGATGTCCGGTCTGATCATCGGGGACAGCAGACCGATTCCGGTCAAGCAATTGGTACTGTGCCAGAAAATAGACTACTCCCTGAAGGGCGCGGAAAGGGCACTTCCCATCTTGCGGGAGGCCATCAAACCGGGGACAGAGGTTCTTTTTGACCTGACGATAGATACACAGATACTGCCTTATAGCATAGAGGATATTCAGGAAGCATTAAATCTCTTTCAGGAGGATTGCTATCAGTATTTCTATAAGCGATTCCGAAGAGGCAGGGATGAGAAGGGCATCGTGTGGCTGGGTGGCGGCACAGGTTTTGTGTCAAAGACCATTCTGTATAATGCCTTTGCGGAACAGGGCGTAAAGGTTGCGGACCAGACTTTTCAAGTGACTGTCGGGAAGAAATATGCAGAACATCACCATGACATGGACAGAAGACTGGGAGTTGCCCCTCATGTGTGTAAGTGTACCAGATACAGTGGTAAACTCTATGATATGGGGATGGGCAGATTGGAAGTCATGGAGTGAGAAAGATACTCGATGGCACTCAGAAATAGGGATTAAAATGACTGTAAGAAACCGTTTTGCGCCGCATATTGATTTTACGGGCTTTCTCGGCGATAATGAACCAAAAGAGAAATATCAAATTTATAAAAAGTATTTTGCTCCGCAAACTGCTCCTGCAGCCCGCTTATTTACAGGGGTTGCAGGGACAGGATTGAAATTAACCTGATCCCCATAGGGGACGGAAACTGTAGTCTTTTAGCGCATATTCTTTTCGTCTCTCAATTGAAATTAACCTGATCCCCATAGGGGACGGAAACACATCGACACCGCAATTCATTCGACTCATATCTACTCATTGAAATTAACCTGATCCCCATAGGGGACGGAAACATGGATGCCCACCACGCATGTACACGCTTGGAGTCGATTGAAATTAACCTGATCCCCATAGGGGACGGAAACACGGAAAACGTGACTTTCGGATTTGCCTTGCACAATTGAAATTAACCTGATCCCCGTAGGGGGCGGAAACCCAAAAGCCTTATGTAATTAATTGAAAATTAACTATTGAAATTAAACTAATCCCCTCTGGGGACGACCATTACACGCCAGGACTTCTGAAAAAAATAAATGAGAACGCATAGAAGCAGATAATCCCCTCCGGGGACGGAACACCGAGAAATGTTCTTATATCGAAAAGAGAATATGCACAGAAACCGCAGGAAAGGAGCACACCATGAGCTATCTTTATGTCAGTGAGCAGGGAGCTACCATAGCTATTGAGGCCAATCGATTTCTGGTTATGTGCAAAAATGATCTGGTGCGGAGCATACCGGCAGAATCGCTGGAAGTGATAGAAGTCTTTGGAAAAGTGCAGCTGACTACCCAGTGCATGG
Organism: bacterium; assembly: GCA_963593905.1. Classification (GTDB taxonomy): domain Bacteria; phylum Bacillota; class Clostridia; order Lachnospirales; family Lachnospiraceae; genus CAG-791. Next base: position 3,943 of record CAVBBL010000021.1, on the reverse strand, counting down.
AAGAATGCCTTAAACGGGGCATCAATGTGCTCTTTTTTTCCACCAACGGCGCCTATTTCGGGCGTCTGATTTCTACTAATCATGTGAATGTGGCCAGACAGCGTAAACAAGCTGCTCTTACTGATGATTTTTGTCTTGCCATGTCCAAAAACATCATTCGTGCCAAGATACGGAATCAGATGGTGATCCTTCGGCGCTACGGTCGCTCGAGTGAGATTGATGTAGATGCAGAAATCCAGATGATGCAGATCCTGGAGAAAAAGCTGGAAGTCTGTATATCCACAGAGCAGATTATGGGATTCGAGGGAGCTGCGGCCAGACAGTATTTTACGGCGTTGGGTAAGCTGGTCAGAAAGGAATTCACATTCCATGGGAGAAACAGACGGCCGCCTAAGGATCCCTTTAATTCCCTGATTAGTCTGGGATACTCTATTGTGCTCAATGAGATATACGGTAAACTAGAAGGAAAAGGATTAAATCCCTATTTTGGCGTGCTGCATAAAGACAGAGAAAAGCATCCGACGCTGGCCAGTGACCTTATGGAAGAGTGGCGGGCAGTCATCGTGGATTCTACAGCCATGAGCCTGTTAAACGGCAGGGAACTTTTACGGGAACACTTTGTTCACGGAGAAAATGACGGCGTTTATCTCACCAAGGAAGGATTTAAAATCTTTATCAGTAAATTTGAACACAAATTGCGGACGGACAGCAGGTATCTGGCGTATTTAGATTATGGCGTGAGCTTCCGAAGAGCTATGGATCATCAGGTGAATCAATTCTGTGATGCTTTGGAGAACAATGACCCTGCGTTATATAAACCTGTCCTTATCAGATGACAGAAAGCTGGAGTTGAATGAAGACGGGATGCTGGGATAAAGACCAAAATAAAGATCAAAACAAAGATCAAAATAAAGACCAAAATAAAGACCAGAATAAAGGCAGTATGCTGTCTGACAGTAAGAAATAGTACTTCGATAGGATTTCACGGAATGGCAAAGACTGTGAAAAGGGCATCTGCCAAAGGGAGGATGCAGTGGAGAATTATTTTTGGAATACAGAAGAAAGAGAGAGCAGCAAAAAGATTTTTGTTTTGGTGATTTATGATATTGTAAATAATAAACGCCGCACGAAGTTTGCAAAGGAAATGAACGGTTACGGGTTCCGAGTGCAGAAATCAGCTTTTGAGGCTTTGATCGATGAGTCTTTGTTTGTGAAACTGCAGCGGACCATACCGAAGCTGATCAAGGAAGAGGAGGACAGCGTCCGCATCTACAGGATGACCGGCTACGGAGAAGTAAAACTATTCGGAACGAATACAAAGATTGCACCGGAGGAGGTAATGATCATATGAGCAAGCGCATTTTGTTTTCCCCTGTAGGAGGGACAGATCCTATTTCATCGACGAACTGGTATGATGGATCACTGCTGCATATCTGTCGTCACTACAGACCCGATGTGGTCTATTTATATATGTCCAAAGAAATATTGGAAAATGAAAAGCAGGATGATCGATACATGTATTGCCTGCACCATTTGGATGAGATGCAGCACAGAAAGACGCAGTATGTCCGCATTGAGAGGCCGGATCTTGAAAAAGTAGAGGAATACGATTATTTTTATCGGGAATTCCGTGAGATTATGATGAAGATTCAGTCGGAGAGAGGAGCGGAGGATGAGCTTCTTTTAAATATCGCCTCGGGAACCCCGGCCATGAAGAGCAGCCTGCTGGTATTAAAGACCCTTGGCGAATTCCCCTGTAAGGCTATTCAAGTGGTGACACCGATGAAGAAGATGAATGAACATCACCACGAGAATTATGATGTGGAGACGTTGTGGGAGATGAACTGTTCTCTGGAGGCAGAAGGGGAGAATCGCTGCAGGGAAGTGAATTGTCCCACCCTGTCCGTGATCAAGCAGGAAAACGCCATCCGTGAACTGCTCATGCGCTACGACTATGCCGGTGCCCTGTCCGTGGCAGGACTGCTGTCACCGGAGGATACGAAGGGGTACATGAATCTGCTGAAGATGGCAGAGAGAAGGATTTTGCTGGATGGCAGCGGCGTGGATAAATGCCTGATAGGAGAGGATAGATATAAGCTCCCGGTCAGAAATGGAAGTGAGCGGAAGTATTTTGAGTATGCCCTTGCGATTCAGATTAGATTGCAGAGAGAGGAGTATGCAGATTTTATCAGGTCTCTGACGCCCATTCTGACGATCATCTTCGAGAGGATTCTCGCCAATTACACGTCTATTCGCATAGAAGAGTATTGCAAGCCCCGAAAGGATAAGGACAGGGGATATAAGTGGGATCCCCGCAAACTGCAGGGAACAGAAGTAAATGAGACACTGAAGATCAATCTCAGCGGACCGGAGGAAAAATATGTCTTCAACAGCCATTACGTTAAGTTGATTGAGTATTATTGCAAGGATATGGGTGTGCTGGAGACAGTAAGAAGTCTTCGAAAAATCGAGGGAGATATCCGTAATCCGGCTGCCCATGAGATTGTGTGCATTACGGCGGAGGACGTGCAGAAGATAACCGGTTATACCGGAAATCAGATTATGCAGCTGCTTCGCAAAGCTCTTAACTATGCCGGCTTTCATTTTAACCAGGAGAGCTGGAACTCCTATGATGAGATGAATCGTGTGATTATAGCGGCTATGGAACAGGCTCATATGTAAGTGTCTGAAAAAAATAACCTGACAATCGCAGTGCCTGTGCGCACATTGTCTTAAGTGACAATGTATGTACAGGCATTGCAATGTCAGGTTCTGGAGTCCAAACTTTCAGAAAGGTTACTTTATTCCATATTTGGTATACATTTTTCGGCGATACTCTGAATCAATGGATACCTTGACGATGGCATCCGTACCGGTGTGATCCGCTACCATGGCAGTAATCAGGCTTCCAAGCCTCTCTTCGCCAATGGTTTTACCTTGTGCAATACCTTTGTTTTCTACTCTGTCTAATACATCACACATACTGATACCTCCCTTCGGTGGTAATTCCGTAGCTGCTTCCTCAAAACGAGCATCACCAGTAAGCACCGTCATTAATTTTAACGTTTCGTCTACGTGCTGCAGTACATCCGGACTCGGTGTGTAATCATTGGTCATTCGTTTCTGTACCAGATAATCCGCCACATATCGGAAATCGCTGCGAAACAATTTTACCTGTTCTGGAGATAAAAAGGCAATCTCGAAGAGATTCTTCATCTCGTAGTCACTGACGAATGCCTGAAATTTCTCCGGTATATCCATGAGTTCAGACATACGTTTGCCATAGTTCCACGGATCAAATCCAAAATACAATACCAGTGTAATAGACGGGTATAACTTTGTACCGTCCTTTGTCAACAGCTGGGTCCTGTAGGACTGTCCATCGTAACTGAAGATTCTGGCTGGCATAAATCTGTCAGGTCTTGTCTGGTTTTCCAGACCAATCAGCGATATCGTGGTGTTGCCACTTTTTACAAGTTTAGAAACATCTCTCTCCAGCTCGTGAATTTTGCCATCCGCTTTATATTGGCTTTTGACGGAAGACGGTTCCAGATCATCAGGAGAGATGACCTGTTCTCCCTTAAAAAGCAGTACATTTATGATGTCGGCAAAAACGTCATTGTAATCTGCCAGAATCTTTTCGGTAATATCTTTTTCTGCCATGTGGTATCCTCCTGCAGCCTTTTCGTTGTATGGGGAGTATGGAGATATGTCTGTAACTGAATTCTGTGCAGATTCTATGATGTCATTCTAATCAATTCTGAAACAATATTTTTCAGAATATCTTTGTCTGTATTATATAATTTCGCAAACTGGAAGACAATCAATAACCGAGGAGTTAAGGAAAGTTTTATAAGCAGTTTTATAATTTTATAGATATTTTGGGGGTGCGGACATTTTTCTAGACAGCCACACCCAACCTCCTTCTGTAATCGAGAGGACT
>CAVBBL010000020.1:0-47720 GCA_963593905.1 bacterium | reverse complement strand
ATACCATCCTGCGGCTTCGATGCAAACCTAAGCAAAACTGGCGCGCAGTGCAAAGGATGCGAGCCATTCTGCCGCGCCCCGGGACATTACTTAGACTTAACATGTGGGGGAGACAGCATTTAAATCGGAACAGACATTGATGTCAGATTCGGAGTTATCTCAATTTCATCTTGACAGCGAACCAAAATCAAACCTATAATGCGCTTAAGCAAGAGATATTCACATTCATTAGTACTCTTGTTCTCTTTCTTTTTTTCATCTAACACAATACCCTATCCCATTTATTACTTCTCAGCTTTCTTCTATTTTGCTCTTTGTTTATTCCTTGTTTGTTACTTATTTTGTATTTCTAATTTTATACTTCTGATATTCATCTATTCTTCCGACATCTAACAGAACCTTATTATTCTATCACCTTAGTACTCTACTCTTTTCCTCGCATCATCTATCTTATACACTTATACACCTCTTTTTAATCTCAATCCACACATAAGGTTTATAAAACCAACTTTATGCACATATCTGCTCATCATTCACTCTACCATTCAAAAGGAGACTTCACATGACAAGAGAAATGCTTATCGAAGAACTGAAAAAACAGGGCTATGATGTCCTTCCCTGGGATGTGACCAAAAATGGCACGAAGCTGGAGAGTATACGGATCCGGAATGGGCACGTGGCCGAGCCTATCATTTACACAGAAAAGCTACTGGCTGATGCAAATGCCCGGGGAATCTCCCTGCAGGAAGCCGCCGCAGAGATCATAAAAATTTATCAAAGGAATACAGGGTTTGATTTCGATGTCGATCAGCTCTCTGACAGAGATTATGTAGCTCATCACCTTTTTATTGGTCTGCAGAGAACCAGTCAGGAGGCAATCGTGAAAAGACCATGCATAGAATTGGCGGGGCTGGAATGCTATCTGTTTTTAAGAGGGCAAAGAGAGGGAGTAGCCTATTCCATCCGTCTTACATCGGAGACGCTGGCGCTCTCCGGCATCAGTGAAGAGGAGGCCTGGAGCCAGGCGCTTCTAAATGTGGAGGCAGAAACTGTCATAGAAAACCTGCGAAAGGTTATATGTGAAATAACAAACACCGTCTATCAAGAGGACAAAAAAAGGGTGACATCTCTCTATATCCTATCAAATCGCACACGGACCTACGGTGCCTCTGTGATTCTTAACAAGAAGGCATTGGCAGCGTTTGCCGAAGAAATGGGCGTCAGTAAATTCATCGTCCTTCCCTCTTCCGTACATGAAATGCTCCTGCTTCCCTGCTCCGGAGATGTCAGGCTGACTTACTATTCTAATGTCGTAAGGGATGTGAACCGGTGTGAAGTGGCTCCTGAGGAAAGGCTGACCAATCGCGCTTATATCATTGAAGTATAATCAATAGCTGCTTTATGACATTGAAATTACGTTTCAAAAACCATGTAATACAAAGTAGTGTCTTACTCTAAATCGAAGCTGCGTTTCTCTTTTGAGAAACGTAGCTTTGATGAACAGTGCCTTGCCCCAACAACAAAAAACAAGGGAAAGCATTTCTGCTTTCCCTTGCCCATTTACTTATAAGATTGTATCAGCAGATTGATCTTACTTGTCTGCGATGGCAGCCTGTGCTGCAGCCAGTCTTGCGATCGGCACACGGAACGGTGAGCAGGACACATAGTCCAGACCGATCTTGTGGCAGAACTCTACGGAAGAAGGATCGCCGCCGTGCTCGCCGCAGATACCTACGTGAAGCTTCTCGTTCACAGGTCTGCCAAGCTTTACAGCAGTCTCCATCAGCTTGCCTACGCCTACCTGATCCAGCTTTGCAAAAGGATCATTCTCGAAGATCTTTGCATCATAGTAAGCATTCAGGAACTTACCAGCATCGTCACGAGAGAAGCCGAAGGTCATCTGGGTCAGATCGTTGGTACCGAAGCAGAAGAAATCAGCTTCCTTAGCGATCTCGTCAGCGGTCAGAGCTGCTCTCGGGATCTCGATCATGGTACCTACTTCGTACTCCAGCTCAACGCCTGCAGCTGCGATCTCAGCATCAGCGGTCTCTACAACGATCTTCTTAACGTACTTAAGCTCCTTAACCTCGCAAACCAGCGGGATCATGATCTCGGGCTTGATATCCCAATCAGCGTGAGCCTTCTTTACGTTGATAGCTGCGCGGATAACAGCCTTGGTCTGCATCTTTGCAATTTCAGGATAGGTAACAGTCAGACGGCATCCTCTGTGGCCCATCATAGGGTTGAACTCGTGAAGGCCTGCGATGATGGTCTTGATCTGCTCAACAGTCTTGCCCTGTGCCTTAGCAAGCTTCTCAATGTCAGCTTCCTCGGTAGGAACGAACTCATGCAGCGGCGGATCCAGGAAACGGATGGTAACCGGGCAGCCTTCCAGTGCTTCGTAGAGCTTCTCAAAGTCGCCCTGCTGGTAAGGAAGGATCTTCTCCAGTGCTGCTTCTCTCTCTTCTACGGTGTCAGAGCAGATCATCTCACGGAATGCTGCGATTCTGTCCTCTTCGAAGAACATATGCTCAGTACGGCAAAGGCCGATACCCTCAGCGCCCAGCTCACGAGCCTTCTTAGCATCTGCAGGTGTATCTGCATTGGTACGTACTTTCAGTCTTCTGTACTTGTCAGCCCAAGCCATTACACGGCCGAACTCGCCGGCGATGGTTGCGTCAACAGTAGGGATCTGGCCATCATAGATGTTGCCGGTGGTGCCATCGATGGAGATGTAGTCGCCCTCGTGGAACTCCTTGCCTGCCAGAGTGAACTTCTTATTCTCTTCGTCCATAGCGATGTCGCCGCAGCCGGATACGCAGCAGGTACCCATACCACGAGCTACAACGGCTGCGTGAGAGGTCATACCACCACGAACAGTCAGGATACCCTGAGATACCTTCATGCCGGTGATATCTTCGGGAGAGGTCTCCAGACGAACCAGAACTACCTTCTCACCCTTAGCTGCCCACTCCTCTGCGTCCTCAGCAGAGAATACGATCTTACCGCAAGCAGCACCGGGGGAAGCGCCAAGACCCTTGCCCATAGGGGTAGCAGCCTTCAGAGCCTTCTGGTCGAACTGAGGGTGAAGCAGAGTATCAAGGTTACGAGGATCGATCATAGCAACTGCCTCTTCCTCGGTTCTCATGCCCTCATCTACCAGATCACAAGCGATCTTTAATGCAGCCTGTGCGGTTCTCTTACCATTTCTGGTCTGCAGCATGTAAAGCTTGCCGTGCTCAACGGTGAACTCCATATCCTGCATGTCTCTGTAGTGATTCTCCAGAGTCTTGCAAACTTCCTTGAACTGCTCGAAAGCCTCCGGGAACTTATCGGACATCTCGGTGATCTTCATAGGAGTACGAACACCTGCAACTACGTCCTCGCCCTGTGCGTTGGTAAGGAACTCGCCGAACAGACCCTTCTCGCCTGTAGCGGGATCTCTGGTGAATGCTACACCGGTACCGCAGTCATCACCCATGTTACCGAATGCCATGGACTGTACGTTTACAGCAGTGCCCCAGGAGTAAGGGATATCATTGTCACGACGGTATACGTTTGCACGAGGGTTGTCCCAGGAACGGAATACAGCCTTGATAGCGCCCATCAGCTGCTCCTTCGGATCATCCGGGAAGTCAGAACCGATCTTGCTCTTGTACTCAGCCTTGAACTGGTTAGCCAGCTCCTTCAGATCATTAGCATCCAGCTCAACGTCCTGCTTAACGCCCTTCTTTTCCTTCATAGCATCGATCAGCTGCTCGAAGTACTTCTTGCCGACTTCCATAACGACGTCGGAATACATCTGGATGAATCTTCTATAGCAGTCCCAAGCCCAACGAGGATTGCCGGACTTCTCTGCGATTGCGTTAACAACGGTCTCGTTCAGGCCAAGGTTTAAGATGGTGTCCATCATACCAGGCATGGAAGCGCGTGCGCCGGAACGAACAGAAACTAACAGCGGATTCTCAGAATCACCGAATTTCTTGCCGGTAATCTCCTCGAGCTTCACAATATACTCATTGATCTGGCTCTGGATTTCCGGATTGATCTGCTTGCCGTCCTCATAGTACTGTGTGCAGGCCTCGGTGGTGATGGTGAAGCCCTGCGGAACCGGCAGGCCGATGTTGGTCATCTCAGCAAGGTTAGCGCCCTTGCCGCCGAGAAGTTCGCGCATGTTTGCGTTTCCTTCGCTGAACAGGTAAACTTTCTTGTCCATTGTTTTCCTCCATTTAAGATTTTTGATATATTAGATCTCTTTTAAAGATCTGCTGTCCGAACACTGACCGAGAGGCCAGACATCCGGGACAAGGCTTGTGAATATGGCATCTGCTCGCCAAAGGGCAGAAAGACAGAAAATAATCCATACGCTCTCGATAATTATAGCAGAATCAACCTGCATATACTACCGTTTTTTTGAAAAAGTTACGACGGCAAAAAGCTGTCAAATATAAACACGTCAAAATGTCCTCTTGCCTTTTCCAGTTCTTCCTGGCTCTGGATCGTCCAGGCTGCCGCTGTATTGCGATAGAGGCCGTGGCACAATTTTCTGGAGAGGTTGCCCTGACAGGTGTGATTATAAGCAATAAAATCCGGCTTGGTAATAAAATTCGTAATCAGATATTCCAGAAAGATCAGCCCTGCCTCCTTCCAGTTACGATACTCCGGATACTGGAAATAATTGTCGGAAAGCTGCCCCCGCACGACTTTGCTGTGATGACGGCGATACCAGAAAAGAATCAGGGGATTAAAAGATTCAATGCAATACTGTCCTTTATAATCCTTTAAAAGAGCCTCCACTGCCGAGCAGACCGACAGGTCTGTGGCTTCTTCTTTTAGTTCAACGATCAGGGGAGCTCTTCCGTCCACCAGCTTGAGCACCTCCGCAAAAGTGGGAATCCGCTGCTGTGTTTCAAGAATCCGGAATTCTTTTAATTCTGCCAGAGTATAGTCTCCTACTTTTCCGGGTACGCCGCATACCCGGCGCAGGGTGAAATCGTGAAAGACCACCGGAACGCCGTCCTTAGAAGTCTGTACATCCAGTTCCATACCATAGCCGGCTTCCACCGCTTTTGCAAAGGCAGGAAGGGAATTTTCCGGTGCCTGAGAATGATTATCATGAAGTCCCCGATGGGCAAAATATGGAGTCTTGAAAATGCTCTGGTCCGGTTTTCCTGTCATCCGGGGCATGATAGCCAGTAAATACAAGACTGCGATCACCAAAATGACAATTACCAAGGTTTGCATTGCTTTCTTTGCTTCCTTTCCGCTGCGCAGTGCAGGTTTCTATTCTGCACCTGCGATGTGGGCTTTTATATCTGTGTATACTATGATGTCAGAATTCCACGGTCAAAACATACGCGAGCAGCCATTTTCATAGAAGTTTTTCCAATAAAAATCCGCAATGTCTGCACTTAAATACAGACATTGCGGTTGTGTTTCGTGCATCGACGTGCTAAATATTAGTACACTTCGTGCAAGGTGTCAACAAACTGCCCGCAGGGCAGATCCATCACTTCTACATTACTATTACTCATAAATTACGTCTAATGACATCTCACTACATCTTCTTGCATCTTATTGCATCTTCTTGCGTCTTATTACATCAAATAAATCGGCAGCTCACAGACCATATGAGATTCTACCCTGCTGTCCATCGCCAGGATGCTCTCGGATGCATTGTTATCAGCATTGTTGTCAGCAGCTTTCTCTGCCTTTACTGATGCAGCTCTTCTTCCTCTTGTTTTCTTTTCTTCCTTCCCGGATGCAGCCTTCTTTACCTGCTTTTTGGCAGTTCCTTTCTTAGGTCCCCTCTTTTTCTTCTCAGGCGCAGCCTTAGAAGCAGACTTCTTTTCTTCATCTGTCGCAGCCTTCTTTACTGTCTCCGGCACTGCTGCCTGCTGCGCTGCCGGGGCTTCGCTCTTTTCTGCCGCAGTCACTGCGCCGGTCTGCTCTTCCATGGTTACTTCCTTCTTTTCTTCTGCCATCGTCTTCTCCTGTGCTTCCTTTGCAGTCTGTGCACCCTCCGCAGCTGCCCCTATCTTCGCTGCTCTTGAAAGACTTGCTTTTCCTATCGGCATCTTTCATCCACCTCCCTCGCCAATGCCATAAATTCTTTTGCACTCTTACTGGACTTCTTGTAGGTGATCACCGTCTGACTGGCATCCTGTGCCCACTCCACGGTACTGTCTACGTGAATCACCTGCTCAAAAACATGAATATCTTCCAACCCCTGCAAGGTTTCCATGGTCTGTCGGTAATAGTTCTTGCGCTCGTCCACCTTGGTGATCAAAACACCCAGAATCGACAATGCGGGAGACATCTCCTGCACCTTCGTCAGAAAGTCAAACATATTGGCCAGGCCGAAGAGTCCCCAGGGAGTAGCCTCCACCGGTACAATCACTCTGTCGCTGGCGCAAAGGATGTTCATCACCCAGCCGCCTAAGGTCGGCGGAGCATCAATGAGAATATAATCGTACTTTCCCTCATCCTTTATCTTCTGCAGAATCTTGCGAAGGATGAACTCTCTCTGCCACTTGGTAAAGAGCTCATACTCGATGGAACTCATCAATGTGGAGGAAGGAATAAGGTCTACATTCGGCACCGGTGTGGAAATCACATAATCTGACAGATCCTGCTCATGGGTCACGGCATAATAGAGATTATGATCATTTCTTGCATACTCCAGCACTTTATCCTCATCAAAGAAGGAAAGAGACAAATTCAGCTGCATATCCCCGTCGATGACCAGGACACGGCGTCCCAAAGCCGCCAGCGCACTTCCTAAATTGGAGCAGGCGGTGGATTTCCCGCTGCCGCCTTTGTTGTTTGTAAAACAAATCGTCGTTGTCATAGATTACCTCTATTATATGCCTATATACCGCAATTATTGCGGCAATTCTTCACTCTCCGCACCGGGATAAATGCATTTGATGTCATACCGGTCAAAGAGCTCCAGCCAGCTGCCATCCGGCTTCTCATCGGTGATGACCATATCTATTTCCTTAAAGTCGCAGACCCGTGAAAAAGCCACCTTACCGAATTTGGAGGAATCCAATGTCAGGATCCTCTGCGCCGCAGAGCGCATCATCACCTGCTTGGTCTGGGCAAATTCCTCATTGCCCTCAGTGATGCCTTTATCCGTCGACAATCCCTTGCAGGACATAAAAGCCTTCTCTGCATTAAAGGCAGAGAGCCCTTCTACAGCCTGGGGACCCACCAATGCAAGGTATCCTTCCTTCAGTCTACCACCGGAAGCGATGATATTCCAGCCGGAGACATCGGAGAGCTCGATGATGATCTCGATGGAATTGGTGATGACTGTCAGGCGCTCTTTATTCTTAATGGCCTTGGCAATAAAGACAGCGGTCGTGCTGGCATCCAGAATGATATGCTCTCCGTCCCGCACCAGATCCGCCACCAGCTCCGCGATCTTCTGCTTTCCTGTCACGTTCTTTTTCTTGCGGACGTTAAAGGGCATGTCGATATTGGTATTTTCATTAAAAACAGCACCGCCATAACTTTTGGTGGCCAATCCCTCCTTGTCCAGCTTGTCAAGGTCTCTGCGGATAGTTTCCTCAGAGACGCCGAACTGCTTGCTCAGATCGCTGACAACGACGCGTTTTTCCTCCTGAAGCTTTTCAAGAATCTCACTCCGTCTTTCCGCTGCGAGCATGGGGGACTTACCTCCTTCTGTCATGTGGTGCTGTTTTATTGTGTCGTTCTGTTTTCTTATGTTGTTCTATTTTATTATGCTGTTCTGTTTTGTCGCTTTTACCTGTATATCTCACAGTATAACTGCGGACTACAGGATTTTGTCGCACAGCTGCTTATCCGGATGTGCGATCACGGAAGAATCCAGGAACATGCCGGACTCAGCAATAGACTGCTTGGCTTTCTCGATAGCTGCCTCGACCGCAGATACCGTACCGGTCAGGTACATGTAGGACTTGCCGCACATGCCCTTGGCGATACGCAGCTCGATCAAATCTACGATGGCTGTCTTGGCTGCAATATCCGCTGCCGTAATGATGGAGGCCACATCATAGGTCTCCAGAATGCCCAGCGCCTCCACCCTTTCCACGTGGGTAGCCCCATAGATAGCCGGGAAGATAGACTCATGGGGATTGCCCAGCACAAAGCTGTCGATCAGCTGATTCTCATATCTGGTGCATGCCGCATCCACGGCTGCACGCACGGCGCTTAAGTCACCGCCCACCAGGGCAATGTATTTGCCGGGACAGACGGTCTCTGCCTCGATCAGCTCTACATCCGCAGTCTTGACCATGGTATCTGCCGCCACCACGCCGGTTGCTGTTGTCTTGAATTCAATCATTCCGATTGCTCTGCTCATGTCTGCTCCTTATACCCGCCTTACTCGGCAGAAATAATCACATACTTATCTGTCACTGTCTGCACCATGCCTGTAATGGATGCATGGATCGGTACGCTCAGGCCCTGAGCCGGCTGTGCGATCAGCTGTCCTCTCTGCACATGATCACCCGGCTTCACGATCGCCTGTGCCGGTGCGCCTATATGCTGACTGAGCAGCTCGCGCACCTTTTTCACAGTGACGACCTCGTCCTGTAAGGGAGCCGGTACATCATAGCGTGTTAAGCCGATTCTTCCTTCCAGACGTCCCTCCTGCACCTTGCGGTAAGGCCTTGCAGGATTCTCGGGTCCGGCGACGACGCCCGCCGGTGCTTTTATGCCCGCTTTCCGCAGGCCGTTCTTGTATTCTGTAATCAAAGTGCGGGGCGAAAGTCCCTGAGGACATGCAAACAGCTCGCACACGCCGCAACCGCAGCAGAAAAAGGTATCCAGAAAAGCATTGGTATTCTGAAAATCTCTGTTGGCGGCACTGCGCATAAACAGGTGGGGCTGGAACGGGTGCCCCAGAAGATGTCTGGGACAGAGGTCCGTACATGTCTGACACTGACAGCATGTGGAAGCGGCCCGGTTTAACTCGATACTGCTTCTGGACTGCTTTTTCTGCACCAGCTGATGCTCCCGGGGCAGGACTAAGACAGCATTGGTAGTCTTGGTCACCGGATCATGCTCACTGCCAAGACGTCCCATCATGGGACCGCCGATCATGTAGGCCGGATGTTCCGTGGTCACACCTCCTGCCATCTCCACAATCTCCCCGATCGTGGTGCCTAGGGGTACTCGAAGAGTCACGGGATTCTCTACTTCACCTACGATGGAGACACATTTATCCACTACCGGGAGACCGCTATGCAAGCCTCTCCAGATATTGAACATAGTCTCTACGTTAAAGACCGCTACGCCAGCCTCTATGGGCAGTCCGCCGGGACGCACCACCTTGCCGGTAGCCTCCCGGATCAGCACCACCTCATCTCCCATGGGATAGGCGCTGGGCAGCTCGTGGATTCTTAATTGAGGGAATTCCTCTATATAGGTATGCAGTGCTTCTATAGTCTGCTTATATTCTGATTTAATGCCGACGATGCCTTCCACGGCGCCGACTGTATCAGCGACCATGGCAAACGTCTCCAAAATTTCACGGGCATATTTCTGCAAAAGCTGTCTGTGGAGCTTCAGCAGCGGTTCACATTCTGCGCAGTTAAGCAAAATGGTGTCAGCCCGCTCATCTAACTTGGCATAGGTGGGGAATCCGGCACCGCCGGCGCCTACCACACCAATCTCTTTTATTTTTCCAGCTAATTCCTTGATTTCCATGACATCATCTCCGTGTGCACATTATCGTAAATTGCACTCGTCGTCTACAATACCCACGATCGCTGCATCGACAGGAGCGTTCTCCATGCCGCAGCCGATCCTGGCTGCACTTCCTGTGGCGATCAATACCACTTCGCCGATGCCGGCGCCGATATTATCTATAGCCACCAGATTATTATGCGCGCCCCGCATACTCTCCAGGGGCTCTACGATCATAAATTTGTTTCCCACCAGATTATCATTCTTGCGGGTTGAGATCAGGCTTCCGATTACCTTTCCTACAATCATGGATCCTCCAAGATTACTTAAAATTACTCTTATAATGCAAAAGCAAAAGCTGTCTGTCAGGGCAACTATGCCAAAACAGACAGCCTGCCCATCATTCTTTGACGATCACCGCCGTATCACCCTGGGCGATATGGCTTGCATTTGCTTCATCCGTATCAATGTGCATCTCCAGCGTAAAGCTGTCATCTACACGAATCTTTACATGGTTATATGTGGTGCCGCGGTCATTATCGACCTTGACAGAAACATAATCGCCGTCATGTACACCTGCTGCTGCAGCATCGGACGGTGCCATATGGATGTGCCGTGCTGCGATAATACATCCCTCTTTTAAGTAAAGAGCGCCTGCCGGGCCTACCAGTGCGATCGGTGCGGAGCCTGCTATGTCGCCGGACTCACGAATGGGAGCCTTGATACCGAGCTTGATGGCATCCGTAGCAGAAATCTCTACCTGAGAAGCCTTTCTCACAGGTCCTAAGATGCGGACATTCTCGATGGCACGGAGCTTTAATCCTACGATGGTCACCCGCTCATTGGATGCGAACTGACCGCCCATGAGTTCCTTCTTTTTGGTCAGCTGATAGCCGGGTCCGAACAGTACCTCCACATCGTGCTGTGTCAGATGAATATGTCTGGCGGATACACCGATGGGTACTACGTAGCCCTGTCCCTTCTCCTGGTTTTTATCAAGAGCTTCCAGGACCATTTTGGTAATCATTTCCACATTATTTGTATCCAAAACGTACCTACTCTTTCTCACTTCTGGCAGGAGAGCTCCCTACTTTTGCCGCAGGGAGCTCTCCAAAGCCAGCTTGATAAGTGACAGCTCTTATTTAATCTTAGGAAGGATCATCTCTACATCAGTGTGAGGTCTGGGAATTACATGGGTAGCTACCAGCTCGCCAAGTCTGCCTGCTGCAGTAGAACCAGCATCTACAGCACTCTTAACAGCACCTACATCGCCGCGAACCATAACGGTTACCAGTCCGGAACCGATCTTCTCGGTGCCTACTAACTGTACGTTAGCTGCCTTGCACATTGCATCAGCTGCCTCGATAGATGCAACTAAACCTCTGGTCTCAACCATTCCTAAAGCTTCCTGTGTCATTTTTCCCTCTTTCTGCCGCAGTTCGTCTGCGGCAACGTGAACGCGCGCGCCTTGTTGGCATTGGTTCGTATCTTTATCTTAGTTTGTCATATGAAATTTATCATATGAAATGATGGAACTTGCTTGTTACTGCTGTCCGTACTGATTATTTCTAGACAGTGTACAGGTAGGATGCCGGCTGGCCGTCCTCGGTATCAGGTGCCTCCTCGGCCTCCTTTGCCTTTTTCTCCTCCAACTGCTTCTTCCAGCGGGTCGCGCTGAACTCTACCAGCTTGACGATCTCTTCATGGGGATTGGGAATCACACCGCTGGCCACCGGCTTTTTGATAGCCTTGGCACAGGCTGTCTCCACTGCCTCTGTGACTGCGGATACATCTCCTTCAACGATCAGTGTTACCAATCGTCCGCCGAGTCTTCTCTCCCAGCTGGAAAGCTGTACATCTGCCGTTTTGCACATGATATCCAGTGCGTCCATTGCGGCTACCACACCCGGGATCTCAATAAATCCGTATGCTCTGCTCATATCCTTTGTACTTCCTCGCTGTCCTGGCGGACAAATCTGCCTTATTTCTTGCTTTATTCCTTATTTGATGCCGGGAAGGATCTTCTCCACATCATCGTGAGGTCTGGGAATTACATGGGTAGCAACCAGCTCACCTAAACGGCTTGCTGCTGCGGAGCCGCTCTCTACTGCTGCCTTTACAGCACCTACGTCGCCGCGAACCATAACGGTTACCAGTCCGGAACCAATCTTCTCTGTGCCAATCAGGGTAACTTCTGCTGCCTTGGTCATGGCATCTGCTGCCTCAATTGCAGCGGTTAAACCTCTAGTCTCGATCATACCCAGTGCCTGCTGTGTCATTGTTCTTTCCTCCAAAATTCATGAGCTTATTCACTGTTAATCGGCTGTGCATCTGCTGCAGAAAACTGCAGCCGCCTTGCCGTGCATCGTATCTGCCGCCTGTCTCTAACGCTTATCAAAGGCGCAGAGCTTTAACATCTTCTCTGTATCCTCGGTGGGATTGGGGATGATGTAATGCTGCACATACCCCGCGCACTCATCTGCCTTCTGCATAGCAGCCTCCATAGCTGCTGTCACATCTGCCACTGAGCCGCGAAATTTAACCATCACCAGGAGCGGTACCGGAAGGGAATCCGGATTCTTCGGCTTATTCTTGTCGAACTTCTCCAGCCATACGTTACCGGCTTTACAACCGGCATCTGCTGCCATAAATGCGGTAGCGAGTCCGTAGACCTCCAACAGGCCGACTGCGTTTCCCATGGTGTGCCTCCTTTAACTGTTACTCGTTGACGATCGCGATCTTAAGACCTGTCATGGACAGATTCTTCTTGAGAGCTTCGTTGATCTGATCAAGCGGATACTTGTCTGTGATCAGTTCCTTCATAGGAAGGCCGATTGCCTGTGCTCTCTTCAGGAAATCAAAGGTAGTTGCATAATCTCTTAAAGTATACACCCAAGAGCCTACCATTGTCAGTTCTTTTGAGCAAATATCAAAGTGGGGATTGATGGTTGCATCGCCGCCGTTGATAAAGAAGCCCAGCTCGCAAAGTCCGCCGCCGTTGCGGATGAACTTGTAGATGTTGCTGTGTGCATGGGGATTGCCTGTGCACTGGAAACCAAAGTCAGCCAGATGTCCGCCGAATGCTTCCTTGACAGCCTCTGTAAGAGCATCGATACCCTTGTAATTAGCGAAGTTCACACTCTTGTCGGCGCCCATGCGCTTTGCAAACTCCAGACGCTGCTCATTGCCGTCTACTGCTACGATGTTCTCAACACCCATGGTGCGCAGAACTGCGATGCAGATCAGGCCGATGGGGCCGCAGCCCTGTACTACTACTCTGCTGTTAAAACGAAGGATGTTGGTGCTCTTTGCTCTCTCTACAGCGTGTACCAATACTGCGCAGGGCTCGATGAGGATACGGGAATCTAAGTCCAGATCACTTACATTGAATACCGTGGAGCCCTCTCTGATGAAGAGGTAATCAGAGAACCAGCCGTTTAAGTGGATGTCGTCATCCGGCAGCAGGCCATATACATCAGCGCCGCCGATATTCTGCTTATTTAAATCAAACATGGTAATCTCCGGATCATCATGGAAGATCATGCAGGTAACGACCTTATCGCCGATCTTTAAATCCTTGCCGGCGGAATCCTTCTTTACATTCTTGCCCATGGCAACGATGGTGCCTGTGCCTTCATGGCCAAGTGCTACCGGAATCAGGCTGAAGGGATCTTTCTTGAACTCATGGGCATCTGTTCCGCAGACACCGCAGCCTTCTACCTTTACCAGAATATCGCCATCTCCCAGCGGAGGAATAGGATACTCTTTAACATCAAAATGCTCTAATGCAGTCAGAACTGCAACATGAGCGGTCTTCGGAATCTCTGTAGGTACAGAAGATGAAGGAGCAGAAGCGGTATTTACGGTACCGTCTGTCATGCTGCTTAAGACCTGTCTAACAATTTCCTCAATATTTGTCTGGTCCATTTTCTTTCCTTTCTGCTGAAACAATCGATTCGCTTTTAGCGAATGCAGAGGCTGTCCTGCATAACGCAGCGTCTCTTCTTGGTAAAGGTCTTGGCACTGGTCAATCCCTCACCGGTACGGCTCGCGATGGTGAATGTGCAGATGCTCTCTCCGCCGAAGCCAAGTGCTGCATAGGAAGGTCCGTTCTTTACCAGAATAGCGGTATCGATAGCCTTTGCATAAGTGGTGATGTGCTCTACATTCATGCTGTGGATGTGCGCAGAATGGCGATTGCCATGCTCTAACCACACAGCTGCCTCAACAGCTTCCTCAAAGGTATCTACACGAACCACACCCAGGATAGGCATCATCAGCTCTGTAGCGATCAGCGGATGCTCCTTAGGTCCTTCAAAGATGATGCAGCGGATATTGTCCGGGACCTCGACGCCGATCATGGAAAGCAGAACCTTTGCGCTTCTGCCTACGCACTTTCTGTTCAGGCGTCCCTTTGCATCCATAACGGTAGCAGTGAGCTTATCCTGCTCTTCTTTGGAAGCGAGGTAGCATCCCTGCTCATTGATCATGTAGTTCATCAGCTCGTCGCATACGCTACTGACGGCTACCACTTCCTTCTCAGCGATACAAGGAAGGTTATTATCGAAAGTGCAGCCATTGACGATATCCTGTGCTGCCTTTCTCACATTGGCGGTCTCATCCACCAGTGCCGGCGGATTGCCTGCACCTGCGCCGATACCGCGCTTACCGGAAGAAAGGACTGCTGTTACAACGCCCGGTCCGCCGGTCGCTGCGATCAGCGGGATATCCTTATGGTGCATCATGATATTGCTGGAATCCAGTGTGGGATGCTCTACTGTGCAGGCTACATTGTCAGGACCGCCTGCCTCAATGCTGGCCTCATTTACCAGATTGATGGCGTAAATGGAAGTCTTGATAGCCTGGGGATGGGGGTTGAATACAACGGTATTGCCGGCTGCAATCATGCCCATGGAATTGCAAAGTACCGTCTCACTGGGGTTGGTGCAGGGGGTGATGGCACCGATCACACCAAAGGGTCCCATCTCCACTAAGGTAAGACCGCGATCTCCGGAATATGCCTCTGTGGTGATATCCTCTGTGCCGGGCACCTTATCTGCCACCAGATGATGCTTTAAAATCTTATCTCCCACATTGCCCATGCCGGTCTCATCTACACCCATACGGGCCATGATCTCGGCATTTTCATGTGTTTTTTTACGAATATTGCTGATGATCTTTTCGCGCTGATCCATGGTCAGATTGCGAACGACCTTCTGTGCTTCCTTGGCAGCTGCAATAGCTTCGTTCATATCTGTGAACACGCCATGCTTGCCGCCGGCTGCATCAGAGATCTGCATCTTTGCAAGGACTTCCTGCACGACCTCTTTCACCATGCTCTCACTTACAGGCATGAGATTACCTCCTTTAAAATAGAACTGCCGTATGCTGCCAGATCCGTATCCTCCTGTGCTGAGCCGCCGCTGACTCCCAGAGCCCCGATGATCCTGCCTTCTTTATAAAGGGGCTCACCGCCGCCGAAGATCACGATCTTGCCGTCATTGGTGAACTGGATGCCGTAGAGGGATTCTCCCGGCTGTGCCAGTCTGCAAAGCTCTGCGGTGGACATTTTAAATGCGATGGAGGTGTATGTCTTATTCAGTGCTACATCGTAGCTGCCTATATAAGCCCCATCCATGCAATGTACTGCCACCGGTCTGCCGGCCGCATCAGAAACCGCTGTCACTACCGCCATGCCTCTGCGGGCAGCCTCCACCTCCACTCTTTCCATGAGGGCGGTGGCCAATCGCAGTGTCATGCTTTTTTCTTCGTAGTCCGCAGGTTTTCCCGCCGGATTCGGAATCTGGTTTTGTTCACCCAGAACGCTTTGAATCGTCCTGGCAACAATCTCGTCCATTGTCATTATTTGTTCAGCTGCTCCAGTACTTTCTTGGTAATCTCAGCGATCACTTCCGGATTGGGTTCCTTGGGAAGTGCGGAATTTACGGAACCGGTGCCATTGGGAGCATCCTTGTGGCAGCCGCAGTTATGGCAGTTTACGCCATTCTTATTCTGGCAAAGGTTTGCCGGGTGCTTTCCGGGCAGACCCATCTGTCTTCTGATCTCATACAGCTTCTCAACAGTTGCGTGGTCGAACTCCTTCGGGCCGCCCAGCATCTTGGACTGATACAGCAGCTGTGCGTAAAACTCTACAGACTCCATCTTCAGGTATGCAGCCAGCAGATCAGTGGACCAGGTCAGAGCGCCGTGGCTCTCTAACAGAACTGCATCGTAGTAAGGAAGATACTTCTCCAGATTGTCCGGAATCTCATTGGTGGAAGGTGTGCCGTACTCAGCGATCGGAACACATCCTAAAGCGATAACTGCCTCAGGCATGATGGGCTGTGTCAGCGGAATGCCTGCGATTGCAAAGCTGGTAGCATAAACGGGATGTGCATGTACAACGGATCCTACATCAGGTCTCTTTGCATACACTCTCATGTGCATCTTAATCTCAGAAGAAGGACGGAAGCCCTTGTTTGCCTGCAGTACATTACCATTCTTATCAACCTTGCAGATGTAATCCGGGGTCATGAAGCCCTTGGAAACACCGGTAGGTGTGCAAAGGAACTCATTGTCATTGAGCTTAACGGAAATGTTGCCGTCGTTTGCTGCAACCATGTTGCGGTTGTAGATTCTCTTGCCGATGTCACAGATCTGTTTCTTGATTTCGTACTCGTTCTGCATTTGTCATCCTCCTTGCGCGGCCCCTTCGGGAGCCTGGTTTAAATGGTATGATAATAAGATGTAACTTTTGAACACTTTTGTTGATTCCTGCTTCATTATAGAGGAATGCAGGGATAAAGTCAACACACTGCCTGTTGTTTTTCTTTGTTTTTGCGGTTTTTGTTTTGTTGGTTTTTGTGGTTTTATGTCAAATCCTCATCCCGCAGCTCCACAGGGGGATCACTTTCCTCCCTAAGGTAGTTAAGAATCGCTGCTACACCCTGATTTTTCACAGAATCCACATAAAAAATCTTTCTGCATCCCGCCAGTCGAAGCCACCGCTCTGCCCGGTCTACATTTCCCTTCGGATGATTGATCTTTGTGACGATCCCAACCACATCCCGGTTGCACATGCAGGTGATGTTCGGAGGAAAAAGGCAATAGGGTTCGATGGAGGAACAAATCAATCCCACCACATCCGCCTCATAGGTATAGACTGCAAGGGCGTGACCCAGCTTAGCCTCCTGGGCGTATTCTCCGGGTGTGTCGATCACGCTGGAAAAATAATTCACATACTGGGTTTTGTAATAGTGAACCTTTTCTCCCTTCAGAGCCTGCGTCAGCGTAGTCTTTCCGCTCTCGCTGCGGCCTACTAATATCAGCTTTTTCATGTCTTTGTGATCGGGCATACGGTAAAGCCCAGCTTATCCGTGCAATAGCTCAGCACTGCCTCTGTCGCCGCCTCCACCTCGGAGACCGTCCCTGTCACGATAAGGGAACCGCTGAAACGATCAACAAAGCCGATAGTAATGCCTGCCGCCTTCATGGCCACATCTGCAATGATGATGGCCGTCTCTGCCGGGCTGATGGTCATGACACCGATGGCGGACTGAGAATAATCCATTGCCGGATCCAGCCCCAGTTTCTCATAGAGTACCTTGTCAGGACTGGCAATGATGTGGGCAAGGGAAATCTGCTTGCCGGGCACCAGTTCCTGTATGATCCGCTGCTTACTGCTTTCTGCTTCGTACATTTGTAATTACCTTCCTTTTTATGACACTGCAGGGAATCTGCAGTGTGGCCGCGCAGTTATCTTTTCTCCTCAAAAGTGGTTCTCCTGCGCAAGCCGCCAGAGAAATCTCCGGCATGTACTGTACCGGTTTTCAGTTCTGTCTCTGCCATCACCCTCCTAAAATACATTGGAGGGAAGTTTCTCTTTCCACCATTTCCTGCAGCATCTTCATGTGCTCATTGGTGGGGGGAAGAATTTCCTTTAAGGTATACTCTCTTCCCAGTCTTTCGTATTTATCCTGCCCTAATCGGTGATAAGGCAGCAGATGAATCCGCTTCACCCCGGGCAGACTGTCTGCAAACCTGGCAATAGCCCTGATCTCCTCCGGTGTATCGTTAAAGGTAGGAATGGTAGGCACCCGAATGCTTAAATCGGTCATGCCGGAGGCAGCTACCTTTCTGGCATTTTCCAGAATCAGCGCATTGTCTCTGCCTGTGAATGCCTTATGCTTTGCGCCATCCATATGTTTGATGTCCATCAGGTACTGATCCAGATAAGGGAGCACACCGTCAATGGCCTGATAATCCACACAAGCCATGCTCTCGATGGCAGTAGAAATACCGATGCTCTTAGCCGCCCGAAGCAAATCTCTTGCAAACTGGGGCTGGCAGAGACATTCGCCGCCGGAGAGAGTCAGTCCCCCGCCGCCGGAGCGGCGGTAGTATATACGGTCCCTGCGAACTGTCTCGATGACCTCCTCTACCGTCACGTCCCTGCCGTAGACTTTCTTCTTGCCGTTAATCTCCACCGTCTCCACGCCGTAATTCTGGGACTCGGGATTGCAGCACCAACGGCACCGAAGCACACATCCCTTTAAAAAGACGATGGTGCGGATGCCGCGGCCGTCATGGATGGAATACCGCTGTATATCAAAGATTCTACCTTTTGTACTCCAGAAATCCTGTTCCATAAGTTTACATATCTCCTGTCTGCTCCGTCCGGCGGATGATGTCGTCCTGCAGAGATCTGGAAAGTGTGGTAAAGAGTGCACTGTAGCCTGCCACACGGACCACCAGATGTGCGTATTTCTCAGGATGCTTCTGGGCATCCAGCAGGGTATTGCGGTCGACTACATTGAACTGCATATGCATACCCTTCTGATCGAAATAAGCCCGAAGCATAGCGATAAACTTCTCCAGGCCCTCCTCGCCGCTCAACGCGGAAGGATGGAATTTCATATTAAACAGCGTGCCGTTGCTGGCGATGCCGTGATCCAGCTTAGCCACAGAGTTGCAGGCTGCGGTAGGTCCGCATACATCGGTGCCGGCCGTAGGGGAAACGCCGTCCGCTACCGGCTGATGCGCCAGTCGTCCGTCGGGGGTAGCACCGGTCTGTGCTCCCAGCGGCACGTTGGCGGATACCGGGTAAAGTCCCGCCTGGAACTGACCGCCTCTGGGATTATGATACTTCTCCAAAGGTTTTGTATAGGTGTAAGCTGCCTCCCTGGCGAACTCGTCCACTTCCTCAATGTCATTGCCGAACTTCGGCACTTCCTCGATCATAGCCAGCAGCTCATCATATTGCTTCTTTTCCTCGGCAGGAATCTCCATATCCATGATGGATCGAATCACTGCTGCCACTTCCTCTTCGTCCACGTTCTTTCCCTGCGCCTGCAAATTCCGGATTACTCCTACTGCCAGATCAGAAGCACTCTGTTCATCAAATCCCCGTCCGTAATTCATAGCCAGTGCTTTCTTGTACTGGGCCATGGTCACTTTCTTTTCATCGTAGACCAGCTTCTTGATGGCATAGAGAGAATTGGCCACATTGGCAATACCAAAGCCCTGAGGACCGGTAAAGTTATAGACCGCGCCGCCCTCTTCTACGCTCTTGCCCCGCTTTAAGCAGTCATCCACCATACAGGACTCGAAAGGAAGCGGGCAAAGGGTAGCATGGGCCACATCAATAGCATTGTCTGCATTGACCAGAAGGGAAATATTGTAGGCCATCTGCTTCTTATAGGCATCGAAGAACTCTTCGAAGGTCTCCATCTTTTCCACATCGCCGGTCTGGATGCTGATCTGTTTGCCCTTATCCACGCCGTTAGAGAATACCAGCTCCAGAGGACGGCACATATTAAAGAATGCCGCATCATGCCAGCCGCTGGTCTTACCGGGGCACTGAGGCTCCACGCAGCCGATGATATTGTATTCTCTGGCATCCTCTAAGGATACGCCCCGGTTCATAAGAGCCGGAATGATGATCTCATCATTATAGTAAGCAGGCAGGCCGATACCGGTTCTGGTCAAAGCAGCTGCATGCAGCAGCAACTCCTGTGGCGAGCCGTTCCATACACGGATAGACAGAGACGGCATAGGCAAAAACACATGCTTGCTGGCGGTGATGCACATAAAGGACAGGTCGTTGGTCACATCCTGACCGTGACGATCCTGACCACCCACGATCAGATTCTGGAAAAGTGAATAGCCGGCAAAGCCCTTGGCACTCTCCGCATCTCTGCACTTATTCAGGTCGTTAAGTTTCACCCAAATGCAGTCAATGAGTTCCTGGGCCTGCTCTCTGGTGATCTTTCCTTCCTCCAGATCCTTTTTGTAATAAGGATACATATACTGGTCAAAGCGTCCGGGAGAAATGGAATGGCCGCTGGACTCGATCTGGAGAAGCTGCTGCACGAACCAAAAGGACTGGCAAGCCTCATGGAAGGTGCGGGCTCCATTTTCCGGTACCCATTCGCAGTTGGAAGCAATCTGCAGCAGTTCCTCTCTGCGCTTAGGATCTGTCTCCTTCTGTGCCATCTCCTTCGCCAGTTTCGCGTAGCGCTTTGCATAATCGATGGCTGCCTGACAGCTGATGATTACAGCCTCCAGGAAACGGCTGCGCTTTGCGTAATCTGCATCTCCGGGGTCGCACTCAGAAAGTCTCTGTGCCGCCTCCGCCATGATTCCTTTATAGCCTTCCTTTAATACTCTCCAGTACTGCACTGTCAGATGGCCTACACCGTTATAGAAATAATTGCCCGGCGTAAAGATATTGTGCTCTATAGCCGTCAAAGCTTCCGGAGACATGTAGGAAGTGGCCAGTTCACTGGTAGTCTTGCCTTTCCAGTAAGGATTTACTTCTTTTAATTCCTGCTTGGTCTGCTCGGAGATGTAAAAGGGATCTGCCTCCCGGTGCTCTACGGTGTCGTATTCCTTCTCCAGCCACTCGTAGGAAAATTCCGGATAGGTCTGGCATCCTCTGGGAGCCAGTGTAGTACTGCCTACGATCAGTTCCTCATCCCGGATAATGATGGGCAGATGGTGCAGAATATGGGAAAATGCCTTTGCCTTGCGCATGACGACCGGCTCACCCTCTGTGGACTTGTAGGACTCCGTGAGAAGACGTGCACGGGAAGATTCGATCTCCGGCATCTTCGCATACAGGTTGGCCACCAGTCTGGGAATACGGTCTGATTTAGGCAATTCCTCAGTATAAAACTTTCTCATTCCATTCCTTTCTGTCGATGAATCACGGCTTTTTTATTGACTTTTTATTGGATTTTGCATGCATATGGTTGCTTCATTCTGTTTTTATTCCCATTATAGTCTCTGGAACAGGTAACGTCAATGAAATAATCATTGTTTTGTCTTTGTTTTTGTTGGTTTTTGAAATTTCCAGTGTTGTTTTTTGACTGATTGTGTTTGACTTTTGGGGTGGTGAAGTGCATACTGAATATAGGTGTTTATGTAATAGATGACTAAGTGTTTTTGTAATAAACAACTAGGTATTTATGCAATAGACGACTAAGTGTTTATATAATAAACAACTAGGTATTTATGCAATAGACGACTAAGTGTTTATATAATAAATAACTAGGTATTTATGCAATAGATAACCGTTTGGTTACCCGTCCATGCCGTGGGGCGGCTCAGAATGGAGCGCACCGTGCACTTTGCGCCGTTTTGCTAAGATTCGCCTCTCGCCTCCGGATGGCCGGCCCTTAACTCGCATCCCCGCCTGATGCGGGTCTGCTCGAACAGGCGGGCCTATCTGACGCGCTCTGAAAGCGCGTCAGATACCATCCTGCGGCTTCGATGCGAACCTAAGCAAAACTGGCGCGCAGTGCAAAGGATGCGCTCCATTCTGAGCCGCCCCACGGCATTGCGATTGTGACAGGCGATACTATGTCTGCTTGCTGCGTCATGTTGCAGCATTGCTTATCCAAGCTAAAGAGAAACACAAACAGACGAAACGCAAACACTCGAAATGCAAACATGCAAAATGTAAACACACGAAACGTGAACATGCGAAACGTGAACATGCAAAATGTAAACACACGAAACATGAACATGCGAAACGAAAACACTAAGTACGGTATAATCTGCTTATCATGGTTTCAAAAGCACTTTAGCACAACATCTTATTTGGTTGTAATATGAGAGGATTTCCATGCTTTCTTATGACATTCATACCCATACTGTAGCCAGCGGCCACGGTACCACCGATACAATTGCAGACTTAGCCAAGGAAGCTGCCAGAAGAGGCATGCGGGTGCTGGGGATTTCCGATCACGGTCCAAAGACTTTCTGTGCCGGTACGCCTTCTTATTTCAGAAGTCTCCATATGGCGCCCAGAGAGCGCTGCGGTATCCGTATTCTCTACGGAGCAGAGCTCAATATATTAAATGGCGGTGACTTAGATCTCCCTGACGAGATTATGAAAACTCTAGACTATACTATCGTCTCTATGCATAAGCCGCCGAGGAAGCCAGCATCCCTTCAGGAGAATACGTGCGATTATCTGAAGGCCATCTCCCACCCTCATGTACGTATTCTGGGTCACTGTGATAACACGCAGTTTCCCTGTGATTATGAGGCTATCGTGGAGGCGTGCCGGGAACATCATGTCATCATTGAGGTGAACAATTCTTCCCTGATGCCCGGAGGATACCATCAGGTGCCCGGCATCGATACAAAAGACAATTACAGGCAGCTTCTGCAGATGTGTAAAGAGCGCAGCATGCCGATTCTTCTCTCCAGTGACAGTCACGGCCGACAGCACATCGGAGAGGTGCCTTTTGCAGAGTCGTTGATCCAGGAATTGGACTTCCCCTCTTATCTGGTGGTCAATTATCATCCGGAGCTGCTGATGAATTATCCCGGTTAGAGACAAATAGCATGTAATACACACAGTATGGCAGTACAGCAATGCTGGCAGTACGTAATATAACCAGTATGCAATATAGGGCAATACATAATATAAGCAGCACACGATACGCTAATCGTAAATAAATAGAGCACCGGAACTGATTTTTAACAGATCAATTCTCCGGTGCTCTATTTTACAGATTTTTGATTTTTCAATTTGAATTTCAAACGCTTAAATTTTGAACTTCAAATTTTCAATCACAGATTTTCGATTTCAGAACTTCTATTTCTATTTTCTTTTGCTTACCCCTATTCTGTCACGACGCCCTTCTGCAGCATGATATTGGCATAAAGTGCTGACTCGCCGGTTGCAATGATGGCATAGCAGGTCTTTGCCTCATCATAAAACGCAAAGCGCTCGATGTGGCCGATGGCCTCTTTTCCTCTTGCATCGTGCTTTGCAACGATCTCTGCATAGGTATCCCAGATAGGTGTCTCCACCTGATCGCCGGGCATTACTTCCATTAAGTTTACCGGATGTTCTACATAGGTATCCAGCGGGAATACCTGCAGAATGGCATCCAGTAATTCCGGAACACCATGTCCGTCTGCGCGGATAACGATGGCATCCTTGCCCATAGACTCTGCAGGGAAGTTGCCGTCAGAGAGAACCAGACGATCACTGTGACCCATCTCATCCAATACCTTCAAAAGTTCCGGTGATAAAATCTTCGGTATGCCTTTTAACATAGTAATCTCCATTCTGCCGTTTATCATTTGCTGCCGTATACACTTCACTCACTTCTTTGTGCTGCAGCTTGTCTGCGGCGCGATATCTTTCTGAAGAAAATGCCCCATCTTTCGATGGGGCATTCTCCTGTCGGCAAACCTTTGGCTGTCAGAGCTTTATGATCTGCCGCCTACTATCAACTCTCTTTGCTACTCATATTTTATGAATCGGATTCTAAAACCTTATTCAGAAACCAGGCTTTCGATTAGTCGTACAGGTTCTGTGCGATGTCCTCGTTGTCCATGTTCTCAGCGGTGTACCACTGGCAGCCGGTATCTACATCAGATACGGTCTTGCCGGATGCTGCATCGTGCAGAGTCTGGATCAGAGCTTCGCCCATTGCTACGGGAGCCTGGGTAACAGCACCTGCTAATGTGCCATCCTTAACAGCGCCCTTGATAGCTGTGCCGGAGTCGAATGCTACGCCGATGATCTGGTCGTCGCCGGTACCGAACTTGTTCATGGTCTGGTTTGCAGTGATCATAGCATCACCGGAGTGCTGGTTGGAGCCGTATACGCAGATGGTATCGGACTTGCTCAGCAGGTTCTGGCAGTCGATAGCGGACAGCTCAGCGGTAACCTGTGCAGGAACCAGAACTTCGATAACAACCTTAGCGCCGTCGGTAGGCTCTACCTTGGAATCTGCTACATACTTGTCATTGCCTTCGATGGAAACGGTGTAGCCGTCAGCTTCTGCCAGCTCAGCAATCTTGTCGATGAAGCCAAGGCCTCTGTTGATGATGGACTCAGCAGTTGCATCCTGGCCCATAACACCGATACGAACAGAGCCGCTTGCATTTGCAATTCTGTCAGAAATCAGCTTGTAGGTCTCGGTAGCTGCCAGCTCACCAGCTGCATAGTTGTCAGTTGCGCAGTTAGCAACTACAGCGCCGTCCGGAGCACCGGGAACGCCGGAGTCAAAGCCAACGATCGGAATGCCTGCGCTCTGTGCCTGTGTAATAGCATCCAGGCAAGCGCTGGTGTCCAGAGCTGCCAAGCCGATTGCTACAGGCTTCTGGTTGATTGCGCTGGTCAGCATCTGTACCTGATCTGCGATATCAGACTCGGTATTGGGTCCTACGAAATTCATGGTGTCGCCGAGCTCATCAGCCTTCTGCTGAGCGCCCTTTAACACTGCCTGCCAGTACTGGTGCTGGAATCCCTTGGAAACAATTTCAAAGTGATAACCACCCTCTGCGGAAGCTTCGGTAGTCTCCTCAGCTGCCTCAGTAGTCTCCTCAGCTGCTGTCTCGGTAGAAGCAGCATCATCGGATGCGGTGTCTGTAGTTGTAGTTGTGGAAGAAGAACCACAGCCAACCATCAATGCAGCGACCATTGCTACTGAGAGCACTGTTGCCAATACTTTCTTTTTCATTTGCTATCCTCCTATAATATGAATTGATAGTATATATGAACCGCACTGTGCGGTACATACCTTGATGAATTTATCCTTATCTGCGAGCCAGGCGGTTATTCTTGATAACATCCACACCTACTGCGACGAGAAGGATTACACCGGTGATGATCTGCTGCCAGTTTGCCTGCAGGCCTACATAAGGAAGACCTGTCTTTAACATGGACATGATGAACACACCGATCAATGTACCTGCGATGGAACCGGTACCACCGTTCATGGAAGTACCGCCGATGATAGCTGCTGCTACTGCATCAAGCTCAAGTCCTGCACCGGAAGCTGCTGCCACTGCCTGGAAGGTAGCTGCATAAGCGATAGCGGAAAGGCCGGTGAAGAAACCGGAGATGATATAAGCAGCCATGTGATACTTTACAACCTTTACACCGGAAAGTCTGGTTGCTTCTTTGTTGGAACCGATAGCGATGATGTAACGGCCGACCTTGGTCTTATTTAATACCAGAGACATCACCACTACCAGGATGATGATCCAAAGGAAACCGATGGGATACATGGTCTCGCCGATCTGAATACGGAAGATGCTGCGGAACCATCCCTGGGGTGTGCCGGTGGAAGGCCAGGTAACACTCATACCGCCTGTAACGATGGAACCTACGCCTCGAACGATCATCATGGTACACAGAGTAGCGATGAAAGGAGGCAAATCCAGGATCGCTACCAGCACGCCGTTGAAGCAGCCGAATAATACTGCAACCACCACTGCTACCAGCATGCCCACGCCTACCGGCATGCCGAGGTTTACTACGCAATAACCACCAATCAGTGCATAGGCTACTGTACCGGTACCGATGGAAAGGTCAACGCCCGCTGTGATCAGACAGAACGTTACGCCGATAGCCATCAGTGTAATGTAATAGGAATAACCCAGAATACTTAAGATCGTCGGATAGGTCCGGAAAGCCGGGCTGGCGATACAGAAGAACGCAAACAGCACGATCAGGGCAATCAGCACCACGATTCGCTGAGCGCCTACCGCTTTTACAATAGGATTATTTGTAAAAGCGTTTCCATTCTTTTTCTCGTTAGACATCCTTTTTCTCCTCCTACTTTCTAAGCGTTGCAGCATGCATGATGTTTTCCTGCGTCGCTTCTTCTATACCGATTTCTCCGGTCTTCTTACCCTCGCACATTACCAGGATACGATCGCTCATTCGGAGAATCTCCGTCATCTCAGAGGAAATCATGATGATCGACTTTCCTTGCTTTGCCAGCTCACCCATCAGGTGATAAATCTCACTCTTCGCACCTACGTCGATACCTCTGGTAGGCTCGTCGAAAATCAGGATATCGCAGTTCTTGATCAGCCACTTTGCGATAACGACCTTCTGCTGGTTACCACCGGAGAGGTTGACTACCAACTGATCTACGCCGGGGGTCTTGGTCTTTAACTCTTCTACATATTTCTGTGTGATCTCTTTCTCGTTCTTCTTATCGATGAAGGGACCATTCATGTAGTCTTCCAGGCAGGCCATGGTGGAATTTTCTGCAATGCTCTTCTGCACTACCAGACCATAGCGCTTTCTGTCCTCGGAAAGATAACCAATGCCAAGCCTAACGGCATCCTGCGGATTCTTGATATCCACCTTCTGACCATTGATATAGATATCACCGCTCTCCTTGGGATCGGCACCGAACAGCGCTCTCGCTGTCTCTGTACGGCCTGCGCCCATCAATCCGGAGAAGCCCAAGATCTCACCTTTATGAAGCTCGAAGCTCACATCCTGTACCATGCGGCCTGCATTCAGATGTTCTACCTTTAATACTACCGGTGCATCCTTCGGCACTGCACTCT
The DNA here is from genome assembly GCA_963593905.1 of bacterium. Taxonomy (GTDB): domain Bacteria; phylum Bacillota; class Clostridia; order Lachnospirales; family Lachnospiraceae; genus CAG-791. The sequence goes on along the minus strand of CAVBBL010000020.1, from coordinate 21,203 downwards.
CTGTCTTGGGATCCTCGTAAATGGTACGTCCAACCATCATCTTGATGATGTCTTCCTTGGTGGAATCCTTGGTGATCAGCGTGCCTACGTAGCCGCCGTCTCTCATGACGGTAACGCGGTCAGTGATGACCTTGATTTCATCCATACGGTGAGAGATATAAACGATACCCAGCTGCTTATCTCTCAGATCACGGATGATCTTAAAGAGCTGTTCGATCTCAGACTCCGTCAATGCTGCGGAAGGCTCATCGAAGATGATGACCTTGGCATCATGGGAGATTGCCTTGGCAATTTCGCACATCTGCTGCATACCTACGGTAAGACGACCCATATTCTCTCTGGGATTGATATCGATGCCCAGCATCTTAAAGAGCTTGGCAGATTCTTCGATCATCTTGGCATCATCGATAAAGCCGCCCTTCATAGGCTCTCTGCCGATGAAAATATTCTGTGCTACCGTCAGGTGATTGACCATGTTTAATTCCTGGTGCACGATGACGATACCTGCATCCTGTGCCTCTCTGGGGCCGCTGAATGCCACTTCCTTGCCTTCATATACGATAGAGCCGGAATCCTTGGTGTAGATACCGGTCAAAACCTTCATCAGGGTAGATTTGCCGGCGCCGTTTTCTCCCATCAGCGCCATGACCTCGCCCTTTCTGACTTCCAAATCGACATGATCCAGAGCGTGAACGCCGGGGAAAGATTTGTCGATTCCCTTCATAGTTAAAATAACTTCACCCACGATTTATACCTTATCCTCTCTGCGCCTTACAGCGCCTTCAAGCCAAAACCGGATATGACTAGTTTCTCTTTCTTCTGCTGCGGATATCTGCATATACAGCGATCATGACGATGATACCGGTAAGGACATACTGATAATCCTTCTGGAAGCCCATTGCCAGGATACCTTCCTGCAGGAGAGCTATGATAAGAGTACCGATGATAGTGCCGCCGATGGAAGCAAGACCACCTGCCATGGATGTACCGCCCATTACGCAGCTTGCGATTGCTTCGTTATTGAAGGTATCGCCGAGACCGGGCTGTACCGTGGTGTAAGCACCTACGTAGAAGATAGCTGCGATACCTGCCAGCACACCGCAGATCACGTATGCGAGCATCTCCCACTTCTTTACATCTACGCCGGAAAGGCGAACAGCTTCTTTGTTGCTGCCCAGGCAAAGGATATATCTGCCGGGTCTTGTCTGATTTAACAGGATGCCGCAGATAACTGCGACGATGAGCAGCAGGATTAATCCTACCGGAAACTGAATGGATCCGACCTGAATCTTTACAAGGCTTCTGTACCAGCCGTTTGCCTCTGTGCTCTGGGGCCAGCTGACAGACTGTGTCTTGGTAAATACGGAGCCGACGCCCTTTGCAATATTCATCATTGCCATGGAGGTAATGAAGGAAGGCAGGCCGCCGTAGGCTACTAACGCACCGCTGATACATCCGAAGATGAAACCTACCAGAATGCTGACCAGAAGACATGCCACAAGCGGAACGCCTGACTTTGTCAGCAGGTAGCCGGAAACCAGTGCCGAGCAGAACATGACCGGTCCGATTGAGAAATCAATACCGCCGGTGGCAATAACAAAGGTTACGCCCAGTGCAAGAAATCCGAGGAAATATGCATAATTCAATGCACTCAGGATTCTTGAGTAACTTAAGAAAGTCGGGCTCAGGATAGCGAACAGCACGTACATCAGAATGAGTACGCCGATCAGGACGATTCTGTTAAAACCAACTTTCTTGACAAAAGGTAAATTTTTAAACTTCTCCACTTTTCTTCCTCCTGCTTCTTTTGTCAGGTATTGCTTGATCTGTAAACAGTGTAAGTCTAAATTGTGAACTATTTAATAGAGAAAATTACGAAAAAGGGTGAAAATTTTCTTTATAGGGAATTTTTTACCTGTTTTTTTGTGCAGTATGACAAAACGTAATGATTGTCAAAGTATTCCTACCTTTTCCATCGGTAAACCTGCACAAAACGTGTGCGAAGCTGCGTATTTTAGATCATTTCATTTACATGGTTATTTACTGGTTATTACCGGTTATTTACTGACTATCGATTGGCTATTTATTGTTTGGATTAGGACATTTTTTGCTTTTATCATTTCAACAACTGCTATTGTACCACTTTTTTCAGAAAAGGAAATACATAAATAGAAAAAATAAAAAAGCCTATGGAGGATCACCACCCCATAAGCTATACGATTACTTCTATTTACTTATCGATTTCTTGTATGTAAAAATTTCCAATTGCCCTGTAATGCGTAAAACAACCGAAAACTTTTATTCTGCCGTCCATGCCTCAGGGTGGGGCAGATGTCTCGCACCATGCACTTTGCGCCGTTTTGCTAAGGTTTGCCTCTCACCTCCGGATGGCCGGCCCTTAACTCGCATCCCCGCCTAATGCGGGTCTGCTCAAACAGGCGGGCCTATCGTACGCGCTCTGAAATCGCGTACGATGCCATCCTGCGGCTTCGATGCAGACCTAAGCAAAACTGGCGCGCAGTGCAAAGGATGCGAGCCATTCTGTCCCACCCCGAGGCATTACGTTATTGGCAGCGTGTATATATCATCATTTCCTGCACATTTCAGTTTCTTTGCCAAAGTAAATAATGTAAATATTTTTAATCAACTACCCTATTAGAATTCTACCTCTGAACATAAGTTATCTCCCAGCATTTAAAAGATATGGTTGCTGAAAAAACAATTGTACTAATTCTTACTGAAGCCGAAATTATCAATCCAATGAATTTATTAAAAAGTAGGCAAGTTCCCTTATCCCCGCATTTTCTTAGCATACTCCGTAGGTGTCATACCTACCTGCTTTTTAAAGGTAGCACTGAAATAATGAGGATCATTGTAGCCCACCTTTTCAGCTACTTCGTAATTTTTAAGGCTGGTGGTCTCCAGAATCTGTCTGGCTTTTTCCATGCGGATCCGAGTCAGAGCCTCCACGAAGGTTTCCTTGGCCTCTGTCTTAAAGACCATGCTGAAGTAGCTGACACTGACAGCCAGGTATTCGCACACTGTATTCAGGGACAGGTCGGTGCGCATGTAATTCTTTTCCATATAATCCAGAGCCCGGAGAGCCAACGCCTGGCTGCCGGTGTCCCTTTTCCTTGCGATTTTCTCAGAAAGGGAAAGAGCAAATTTCAGGAAGGCCTCCTCTATATCCGACAGATGTCTGTATCCCTGCAATTCTTTGATGAAACTTCCTTCCTCACCGTATTCGCCCGCCTGCAGCGTCCCCCGTTCTTCCAGAGTGATCCAGATGGCCAGGACACAGTTCTGAATATAGATCTGCAGAGTACCGCGCTGACACTCTGCCTGCCGCAGGGCTGTGAAGTAATCATGCACTTTTTCGGTGATCTCTTCCTGATTTCCTGTCTTAATGGCCAGTACCAGATCGTCACTCCAAAGGGCTGTTCGTATGGATCGCGCATCCTTTTCCTCAAAGTCTACGGCATAGAGCAGGCCGCCGTTGTCAAAAAGATACCGGTATCCTTCCGTCCGGCAGGCGCTCTCATAGGAATCCTTCCAGGCTCGCGGAGAACTCACTGTCTTCCCAACCACCACACAAAGCTTCAGATTCATGTATTGGGAGAATGCCTGATTTACCTTAGCGCCGATCCGGGCAACAGCCTCCCGCAGCTCCTCGTCCGTCTCTCTGGCCAGCACCAATATGCTGCGTTCTGCAGGATTGCGAAAGAGCACGGCATTATCTTCCTCTCCCACCAATTCCTGCGCAGCATTATAAAGAATGAACTGCATCAGCTCCGCAGGGATGTCCGGATGCTCCTGTTTCCACTCCATCTCATTATTGGCACCGATGAGGAGTACCGCCTGACGCTTTCCTTTCAGGTCGATCTCCATCTCTTCCAGCTGCTGCTGCAGGTTTTCTTCTCTTCCTCTGCCCTCTAAGAGTTGATTTAAGAGTCTTTCCCGGAGCAGAGGACGGTTTTTCTCATAGTCCTGCTGGAGCTTCTCAATCTGTGTGCGGCTTTTATTTTCTTTATCCAGCTGGGTCCGTATTTTCTCCAGTTCCTCTTTAAGTTCTATAGAGGTAATGGGTTTTAAAATATACTCAGAGACCCCATACTGCAGTGCCTTCTTAGCATAAGCAAACTCATCATACCCGCTCAGAATGATCACTTTCATACTGGGAAAATGTTCCCGGACATAGGCTGCCAGCTCCAGGCCATCCATGACCGGCATGCAAATATCCGTGATCAGCAGCGACGGCTCTTCCTTTTCCATCAGAGAAATGGCCTCTCTGCCATCCTGCGCCGTACCGATCAAGGTAAAGCCAGCCTCTTCCCAGGGCGTATTCTCCGCCACCGCCTCTCTGGTCAAAATTTCATCATCCGTAAAGAGCACCTTATACATACACGCCCCCATCTGCAGACTTTTTTCTCCTGTTATAAGCTATTTCGTCCGCACCCATACTTACTTTTCCCACAATGCAATTATCCCCATGTCTTATTCCTGTGACAGGTAAAACGGAAACAGCAGTTCTTCGTTCTGCTCATCATACATGGTATCCCGGTCCACTAATACAGAACCGGAATCCGTAAAGTAGCTCACCGCTTCTCCTCTCACCAGTCTGACAGCATTCTCGATTCCCAGATAACCCATGGTAAAAGCCTTCTGCACTACCAGAGCATTGATATTTCCCTCTTCCATATCCTGAATAGACTCCAGGGCATTATCAAATCCCACAATGGTAATTCTCCCCTCAGCCCCTGCTGCCTTGACACCTCTGGAAGCACCCACGGTGGAATCCTCGTTCATGCACGCGATGTAAGTGATCTCCGGATGATCCTTCAGCATTTGCTGGGTCACCTGAGAGCCGTGCTCTGCACTGGAATTACTGTATACAGTCTCCACGATCTGCGAAGCATGCTCCCCCAAACCTTCCCGAAGTCCCTGTTCCCGCTCCCTGGCTGTGGAGACGCCCTGCACATGGCTGACCACACCGATCACATCCCCCTCTGAGATGCTCTCTGCGATCCTCTCCCCCACCTTTCGTCCTGCCGCCACATTATCCGTGGACACCAGCGCATCCGCCACCGGCTCCTCTGTGGAGGAATCTACAAACACCAATGGAATCCCAGCTTCCTTCACCTTTTTCAACGCCTCTGCAGTCCTTGTTTCCGAGGCCGGCGTCACTACGATGGCACTGGGCCTTTTGGATACTGCTTCCAGAATCATCTCGTTTTGTTCATCGATCCTGGTCTCATCCTCCGGCATCATCACCTCGATCTGGGCATTATTCTCCTTAGCGGCGGTGTCAGCCCCCTTTTTCACTGCGTCCCAGAAATCATTACTGGAGGAACGGGACTTGGTAATGTAGATAATATAAAGGGAATCCTCTGCGCTGCGTTTATAGAGCAGTACCACACTGGAAAGTATCAGCGCAATGCAAAGACCTGCAAACAGGGCGCCGAGGAGGCGATTTCGTCTGTTTCTTTTATCATCCATCTCTCCGCTCCTCTCCCCGGGTCGTCGCACTCCACGCCAAAGGCAGTATCACGTCCACAGCAGTTCCCTTGCCGATACTGCTCTCATACCAGAGGCCGTATTCTGCGCCGTAGCACAGCTTGATGCGTCGATTTACATTATTGACACCCACACCGCTGCCGGTTTTTTCTTTTTTCTCATCAAAAATATGCTGCAGTGTCTCGCTGTCCATGCCCACGCCGTCGTCCATTACCCGAATCAGCAGGTGCTCTTCCTCTTTTCTGCCCAGAATGCGAATACTGCCGCCCCCCGGCTTTAGCTTGATACCGTGATAGATGGCATTTTCCACCAAAGGCTGTATGATGAGCTTTGGCACATAGCACTGCTCTACTTCCTGTGACAGGTTGATCTCATAATCCAGCTTATCATGATAACGCATTTTCTGTATCTTCAGATATTCGCTGACATAGCCGATCTCATCACTGACCCGGACGAATTCATCCTTATTGCTGATGGAGCGGCGAAGAAGCCGTGACAGAGATACCGTCATCTGAATGACTTCCGCATTCTTTTTCCCCTCTGCCATCCAGATAATGGAGTCCAGGGTATTGTAGAGGAAATGGGGATTGATCTGCGCCTGCAGCGCCGCCAGCTCACTTTTGCGTTTTTCTGTCTGCTCTTCCTTGATTTGTTCGATCAGATCGCTGATCCGGGAGAGCATGACATTATAGGCGCGAATCAAATCACCGATCACGTTCGTGTAACCGGGATTTTCGATGCGCACATCAAAATTCCCTTTCTCCACACTGACCATGGAATTCGCCAACGTACGGATAGGCTCAGAGATCATCTGGGACAGCACCGCTGCCGCCACGGCTGCAATGATAATGAGCACCACCGCCAATATCACGTATATCTGCTGCATGCGGTTACTGGTCTGCATCAGATCGCTTAAGTAGGCTACCCCCACGATGGTACACCCTGTAACATCAGAATGAGATACCGTATAGATGCGCTGTTTATCCTCCGCGGCAAAGCTGCCGTTTTCAGCAGTAAGGATATGACCGGTCTCCTCCTGCTGCAGTCCACTGTACAAAAGCTGCTGCTTGGGATGATAAATGATCTCCCCATCCTGTCCCATGACGAAGACATACCCTCTGGTCCCCAGATTAATGCTTTCGCAAAGGGTGGTGATCGAGCTGTAATTCATGTCGATAAAAAGGACGCCGATCACCGCATTGGTATCCGTATCCCGGATGGTTCGGCTCAAGGTGACCACCCAGGTATATTCCCCCTTTACGACATTTTGCACATGGGAATAGACACCGGATTCCTCCCCCTGCAGAGCCTTCTGATACCACTCCTTTTCTTCTAGGCGGGCATCGGGATTGATCCTTACCTCATCATTATTGATCAGATATCTGCCGTTAATCCCCACAATGCCGATATTATAAATATCATCTCTGGTCTCCCGCAGTGTCATGAACTGCTGCTCCAGTCTGCGGACACAGCTTAGATATTCCGCTGTTCCCCGGTCATCTTCCTCATATTCCAGATAGTTCCGGGTATCCGCACTGTTCATGATCAGTTGGGCGATATTTTCCAGATTGGAAAAATAGGAATCCACATCGTTATTGGCCATGTCCACCAACTGATGGGTATAATCCGTGGCGGACTCTAACATCATCTCCCGGGTCCTGGACACAGATATAAACATGAAAAAAAGTACCGTCCCCACTGTCAGCAGCAGGAAGGGAATCAGAATGGAAGTCCGCAAGGTCTTAAAGCGGAATAAAATATTCACTTTTTTGGGGTTGTTTTCTCCGCTCATGGTATCAGTATACTCTATTTTTCCTTATGGTGCTCCGACATGAGGTATATTTATTCCGTTAAAAATTACCGTTCTCTGTATCTTCTGCAATTTCCTTTGTTAAAGTGATTCGGAAATCTTGGGATGTGTGGCATACAGAATGCTCTATTTCACCATGACAGGTCCTGCAAAAAGCTGCCGCCTGGTCATTGATTGGTAAATACAGTAATTCCCCGGTCCCAGGGTACGCTTTTTAGATCGGTAACCTCCTGACAGACCGGGGAAAACTGGTCATTCTTTTATACTTTTATGCTGTTATGATTCTATGAAGTTATGCTTCTATGATGTTATGCTTCTATGATGTTATGCCTCTATGATGTTATGCCTTTATGATGTTATGATCCTATGATGTTCCTACTGTTTACTTCCTGGTAACCTCCAGATAGCGATGATATGCATCCTCCCATGCACTCTCCTCTTCCGGCTCATAGATATGGATGTCCGGAGAGTTCTGGATGATGCTACGGGCTTCTTCGATACTGCCTACCTCGCCGGCGCTCATCAGCTGCAGCATCAGGTTGCCGTATACGGTAGCCTCCACAGGTCCTGCGGAAACCCGTCTGTGGCAGGCACATGCCGTCATGCGGCAAAGCAGGCCGCTCTGGGTACCGCCGCCCACCAGATAGATGGTCTTATAATCCTTGCCGGTGCAGGCCTCGATCTCAGAGAGGCTGTCTCTGTACTTAAATGCCAGGCTCTCGTCGATGCAGCGCACGATCTGTCCCTCATTTTCCGGAACAGGCTGTCCTGTACGGCGGCAATACTCACGAATGCGCTCCGGCACATTGCCTGCCGGCACGAATTCCGGTGCGTCAGGATCGATAAAGCAGCGGAAGGCAGGCTCAGCCGCAGCCATCTTCTCCAGTTCACCAAAGCCGTATTCCTTACCTTCCCTGATCCATTGACGGCGGCTCTCCTGAATCAGCCACAGACCGATGATGTTCTTAAGGAAGGAAATCTTGCCTGCATAGCCGCCCTCATTAGTGATATTAAGCCGCGCAGAATCCTGATTGATAATAGGAGCATCCAACTCGGTACCAAATAAGGACCAGGTGCCGCAGCTGATAAAGATAAAATCCTTCTCGGAAGCCGGTACACTCACCAGCGCGTCCTGGGTGTCGTGTCCGCAGATGGCCACTACGTCTACATTCTGCAGGCCCAGTTCCTCGCAAATCTCCGGAGAAAGGCCGCCCAGTTTCGTGCCGCTGGGAATGATCTCCGGGAAAATCCTGCGGGGCAGTCCCAAAGCATCGATCACCTTATCCGACCAGCAGCGGTTACGCGCATCCATAAGCTGCGACGTGCTGGCGATGGAATACTCTGCCTTCTTGATGCCTGTCAGGAAATAATTGAGCAGGTCAGGGGTAAAAAGCAGAGTCTCCGTTTTTTCTAAGATATCCGGCTGCTGTTCCTTTAAAGCAAGGAGCTGGAAAGCCGTGTTAATGTCCATGAACTGGTTGCCGGTAATGCCGTAAAACTCATCCTTATCGATCAGGGAAAAGCTCTTCTCACACATGCCGTTGGTTCTGGCATCCCGATAATGCACCGGATTGCCGATGAGCATGCCATGCTTATCCAGAAGGCCGAAATCCACGCCCCAGGTATCAATACCGATACTGTCAAACCCGCCGGCGTGCTTTGCCCGGATCAGCCCCTGCTTTAACTCAAAAAACAGACGCAGTGTATCCCAATACATAGTGCCGTTTACGATAACAGGATCATTGAAAAATCTGTGAATTTCCTGCAGAGAAAGACTCTTGCCGTCAAAGCTTCCCACGATGCCTCTGCCGCTGCTTGCGCCATAATCAAATGCTAATACTCTTTTTTCTGACATAATAATCTCCATTTCCGGGCAGACAACTGGGAAGTGCGAACATATACTGTTTCCTGTATATTCCTTCCAAAAGCCGCCGCTTTGCTGATATGGAAGAAAAAGGAAATCCGCAGCCTATCTTCCGGATTTCCTTTTTCGGTTTATTTCTTCTTAATCCTCATTCCCAGGCAGCTCTGCTGCGAAGAGGTGACGAGAATTTCAGGCTCTCTTCATCAAGACAATCTGTTTCTTTCAGGAACAGATCGCTGTATGACAAATCAGACCTTTCTTATTAACGGATGGATCTGTACAGAGGGCCGTAAGCGCCGCATGCTCTGAAGTCCTGTCCTTCCTTATCGCTGCCGAATGCATTCCATGCTGCCGGGCGGAAGATGTCCTTCTCAGGCACGTTGTGCATGCATACCGGAATACGCAGCATAGAGCAAAGGGTGATCAGATCTGCACCGATATGGCCGTAGCTGATAGCGCCGTGGTTTGCACCCCAGTTGTTCATTACATCGTAAGCGGTCTTGAAGGGGCCTTCCTTGCCGTCGCAGCGAGGAGCGAACCATGTGCAAGGCCATGTGTAGTCTGTTCTCTTCCAGATCTTATCAGAAACCTCATCAGGCAGCTGAATGGTCCAGCCTTCTGCGATCTGCAGAACCGGTCCTAAGCCCTTTACCAGATTCAGACGAATCATGGTAGCAGGCATCTCCGCTCTGGTCAGGAAACGAGAGGAGAATCCGCCGCCGCGGAAGTAGCCGTTGTCGGCTGCACACCACTCGGTAGCATCCATGATGGTCTTCTGATCTGCCTCGGTTACATTGTACCACTCTTTGATGATGCCGTTGCCGTTCTCATCCTTGACTTCACCGCAGGCATCCAGGCAGCATGCGCCGGAGTTGATCAGGTGAATGAAGCCGTCTGCATCCTTTGCCTTACCTTCGATGTCATAGCCGGTAGCCTTCTTGACAGCGTCTCCGCTCCAATAGGTACGTACGTCTGCAAACATCTGAGGACGATTGGTCAAAAGTTTCATAAACAGCATGCCAAGGCCGTTTAAGGTATCATTCTCTGTAGCTAAGATATAAGGCTCGCGAGCGCCAGTCCAGTCGAAGGAGCTGTTGAGCATTGCCTCTGCAAAGTCACCGTTGGGATAGAAGTCTGTCCACTGACGCTGTCCCTGGAAGCCGCCGCAGATAGCATTGTGACCTACTGCTTCCTCCTCGCAGCCCTCAGGCAGGTTCGGATTGCCATTGTACAGATCCTTGATGATACAGGTCATCTTTGCGATGAACTCCCAGGATTTTTCCTTTTCCTCATCGCTCTGCTTTACGAACTCAGGGTTCTTATCATAGCCTTCCTTGCAGTTCTCCTTGATCCACTTAAGAGCTGCCTGATAGTCATCCTCACTGTAGATGTGCTCACTCATGCGGCGGATGATCTCTACCTCATCGACAGACTCTACACGCATGCCCAGATATTCCTCGATGAAATCAGGGCTGATGATGGAGCCGCCGATACCCATGGTAACGGAACCGATCTGCAGATAAGACTTATCACGCATGGTAGCTGCTGCTACTGCTGCACGGCCGAAACGAAGGAGCTTCTCCTGTACGTCAGCGGGAATAGAGGTATCATCTGCCTCACATACATCGTGACCGTAAATACCGAATGCCGGCAGCCCCTTCTGTGCGTGGGTAGCTAATACGGATGCCAGATAAACTGCACCGGGACGTTCTGTGCCGTTAAAGCCCCAAACGCCCTTGATGGTCAGCGGGTTCATATCCATAGTCTCTGCGCCGTAGCACCAGCAAGGAGTAACGGTCAATGTGATCGCTACGCCTGCCTTTTTGAACTTGTCTTCGCAGGCTGCGGACTCTGCAACACGGCCGATGGTAGTATCAGCGATGACTACCTTTACAGGCTCACCGTTGCTGTATTTCAAATTATCCTCAAAAAGCTTTGCAGCAGACTTTGCCATGTTCATGGTCTGCTCTTCCAGAGACTCTCTTACCTTCAGCGGTCCTCTTCTGCCGTCAATAGTAGGACGGATGCCGATTACCGGATAATCCCCAATCAATCTGCTTTTTGCCATTGTACACCTCCGTGAAAAATGTTGAATTTGACTGTTTTTTTATCGATTCTGCCGCATTTTTCGGCAGAATTTCTTTTTCTTCTCTCCATTATACATTTTTTTTGGGTGCTGAACATGTTTTTTCCAACGATGTTATAGACATTTTTTGCTTTTTTTATAGACATAGCAACTCTCGTTGTATATAATAGACAAAAATGATGTTTTGTTTTTGTTTATAGATACTATTTACAGGATTCAACTATCAGATTCTCTGCAGATTCTACGGTTCTTTGCTGTCGTTTTTTAAGTTTCTTATAGACGTTTTTTTACCGCATCGTTTTCACTGCACAGTTTTTACCATGTGACTTTTGAAAACTTTGGGGAATCACCAAACCGTATACATGGCATATGCACAAGTCCTAAGGAGCATTACGCATATATGAAAGCTTTTCACGAGGTACGCAACTACCCATCAGACTTTATGGTATGGCACAAACAATACCGGGATATCAGCTTTATAGCCCATTGGCACAAGGAAATCGAATTAGTCTATGTCCGGGAGGGAACGGCGGAGATCCATATCGCCGAGGATGTGATTCACGCCGCCGCCGGGGATCTGGTGCTCTTTGACAGCGGCGATATACACTACTGCGATGTCCACTCTCCCGATGCCTGTTTTGACTTCCTGCTCTTTGATACGAATATCATCAGCAGCCATTACAAATATAACGCCCTGGAAAATCACCTTTTTGACAGCACCCATTTCTGCACCGCAGGGCTGCAATCCGACTGGGAGCGGATTTTGTCCATCTTAGATCATGAGCTGGAATGCCGGGAGAATTACTACCAGGAAATTGTAAAAGGAGAGCTTCGAAGCTTCTGGTACAGGCTGCTGCGGGCCTTTCCCGCGCAAAAAGAAGTCCCCGCCAGTCCGGCCACGCAAAGCAGACGTCAGACCATGCTGGCGGATTTCCAGAACGTGCTCACCTTCCTGGAGGAGCACTACGGTGAATCCATCTCCATGACCGATGCTGCGGAAATGATGGGCTTTTCTCCCAGTCATTTCTCCCGCATGTTCAAGCAGCTCACCGGCACCGGCTTTGTACGTTATCTGAATCTGATCCGTATCTCCCAGGCCGCAGAACTGCTGCTGACCACCGATGCACGTATCTCTGATATCGCTCTTCGATGCGGTTTTGAAAATATCCGCACCTTTAACCGGGTCTTTCTGGAGATCACGGGGTATACCCCCTCAGAGTTCGTAAAACAACCCGGCAGCCAGTCCTATAACTTCACCTACTACCGCTCCTCTTCGGATCTGTTTACCCTGCCGGAGGATAACCCTACCATCTTGCGTACTTAGAAGATGCGCGACGGCTGTTTTAAGAACTAAACGCTTACCACACGAATCTGCAGAAAATTTACTGCTTCGCAGTGCAAATCCGGCGAGTAATATTTTGCAAAAAACAGCCTCTATGGTTTTGTGTAAAAACCATGGAAGCTGTTTTCTATTGCTTGCTGCTTTCCTATTGCTTGCTGTTTTCCTTTTTTTCTTTTTGGGTTCGCAGTAAGCAATGCGCTTCTATTGCTATTTCTAATACTATTTCTATTACCTTTTTCTAATGCTATTTCTATTACTTTTTCTTCTGGTCCTTCTGATATTCCAGGAAACGGGCAGCGGCGCCGTCATCTAAGGTCGCGTACTCGTCCTGTACCGCCTGACAGAACACCTTCATTTCTTCTTCGACGCCGGCTCTGGCTGCCACGCCGTAAGACATCTCCCACATATCCTTGCAGGTCTGATGAAGCTTTTCCTCTTCGGTGGCACTCATCAGGCCAAACAGCTTGCGTCTGTAATTCTTGCTGCTGCAGGTAGACAGGTAACGCTTCACTGCATTGCGCATTTCCCAGTAAAAGGCCTTCTCTCCTGCTTCGCCGTAGGCAGCTGCCTCGCCTTGCAAAAGCGTATTCAAAACCTTTCTCGCTTCCTTCTTTGTCCCGAAGGACATGAGCTTGGAGCTTTTATACAAATAAGGCAGATTCAAGCATTCCCAAAGGAAGCGGTCCACTTCCCGTTCCGGCTCCTTGGGATCCTTGTAGCGGGCATCCAAAAGCATCTTGCGATAAAGATTGGCGCCGTCGTCAGGCTCTGTCATCTGCAGCTCGTCAAACATCTGCAGCCGCTTCTTAGGCTCTAATTCCTGGTAAAACATATTCCATTTTGCGCTCTGTTCGTACATATATACCTATACCCCTTTAATGCCGCAGCTTCCATGCGGCTGCCGCGGAACATTCTGTCAATGTAAATCTCTCTGTGGCCGGCAACCCGATCCCATACGCTGATCCGGCAGTCCGGCTCCATGATCCAATCGAATAACCCGTTCCAATACTATGCTCTGCTGCCATCCTGCAATAAATCCTTACCAATCATTCCCTACCGGCTGCACAAAATCTCCTGTGCCAGCTTGATCTGCTCATCGGTGGGCGGTGCTGTATCCCTTAAAGAATAATTTATGCCAAGCTTATCGTATTTGGTAATGCCCATAGTGTGATAAGGCAGCACCTCCACTCTGTCCAGGCAGTCCGCATTAATCTGCCGGAGAGAATCCAGGAATGCCCGCAGGCGGCGCAAATCACCCTCATCCGTAGTGATCCCAGGCACCAGCACGTGGCGAATCCACATCTTCTTGCCGTTTTCCGCCAGATATTTTGCCAGCTGCAGGATATTGCTGTTATCAAACCCGGTCAGTGCTTTATGCTTCTCAGGGTCGATCTGCTTAATGTCCAGTATAAACAGATCTGTCACATTCATCAACTCTTTAAATTTATCGAACCAGGGGCCTTCCATGGTAAAAGGCTGGCCGGAAGTGTCCAGTGCGGTGTGCGCATTCTTTTTCTTTGCCTGCTTGAAAAGTTCTGTGACAAAGTCAATCTGCAGCAGTGCCTCACCGCCGCTGACCGTGATGCCGCCGCCGTTTTTCCAGTAATTGTGATAGCGCCAGGCCTTCTCGAAGACTGTCTCGGCATCCTCTTGATAGGATCCCTCCGCATGGTCTGCCCATGTCTCAGGATTATGGCAATAGCGGCAGCGCATCCGACATCCCTGAAGGAAAACAATATACCGCACGCCGGGTCCGTCCACAGCGCCGAAGGTCTCTATACTGTTGATATTGCCCAGCAGAGGCTGCTTTTCTGTTGCACATTGTGCTGTGTTTTCTGCCATCAATCGTTCCTTTCTTTCCTGTGAAAACAGGAGCCCTGCCCAAAGGCAAGGCTCCTGCTGTGTGTAAAGCAATATGTGTATTCCATTGTACATCGAGGCTCGAGGCGATGTTCCGATTCTCGATATTCTCCCGGAAATCTTACAGCTTGTCGTGGAAGGTTCTGGAGATAACGTCTTCCTGCTGCTCTCTGGTCAGGGAGATGAACTTAACTGCGTAGCCGGATACACGGATAGTGAAGTTAGCGTACTCAGGCTTCTCCGGATGCTCCATAGCATCTAACAGCTTGTCCTTGCCGAATACGTTTACGTTCAGGTGGTGTGCACCCTGATCGAAGTAGCCGTCCATAACGTTAACCAGGTTCACGGAACGCTCCTCGTCATCGTGGCCAAGTGCGCCGGGGTTCATGGTCTGAGTGTTGGAAATACCATCCAGTGCCCAGTGATAAGGCAGCTTGGTCAGAGAGTTCAGGGAAGCTAACAGACCGCTCTGCTCTGCACCGTAGGACGGGTTAGCACCAGGTGCAAGAGGAGTCCATGCACGACGGCCATCAGGCATGTTGCCGGTGAACTTACCATAAACAACGTTGGAAGTAATGGTAAGTATGGAAGTCGTAGGCTCGGAGTTACGATAGGTGTGGTGCTTCTTGATCTTCTCAAGGAAGGAGTGGAGCAGCCATACACCGATCTCGTCTGCACGATCGTCGTCGTTGCCGTACTTCGGGAAGTCGCCTTCGATCTCATAATCCTCTGCAAGGCCGTTCTCACCGCGTACAACCTTAACCTTAGCGTACTTGATAGCGCTCAGGGAGTCGATTACGTGAGAGAAACCTGCAATACCGGTTGCGAAAGTACGACGAACATCGGTATCAATCAGAGCCATCTCAGCTGCTTCGTAGTAGTACTTATCATGCATGTACTGAATCAGGTTCAGGATGTTTACATACAGACCTGCTAACCAGTCAAGCATCAGATCGTACTTCTTCATTACTTCGTCATAGTCAAGGTACTCGGAAGTGATCGGCGCGTAAGCCGGGCCAACCTGCTTGCCGTTCTTCTCATCAACACCGCCGTTGATAGCATACAGCAGGCACTTTGCAAGGTTTGCACGAGCGCCGAAGAACTGCATTTCCTTACCGGTCTGTGTTGCGGATACGCAGCAGCAGATGGAGTAGTCATCGCCCCATACCGGCTTCATAACATCATCGTTCTCATACTGGATGGAAGATGTGGTTACGGAAATCTTAGCTGCATACTTCTTGAAGGTTGCAGGCAGCTGGCTGCTGTAAAGTACAGTCAGGTTCGGCTCGGGAGAAGGTCCCATGTTCTCTAAGGTGTGCAGGAAACGGAAGTCGTTCTTGGTAACCATGGAACGGCCGTCCATGCCAATACCGCCAACTTCCAGAGTTGCCCATACAGGGTCGCCGGAGAACAGCTCGTTGTAGGACTTGATACGAGCGAACTTAACCATACGGAACTTCATGGTCATGTGGTCGATGATCTCCTGTGCCTGTGCCTCAGTCAGAGTACCAGCTTCCAGGTCACGGTTGATATAGATATCCAGGAATGTGGAGATACGGCCAACGCTCATTGCAGCACCATTCTGTGTCTTGATAGCTGCCAGATAGCCGAAGTACAGCCACTGTGCTGCTTCCTTGGCATTCTTTGCAGGAGCGGAAATATCATAGCCGTAGATCTTAGCCATTTCCTTCATGCCCTGCAGCGCACGGATCTGCTCGGTGATCTCTTCTCTTAAACGAATCACGTCGTCGGTCATGGTGCCGTCGCCGCAATTAGCCTTGTCTTCTTCCTTCCATGCGATCAGCTGATCGATACCGTACAGAGCAACTCTTCTGTAGTCGCCTACGATACGGCCGCGGCCATAGGTATCCGGCAGACCGGTTACGATGTGGCTGCTTCTGGCTGCACGCATCTCAGGGGTATAAGCATCAAATACTGCCTGGTTGTGGGTCTTGTGGTACTCAGTGAAGATCTTGTGCAGAGCCGGGCTGGGTGTATAACCATACATCTCGCAGGCTTCCTCTGCCATACGGATACCGCCGTAAGGCATGAATGCACGCTTCAGAGGCTTATCAGTCTGAAGACCTACTACCTGCTCCAGATCCTTCATGGACTCATCAATGTAGCCAGGGCCATAAGCGGTCAGACCGGAAACAACCTCGGTCTCCTCATCAAGAACGCCGCCCTTCTCGCGCTCTGCCTTCTGCAGCTCCTGCAGTCTGCCCCATAACTTGTTGGTAGCATCTGTGGGATCTGCCAGGAAACTCTCATCTCCATCATAGGGAGTGTAGTTTTTCTGGATGAAATCGCGAACGTTGCACTCGCGCTTCCAAATGTTGCCGCCAAAGCCTTTCCAAGCTTCATTCTGTAGCATGAACAGTTCCTCCTTTGTATAATTGAATAACAATTTAGAAAACTTTTTATTGATAAAGCTGGTTATGGTTTTAACCAAGTCTCATCGTGTATACAATAACGTCAAAAGGGGGTAAAAGTCAACTCCCATTTCGGCCATGCACCCCATTTAATACAATAAAATCCAAGGAGATGCTGCTCTGATCAGCATTTCCTTAGCACCTCCGGCGGATTGCACGAATTTTCTTGTAAATTTGCTGCTTTGCAGTGCAGATCCGGGCCCCAGGTCATCTTCTGATGCCTGTCATCTTATTTACATGTATCTTTCCAACACCACCACTTCTTTGCCTTTTCTGGTCACCCGATCCGTGCCCAGAAACCGCATTCTGCCATACCCCCGCACAGAGATCATATCTCCGGGCTTTGGCTGACAGGCGGGATTTTCCATAGGTATGCCGTTTAAAAAGATTTTTTTCTCACGAAACAGTTCCAGTACCGCACTGCGGGAGAGACGACAGACCTGGGCGGCAATGGCATC
The DNA here is from genome assembly GCA_963593905.1 of bacterium. Taxonomy (GTDB): domain Bacteria; phylum Bacillota; class Clostridia; order Lachnospirales; family Lachnospiraceae; genus CAG-791. The sequence goes on along the minus strand of CAVBBL010000020.1, from coordinate 3,837 downwards.
CAGCCGGCCGGAAGCGATCTGTATCTCCATGCGCTCCAGCTTTGGCCTAAGCCGCTGCGGTATCTCTTCTGTCCGTTCACACTTCATGTGGGTATGCCGGATCTGGTCAATATTTTCCATAAGAAATTCCGCAATCTGTTCCTCACAAAATACGTAAGCACAGGATTCTTCCTTATCCGTGAGAATATCTCCGACCACCTTCCGTTCCACCCCCAGATGCATCAGCGCCCCCAGATAGTCCCTGTGTGTCAGTGACTCTGCAAATTTTTTCTGCATGGGAAAGATCCGGATACAGCAGATCGGAAAAGGCTCTTCGTAGCCAAATTCTTCCAACGATCCAAACCGCACCATCTGCCGCTCCGCCTCTTCATGACCGCCCCACAGGGAAAAGCCGGAGGGAAAGGCAGTCCTGTCTTTGGCCATAGACAGAAGGATAGCCTGCTCTGCCTCTGTCAGAAAATCTGTAAAAATATACTGGGAATTCCGATAGGATTTTTCAGCCAGTTCTGCTATTCTTTTCCGAAATTGAATTTCTTCTGTCTGCATGGATATCCTCTGCTGGTGTGCTAAATTTCCACACCCTTTTCTTTCAGTATCTCTGTCACTGCCTCAACGGCCTCGTAAACCATCCTATCACAGTGAGGCTTTTTCTCTGCAGGACATTTTACCTCTTCCGCCAGCAATTCCTTACATTGTGTACGTCCGTCATGCAGTTCCTTCATGCGGCGGAAGAATTCTCCCGAATCAGCGGGCTCTCCGAGTCCGTATAAACCCAGCGCCATCAATCCCCCTGTAATCGCCCCGCAGGTCTGTCCCATGCGCATGCCGGCACCGAAATTCTGCGTAATGGCATTGGCCGTCTCTGCGCAGATGCCCTTCTGCTCTGCAAAAGGGATAAACACTGCCTGTGCACAATTGTAATGTACCTGGGGGTCATCCCTTAATTCATGACTGCGCTCCATCATCTTATCCATACTTACCTCCGTTTCTGAGCTGCCTGTCTGTCCCTGCATAAGAAGAACGCCGCAGAGGCGAATCTCTTCTCTCATACATTGCCGGCAATCCTGCTTGGATTGCACAATTTCTACAGTTAGCAAACAGACGGGACCTTTCGATCCCGTCTGTCTATTTTCATCGTGCGAAAGATATGCCCTCAAGCCTATCCTCTCGTCACATTATTATCTATCAATTGTGCTTTTTATGCAAATGGAAGTTCCTGCGCAGCTTCTGTGCCTGCCGCAAAAGGTCCCGGCACCGGCCGTAAGCCTCTCTTTTCTCCTAAGATGTCCTCATCCATCAGGATCGGGGTGCCGTCCGGATTTTCAAAAGCCTGCTCCGGCTCGAAAGCTATTCCCATGGATGCCGTAGATACCGGCTTGCAATTCATGTCCGGCATATGGTCATACAGGTCTGTGCTAAGGTGATAGCAGCCTTCCTCTTCCACCAGCTCCAGATGAATCTCATCCTTTGCTACAGCATAATTTTTCTCCTTGTCGCAGGGCTTTGCGCCGTTAAAGAACACATTGCCGTCTGTCCATACCGGAAGAGGAATATAGTAGCGGTCGGAAGGATCGGAGCCCATGCCGCAGTAGCCCTCGAATTCCTTTTCATACTCTTCCCAGGTCTGATAGCCATCGTAAGGACAGGTGCCTGCGGTGGTGTTGTTGTCTGCCCACTCTGTATTGATCTCCCGGGTCACTCTCTCGATTTCAGCCATACCCGGACGCACCGGCTTCTGGATAAAGATGTTATTGTAGAAGCGCATATCACCATGGAGGATGGTCATAAAGCCGGCTACTGCAGTGCCGTGAGGCACATGGTAAGGCGTATAGCGGGGAGAGATCTTTGTCTTGGTGCCGTTATTGACACCTCTGCCCACGCAGGTAATGCTGCCGGCGATGAGGTTATGCACGATCGCACAGCCCTGGGTGGGAAGCTTTAAAGCAAAATCAGACAAAAGAATGTTATTATCGATCAATGTCGGGCCGTGGGATACCTCCACAAAGATATCCTCTCCCAATCCCAGCATATTATCCGGCGTGGTGTTGTAATCATTGGGCACCGTGTTGTCATGGAACAGGTTCTGGGTTACACGGGTCCCCTGTGCCTGCCAGTCAAGCCACAGCCCCCTGGTGCAGTGATCGAAGTGATTCCGGCGGAATATCACGTCGATGGCAGCATGCATCTTAATACCGCCGATTTCCGCGCCGGCCAGATTCTGCTTATTATTGATGTGATGGATATGGTTATCCTCAATAATAGAGAAGGCGCCGCCCAAATGTCCTACGATACCGGTCTGTCCGCAGTCATGAATATCGCAGCGACGAATGATATGGGAGCCGATATGTTCCTTGTCCCAGCCTTCCCGCTGTGCCTGACAGATACAGTCACGCTCTGTCTGGGTGCCGTCCTTAAATTTCATCTTCAGCCACTTATTGTCATTTTCCGGCTGCAGATATTTCCCCAGAGAAATGCCGCTGCACTTGGAATCAGAGATCTCGCAGTCCTCGATGATCCATCCCTTGGACCAGTGAGGACCTACCATGCCCTCCTGATAGGCCGTAGGGGGTGCCCACTGCGTCGCTGCCTGACGGATTGTGAATCCGGAAAGGGTAATGTATCCCACATGCTCCTTGGAGGGATAGAAACAGTTTCTGCGCACATTGATCTCTACATTTTCCGCATTGGGATCTGCACCGTGGAAATTGGCATAGAGGACGGTCTCGTTTTTCTCCTCATCCTGCTCTGTATACCAGGTGTAGACGGTGAAATCCTTATCCCAGGAAAGAAGGGACTCCACCGGATGCAGCACGCCTTCCAGGCTGGTGGTTTCATAAAGAGACTTGCCGTTTAAATATACTTCTCCCGTGTGGGCGATAAAGGTAGCTACAAACCAATCTCCTTCTACCAATGTGGTATAGGGATTATAATCGCCGAAAATCTCATTGGGAATCCGGGCTGTCCACACATCCGGTGCAAAAGGCTCCCAGTTATCCACCGCTTCCGCACCGGTGATCACAGCCTCTCCCTTTTCCAGGGAGCGATAGGTGATGCGGGCATCCGGTGTGCCGGCGCACTTAGGATCCACATATTCCCGGTAAATGCCGGGTGCCACCAGTACCTCATCTCCCGGCCCTGCCAATGCCGCTGCATCTGAAATCTTTCTGAAGGGATATGCCTGTGAGCCGTCCCCGCCCATTGCTGCCTTCTGATCTACATAATAAGTCATTTTTACCTCCATTCCGCAGGCGCTCTGCGCCGGAGGAATCTGAAATCAAATTTCAGATTTGATTTCAGATCAGGTCTATTGGTGACGCCTGCGGCACCAATAGCTGTGCGAAAAATACCCTATCAAGGGTATTTTTCACACTAACCTCCCATTTTGCAGGCGCTTTACGTCGATGAAACCGCCAAACAAATTTCATTCAGGATTTGCTTTTGCGATGTGACTATTGGTGATGCCTGCAGTACCAATAGCTGTCTCCCCCTTATTTTGCGTGTGCGTGCACGCTCTTTTCTGTTATTTTACTCGGTTTACAGGTGCTTGACAATGATATTTTCATGACTTTCTTTTGCATAAATCCGACAGGGGCATTGTTCAAGTGCCGCCCGGTCATGTCCCAGAGCGCAGCAGAATGGCTCGCACCGTGCACTTTGCACCGTTTTGCTAAGGTTTGCCTCTCGCCTTCGGATGGCCGGCCCTTAACTCGCATCCCCGCCTGATGCGGGTCTGCTCAGACAGGCGGGCCTATCGGACGCGCTCTGAAAGCGCGCCCGATACCATCCTGCGGCTTCGATGCAAACCTAAGCAAAACTGGCGCGCAGTGCAAAGGATGC
>CAVBBL010000019.1:0-47887 GCA_963593905.1 bacterium | reverse complement strand
CTGCGGCTGCGTGAGGAGAATTCGCGCAGGCGAATTCTCCGATACGATCTACCAAGGATGCCATCGGCATCCTTGTAATGAGCGAAAATGACATCAGTCATTTTCACTCATTTTGCCTCTTTAAGCCGCAGCTTGTCTGCGGCTGCGTGAGGAGAATTCGCGCAGGCGAATTCTCCGATACGATCTACCAAGGATGCCATCGGCATCCTTGTAATGAGCGAAAATGACATCAGTCATTTTCACTCATTTTGCCTCTTTAAGCCGCAGCTTGTCTGCGGCTGCGTGAGGAGAATTCGCGCAGGCGAATTCTCCGATACGATCTACCAAGGATGCCATCGGCATCCTTGGAATGAGCGAAAATGACATCGGTCATTTTCACTCATTTTGCCTCTTTAAGCCGCAGCTTGTCTGCGGCTACGTTACAAAAGGCCGGCGCACACTTTCCCGCGCCGACCTTTTCGTGATTCTCTATCCTCTGCTGCAGATTACAGTCTCCAGTAGTCAAACTCCGGTGCCTTGTAATCCTCTTTGTTATAAATGCCCTTTAAGTCCACAAAGACCTTGGTCTTATGTGCGGGATTAAAGAATTTAGCGATATCAGCAGGCTTGTAACTCTCAAACTCTTTGTGCTTGACCGCCATCAGGACAGCGTCCATATCCTTCACATCCTCCATGGTCTGGAAGGTAATGCCATAGAGGTGCTTTGCCTCCTCTGCATCAGCCTCCGGATCCACTACGATAGGTGTGATGCCGTATTCACCCAGTTCTCTGTAGATATCAATGACCTTGGTATTTCTGGTATCCGGGCAATTCTCCTTGAAAGTGAAGCCAAGGATTGCCACCTTTGCATTCTTGACCGGCAAATCATTGGCAATCAGTTCCTTGACCAGACACTCTGCCACATATTTGCCCATATCATCATTGATGCGGCGGCCGGAAAGAATGATCTGTGAATGATATCCCAGCTGCTCAGCCTTGTAGGTCAGATAATAGGGATCCACGCCGATGCAGTGTCCGCCTACCAGACCCGGTGCGAAATGCAGGAAATTCCACTTGGTACCTGCTGCCTCCAGCACAGACTTGGTATCGATGCCCATCTTGTGGAAAATAATGGAGAGCTCGTTCATGAAGGCAATATTGATATCTCGCTGACTGTTCTCGATGACCTTGGCTGCCTCTGCCACCTTAATAGAATCTGCACGGTGCACACCGGCTGCCACCACCAGCTCATAGACCTTCGCCACAGTATCCAACGTCTCTGCGTCCATACCGGAGACGATCTTTACAATGCTGTCCAGACGATGAACCTTATCACCGGGATTGATACGCTCCGGAGAATAACCGATCTTGAAATCCTCACCGCACTTAAGGCCGGACTCCTTCTCCAGAATCGGCACACACACATCCTCGGTGACGCCGGGATAAACAGTGGATTCAAAAACTACTACACTACCCTTTGTCAGGTTCTGTCCCAACAGACGGCTTGCCCCCTCTACCGGCGTCAGATCCGGTGTATGATCTGCATTTACCGGCGTAGGCACAGCCACGATATGGAACTTTGCCTCACGAAGTCTGGTGGGATCTGCCGTAAACTCTACCGTGGTCTCCTTGACAGCCTCATCCCCCACCTCTCTGGTGGGATCGATGCCATTCTTATATTTCTCGATCTTTTCTGCATTCAGGTCAAAGCCCACGACCTTGATCTTTTTGGCAAAAGCCACTGCGATGGGCATGCCCACGTAGCCAAGTCCCACCAGGGACAGCTTCTCTTCTCCGTTTAACAGTTTCTCATACAAATCCATGACTTTCTCTCCTATCTCTCTGTACACTCTATATTGAGGGAGACATCCTCTATGCAATGTCTCCTTGGGTGCGTATCATCTGCCCTATTGTAACACAATCTGTCTATAAACAGCAAAAATTCACAAGATATTGCCGTACAGCCCCGGCCAAGAGAGCGGATCCTGTCGGAGGTGTCCGGGCCCTGGGACGCCTCGCGGCTCCGTACAAGAGCCTAGCGGTACATAAGCTCGCAAAGAACGCTCGCAAGTACCGAGGCTCTTGTAAGGCCCCTGCACCCGGACACTCTCCGCCACCCGCTCTCTTGGCCGGGGCTGTACACGATAACTATCTATACATTAATCTCCTATATATACATGTACTTCTTCCATATAGGCCTGTACTACCTTCTGCCTGTCGAATTCCTGTACCATCTTATCGTGGGCTGCTGACCCCATAGCGGCTCTCCTGGCCGGTGTCAACATCAGAAACCGCCGGATAGCCCCAATCAGCGAATCTGCATCCTTCGGCTGACAGCCAAAGCCTGTCACACCCTCTTCAAAAATTTCCTGACAACCCGGGATGGCCGTAGCGATGACCGGGCGGCCCGTAGCAGAAGCTTCCATCAGCACATTGGACATACCCTCATGGTAGGTAGGCAGGATCACAGCGCTGCAGGCATCATAATAAGCCTGTACCTGAGGATCAAATCCCAGGAGCCTGATCTCGCCCCTGCTCTGCGCTGCATCCAGCTGGGCCTGCCAGTCCTCGTCACAGTATCCAAGCAGCTCAAAATGCACCTTTTCACTGTGCAGTGCGGCGGCCGCCTGCAGAAATTCCCCGATTCCCTTCTCCCGCATCATGCGCCCCACAAAGAGGAAATGTACGTCCTCTCTCTCTGGATAGGGAGAAAAAGGATGCACCGCAAGATTTACACCGGAACCGGATACCCGCCTGGCTTTGCCCTGTACAATCTTATTTTCTGTAAAAATTCTTTGATTGTCTTCATTCTGGAAAAAGACACATTCCGCCTTTCTTACGCCCATCCGATACATACTCTTGATCATCCGGAGCATCATGCCCTTTTTCTGAAAAGCACTGCCAAGGCCGGTGACAGTAGAAATATATGGGATTCCCATAGCGGAGCAGGCCATCCCGCCGTAGACATTAGGCTTGATGGTATAGGTCAGCACCAGATCCGGCTTCACTTCCTTAAGCAGCTTCTTATAGGACTGCAAAAGCTTTAAATCCTGCACCGGATTCATGCCCCGTCGGTTAATCTCTGTATGGCGGATCTCACAGCCTTCTGCTGCCAGCTGTGCTGTCTTCACCTCATCCGGCAGACTCACCACAACTCTATATTGGGGAAGCAGTGCCTCCACCAACTCGTTGCGAAAATCGTATAGCCCTGCCGAAGAATTTCCAAGGATCAATACTGTTTTTTTCATAGAAATCCTCATTTCCAAGCTGCTTTGCTGCAAAGGAGTACCCTATGGCTACTTGTTTCTCTCAGAAACAAACTTCACCCAAACCTCAGATTCTGTAAACATCGTACTCGCAGTTTTCCTTCTCTGTGATTCTGCGCACCGCCAGTTCATTGTACTTCATCATGCAGACATCATCCTCATAGCGGCCGATATCCACATTATTTTCCTCTCCGGCTAAGTTATGCACATACATGGAGGCAGTATCCACGCCGCAACAATACGCGTGAGGATAGCCGCCGCCGTAGCGGGGATTGACCTCGGAAAAATACCATACACCGTCATTTAAGAACAGATCAATATCGATCTGTCCGCGAAATCCCGCCTTTTCCACGAACGCTGCGATCTTTGCAAATAAGGCTTCATCGTGCACCGACACGGATTTATCTGTCTCTCCTGCCCGCATCCGCAGTTTCTTTTTAAGGAAAATCGCCGCGCACTTGCCGCTTAGCATATCCACATAAACGTCTGCGCCGTACTCCTGTCCGTGCATATATTCCTGGATCATGAGATTTTCATGGATGGAAAAAAGCGTCTCTATCTCTTCCATGGAGGAAACCTCATTAATGTGAAGGCTGGCACTGCCGTTCTCCGGCTTTACGAATACCGGCCAGGAAACCTCCCCCCTCTCCAGAGCCTCCCGGAAGTCTTTTATGGTCAGATAACACTTTGCCGTAGGAAGATGAAAGCTTTGAAACAGCTCCATGGTTCTGTATTTGTGAAAGCAGGTCTCCACCAGATCATAGGGGGATATCATTACGCTGCAGCCTCTTTCCTGAAATGCCTCCCGGTTTTGGGCCAGCAGTGATAGCTCCGGATCGATCAGGGAAAAGCATCCCTTCGCATGCCATTTCTCCACCAATCCCAGAATGACCTGCAAATAACCGGGTGTCGTCATCCGGGGCACGATTTCATAGGCATCCGCCTCATAGATAGCCGGTGCATATTCCGAGCAGTCCGTGGCAATGACTTTCCCTCTGCCTGCCAATGCCTTGCGGTAATACTGCACCACCTTATCCCGTGTGCCGGCACTGAGAATCAATATATTGATATCCTGTTTCGTATTTTCCATCTTTTCCTCTTTATGCCGCAATTTATTGCGGCTGCGTGAGGAGAATTTCGCGAAGGCGAATTCTCCGATACGATCTGTCAAGGATGCCGACGGCATCCTTGCAATGCGTGAAAATGGCATCAGACATTTTCACGCATTATCCCTCTTTATGCCGCAGTTTACTGCGGTTCAATCCAATGTCAGCTTTCCTGTCTTCTCCAGCCGCTCCTGCCGGATCTTGGCAAAATTGCCCTCCGCCGCATTGGTATCCTCCGCCACCGTCTCCGCGTGCCCCAATACCGTCTGTATGGTCTTGATGATCACCTTGCAGTCCATGGCAAAGGAGAGATTCTCCACATATTCCACATCATAAGCAAGTCGTCTGTCCCAGTTTACCAGATTGCGGCCGTTAGCCTGTGCCAGTCCCGTAAGGCCCGGCCGAACGCTGTGGCGCAGCCGCTCTCTTTGTGTATAATAGGGCAGATACTCCGGCAGCAGGGGTCTTGGCCCGATAAAACTCATATCTCCCTTCAGGATATTGAAGATCTCCGGCAGCTCATCCAGTGACGTTTTCCGCAGAATGCGGCCGTATTTATTCAAACGGATGTTATCCGGCAGCAGATGCCCGTCCTTGTCCTTTCTGTTGTCCATGGAACGGAATTTGATCAGCTTGAAGATCTTTTCATCTCTGCCCGGTCTTTCCTGCGTAAAAAAGGGATTTCCCCGCATAAAAATCGCCCCGAGAATAATCAGGATCACATATAACCAGCTAAAAAGGACGACAATCAGCAGCCCGCATAAAAAATCGGTCGGTCTCTTAAAATATTTTTCATAAGGCCCATGTGGTTTATGCATTTCTTTCCAACTTTACCTTTCCTGCCGCAGCTTGTCTGCAGCAACGCGAGGAAAATTTCGCGCAGGCGAATTTTCCGATGCGATCATGCATTTTCTTATTCAAAGCATGCTCTGATCACTTCGATGATTTCCTCCTGCTGCTCCAACGTCATTTTATTGTCACTGGGCAGACATAAACCTCTGTGGAAGATGTCCATTCCCACATCCAGCGGTCTTCCGTCTTTGCCCACAGCCCCTCCGGCAATATAAGCGTTGGTCTTCGCGCGCCCATTTCCCTCTCTGGTCACAAAGCCATTCATCCGATAAATCGGCTGCATGTGCATAGGCTTCCAGATCGGACGTCCCTCTGCATTGATGCCCGCTATGGCATCCAGTATTTCTGTCGGACAGCTCTTGCCGTCCTCCGGCAGATACAGTGCTTCCTGCTCTCCCCTCACCTGTCTGCACATGGCCTCTCTGTCAATAAGCAGACAGGACAGCCAGAAATTCGGCTCACTGCTTTGGGCATCAAAGGGATTCATGCTGACAGGCAGATCTTTCAGCCCTTCTCTGTATCTTTCATAGATTTCTCTCTTTTTCGCAATATGCTCCTCCAGGTGGGGATACTGGGTTCTCACCACGCCGGCGATCACATTGCTCATGCGATAGTTGTAACCAAGTTCTTCATGCTGATACCATGGCGCATTCTCTCTCGCCTGTGTAGACCATTTGCGGACCTTATCGGCTGCTTCCTTCTCATCGGTCAGAAACATACCGCCGGAGGACCCTGTAATGATCTTATTGCCGTTAAAGGAAATGGCATTGAATCTTCCGAATGTTCCCGTCTGTACGCCCTTATAGGAAGCACCGAGAGATTCTGCAGCATCTTCCACCAATATTGCTCTGTGTCTGTCGCAGACTGCCTTCAGCTCCTCTACCTTGCCGGGGGTTCCGTAGAGATGAGCCATAACCACCACTTTTACATCAGGATAAAGTGCAAAGGCTTCCTCCAGCGCTACGGGATCCATATTCCAGGTATCATATTCTGTATCAATAAATACCGGAATGCCTCCTTCATAAACCACCGGATTTACGGTCGCATCAAAGGTCATATCCGAACAGAAGACATGCCGGCCGCAGAGGGCGCCCTTTCCCGTTTCAGGTTTTCCATATATAGCTTCCCCGGCCAGCTTCACAGCCATGTGTAAGGCAGCGGTGCCTGCCGATAAAGCAACAGCGTATCCACATCCTACCTTCTCGCAAGTCTGTCTCTCCACCTCGTTGATATTAGCGCCGACGGTGGACATCCAGTTTGTTTCATAGGCTTCCAGAACATATTTCATGCTGTCCGGATACATAGTAGGACTGCTCAGCCAGACCTTTGACGGAAATTTCTCAAATGTGTTATTTTTCCTGAACATTGTTTTCTTTTCCTTTCCGCACCGCTGTTCTTTACGGCACCACGACGGTGGAGATCATCCTGCAAAGAGAATTGGGGCAGTCTAAACCAGACAAGCTATTTTTATTCCGCACTATGATACTTCTGATTCACTTCCTCCGGGCTCTTGTAGGTAGGCACGATTTCCTGCACCATCCGGCGGATATTGGGTGACTCTGCATTGGCTGCTTCCTTCAGCTTCTGGAGCTGACCGAAGAATTCCATCTCGTTTAAATCGATAGGTCTGCCGATATGGATCTGCTTATTGGCAGTATCCTTCATACCCTCCTCAGACATGAGCATCTCTTCATAAAGCTTCTCTCCGGGGCGAAGTCCCGTGAACTCGATCTTAATATCCTCTCCCACCTTGTATCCGGAGAGTTTGATCAGGTTTTCTGCCAGATCCAGGATTTTTACCGGCTCTCCCATATCCAGGACGAAGATCTCGCCGCCCCGGGCATAGGCTCCTGCCTGCAGCACCAGAGATACCGCCTCGGGAATGGTCATGAAATAACGGATGATATTGGGATCCGTCACTGTTACCGGCCCGCCCTCGGCGATCTGCTTTTTGAAAAGAGGAATCACACTGCCGTTGCTGCCCAGCACATTACCGAAGCGCACTGCCACGAAATTGGTCTCGTAGTGCTTGTTAAAGGTCTGAATGATCATCTCACAAATCCGCTTGCTGGCGCCCATGATATTGGTGGGATTCACTGCCTTATCCGTGGAAATCATGACAAAGCGCTCTGTGCCGTTCATGGCAGCAGCTGTCGCCGTCTTCCAGGTGCCGAATACATTGTTCTTGATAGCCTCACAGGGGCTGGCCTCCATCAGCGGCACATGCTTATGGGCCGCTGCATGATAAACGATGTCGGGATGATATTGGGAAAAAATAGAATTCAGCCGATTGGTATTACGCACAGAGGCGATCAATACCACCAGATTCAGGTCAGGATATTTCCGTTTTAATTCCTGCTGCACATCATAGACGCTGTTTTCGTAGATATCCAGAATGACCAGCTGTCTGGGCTTGTGCGCCGCCACCTGCCGGCAGAGCTCGCTGCCGATGGAGCCGCCGCCTCCGGTCACCATGACCACCTTGCCGCTGACATAGCCGATGATGGAGTCAATATCCACTTCCACCGGCTCTCTCCCCAGCAGATCCTCTACTTCGACATCCCGAAGCTTGCTGACATTGACCTCGCCGTTTACCAGCTGGTACATTCCCGGAAGGGAACGGAGCTTACAGTGGGTCTCCTTACAGATAGAAAGAATGTCCTTCAGATTCTTTCTGGAAATGGAAGGCATGGCGATGATGATCTCATCGATATTGTAAAGATCCGCACACTCGATAATGCGCTCCCGGCCTCCCACGACCTTGATGCCCTGAATATATCTGCCCCACTTGCTCTGGTCGTCATCGATGATGCATCGGATGACCATGGTGGAAAAATGACTGTTCAGGATTTCCTTGATGATGACATTGGCTGCCTCTCCGGCGCCGATGACCATGACCGCCGTGGAATTCTTGCGATTTTCATTTTTGTGCTTCAGTCCCCGGAGAAAACGATAGGAAAACCGGCTGGCAAAGATGAACGCAATCAGGAAAAATACGTACAGGAAATAAAAGCTCTTGGGCACCGGCTGATCACTGATGCGGAAGAACTGCAGCAGTATCCCGTTCACCACGCCGGAGAGGGTGCAGGAGATCACCAGATTCTGCAGCTCTGTCTCTCCTGCAAAAGCCCAAAGGCTGTGATACATGCGAAACAGGTAGAAAATGATCAGGGTAAATACAATATTAAAAGGCAGCGAATTGGTAATGGGATCCATAAAATGATAGGGCACATCCCCGATCCGGAAATCAAAACGGATCAATACCGATAAATAGCTGGCCAGAATGACACTCAAAATATCGTAAATGATCAGCGCCGTGCGTCTGTAAAAAAGCTTATAGTTAAAAGGACTGCGCACCTTTTCACTTCTCGTGCCCTGCTCCTTGCTGCTCTTTGGCGCATCCTGCTGATGATTGCCCTTTATGCCGCTCATTATAATCTGTTCCCTTTCTTTTGCATCTTAAGAAGCGGTGCAATTGCATAGAATAAAAAGATCGTCATGGGATTGCACAGGGTAAATACCCACTCCACCATGCCGGCCGCTCCAAAGGCGGTCACCGCTGCCAGAGGCAGAAGCGCCGACTGCTTTTCTGCTTCTGAGAGCCTGCCGGCTCTTAAGCACCTCTTATAGTATAAGCATGCCCGCAGGAAAGTCAAAAGCAGGAAGAACGCAAACCAGATTCCCGCGATGATTCCATGGTCAAAGGCCACCTGCAAAAAGACATTGTGGGCATGCATGGCAATACTGCCATCCTCTAAGACGGCTCCCATGCCGTCATGTCCCCACAGATTCATCTGCTCTAAGTAGGAACGGTAGATGGAGAGACGGCCGTTGGTGTAGTCCCCCTCCTCCTGCTGATCGGAGGTTTCCGCATTCTGAACTTCTGCTGCACTTTCTTCCGTGCTATTGCCATCTTCCGCTGTATCATCCGCAGCAGTATTGCTTTCTGTGCTGAATGTATCTTCTGTAACAGTTTTCTCCTCTGCTGCTTCCTCTGCCACAGAGGCCACGGTCTTCTGTGCCCGAATTGCCAGAGTCCCCGCTGCCGCTGCGCTCTCATTGCCGGCTGCTTCTTTTCCCTGCCTCGGCACATTGCCGCTGTGAACCGCCAGCACAGCAGTGACGCCCTGCTCTGCCGCGGACGCAGTGTCCTCTTCCTCTGTACTGTCGCCATAGAAGTCGTAGCTTCCCTCCGGCAGACCGAACATCTTCGTCCCGAATACCTGAGAGAATCGCTCCAGACAAATGTAATACATGGAATCCCAATGACTGCCCCGCATTACTTCATCGGGATAGGACTCGATTTCAAAAAGCTTCGGCTCTCCCACCACTACAGGAAGAATCCGCTGTCCGGTAAAAATCACCGGAAAGGTAAGAACCGTCACACCGATCATAGCTGCCACACTGACCAGCACTCCGGTCTTTTTCTGCATCACCAGAATCGCCGCCAGCAGCACCACTGCCACTACGGCCACTGCCATAACACCTGTTCTCGACATAGTCATCAACAGGTAAGAGGAGGCGACGCCAAGAAGCAATGCTTCCTTCCAGAGGATTGCCAGCCGCTCCTTAAAAGAGCATCCCATGGTCTGCTGCCATTTTCCGAGGAAAATAACCAACGCAGCCGCCTCCACCATGGTCAGATACACTGCCGTGATGGTCACGGTGTGGAAGTCCATGGAATAACGGGTATACAAAAAGGACATATAATACCGATGCAGCAGGCAATAGATCACCATGCATATAAACTGCAGGCAAACGCCTCTGCACAGTGTAGTCAGCCATCCTCTTTTTCCCTTCCAATGATAAAACCGAATATAGAAAAGGGTAAAAGAAAGGACAAAGACCACTGTCCACCATCTGGTATTGCGAAGGACTATCAGAAACAGAAACAGAACGGTCAGGAAGAGCAGATAGACATTATTTTTCTCTGCCTTGTGTTCTTCTGCGCAGTATGCTTCTTTTTTACCTGCCCCTGCTTTGCCCTCTCTTGCCGTACGCCCTGCTCTCTCCCGGGATGTGCTCCTCTTCCAATCTGCCGCTAGCAGCTGCACTGTATTGATCAGCACCAATCCAAAGAGAATCACCACGGCGATGAGCAGCCCCAAAGCCAGATTATGGCTGTCATATTCCTTTTGGGAAGCGTCCAGGGCATAGTGACCGTAGCACAGTGCTCCCACTACCAACGCGATGACGGTATACAGGATATTGTGCAGATTCAGCAGTTCTTCCCGTCTGTAGGTAAGAAGGATCACCAACAGGAAGGCGATCATCATCTTCCGCTCTGCCAGCGTGTGCTGCAGATCGTACAGTGCGTTCACATATTCACAGCAAAAGCCGATCTCGGCGGCAATGCAGACAGCCTGCAGCCAGGGAAAAAGGCCGCGGGGATGATGATCCTGATATGGTTTCCGGTAAACAGCGCTTCGATCATGCCACAATCCGTAAAGAGCGATGGCCGCTGCCAGTACGATTCCCAGCTCATAAAAGAGGATGTCCCCCATGCGGTGATCAAAAAGCTGCATGGGGCCTGCCGCAATAAGGCCGGCCACTGCCACCGCAATGATCACCGGTGTCAGCGTGATGCGCAGCAGCTTTTCTATGGTATAGAGATTGTTTTTCTCCGGATGAGCATCATAATACCGACGACTGCCGAACCAGGTCAATGCGGTCAGAACCGCCAGAGCCAGCATAAGGCATGCAGTTGGAAATTTCTGCAAAGGCATGCGGTAGGTATAACCGGATGCCAATGCCACGCCGTCCACTGTGGTATCGTGATAAAAACCGCACACATAACCGGGCGCCTGCTCACTGCTTATAAGTCCCTCTGCCACGCCGCCGTCTTCTGCCTCGAAGCCCACATGAAAGACTGCATTCTCCGTATCCAGCATGCAGGTATAGGTCTCTCCCGGTGTCAGATCCACATCCAGCTCCACAGTGACGTAACTGTCTGCCTGTTCCTTCGTCACCGCCAACTCTTCCTGCGCCACCAGCACCGACTGTCCATTCTCTGTACCGAAGAGACGAAGTGCCATGGTACCCTCTGTTTCCACCTGGGCGATGTAAATCCTCATGGACTGCAGATGACTGTAGGAGGCTGTAAAAATCTCTCCGGCATCCTCTCCGGCCTGAACCGCCTCACTGACAGCAATAATCTGCCCGGCGCCGGCCAGCGTTCTGTCCGTTTTCCACAGCCGAAAAGGCCACAGCGACAGAATCAGCAGCACGCCAATGAGCAGCGCCGCAAACTGCACTGCTGTTTTTTTATCGACAACTTTCCGAAGCAATCTTACCTCCTTCTGCCGCAATTTATTGCGGCAGCACGAAGAGAATTTCGCATAGGCGAATTCTCCGATGTGATCATCCAAGGATGACGCCTGCGGCATCCTTGGCATTTACAAGAAATGCTATCGAGCATTTCTTGTAAATTTACCTCCTTCTGCCGCAGTTTACTGCGGCAGCACGAGGAGAATCTCGCGTAGGCGAATTCTCCGATGTGATCTCTAATTATTAAACCCGAAATCTCTCTTCATTGAACAGAAAAGCCAGGAACAACGGTGCCAGGAACCACAAAATCACCACATAGCGTACCAATGTGCAGGGCCCCAGCAATACTGTCAGCCATACCAGAAACACCGGCAGCAGGGACTTGCAGGGCACATAATTCTTCCTGTCTATACAATAAAAAACGGAAAAAATCATGAGCCAGAACAAAAATCCCGGTGAAAACAGCAGATGCACCACCGGTGTCGTCTGCGGCCAGGTTTCCAGCGAAAATTCTCTGTAAAGCTCATTCAGTGCGGGAATAAAGCTGCGGCGCTCTCCCGGTGATTCCGTCTCATAGCCGAAATAAGAGCTGTCCTTATAAGTAAAAGTAAAAACCGTATTTCCTTTATAGCAGTCCAGCACTGCCCTGTTATACCAATAGCCATAAGAAGTCATAAACCAGGCATTTAAGTAGGTCATAGGGTGCTGCAGACCTTTTCGGAGCCAGAGACTTAGGTATTTGCCTTTATTGGCCGCAAACACACTGTTGTTAAAGTGTACCTTTACCGGATCCGACAGCTTAGGTGTATACCTTTTCCAATCTTCCTTCGGCATCAGTGCCAGCATGGCCTCCTCATCCTCTTTGGAAAAGCTCTCCCCATCATAGATGTAAGTGCGGGCCAACTGCTGGATCGGCACCGTGAGCATTTCCTGATTTTCGTCGTGGGAGGCCTGCAGGGAAAATGTCAAAAAAGCATTGATCACAAAAAAGCTGATAAAGATTCCCGCCCACAGACGAAGCATTCGTCTGCGCTGCCCTTTGGACCAGTAAAAAAGAAAGGGCATAAAGACCAGTAAGGCATAGACACCGTTATGACGAAACAGCATCATGCCGACAGCTGATAAAAACAAAGTCATCCTGCGTTTTCGGGAACACCAGAATTTCTCCGGAGAGACAAAGTATTCCAGAACAGAAATGATCAAGATCATCAACAACGCCGTAAAAAGGGTGTCCTTGGCCGTGCACAGCACAAACATCACTACCGTAGGGCAAAGAGCGAAAAAAGCCAGCGCCGCCAGCCTGATCCATCTGCGAATACCTTTCTTGCACAGATACTGAAGCATGCACACGATAGCAGATGCCATCACTGCCATCTGCAGCAGACTGTAAATAAAAATACCCAGATTATAGGAGCCGGTGAGATGCTCTACCCCTTTTACGATTCCCCCAAGCAGCAGCACATGAAACAGCGGATGATGGGTGGTAAAATGTCTGGTTTCCACCATCACCAGTTCATCCTGAGCATCATAGACGAAAAAGCCCGGGTATACCGCCAGCAGCACCACCAGATAAAAAGCCATCAGAAACAGCCACAACACTAGATTCTGGGTGCCTGCAGAAAGCCCGTCCCACCAGCCAAAGAGGGAATGATATTTCTTTCCGGTGCCAATGGCATCCCTTCGCCTGCCCTGAAAGGACTCCAGAAAGCTCCACAAGACCACCGTAAAGAAGGTGATAATCACTGCCAGAAAAAGCATGCGTACCCACATTTCCTTGTCTGTAACGGAAATACTTCCGTATTTTTCCAGACTGGCTCCCAGCACCTGTGCAGCAGAAAAAAGGACACCGTACAGTCCCGCCAGAAACCAACTCTTTTTTTTCCGATATAAGAGATTTTCCCAAATGGTGCGCTGTTCCTCCATCATACACCTCATTTCTCAGCAGTTTTGCTGCGAAGAGTCAGCAGGAATTGCCGATTCCCGTCTGTCATCAGGTCTGTTTATTGCCTCTTTTGTCAACACTCCTTCTCAGTAGTCTCCCGGATTACATATTGGGGCGCGGCATTCACGGAAATATAGGTACGTCCGATATATTCCCCTGCCAGTCCAAGGAGCAAAAGAATCATCCCGCCGAAAAAGACAATGGCGGACATCAATGCTGAAAATCCCATAGGCACAGCAGGATTCACTATTTTTTTGATAACGGTATAGATTCCGTATAGAAAGCCTGCTGCCGCTCCCACACAGCCGATACCGGTAGCCAGTCGAAGGGGCTGGATGGAAAAAGCGGTAAATCCGTTCATCCACAATCCCAGCAGTTTTTGGAGCGTATAGCCGCTGGTGCCCTCTTCCCGGCGCCTGTGGGTGACCGATACATTCACAATATTCCTGGTGGTGCGCAGCACCAGCCCGATGAGGTAGGGATAGGAGTTTCGATAACTGAGGATTTCCCGGGCCACAAAGCTTCGCATGGCGAAATAGCTGGAGACAAAAAGAGTCTTGGGCTTTCCGAGCAGCACCTGGGTCATCAACTCATTGACAGCCGTGCCGAAATTCCGAAACAGAGAATGCTGCTTATGTCCGCCGTAGTCTGCATAGACCACATCAGCCCCATCCTTTAAAGCCTGCAGCAGCTTATCCACCTCATTCGCCGGGGTCTGTCCGTCATCGTCCAGGCATACGATGTAGTCTCCCGCTGCCTTTCCGATCCCGGCCATCAATGCCGCATGCTGTCCGAAATTCTTTGCGAAGTTAACACCTCTGCGGCCGGACTTTTCCTCACAAAGTCTGCGGATGGTCTCCCAGGTATGATCCGGTGAACCGTCGCAGACCATGATGATCTCCCACCGGAAACCGCCCAGTTTCTTCATAGTCTCATCAATCTCTTCCACCACTCCGGGAAGGGTCTTCTCCGAACGATAGCAGGGCAGTACGAAACTCACCAGTTTCTCCTGCTCTGTGATATCCTCAGGTCTTATCTCCAGCAGATACATATCCTTACAAGATCCATCCGAGCACATCACATCCGAAAGGAGCTCTTTTTTATGGAATCCCGCCTTTTCATTACTTCCAAGGGAAGCCATATTATCCGTAAAGATCCGGCAGACTACCTTATCCACATGGAAGCGTGAAAATGCATAAGCCATACCAAGCCGAATTGCTTCTGTGCCGTAACCCTTGCCGGCAGCATCCTCTTCTCCGATGAACAGGCCGTATTCAATCTGCCCTTTCTCCGGCTCCCAATCCGTAAAGACCATACAGCCGATGGGACGGTTCTGTCGCTGGCGTTCACAGATCATGTACTGGAACACCTCGCCGGTTTCCACCTTGCTGTGGTAGTAGGCTCTTTGCCCCTCCATGGTAAAGGTCTCTCTGTATACATAATTGCTGCGCACCCACTCTTTATTACGCCAGCAGACGATATCACCGCAGTCCGCATATTCCATGGGACGCAGAGCAATCCGTCTGTGGGCTGCCACAAAAGGTGCCTCTACTTTGATTTCTTCCATTTTTACCTCTTTATGCCGCAATTTATTGCAGCAACACGAGGAGAATTTCGTGCAGGCGAGTTCTCCGATGTGATCTCGAATGGATAACGTTCACGGCATCGACTCGGTTTGAAAGAAATGCTATCGAGCATTTCTCTCAAACTGACTTCATTTCTGAACAAGCTTCCATACCGTAAACCAGCTGCCGATCTCCTCTTCCTTTTCTATTGCTATATCATAGCCCTGCTTCTGATACCAGGCTGTCAGCCAGGTCAGATCACTGTCCTTTTCCGCCACCAGATAGACATTACTCATGGTGCGAAGCGCCGTGGCCATGTCCGTGATACCATAGGCAGAAAGTTTTTCCTCATAGAGAGGACTGCCGTAAGCCCATCCACCCATGATATCATGATTGGCTGCCTTATCATTATCTGTTTTGGCGAACATTTTCTCTGAATAGGCCACTGTAGAGTATACATCTGTAAAATAAAAGCAATCCGGATGTGCCAGACAATACGCCTGATAGCTCTCCCAGGCCGTGTTGACATTCTCACGTCTGTCATACTCTTCATTGATCCGGCGTACCTGTGCCGGAAGAAAAATCAAACAGATGCAAGCCAATACTGCAGCCATGGCTGTCGCCGACTGTGTTCGAAGAAGGCGAAGATTCTGCAGCAAAATCCCCCCTGCAACGATCAGTTCCACCCAGAACAGACTGTGGGTAATTCGATCCGGTGCTCTTCCATTATACAATATATAGAGCCAAAGAACTGCAGAAGCCAGAAAAAGAAGTGCCCATTCCAGGATCGTCTCCCGGAAGATTCCTTTATTTTCCCTCTCCAATACCGCTGCCAGTCCGGAAAGTAAAGCCAACAGGAAGGCCGCCCACAGGATCACATTATAAGGACGCCCCTGGCTGCCGAAATGCCACCAAAGATATTGCTGCAGTGCACTGCGCATTCTGCTGCTAACTGTGATGTTCTGTGCCTTCTCATGGGCACCGTAATCTGCGATCACCTGCAGCAGGTTACTGTCCACTCGGCTGCTCAATCCATAGTTGTAATTCTGCAGAAGGGTAAACGTCTCCTCGTCCACACCGATTTTCTGATAGAAAGTCTTATTCTGCTCATAGCCCTCATCCAGCACCTGAATCTGGAAATCATACAGCTGGGTTCTGGCATCAAATAGGCGGTAAAAAGACTGCCACTTCTCACTGCCATATCCAATGCGATTGGCTCCCTGGCAAAGGAGCAGTCCTGCCCCCATCACCGCCAGCACCAGTGCCACGGCTCCCACGCCATGCCTGTTAAAAGTGTGATTCCCGGGTGTTCGAAGACACCTGAAAAGTGCAGCACAAAGCACCAGCGGCAGCAGTAGCAGCATCATCTCCGAGCGCAGCAGATATCCCAGCCAAATCAGTAAAAGGGAAGGCATGCTGCAACGCAGCAAATGTCTTCTCATCTTCCCGGGACTCATGGAATACTCGGACAACGGCATGGTAATAAAAAGAAAGGCAGCTGCCCCTGCCAGCATACCGGTGGTCACCGTATACTGTACAAAGACAAAGTGATACAGCAGCATGGTCAGGGCTGCGGCCAGTACAGAGACAATAAAAAGCATGCGAACGGGCAGCCTTTTCCAGCTCTGTCTTTCCATCCCGGTAGCTCCGTCTGTTCCTTTGCCGGGCTGCAATGTCTTCAGGGAAAGATTTCTGGCAAGAATCAGAAAAAGGGAGCCGAACTGACACAAAAGCAAAAAGACTGCATACCAATCTATTCCGTCAAAGAACCGGTAAAACAGACTGATTCCCAGACTCACCGGCCACAGCATCTGGATATTCCGGGAGCTGGGCGCACCTGTATACAGACCGGAAAGGATATCCTTCATCAGGACATCATCATTCAAGTCGTAATAATACTGCCACAGATATCCCGTCACAGCCGCAATGCCTGCTGTGATCAGTGCTGCTGCCAAAATGCCTGTCCATCTGCCCCTGATAGGATGCTTTTTCTCCTCTGTATGCTTACCGTTCATCCACACTTCCCATCATCCGCCGCATATAACAGGCAGACTTTCCATTTTTCGTAAAATCTCTGCTTTGCGCTTCCGCACTCCTCAAAACATTCGTAATCCGCTCACTTTTCTGCGAAAAATGGCTACTTACGAATGTTTTGGCGGGGCCCAAGGTCAAAACGCCTCATGGGAGCAAACTCTCATCGACGTTTTGGGCCTTTTGACCCTGGTATCATTTTTTATAGAATTCCTTAATGCAATCCGTAATATAGGTCACCTGATCCTCTGTCAGCTGATGGAACATCGGAAGTCTGGCCAGGCGTTCGCTTTCCTTCGTGGTATACCGGTCTTCTCCGTGGAAACGGCAGAATTTCTGTCCCGCCGGCGCGGAATGCAGCGGTACATAGTGGAATACACTGAGGATATCCTTTTCCTTCAGGAAGGACAGCAGGGCACTTCTCTCCTCTAAGTCTGCACACTTGATATAAAACATATGTGCATTGTGCTGGCACTCTGCGGGAATGTACGGCAGCTCGATCCTGCCGCTCTGTGCTAAAGGCTTTAACAATTCATAATACTGCTGCCATCTGGCCAGACGGACCTCATTGATCTGATCTGCAACGGTAAACTGTGCCATCAGATAAGCTGCATTGAGCTCACTGGGCAGATAGGAGGAGCCATAATTCTGCCAGCGGTATTTGTCCACCTGTCCCCGGAAATACTTGCTGCGGTCCGTGCCCTTTTCCCGGAGGATCTCCGCCGGCTCGATATAGGCAGGATCCCGCAGTAAAATAGCACCGCCCTCTCCCATGCTGTAATTCTTTGTCTCATGAAAACTGTAACAGCCGAAATCGCCGATGGCACCTAAAGCCTTTCCCTTATAGCTGGCCATGACACCCTGGGCCGCATCCTCTATGACATAAAGATGATGTCTTCTGGCTATATCCAGGATCGTATCCATCTCACAGCCCACGCCGGCATAGTGCACCACAGCGATTGCTCTGGTCTTGTCTGTGATGGCATCCTCAATCAGTTTCTCATCAATGTTCATGGTATCCGGCCGGATATCCACAAAAACCGGCACCGCCCCCCGCAGCACAAAAGCATCTGCGGTAGAGACAAAAGTATAGGAAGGCATGATCACTTCCTCACCGGGCCCGATCTGGGTCAGATGGGCCGCCATCTCCAGCGCATGGGTACAGGAAGTGGTGAGCAGACACCTGGCAGTGCCGGTCTTCTCCTCTATCCAGCTATGACATGCCTTTGTAAACTCGCCGTCACCGCTGATCTTTCTGTTGACCTCACAGGCTTTCTGCAAATACTCCATCTCGGGCCCCGCAAAAGGGGGTGTATTAAAAGGGATCATGGTTACCTCCTTAAGCCGCAGTTTACTGCGGCTGCATGAGGAGAATTTCGCGAAGGCGAATTCTCCGATGTGATCTCGCATTGATGCCGCTTACGGCATCAATGCAGTTTGCATGAAATGTTATCAAGCATTTCATGCAAACTTGCCTCCTTAAGCCGCAGTTTACTGCGGCTGCACGAGGAGAATTTCGCGAAGGCGAATTCTCCGATGTGATTTCTATCTCGCTCCCACTGCCGGATTCATGTAGAGGGCATATTCCTCATTTTCATAAACCAGACTGTAGGCACCTTCTTCCATATACGCTGTCAGCAGCGCTGCCTTCTGTCCTGCCGGCGTATCCGGCTCCTCCAGAGTCATGGCACTGTCATGCTTGCCTATGATGATCACCGGGCAGACTTCCTCCGCATCCAGAGCCGCCAGATCTTCCTTCAGCTGCTCCACGGGATAGCTGTCCAAATCCGGCCAGGTGTTGCTCAGAGCCGGCTCCATTCCCAGAATCACATGCAATCCCGGAACATTGCCGAATGTCAGGAGCTTTTTCCCTGTAAGTCCGTACTGCTTTGTCGCCTCACTAAGACCGCTTAAGGCCGCAGCGTTGGCCGGTGTAGTCTGCATCCCGGCAAGATATGCATTTCCTGTCACCTGCTCACTCCTCTTCGTGCCGTCTGTACCGTCCCTGAATGCAAAACAAACATGAAATAAGGATCCCTGTACCAGCACCATCACCAGAATAGCCAGCGTCATGATATGCCATGCACCATGCTTTCTTCGGTATCTCGTATGCTGCCAGAAGCGCCGCAGAATCCAGAGGGTGAAAGGTCCGATAAAGAAAAGATTGTTCAGCAGCGGAAAGGTATAGTTATTGGAACCGATCGGCGTGATCAATAGGAGCAGCAATGTCATCGCAGCCAGAAAACGTTCATCCACTGTAGCTGCCGCCACACCTCCCATGGCTGCCAGGCAAACCACCCATGCCAGGATCACCAGGCACATCCCCCACTGGAACATACACCAATAATCCTGATAATTGACTGTAAACATGCCTCTCCCGTAAAAGAAGCGAATCATCAACGCAATTCCTGCCACATAGAGAAGACGCTTTGCCCACTCATAACGTCTCCAGATAGGCATCATCAAAAATAAAGTGCCCATCACGGTACCGGCTGCCATAATGGCCATCCATCGTCCTGCATGCACGTAAGTATCCAGAATGGAGAACAGCATGCCCGCCATCGTATAGTCTGAAGCCTGGGATGTCATGCCGAAAAGAGACTGAATCATCTCTGCGTAAACACCTGCTCCGTAGCGGATCAGAATGACCAGAAGGGGAATACCAAAGCCAAGAACATATCCCAGGATACAGAAAAGCGTATCCTTCCGACACTGGGAAGCCTTTTGCTTCGCGATCCACGCATAATACCACACTGCCAGGATCAGCAGACATTGGGGCGCATTGGAAAAGCGCACCATGACGTTAAGCCCCAGACAAATTCCTGCCAGCACAAACCACCGGGGTGATCGGGGCACCGATGTCTCTGCCAGAAAAAGAAAAAGACACGCCAATGTCAGCAGTAAATACGTCAGGTAATTATACAGAATCACCGTGGGACACCAGCACAGGGAGATGGCGATCCATTCTCCCAGAAAGATCATCCACCCCGGCATCATTCTCTTTAGCACATAATAAACCGCCAGTGCTGTCACGGAGACCAGCAGACCTGTCAGAAAATTCATCCCCAGCATGGTTTTTCCAAAGGGGGTCCTGTCAAACAGCTCCCCCAGACAGTTCGCCAGATAGGTGGCAAAGTGCCACATCACTCCCACGCTGTCCCCATACCGGTAATTACCCAGGCTGTAAGTGGAATCCATCACATTGACGCCCTGATTGACTGCCGCCAAAGGCCATAACAGCAAGAGCAAGGGAAAGAGGAACTTTTCCATCGGCTGCTGCAGTCCCTTTAAGTTGTCCTTGATCCTGGAAATATTTTGTCTCATCGTTACCTCTTCTCCCCACAGTCTGTTGCCGTTTTCTGCGGTACTGCCAGGAAAAATCTGCTCCTTATCCAGTCAATCACCGTGCACACCATATAGACGATGGCCGCCGCTGCCAATACCCATGCTATGAAAAGCAAAGGATTTGCCGGTACCGGCCCAATGAGCTTTTTTACCAGAGGAAACCAAAGATCACGCAGATCTCTGTGCTCATGGATCAGGTAGACTCCCAATGTATACGGCGAGAGTTTACGAATCACCTTCGCCGTCCGTCCTTCCGGAATGATGCAATACCTGAAAAATGTGAAAATCCCCAGTGCGCCGGTCAATGTCAGCCATGCATTATAGTGAAACGGCACCTGAGAATAATAAGCCAGCGCGCCGGTTCTGTCATACACAATCCAAAGAAGGAAACTGAGCAGCCAGATCAGAAATGTGCTCAGAAGATAAAGAATAAGGCCGGCTCTTTTCTTCCTTTTTCTGAAGGCCGCATCCTCTATCCTTCTGCGGAATTTCTCCGGCAGCAGGCTGAGGAAGCCATAACGGCGTCCATAAGCGGCCAGCAAATACAGACAGATAAACCAGCCGAAATCATAGCCGGCATGATCGGTGCTCAGCTGTACCGGACAAATGCTCTTTAGAATACAGAAAAAGAAAAGTGCCGTCCAAAGCATCCTCTGAAAGGTCTTCTGATTCAATGTATGCATGCCTGCATTTAACACAGGTACAAAAGCCAAAAGCAGCACATAAGCGGTGATGAACCAATAATGCTCTGTGGAAACCGGCAGAATGTAATTGAAAACGCTCCAGAGATCATGGATCTGCACATTCTGTCCCTGTCCCAGGAGCAGTAAAACCAGCGGAATCAGCAATACATAAAAGAACACCTGGGCCAAAAGCCTCAGCAGCCGCTGCAGGCGAAAAGTCGTCTCTGAAAGAAAATAACCGCTGAGCAGCACATAGACATTTACCGCCACAATACAAAGAGACTCCATATAGTTGCCCACAAGACGAATGGAGGAAAGAGGCATGCCGATCTCCACCAGCGCATCTGCTCTGGAGAGAGTATGCAGGATCACCACCATCCACATGGACAGTATCCGCAGCAGCTCAAAATTTGCTTCTCTGGGCTTTTTTGCCATTTGCTCCCTCATTTCCTAGCGTTCTCTCACCACACCGCCGTCCTTTACCCGATAGACCATATCGCACTTCTCGATAGTCTGCAGACGATGCGCAATGATGATCAGGGTCTTTTTGCCGTGAAGGTGATTGATGGAATCCATAATAGCTGCCTCTGTCTCATTATCCAAGGCGGAGGTAGCCTCATCCAGCACCAGGACCTCCGGATCCTCAAAGAGAGCTCTGGCTATGCCGATGCGCTGCCGCTGTCCGCCGGAGAGACGGATGCCCCGCTCGCCGATTTCCGTATCCAGTCCTTCCGGCAGGGAGCGGACATGTTCGTCCAGCTGTGCCTCCTTCAGAGCCCGCCATACCTTCTCATCGTCGATCTCCTCATCCTCGTAGCCAAAGGCCACGTTCTTTCTGATAGTAGTATCCAGCATAAAGATCGTCTGGGGAATATAACCGATATTTTTAAGCCATGCCTGATAATGGTCTCTGACTTCCACGCCGTCTGCCAGAATCTGTCCTGTTTCTGTCTGCAGAAGCCCCAGCATGATATCCACAATGGTGGTCTTACCGGCGCCGGATGTCCCCACAATGCCCACTGACTCCCCAATGGGAATGGTCATATCCGCATGGGAAAAGACATAGCTCTCGGAATTAGGATATTTATAGGTAATATCCTTTAATTCGATTTCTTTCTCTACCGGCAGCTTTTCTACCGCTGTTTTCACCTTGTAGTCTGCCGCATTATAGGAAATATCCTTGTCATGAATCTCTGCCTGCAGATTGTCACTGACATTGTCCAGGAAGGGCTCAAAGTATGCCAAACTGGTCAGATAATTATTAATGCGGTTGGCTGAAGGCAGAAGTCTCGTGGAAGCCGCCGCCAGAACGGAAATAGAGGCCACCAGATCCTTGGTATCCGTTCCGTTTACCATCATCAGCAGCATGTAGCCCACCAGACCGGCGATGCAAACTGTCTCGATGAGAAGTCTGGGCGTGGAATTGTAAATATTGTATTTTTGTACGGCATTGACATAGCCTTCCCCGCACTTGGCATAGGAGTTGATGAAATAATTCTCCTTATTGGCGATCTTGATCTCCTTGATGCCCATGACAGACTGATCGATCCACTTGTACAGACCACTGTAATAATCCTGATTTTCCTTGCCGGCCCGGAACATAATGGGCTTGATAATGATCTTGATCACCAGAAGCACCACCAGCAGAAGACCGGCGATGGAAATGGTCATCAAAGCGTCCATATACAGCAGCACGATCACCAGACATACAAAAACGATTGCCTCGGAAATCAACTGCAGAATCGTCAATACCAAAGCAAAAACATTGTTGATATCGGATGTGATATTGCGCTGGATCACAGAAGTATCTGCATTCAGATAATACTCATAGGGCCGCTTCATGAAATTGATCATCATGCGGTTGCTGGTGTCAAACTGATTGGTATAGATGAAGCGCAGCTGCACCACATTCTGAAAATACAAAAAGATATTCTTGATCACAAAGACCAGAATGATGGCCACCATCATAGTCACTGCGAACTGCATGGTACTCTCCATGCCCAGTGCATGGTAGATATCTCCCATATGATACTCGTTGGCTTCGATGGCCTCCGGACTGATGATCACCATGATGATAGGAACGATCAGGGCAATGCCCAGGGTCTCCAGCACGCCGCCGATGAGCATCATCACCAGGATGCCTGCCATTTTGGCCTTTTGCTGTGCACTTAAAAGAAGATTCAGTTTCTTAAGGTCTCTTATCATGGATTCACTTTCCTGTCCTGTGGGAAATTGGTACGGCAATGCCGCTGTCTTTTATTGCCGTCTTTTATTACCGTCTTTTACTGCAGTCTTATATTATATCAGATGCCCTGCTATATGCCAAACCTGGGATAATATACAGAATGTCGCTGCATGACCCCGTCCAAGGGAGTGGGTCCTGTCGGAGGTATCCGGCTTTGGGGACGCCTCTCGGCTCCGTACAAGAGCCTAGCGGTACATAAGCTCGCAAAGGACGCGAGCTAAGTACCGAGGCTCTTGTAAGGCCCCTGCACCCGGACACTCTCCGCCACCCACTCCCTTGGCCGGGGCCATGCCCTAATACCCTCTAGGAGATTTGTTCATTCTGTCTATGAATCTCCGGTGCCTCGTAGCGATCCATGAAATCATCTCCCAGGTAAATCTTTTCATCGGCGCAGTGAATGGAGGAGGGAACGGTATACACCGTCACCACCCTGTCAAAGTGAATCCCCTCTACGTAATTGAGGATCTCCATGGGAAAATACGCATCCAGCACCAGATCCTCCGGGAAATTTGCCCGGTAATCCAATACATCTCTGGGATGCGGCTTTATGATGATCTGTGCTTTTTTCCCGTTTATCGTTCCATTTTCTCTGATCAAGTCCGCAAAAAGCCTCTTTCTGGTCTCCAGGTCACAAAGAGGCTCGGAGAGCACCAGCACTGTCGGGAGATTCTTTTCTTTTGCCTTGGCCAGCACCTGCAGCAGTGCCGGCTTGTCCTCTATAAAGAGGTCTGTCAGCATTTCCTGATCTGCCTTCGTCAATCGCTCTGCCAGCTTTTCCCTGCTCTGTTCGATATACTTCGGCCCCGGAAACTGCAGCGCTGACAAGTCATTTACTTCCATATCGATGCAATATTTCCCGTAGCCGTTCTGGATAAAGATAAGGCCAAGCTTTGCCATCCGGGCCTTCAGATTAAAATGTCCTCTGTTGTCGTAACGGGCTGTGTCATAGTATTTCAGGCAATCCAGCCCATCCTCCAGCGCATGATAGCGGATATGATGGGCGGAGAGATAGTAGCCTATGGGATCCGAATCGCAATAGACATAAATATCCCTGTATTCCCGAAAGTCCACCGGCACATAGGGCTCCTGCAGTGCACCGAAGCGGCGCAGAAAGCGCATGCGGTTCAGCATATTGCGCACCAGATTGCCGGTATTTGTCTTAAGCGCCTTTAACTCCGGGAAAAAACTGTCCAGCTTTTCATCAAACAGCACCACCTGCTCAAAAAGAGGGCATTGCTGTGCCCGCCTTGGCAGGTTTCGAAAGTCGTTGGACATGGTGGAGAGTACCAGTGTGGCTTCCCCCTGCTGCTCCTTAGGCAGTGCCAGTTCCTTCAGGCAGGTTACATATACATGATAATAGGTATGGCAAACATAAATTCGCTGGTGCATAGGTTCCTTTCTCATTCTTCACGGGACTTGGGCGATTTTTCCCCTGCCAGATGATTCTTCTGCAGATACTCCTCATTGGTCCAAGGCTCTCTGGCCACAAAAGAGGATCCGTCTGCCTGTCCCACAATCACAGCCGGCAGATACTGGATAAAAAGGGGATTTAAACACATGGTATACCCCCCGGCCGTGTCATAAACCACCAGATCTCCCGGCTGCAGTGCCGGTGCATTCTTTTCCTCAAAGAGCCGGTCATATTCCATGCAGGTATAGCCGCAGATCATCTGGGAAGGCATTGTCTCCCTTTTGGCAGCGGGCTGTTCCATATACAGGAGATGATGGGGATAGCTGCGTCTGGTCACCTGAGGGTTCAAATTCACTCTTCCCCCATCCGTCACCACGTAAACATGCTCCCGGATATGCTTCACATCCTTTACCGAGGTGACAAAGCTAAATGACCCGGAGATCAGGGATACCCCGGGCTCTGCAATCAGAGCTGTCTTCGCCGGATCGAAGCCTTTTTTCAGTTCTCCGGCGATGACAGGCATGTAATCCCTGTAATCAGGCATATCTGCCCGGCCTCCGAAATAGCCGCCGCCCATATCCACATAGGAAAGCTGCAGGTCATATTCTCCGGCGATCCGAACCGCCATGGCCGCCAGCGTCCCGAACACCTTCACAGAGCGGGATTTGGTAGAAGAATGCAGATGCAGGCCTGCCAGCCTTGCATTTGGTATCTTCCCGACATCCTCCACCACTCTTTTCAGCTCGCCGTTTTCGTAGCAATAGCCAAAGCGGCTGCCCTCTTCATCCGCCAACACTTCCCCGGGGAGCAGCGGCTGTATATCAAAATTCACTCTCACCCCCACGGCAAAATCCTGCCCGGGATGGGCCGCCGCCAACTCCCTAAGCCACAGCGGTTCCTGAGAAGAATCCATATTTACCATTCCCCCCGCCAGCAAAATCTTCTCAAAGGTATCCCGGTCTTTGATAGGGCCATTATAAATCATATGAGAATAGGAAAATCCAAGCCGAGCCGCCAGATCCGCCTCTGTCTCCGAAACCACCTCGGCATAAAAACCATGCGACTTCACATGATCCAGCAGCCAGGGCAGGGAATTGGTTTTTACCGAATAGGAAGGAATCACATTCTCCCCCCACGCCTTCTCCATAGCCTCCTTCAGCAGGTCAATGTCGCTGTCCAATTTCTTTTCATCGATATAATAATAGGGTGTCTGATGCATAGGCGTCCTCATTTCTCGTTTGCTGCTTTGCTGCTTTTTATCTGCTGCTTTTTATCTGCTCTTTTTTACATTTGTCTGTATTTTCTATTTGCATTTCCTGTCTGACTTTGCACTGTCTGACTTTGTACTGTCCGACCTTGTCATTGTCATTTACACATTTCCGCATATTCTCTTTCTGTTTTGTCTGTTTTTTATCTTACATCGCCGGTATGGGATTGACAATATTTCCCGCCACCGCGGTAAATGTCTGCTCTTATTACTCGGTACATATTTTTCGAGTCTATTTTTATAGACCGATGCAACATGATTCATTCAGATAACGAAAAATGTATGATTTTGTCTTAATCAAGTTCAAAAAAATGTAAAATTCATATCTAAACAGATAAACAGATCTGAAAAAAAGTAGAATTTCGTATCAAAACAGGCGCGAAAAAATGTAATGCACCGGAGTGCGGCAGAATGGCTCGCATCCTTTGCACTGCGCGCCAGTTTTGCATGGTTTGCATCGAAGCCGGAGGATGGTATCGGACGCGCTTTCAGAGCGCATCCGATAGGCCCGCCTGTCTGAGCATCCCCGCATCTGGCGGGGATGCGAGTTAAGGGCCGGCCATCCGAAGGTGAGAGGCAAACCATAGCAAAACGGCGCAAAGTGCATGGTGCGAGACATCTGCCGTGCTTCGGTGCATGGACGGGCGACACTTAATTCACCAGATATCACCAAATATCATCAGATATCATCCATTGCTATTCTTGCCGGCCCATAAATCTAACCCATTCCGCCTTATTTTCAACATCTTTCTCATCTACTATGTCAAAAAAAAACAGTTCAGTGCTATAATCCTCTCATGGTATCATCATGATATCATCACAATATCATCCCGAATGTGACATGAATAAAACCGACTCTGAGATAACTATGAAGAAAGGAACAGACATGCAAAATCCCAGCGCCGTCGCCATAATCACCGCCCGGGGCGGCAGCAAGCGCATTCCCGGCAAAAACAAGAAAATATTCTGCGGCAAACCGATTCTGTTTTATTCCATCGAAGCCGCTCTCTCCTCCGGTGCCTTTGCAGAGGTCATGGTCTCCACAGATGACGAAGAAATCGCCGCACTGGCGCGTCAGGCCGGCGCCAATGTGCCCTTTATGCGCTCGGAGGCCACTTCCAATGACTACGCCACTACCGACGAAGTCATCGCTGAAGTGCTGCGGTGCTATGAAGAGAATGGGCAGCATTTTGACCGCTTCTGCTGCATTTACCCCACAGCCCCTTTTCTCACAGGACAGCGGCTGAAGGAAGCCATGGAACTCCTGCACACCCATGAGTCTGTCATGCCGGTGGTGGCCTATTCCTATCCCCCCCAGCGCAGCGTGGTGATCCGGGAAGGACGGCTGGTGCGTCGGTTTCCGGAATACCTCACTGCCAGATCCCAGGATCTGGAAAAGTTCTACCATGACTGCGGCCAGTTCTACGCCTGCCGCACAGAAGCTTTTCTACGAGGATGCACCACGGACGTGGACGACCTGGTGCCTGTAATCTTATCAGAGGCTGAGGTACAGGATATCGACACCATGGAAGACTGGCAGATTGCAGAGTCCAAGTACCGTCAGCTGCATCACGAATTCTACAACGAAAGGTAACCTCTTTATGCAAAAAGAAATCTTTATCGGTGACCATCGAATCGCCGCTGACTCTCCGGTCTTTATCGTAGCGGAAATGAGTGCCAATCACCTGCAGGACTACAGCCGGGCTCTGGAGATCCTCCATGCGGCCAAGGAGGCCGGCGCCGATGCCATTAAACTCCAGACCTATACCCCGGATACCATCACTATTGAAAGTGATGCCCCTTATTTTAGCATCACCGGCGGCACCATCTGGGACGGCACTACCCTCTATAAGCTCTATCAGGAAGCCTACACACCCTGGGAATGGCATCAGGGATTGATGGAAGAGGCCAAAAAGCTGGGACTGGTCTGCTTTTCCTCTCCCTTTGACTTTACCGCTATCGATCTGATGGAACAGTGTCAGATGCCTGCCTATAAGATTGCTTCCTATGAGATTACAGATATTCCCCTGATCCGGCAGGCAGCCTCTAAGCAAAAACCCATCATTCTGGCCACCGGTGTCGCCAGAGAGAGCGACATCCGTCTGGCGCTGGATGCCTGCCTGGCTGAGGGCAATGACCGGATCATGCTGCTAAAGTGTGTCTCCGCCTATCCCACGCCCTACGAGGATGTGAACCTCAACACCATCCCCACTCTGGCAAAAGAATACGGCTGCCTTATGGGACTCTCCGATCACACTATGGGCTCGGCAGTCGCTGTGGCGTCCATTGCTCTGGGCGCCCGCATGGTGGAAAAGCATCTGACCCTTCGCCGCAGTGACGGCGGACCGGACGGTGCCTTTTCCATGGAACCGGAGGAATTCGCCCGCATGGTGCAGGATATTCGCATTGTAGAGAAGGCACTGGGCAGCAGTGTCTATCAGCTGACCCCCGTGCAGGAAATCGAACGGGAAGGGGCCCGTTCCCTCTTTGTCGTGCAGGACATCCCTGCCGGCTCTCCCCTGACTCCTGAGAACATCCGCTCCATCCGTCCCGGCAATGGCCTGCCCCCTGTGGAATACGATAGGGTGTTGGGCAAAAAGGCCACCCATGACCTGAAGAGAGGAGAGCCCCTCCGGGAGGCTGATTTCTCTTAAGCTCCTTTTCTTTACTTGTCATATTTTTCCTTTCTATGCTGCGGTTTACCGCGGCAGCACGAGGAGAATTTCGCGCAGGCGGATTCTCCGATGTAATCTTGCATTGATGACGTTTACGGCATCAATGCGGTTTGAAAGAAATGCTATCGAGCATTTCTTTCAAACTTTATATCCAAAATCAAAAATCGCAGCGCAGATAAGAAATCTGCGCTGCGATCAGTCTATAGGCGGTGTATGCAAGATCTATGCGTCACTGTCCGGAAAGGTATTCTCAATGAAAACTGTATGGATCCGCGCCGACGGCAACCGCCATGTTGCCACCGGGCATCTGATGCGCTGTCTATCCATCTGCAGCGCTCTTAAGGAAATGGGGGCATCGGTATTCTTTATCACTGCCGATGCAGAGAGCGCTGACCTACTGAAGCATTTTGCCGTGGCCTATGCTCCCTATGGACCGGACGGAATACAGATTCTGCACAGTGCCTACGATGATCTGCAGGCAGAACTGCCTGCCATCCGGTCTCTGTATGCAGACGGCCGCTGCCCTGCACCATCCTTTATCCTGGTGGACTCCTACTATGCAGATCCTTCCTATTTATCAGCGCTGCAGCCGCTTGCTCCCACAGGTTACATAGACGACCTGCTTAGCTTTGATCCACCGGTCTCTCTGGTGATCAACTACGATCTGACAGCGACTGCCGGTCTCTACACAGCGCCCCATCTGCTCCAGGGGGCTGCCTATGCCCCCCTTCGCCCTCAATTTGCCCGCTGTCAGCCGGCAAACAGACCAAAGACGGAGAGAATTCTGCTCTCCACCGGCGGCTCAGACCCCTATGGGATGGCACCTGCCCTGGTAAAAGCCATGGCTGTCCATCCGTTCCTTTGCCATCTCCGATGGGAGGTAATCCTGGGATCCTTAAGTCCCTTCCGGCAGGAGCTGCAGGCTCTGGCACAGACGATGCCCCAGCTGACACTCCATGAAAATGTCACGGACATGGCATCCCTGATGTGTTCCTGCGACCTGGCGATCACTGCTGCCGGCACCACTCTCTACGAGCTGTGCGCCGCCGGCGTCCCCGGCATAGTCTATACCATGGCAGATAACCAGCTGCCCTCTGCCCGCGACTTTGCCAAGGCCGGCCTGGTGTTTTACGCCGGAGATATACGCCCTGACAGGGATAAAATCTGCCGGAACATCCTGGAAAATTTATACGATCTGGCTACCGATGACAGGAAGAGACTTTCCCTATCCGGGCAGATCCGGCAGAAAATCGACGGACAGGGTGCCGGGCGCATCGCCGATGCTATTTACAGACTCTGTACTGCGTAAATCACACCCCGGAGCACATTAGCTGCACAGAACTGCAGATCGGCCTTTGTGCAGGCAAAGCCCTGGGCGTCCTTTTCTCCGCTTTCCACTGCCTTCACGATACTGTCCTCGATCATGGCGCTGCCGGGCATCTGGATATCATTGCCGGCATAAACAGCTCCTGCCGGAGATCCCCAGGGATATTTGCCTGTTGCACTCTGACTCAGTCCGTCCAGACCTTCCGTGGAATACCAGTCTGTCATGATCAGCCCCTTAAAGCCCCACTCATCTCTGGCTACCTTCTGGAGCAGATCATGGCTGTTGGCCGTGTGGATGCCATTGATCAGATTATAGCTCGTCATGATGGTCTCTGGCTGGCTCTCCCGAATACAGATCTCAAAACCTCTTAAATAGATCTCGCGCAGTGCCCGTTCGGAAATATGCACATTGGTCTGATAGCGGTTATCTTCCTGGTTATTGCCGGCAAAATGCTTGATGGATACGCCTTTGCCCTTATGTCCCTGTACACCTTTGGTGATGGCAGCCGCTGTCAGGCCTGTCAGCACCGGATCCTCGGAATAATACTCAAAGTTACGGCCGCACAGAGGATTACGATGAATATTCATGGCCGGTGTCAGCCAGATGTCCACGCCGAATTTTTCCATTTCTGCGCCTACCATATCTGCCGCCTGCTCTACCAGCTCCTGGTTCCAGGACTGTGCCAGCGCCCAGCCGATCGGGATGGCCGTGGTGTACTGATAATGATCCACCACATCCTCGGGATTCTCATATTCCGGGAAAGGCTCCACCACATCCCCCAGCTTGCTTCCGCCGGGCAGGATGGTGCCGTCATGTCTCGCCTTAAAATGAGGCTGCAGACGAAGTCCGGCAGGGCCGTCTGCCATGGAAACGGACGGAATATTTCTGCTCTCTGTGCAGATAGTGCCGGTATCTCCCGCTGCACCAGGCACGCTTAAGGACGCATTGCCGATGACAGAATCCTCTCCTGCCTCCACGTGACGGCCGACTGCATAGCTGGCCAGTTCCCGCACAGAGAGCTGCGCCACCAGATCCTCCAGAGCAGCCTTCCCTGTCAGCACATCCTCCAGTGTCAGCTTGTCTGTAATTGTCGTGGTCATCTCCCGGCGCTCTTCCTGATAGGAGGTCTTTACCGCAGCCAGATCCTTCTGTGTCAGGATCACCACAGGAAGCCCCTGTGTCTCTTTGGCATCTGCCTTTCTGCCGCAGCTCTTCTTTTCCTCAAAGGTACTGTCCTTAGGGCAGATATTGGTGCATACCACGGAAAGAATCTCCTCCGGCACCTGCAACACTGCAGCAGGCGTCGTCTCCTTAGAGGAAGTGCCCACACGAAGGATATAATCCCCTTTTTCCAGGATCCAGGATGCCTTCTCCTCGCTGTAGGAAGCCAAACGGCGCAGAGGAATCTCTACCGTCGTCTCACAGCTCTCTCCCGGTTGGAGCAAAGGTGTCTTTGCATATCCCTTCAATTCCTGATAAGGCTTATCGAGCGCTCCTTCCGGCGCAGATACATAGACCTGCACCACTTCCTTGCCCGCTGCCTTTCCGGTGTTGGTCACTTTTGCAGCCACCTTCAGGATTTCCTCCTCTGTGGTCACGCTGTCCGGTTCCACTGCAAAGGAGGTATAGGAAAGTCCGTAGCCGAATGGATAGAGAACTTCCTTGTCCGCCTGGTCAAAATAGCGGTAGCCCACATAAATTCCCTCTGTATAGCTGTCATCATCCGTATCCCCGTTATTGTGGGAAAAACCTGCAGAGGAAGGATAATCTTCATAATGAGCCGCCCAGGTATCCGCCAGCTTGCCGGAGGGATTGACTGCGCCTGTCAGCACGTCTGCCAGCGCATAGCCGCCGATATTGCCCAACTGGGACATGAGCAGAATCGCATTTACTCCTTTTATCTCCTTGACCGGTGATAAGTCCACCAGTCCGCCGATATTCAGGATCAACACCAGATGCTCATACTGCTCTGCCAGGGTGCGGATCTGCTGAATTTCCTCCGCCCAAAGCCGGTAATCTCCCTCACTGGCATAACGATCAGCGCCCTCTCCGGAATTCCGGGAAATAATATAAAAGGCAGTATCTGTCTCCTGTGTCTTCAAATCTGCAGCAGAAATCTGCGCGGGTGCCGGCTCATGGAAAGGCATGGAAAGCTCAAAGAGCATCTCCGGCATGCCTGTCTCCAGGGACTTCTGATGCACGATCTGCCGATGCGCATCCTTTGCCTCCTGCACATGATGATCCTGGTGATCCAGCCAATCCTTTGTCAAAATGGTAAACCCTGCCTTCTCCAGGCCTTCCTCTGCCGTCACCACAAAGCGGGAATTCACATCTCCGGAGCCTGTGCCGCCTTTTACGGTCCTGCGTGCGCCGGAGCCGTACAGTGCCAGCTTGCCGGGCGCAAGGGGCAGTGTTCCGTCATTTTCCATCAATACCACACACTCTCCCGCCAGCTTTCTGGACAGTTCCATGTGCTGCTGCTCTTCCGGTGTCATATCCGGAGATGTAGGCGCTAAAATCTGTTTTTTCATATTTACCTCCTTAGGCCGCAGCTTGCTGCGGCTCCATTTTAAAACTCTTCATCCATATTCTGGCGGATGATCACGGAGAGCCTGGTAGGAATCCAGTCGCTCTCCGGCTCTCTGTCCATAGCCAGCAGTTGGAAAAGAATTTGCAGGGGACGTTTTCCCTGTTTGCCGGGCTCCTGATCCACTACAGCGGCAATCCGGCCGTCCCGGATCATTTCCTTTTGTTCCTCTGTCACCAGATCATTGGTGATCACGATAAACTTACGGGAAGGCTCTGCCTTCCGAATGATGTCACAGATCCGATAATCTCCCGGATTCACGAGATAGATCACGTTGATTCCCGTATCCTGCCGGATCATCTCCAGGAGCTGCTCATGGAGGGCTTTGATTACGCCCTCTGTCATCTCACTTGATACAGTATGGAGATTTCCCGCCAGTTTCATGGACGGATACATCTTCATTTCCTGACAGAAGCCCTCCAGCCGCTGCACCGCACTGGAAATATTGCCCGGATCCTCTGTAATCGCCAGAACCTTGCCCTTTTCCTGACTCATCAGCGCCGCCAGCCCGCAGGCTAAGCGACCGGCCTTTCGATAATCACATCCCACATGACAGATGCGATTAGAGGGATCCTCGCTGTCCATGTTATAGGTCACCACCGGCACCGGCGTCATCTCTGCCTGTTCCCAGATCCGGTAAAGAACCTCCGTCATGCTGCCCACCGTAACCCAGCCTGCGATTTCCCGATGCTGCACTACATAGTCGGCGAAGTCCTGTCTGTCCTTCTTTGTAAATCCGTGAATAGGTACAAAATGCACCTTCACACCGTATTGGGCCAGCTCTCTGGCCTTTTCCTTAGCGGCCTGAAAAAT
This sequence comes from bacterium, assembly GCA_963593905.1. Lineage (GTDB taxonomy): Bacteria > Bacillota > Clostridia > Lachnospirales > Lachnospiraceae > CAG-791. The sequence goes on along the minus strand of CAVBBL010000019.1, from coordinate 14,526 downwards.
CAGCTGGTGGAAGGGTGCCAAGGCTGCATCAAAATAGACGAAGCCCAGCTGAAATTTCTTTTTTCTGGCCGCCAGGCCCGCTCCTGCAATGCTCTTCTGGTAGCCCATCCGCTCTGCAGTCTCCTGAATCCTTTTCGCAGTCTCTTCCGAAACGCGCCCACGGTGATTCAGGGCACGGTCTACCGTTCCTCTGGATACCCCCACCTCCTCTGCAATGTCCTTGATCGTCACTACTGTCTTTTCTTCTTTTGCCATCTGCAGCTTCCTCTGCTGCCTGCTTGCCAATCCGCCTGTTTTGTGCTTTAATTTTATGCAGATTGCACAGCAAACCCTCTTGCGTGCACGTAAAACCTTCACCATTTATACTGTACTTGGAATTGATTTTTACGTCAAGAGATTACAGAGATTACGGGTATTCCCTGCCTTCTTTTCTCGTCACCCTTATCCTGCAGACACCTACTCCCGCAGCGGATGATTAACAGGGATAAGCAAGCTGTCTTTTTATCTGTTAAACTCGACATTAAATACAAATGTATAATTGGATAAAATCGTTGAAATTCCGAAATTCTACGAAACAAGTAGTATCCATATCGTTATTCTGTTATAAATAAATTGTCTGAATGATTCATTTTCGACATTCGTTTTTTTATAGCGTTGTTTGCACTTATGCGGGATTCTCTCCTCGCTCCGCCAGCTTATCGGAGCATTTCGATATATTTTTCACAAAATCCCGTTATCATTTCTTCTAAATTCCAGCAAAGCAAAAGGTACCCCTCAGGAGGTCAGAGGTAGCAATGACAGTTCAGGAAGCCAAAGAAATGATTCAGCAGCTGCACAAGGTATTTTCTTCTGTGCGCCTGCTGGATCCTGCAGAACACAGAGAGATTGACCTTAACAGGATACAGGATGACGCTGTCCTGTCTGATCATCAGTGCTACGATCTCTGGGGGAAGAAATGCTGCGCCAACTGCATAGGCAATATGGTATCCGAAACAGAGCCTCAGAAGACCAGGCTGGACTACATGGATTCCACCATGTATCAGGTCATTGCCAAATATGTACAAATTGACGGCAAGCCCTTTGTGATAGAAATGGTCAATACCCTTGACCATACCCTGGTCACCGATAAAAGCGGCTGGAAGGCACTGCGCTCAGAAATTGCCGGCTATGACAAGGAACTGTATACCGATGCCCTCACCGGTGCCTATAACAGAAAATACTACGAAGAAAAAATAAAGAATCTGACCACTCCCTCCGGCATTGCCATGATCGACATGGACGATTTCAAACTTTGCAACGATCTCTACGGACATCAGGCCGGTGACACCGCACTGCGCACCTTAAGCCGGGTGATTCTGCGCAATATCCGCCGATCAGATAAACTGATCCGCTACGGCGGCGACGAATTTATTCTGATTATGCCGAACATCAGTGAAAATGCTTTTGGCCGAAAGCTGCGCCACATTCTCTCTTCCGTAAGAGAACAGAGGATTCCCGGCTACTCCCAGGTGAGACTGACCGTCAGCATTGGCGGTGTACTCTCAAGGGGAGAGTCCATGGACGCAGCGATACGCAGAGCAGACAGCATGATGTACCAGGCCAAACTCCAGAAAAATGAGGTGGTCATCGAGGATGAGAAAATTGCAGCTGTTGAAAAGCTGCAGGAGGAGGCAACCTCCTCCCAGAAAGACGCACACCGCGTGTTGATCATCGATGACTCCGCCATGAACCGGGAGATTCTTCGCACAATCCTCTCCGACAATTATGATATTCTGGAAGCCGCCGATGGTGAGGCGGGGCTGGAAATCCTCACCCGCTATAAAACAGAAATCTCGCTGGTTTTGCTGGATATTGTCATGCCGGGTATCAACGGATTTGAGGTTCTGAGTATCATGCAGGAAAACCGTTGGACGGAAGACATTCCGGTGATGATGATCTCCAGCGAGGAGGACACTTCCTTTATCAAACAGGCCTATGATCTGGGTGCTGTGGACTACATCACCCGCCCCTTCGATGCTCAGATTGTACAAAGACGCGTCTATAATACCGTCAGACTCTATGAGAAGCAGCGCCGGCTGACATCCATGGTCAAGCAGCAGATGCGTGACAAGGAAAAGAACAACCAGATGATGATTCATATCTTAAGTCACATCGTTGAGTTCCGTAACGGTGAGAGCGGCCTGCATGTGCAGCATATCAACGTCATGACCAAACTCTTGCTGCAGAGCCTGACACAGAAGACCGATAAGTATCATTTAAGCTGGAATGAACAACAGCTCATCACCACGGCCTCTTCGCTTCACGATATCGGCAAGATCGGTATCGACGACAAGATATTGAATAAACCCGGCAAGCTCACAGAAGATGAGTACTGGATCATGAAGCAGCACACACTCATCGGTGCCTCCATGCTCAATGACATGAAGCTCTATCGGGATGAGCCGCTGGTCAAGGTTGCTTATAAGATCTGTCGCTGGCATCATGAGCGCTATGACGGCAATGGCTACCCGGACGGCCTTAAGGGAGACCAGATTCCCATCGCCGCACAGGTTGTTTCCATCGTGGACGCCTACGATGCCCTGATCAGTGAGCGCGTCTATAAAAAGGCATACAGCCACGAAAAGGCCATGTCCATGATTCAGGAGGGGGCCTGCGGTGTCTTTAATCCGCTGCTTCTGGAGTGCTTAAAAGATATACAGGACAAGATTCGGGATAAGCTGGATAACATGGAATCCCTGACAGAGGGTGCCCCCCCCGAAAACAATATGCAGTAAATGAATGTTCTTTATTGTGATGATTTCAATTCCATTCACGCATAAACCGTTGAAACACTGCATAGGCCGCATAAGACTCGTTAGGTAAGTTAGTTAAGCAAGCCAGTTAAGTAAATCAATTAAGTGAATCAATTAAGTGAATCAAGTAGATAACCTAGTAAAGTGATTTGTAACTGTTCAGAGCCAAGCAAAATTTCATAAATCAGACGTGAAATGCTTGCATTTCTGAGGCTGATTTTGAAATTTTATTTGGCGGATACGCCACACCGACGAAATGCGAAGCATTTTGGAGGTTGGCTCTGAACAGTTACAGTGATTTTTAATAACTACACCTTTTAGATCATGGGGGAATGACGTATATTCAGGGTTTTAATAACTCCCAATCGTGTAGCTGATTAAGAATGTTTTCACTAGTTAGGTTAATCAGTCAGTTAAAAAGGAAGATAAGGGAAATGACTATAGAGGAAAGTTATCAATCCATCGGCGCAGATTATGAGGATGTATGCAGACGCTTTGGCGGTGAAACTCTGGTGAAACGATTTGCTGCAAAATTTTTGGAGGATTCCAGCTATCAGACTTTGGAAAAATCCATAGCAGCCGGACAAGCCGAGGAAGCCTTCCGTGCTTCCCATACCCTCAAGGGCATTTGCGCCAACTTAAGCCTCTCCAATCTCTACACTGCAAGCGCTTCCCTGACAGAGAAGCTCCGGGGCGGCAAGCTGGAAGATTACGAGGAAGATTATCAGAAAGTACAGGAGCAATACCGCCTGACGGTAAACGCACTTTCTCAGATTTCCTAGAGACTATTGCATAAATGGTCGGTGTTAAAACCCTCTGCCATCCTCCTATTATTACATCATTCATCAGACGCGGTGTTGTCTTCCATATACTGAACGCAGGCAAGAACCTTCCCCTCGTCCTCTGTAATATTTAAATCAAACTGACATCGGACGGTCCTGCCGTCTATCATTCTGCGATAGCTGCCCTTATATTCCTTCTGTTTTTCAAAGATTTCCCGCAGATGGCCGGCGCTAAGTGCCTCTTTAACCATACTGCAGTCTTCCGGATGCACATTTTCCGTAATCCACTGATTCAAATATTCTTCATACGGGAATATCACATGCCGAACACTACTCAGATACCCTTCCAGATCATCCTCCTGTTTTAATATTTTGGCCGTCCCCCGGTGGATGTCCACCAGGTAGACATTCTTAAAATTACGGACCAGGCAATGAAAGGCCCGCAGCAGCTCTCTTCGCTGAATCTGCGTCTCCTCCATGATCTTTTTCTGTTTCCTGGCGTCCGCTACAATCCTGTCAGTATTCTGAAAACCGGCGATAACATATTCTGCGTTTTCCAACCGTATGTATTTAAATTGATAATGGTGCATCTCCCCATCTTCCAATACCCGGTAATTTCCCGTATACTCTCTGGACGTGCGCAGCTCTTTTTTGACCTGATCCAGGCTGATGGCATCATACATCATCTCCTGATCCAGGGGATAGACTCTCTCCGATACATACTGCCTCTGAAGTCTGCCGTAATCATAGAGAATATCCTTTTTGCGCCGAATTCCGGTGGTGACATAGCCATTCAGCTTCAGGATCTGCACCTTCTCGCTGCTGACATTTACCATATATACATTGGCATAATCATCCGACAGGGCATCAAAAACAGCCAACTGCTTTTTCAGCTCCTTCTCCGATTTTTTGCGTTCCTTCCATTCCGCAGAAATATCTATGCCGTAGAGAAGGCATTCCAAATGGGCATTCTGGGGATTGACCATGATCCTGGCTGTGATCCTGGCAGGTCTTATGCCTCCGTCATCGAAGTAGGACAGCGTTTCCTTACTTAACTCTGTCTTTCCCTCCTTGTAGGCTTTTTCCAGAGACTCCTTGCAAAAGTTCCGGTAAAAAGTCTTTTTATCCCGGTCATCCGGCACATAGGCGGCCACTGCCTGTATCAGCTCATCGACCCGCACCAGACCGTTCATCTCCAATACTTCTCTGGAGTTTCCATTGATGGAGATCACACTGTCCTTGGTGATGTCCAGGTGAAAAATCCCCTGGGCATTAGGAATAGAGGATAAAAGCATCCGCAATTGAGACTCGTAGATCTGCTGGGAGCGGCGTATCTTTGTGATATCCCAGGCATATTCGATAAATGCCTCCTTTCCCTCCCACAGGATTTTTCTGGTCTTTACCACATGAACTTCCCTGCCGTTGTCCACCTCGATCTCAAAGGTGTCCTGCTCTCCGCTCTGAAGCAGTGGGCAAAAGGAGCATTGCTGCTTTTGTCCCATCATGTATTCATAGCAATGACGCCCCTCCCAGGGCTCTTCCCCGTGTTTTGCGTACGCTCTGGCAGAGGCATTTATGTACATCATGGAAAGGTTCTTTGCGTCGCTGACCTGGATCAGTTCATTGGAACCGTTTAATATGTCTGTAAGCAGTTTTTCGTTGTTTTCCATACTTACTCCTATGTGCCGCAGGATGCTGATGCAACGTGAAGGGAATTTATCCCGTGTGAATTCGACCATTTGATTATTTGCCGCCCGGCCATGCCCCGAAGTGCGGCAGATGTCTCGCACCATGCACTTTGCGCCGTTTTGCTATGATTTGCCTCTGGTATCATAATCATCTGCAATTTATGCATTCATATGATATATTATACACATACAGGCACCATTACACATCACTTAATGACAGGAAATGTAGTAAATATGCAATACAGAAAAGACAGATATGGCAATCCTATTTCCATTCTGGGATATGGGTGCATGCGTTTTACCAAGAATAATGGAATTGTAGATTTAGATAAGGCAGAAAAAGAGGTGATGGCTGCTATCGAGGGCGGCGTGAATTATCTTGACACCGCTTATGTCTACGCCGGCAATGAGGTGGCAGTGGGTAAAATTCTGGAGCGAAATCATGTGAGGGAGAAAGTCAACCTGGCCACCAAGCTCCCCCACTACCTGGTTTCCTCCCGAAGCGGCGTCGAAGCCAAATTTCAGGAAGAGCTGAGCAGACTACGGACCACCTATATCGACTACTATCTGATGCACATGCTGACGGATATCGCCTCCTGGAAGAAGCTGCAGCATCTGGGAATCGAGGACTGGATACGGGAGAAGAAGGAAAGTGGGCAGATTCGGCAGATCGGTTTTTCCTTCCACGGAACCACGGATATGTTCCTGCAGATTCTGAATGCCTACGACTGGGACTTCTGCCAGATTCAGTATAACTATATGGATGAGCACTCTCAGGCCGGCCGGCGAGGACTGGAAGCCGCTGCCGCCAAGGGTATTCCGGTCATCATCATGGAGGGGCTCCGCGGCGGCCGACTGGTGAATCTGCTGCCGGACTCCGCCAAGGCTTTGATTGCTCAGGATGAACATAACTACAGTGCTGCTGAATGGGGACTTCGCTGGCTCTACGACCAGCAGGCCGTCACCTGTGTACTCTCCGGCATGAATTCCATGGAAATGGTCGAAGAAAATCTGCAGATTGCCGACCAGGCCCTCCCCGGCAGCTTTGGGGAGGCGGAATTTGCCTTTATTGATAAGCTGAAGGTGGAGATCGATAAAAATCTCAAAGTACCCTGCACGGGCTGCGGCTATTGCATGCCCTGTCCCCAGGGTGTCAATATTCCCGGCACCTTCCGCTGCTACAATGAGATGTATGCGGAAAATAAAAAGAGCGGCAGGGTGGACTACTACCGCTCTACGCTCCTTCGCCGCAAACCGGAAGGTGCCTCCATGTGCATCGGCTGCGGCGCCTGCGAGCGTCACTGCCCCCAGGTCATCCCCATCCGCGAGAAACTAAAGGACGCCCGCCGGGAGCTGGAGACACCTGTCTACAAGGTATCCAAGGTGTTTTTAAAGTTTTTCCCTATGTGGTAGGGTTTATAGATTTTCAATCCGGCAACAGCCGCCTGTCTTGCGACCAAAAAGTCAGAAACAGACGGCAGTTTCTTAATTTTATAGGATTCTTATAGGATTATCCCTGCAGAAACTAATCACTCTCTACACCGTAGATTCGATTTTCTTCCTTCACCATGGCATCGTCGTGATCGATCATCTCCCGATACCTGGGATTATTCACCACACGGTCATAGTCTGCCCGGTCTTCTGCGGCCAACGCCGGGGACAGGTTTAGGTAGGAAGAAGGAGCCGGGGGAACCCCGATGCTCTGCAGATATTTTTCTGCATTTTCCCAGCGCCTGGGGAAAGAAACATTGTCCCTGGATGCTTCCTTTGTCCACATCACCTCTGCCATGGCGCCAAGGCGGGGATAGAGCATAAAGCCTGCTCTCTCCAAGGTGGGCACTCTCTCGGTCCAGAGAGGGCACTCGATGCCCAGCATGGATGCGTGCTCCTGCTCTCCCAGATAATCCGGATAAGGATCGGCCTCCAGAATCTTTTGGGCATCAATCAGGTAATGGGGGTAATCTAAGTAACACAGGGTGTTGGAAGACTGAATAAAGCGGCCGCCTCTTTTGGCAAAATCTGCCAAAAGGCCGTGATCCCCCATCCACTCCTGTACGACAAAATCTGTGGGCAAAGCTGCGCCCCGCAGGGAATCATTCCACACTACCGGCTTTCTGCCCTTTTCCTGCAGGTATTTTCCGGCCTGCACCACCAGCCACTGCTGCAGGGCATTCTCATCCTTCAGGCCGAGGGCTCTCTTTTTTGCCTGGCAGGCCGGGCACTTTCGCCAATGTCCTTTGCAGGCCTCATCTCCGCCGATATGAATCATCTCACCCGGGAACAGTTCCATGAGCTCATCCAGGATATTTTTCAGAAAGACAAGTGTCTCCTCTCTGCCGGCGCAGAGCAGATTCTCATAAATGCCGGCCCGCTCTCCTACCTTCATAGGACCGCCGATGATGCTGCCATCCTCTGCCCGGCAGGCATATTCCGGATAGGCCGCCAACAGTGCACTCTCATGTCCCGGGATCTCCAGCTCTGGGATGATCTCCATGCCTCTTTCTCTGGCATAGGCCACGATACGGCGCACCTGCTCCTGGGTAAAGTAGCCATTCTGCTCCTGCGGCTCGTCGATATCGCCAAAATAAGGCATTCCCCGGCGACTGCCGATCTCCGTCAATTTAGGGTAGCGACGAATCTCTATCCGCCATCCCTGATCATCCACCAAATGCCAATGCATGCGGTTTAATTTAAAGTAGGCCGCCGCGTCGATCAGCAGGCAGACTTCCTCCTCCGGCAGGAAATGCCTGGCGCTGTCCAGCATCCATCCCCGGTAGCCAAAGCGAGGACTGTCAGTAATTTCCAGACAGGGCAATTCCTCGCCGTATTGCTCCTGCAACTGCTGCAGAGTTACCTCCCCGTAGTGAATTCCCTTTTTACTTCCCTCTATGATGATTTTATTTTCACAAATCTGCAAACGATATCCCTCTTCGCCGCAGAGGGTGCTCTCCCTTTTTTCAAGTGCTGCCTGCTTCCATAGGCAGCTCCCCTCTGTCATAATCACCTTTTCAGGACTGGGAATCAGGTTCAAATTTAGTTTTTTCATACTAACCTCCCATGTCGCAGCTTACCTGCGACAGCACAAGGAGAAATTCGCGAAGATGAATTCTCCGATTTGATCAGTTAAAAATCAATTAAAAACACCTCGCCAAACAAAATGCGTTCGGCGAGGCATCTGATACTTACTCTATTCATTTCTTTTGCAATTCCTGTCTGCAGTTTTACAGCTTTCCTTCTAATGCCAGCTCTGCCAGGCGCACAGCGCCCATGATCCCCTGATCATCATGCAGGCTGGCCGGAACGATATAGCTGTCCATGTCATGCATAGCCGGTATATCGTAATAGCCGTGAATATCCTCCAGAACATATCTGCGAATCAAGGGGAAGAGCTGCTCCTGATGCATAACACCGCCGCCGAGGATGATCCGTTCCGGCGCAAGAATCATGATAAAGTTAGCCAATGCTTTGGAAAGGTAATGTGCTTCCAGCTCCCAGACCTTACTGTCTTCCTTGAGCTCTATAGCCTTCTTGCCCCATCTTTTTTCAATAGAAGGGCCGCTGGCTAAGCCTTCCAGGCAGCTGTCATGGTTGGGGCATACGCTCTCTCCGGGATCCTGCGGCAGCTTAGCCACCAGAATATGACCACCCTCCGGGTGCAGCGCGCCGTGCAGCATTTTGCCGTCGCTGTAGACACCGATGCCGATACCGGTACCTACTGTCATATAGAGTACATTTTTGAGTCCTTTGGCCGCGCCGTAGGTCACTTCTCCCAGGCAGGATCCTGCCACATCGGTATCTAAGCCTACCGGCACCTGCAATGCTTCGGCAAAAGTCCTGACGATGTTGTAATTTCTCCAGGCAATCTTCGGTGCCTGCAGGATGCATCCGTAAGTCGGGGATGTCTTCACCACGTCCACCGGTCCAAAGGAACCGATGCCCAGTGCGCAGATTTCTCTCTCTCTGAAATACTCGATCAGCGCCGGGACAGTCTCCTCCGGTGTCTTCGTAGGAAAGCTCTGCTGCTCTAAAATCTCTCCCTTCTCATTGCCGATGGCACAGACCATCTTGGTCCCGCCAGCTTCCAAAGCGCCGAATCTTTTTGTTCCCTCCATAGTTGCCTCCGTGTTTTCTCTGTTATTGTATCTGTAAATTGTGTACTGTTACATGTATTTTTTAGATAAGTGCATGGAAAAAAAGATGAAAAACAGATTGTGCTTTCCACCCGGTTTCACTTGGTCACACCGGTTTGGCCGACTTATAGTTCGCCAGTTTATCGGTCAGTGCATGACATAACTGCACGCCCTGCAGGCATCGCTCCCGCACAGCGCAGTATTTATCCGCCGCTCCCAGTAAGACACTCTCTCGGTAATGAGGTCTGTGGGTCAGGGTGAGGGGCCACATGTGGGAGTAGATCATATCCTCCTCTTTCTCGCTCAGTTCATAGTACTGCCTTGCATTAGAGAGGGCCACCTCCGGGTGTTTGCGGCCATGGTTCCAGGCACTGCGGCCGCTGGTTCGTATATCGTAGAGGTAGAAGTCATGGAGCATGGCACCTCTGGCCAGCATCCGTTCATCCACATGTATATGAAGGAGTATGGAAAGACGATAAGCGTGCCGAGCCACGCTGACGCTATGGTCGTAAGTATTGCAGGAGCCATGCTGGGCAAAGGCTCTCATGGCCAGAATTCTGGGATCATCTTTCATTTCGTTCAGGGTCTGCTCAAAGAGCGTCCGGTCGCTGTAGGTCTCTTGTTTCATCTCATTTTTCACTTCATTATTCCATTTTATTGACTTATTTCGTTGAAAAAAGCACATCAGCACACTGCCAATATCATCTTATAGTAAAGGGATGACGATGGCAATAAGACATCCATCTGAATCAAAAAAACAGGTGAGGATTTCTCATCCTCACCTGTTTCCTGTTTCTTTACCTAATGTAAATATTAGGGTTATTAAGCTCATCTACCTGCTTTGCTACAGAGTGGTTATATAAGAACTTAGCCACCTTATAGATCAGAGCTCCAAATCCAATTCCTAACATGTTTATTTCCTCCTTTTGTGTTGTGCTTGACTCTTGTTTTCACATTGTCTTTTGTTTTTTTGTTTTTTCTTTTTGTTTTATTTTTTGTTTTGTTCTTTGTTTTGTTCTTTGTTTTGTTCTTTTGTTGAACTAAGAATACTATCCTCCACGTATCAAAAAGGTAACAGGCAATGACAACAAGCCTAACGGTAGAATTACAAAAGCAGCAGAGCGGCGGTGTAATCTGAAGAAACGCAATAGGTAACTGGCGGCATAGTATTTAATTCCAAAGTGTTCTCCGAAAAAGACTTGACTAAACCTAAGGTGAAGGTTGTATTGTTTTCATGTGAAATGACATGGCCTGCGGTACGCTGCCGGACAGTCTTAACTTGGGGATTGATGGATCGATCCCCGTACAATGGCTACAGCAACCCGAGTTTCCATGGAGATTGCAAGAAATGACAGATTCTGATGAAAGAATAAGTGTTTTCGGTAAACCCAAAAGAAATACAGCCCACGCGGAGCGCTACTCTCTGATAGATACTTTCCGTGGCATTACGATCCTGAGCATGATCTGCTATCACGGAATCTGGGATCTGGTTTTCGTGCTGGATATTTCTCTCCCCTGGTATACCGGGGAGGCCGGTTTCATCTGGCAGCAGACCATCTGCTGGAGCTTTATCCTGCTCTCCGGCTTTTGCATGCAGTTTTCCAGAAATTATGTACGAAACGGACTGCAGCTTTTGCTGATCAGTTCTCTGATCACGCTGATCACCGCCCTGTTCCTGCCCCAGGAGCGGATCATCTTCGGTGTCCTCACTCTGCTGGGGGTCTCCATGCTGCTGACGGCAGGACTTAAATCGCTGCGAAAATTTATCGTGCGAAAGAAACCTGCGTATTTCCCTGCGCATTACATGGCACACCCTCATTGGGGATGGCTTCTTCTGGCAAGCGGAAGTGCCTTTGTTCTTCTTCGCGACATCAATCAGGGTTATCTGGGATTCGGCGACTGGCGATGGATTCGGCTGCCGAGACAGCTCTATCATGGATTTTTCATGACTTTTCTGGGCTTTGAGGAAAAGGGATTTTTTTCCACGGATTACTTTTCCCTGCTGCCCTGGTATCTGCTGTTTCTGGCGGGCTATGCTCTGGGCGGTCTCTCCCTCTCCAAGGGCTGGCTCTCCGCCTCTGCCTGGAAAAAGAAAATCAGAATGCCGGCCTTCTTAGGCCGGCATTCCCTGCTGATCTATCTGCTGCACCAGCCTCTTTTATTCGGCATTGCCCAACTGCTGGATCTTTGTAATTAGCTATTCTGTTGCTGATAATCCTATTGCCGGCTCCTCTGCAGTCAGCTGCCTATGCGTGGGTCTTTCCCAGCAACTGATAGGGATAAATAGTCTGATTCTGGTTCACCACATAAGCTGCCGCGCAGGCGATCAGGAAAAAGGGCAGCTTGTCATAACCAAAGAACTCTGCCCCCAGCAAGGCCGGAGCCAGCAGCGTGTTGGTACCGGCGCCCAGTACAGCCGTCAGCCCCAGTGCCGCTGCGAATGTAGGTTCAAAGCCAAAGAGCGGGCCGGCCACTGCTCCCAGACTGGCACCTATGGAGCAAAGGGGAGAAACCTCTCCGCCGTGGAATCCGGCAGAAACGGTGAGTATCGTGAAGAGCAGCTTCAGTGCCCAATCATAGACCAGCACCTGTTCACCGCTGCAGGAAGCGGAAATAAGCTCTCCGCCGGCACCGGAATAGCGGTCACCGAAAAATAGTAAAAAGAGTACGCTGATGCCGATGGACATAACAGCAATGCGAAGATAAGCGTTGGGGAAGATCTCCGACGCCTTTTTTTTCGTCCAGTGCAGCCCCAAAGCAAAGACTGCTCCCACCAAGCCGAACAGCACACCGATCAGCAGGGTACGCAGCATAGAGGAGACCGTCACCTCCACAGAGGGAATGGAAAAGGAAAATGCACCAAGACCCAATGCTCTGGCTGTCAGCCAGGAAGTAGCAGCCGCCACAGAGGCCGGCAGCAATGACTGATATTGGAGCTGCCCGGCCACCAGAATCTCCATGGCAAAGAGCGTGCCGGCCACCGGTGCCTGAAAGAGTCCTGCAAAACCGGCCGCCATACCGGCTACCAGGAAGACGCTGGGGTCCTTGCATACTTTGCTGCGCTTGGCAAACCAATTGGAAAAAGCCGCACTGATCTGAATCGCCACGCCTTCCTTGCCGGCACTGCCGCCGCATAAATGTACCAGCCAGGTGGCACCGATCTCCATGGGGATCAATCGCAGAGGAATCTCTTCCTCCTCTCCCTGTCCCACACGGAATACCTTTTTCATGCCGCCGGCCGCCTTGCTGCCAAAGGTCTGATAGCTAAAAACGATCAAAAGGCCCGCCAGAGGCAGAAAGACAAGGAGCCAGGGATGGGCGCTTCGAAAAGTCGACACCACATTTAAACCCTGCCCGAAGACAGCCACCAAAATGCCGCAGACAATTCCCACCGGCACTCCCAATATTCCATACAGAAAAACAGCCCCCAGATGTCTGGCACCTGGTGTATACTTATTCCACAGATTATCCACGATCTAACCCCTCATTTTTCAAAACACATTTTCATCTCACTGTGCCGCAATTTACTGCGACAACGATAGAAGGAATTCGCAAAGGCGAATTCTCCGACGTAATCAAACTGAAGTTACATTCAAACCACTCCATTTGATTATGCCAAGCATGTACACGATAGCACAAAAGTGTTTTGACTGCAAAAGGAGCCTTTCCATGCGCACTGTTCTGGCCTATTCTTTGCATATTGCCTCTCCTGTCTCCTTCAGCCGTGCCGGCAAGCTGGAGGCTCTGCAGGAGGATTGGCAGCATTCTGCCTCCCGATTGGAGGATTTCGAGCTGATCATCGTCACAAAGGGGATTCTCTACCTGCAATATGGTCAGGAGCGCCACACTGTCCGAGAGGGGGAATACCTTCTCCTGGCACCTCTTAAGGATCAGCATACAGCCTATACCAGACAGGACAGGCTGCGTCAGGGATTTCAAAAGTCCCGGTGCTGCTTTTACTGGATGCACTTTAACTGCCGGGACGCTGCCCCTCGCTATAGTCTGACCACGGATCAGATCAGCGACGGTCGAGACAATATCCTGCTCCCCGTCCACGGTCAGCTTTCCATGCCTCAGAAGGCCCTGCTGCTGATGGTACAGCTCCAGGACTGTGTACTTTCCGGATATGATCAGCATTATACAGACTTTCTCTCCACTTTGATCCTATGCGAGATTGCCAATCAGCACGCCCTGCTGTACCGACCGGATCATACAGATACGCAGGAAGGCAGCGGTTCCAGGCAGCTCTATCATGACATTGTGGGCTACATTCAGCAGGAGCTCCACACACCCTTAAAGGTGTCCGACATTGCCGAAAAGTTTGACTACAATGAGAAGTATCTCTCCAGACTCTTTAAACAGTTTGCCGGCGTGCAGTTAAAGCAGTACATCCTGCAGCAAAAGATGAAGAGCGCCGATTTCCTGCTGGTAGACTCCTCGGTGCCAATCTCGGAAATCGCCTCCTCTCTTGGCTTTTCCAGCTATCACACCTTCGAGAGAGCCTATGTCAAAAGCCATGGCATGACTCCCAGCGAATATAGACAGCTCTATGCAAAGAAGATCAATAACTATGTGTAGTTGTAGTTGATTTTCTGCGAATCATATTCGCTGCAGCTAAAAGCTGCGTTTCTCTTTTGAAAAATTCGAAATGCAAAACAGTGCCTTGCGCTAGCAGAAAAAGCCGATCAGTGTGCAATCCACTCATCGGCTTTTCCCATTTCGCTGTATGCAATTACTTATCGCTGTAATGTCCCTTACACTGTACTACTGTAATTCCCTGTTCGTTAATCTGATACACCAGTCTATCCTTGTCATTAATTCGTCTCTGTGTAAAAAGGATCTGCGGGTGCTGTTATATCAAAAGGAATTTTTCTGTCTCTCAGCGATCTGATCGTGTAAATGCTGTAAAATGTTGCAATATTCATCCCCATTGCATCCAGCATTTCATCCAATTCTTTTTTTTTATCATCATCCATGCGAAGTGTCACAGTTTTCATTTGTCTTTACCTGGTCAGATGGAAAATTAAATTCCAGTGACCATATGTCCCTGACTGGAAATTACCTTTGCAAGGGATAGGAGTGGAATTTAATTCTCCGTAAATCCTTTTCCGGTCTTGCTTCCAGTCATGTTGTC
>CAVBBL010000018.1:0-48237 GCA_963593905.1 bacterium | reverse complement strand
GGCATCAATGCGGTTTGAAAGAAATGCTATCGAGCATTTCTTTCAAACTTACCTCCTATGCCGCGGTTTACCGCGGCATCAATAAAAGCATTTAATAATCGTCCCGTTGCCAAGCTGTTCCTTAACACCTCCGGTGGATTGCACGGATCAGCAGGGTAATTTGCTGCTTCGCAGCGCAAATCCGGCAAGATAGGCGCTTTCATCAGCGTTTTCCTAAAGCATCGATTATTCAAAGTATATTATATACAAAATTGCGGTTCTATGTCCTTTTGTTTGGTAATCATGGTACGTTGTTGTAAAATAATTGCAAAAAAATCGCCTGCAGGAACCCTGCAGGCGATCTCTCAATCGTCGAAGCGACGTGATTCGAACACGCGACCTCTGCGTCCCGAACGCAGCGCTCTACCAAGCTGAGCCACGCTTCGATTTACTGTGCCGCATTTGCGACACATAACATCATACAAGATTTTTTCCGGTGTGTCAAGCATTTTCTGCTTGACACACTGCTAGGCTCTTTCTCCTGCCGGACTTAATTTCTTTTCAATTTTCTTAGACACAAACAGCCAGGATACACCGGTAAAAATCCCCGCAGACAGCCACGCCATGGGATCACAAAAGCAAGCCAGAGGATAGCTCACAAAATACATTGCTGCCAGCGCAGTGATCAGGCGGGCAAACAGTTCCACCACGCCGCCCATCATCGGCAAAAAGCCAAATCCGCAGCCCTGCATGATATTGCGGAATATAAAGATCACACTCAGCGGCACATAGAAAAACGCTGCCATCACAATATAGGTCCGCGCCCAGGGCATCATCTCATTCAAATCCACATCTCCGGAAAAGAAGAGCATCATGCCCGGTTTTAACAGCACCAC
Source organism: bacterium (assembly GCA_963593905.1). Lineage (GTDB taxonomy): Bacteria > Bacillota > Clostridia > Lachnospirales > Lachnospiraceae > CAG-791. The sequence continues at coordinate 47,362 of CAVBBL010000018.1, read as the reverse complement.
GACCAGCACAGCTGCGATGAGAGAATAGATACAGCTGATCAGTACCGCAGAACGAACGCCCTCTTTCAGACGCTTGTAATCCCCTTTTCCGTAATTTTGTCCGCCGTAGCTGGCCATGGTCTGTCCCATCGCCATCATTCCCTGGGTCACCAGATTTTCCACCTTACCGGCTGCCGTAAAAGCCGCCACTGCAGTAGAGCCAAAGAGATTGACCGCCGCCTGCATGATCATGGTGCCGGAGGCGGTGATGGCAAACTGCAGTGCCATGGGAATTCCCATAGTCAGCTGATGCTTCGTATCTCTGCCGTTCAGTCGCCAATGTCTGGCTTCCGGTTTCAATGCCGGTACCTTCTTATAAATGTAGAAAAGGCACAGCACCGCCGAAATTCCCTGGGACAAGTCGGTCGCCAATGCTGCTCCCGCTGTTCCCATATGAAAATTGATGATGAATACCAGGTCCAATGCCACATTCACACAGGCGGAAAAGACCAGGAAGAACAAAGGCACCTTGCTGTTGCCCACCGATCGGAGAAAAGCGGAGAAAAGGTTATAAAACACATTTGTGATCAGTCCGATACTGATAATGATGATGTAGCTGTAAGCATCATCATAGATATCCGCCGGCGTATTCATCAGATGCAGCAGGGGACGCATGATCAGCACACTGAAAGCCGTCAACAGCACCGCTGCCAGCAAAGAAAGCAGGATACCGTTGGCCACACTTCTTCGCACATGCTCCTCATCCTTTGCACCATACCGCTGGGCTGTCAGCACGCTGAATCCTGCCGTAAGTCCCTGCGACAGTCCTGTCAGCAGAAACATGACCGTACCGGTAGAACCTACAGCTGCCAGTGCTCCCGCTCCCACAAACCGGCCCACAATGATGGTATCCGCCATATTGTAGAATTGCTGGAAGATATTGCCAATGATCAAGGGCAATGTAAATTTCAAAATAATGGAAATGGGTTTCCCCTGTGTCATATCCTGTTCCATAGTTACCTCTTTAATCCGCAGCCGCACAATTTATTAATATCCGTCTCACCGTGACGGAGCAAGTACGATTTCACATCCTTATCATCCCTATTTCTGAGCTCTCTTATCGCAAAGAGGCGACAGACTTTTCGGATTCCCACCTGCTGTCCGGCATATTTTCACACTAATTCTCTTCCCGTACCACCTGGAAAATGTAAAACTTCAGATAATAAGACTCCTCCGACGCCCATAGGATCGGATGATCCGGCGCCTGGGTACGGAATTCTACCTGCCGCAGCCGCACATGGGCATCCTTCGCCGCCTCACCGATGGTTTTTGCAAAAAGCTCCGGATCCATAAAATGGGAACAGGAGCAGGTTGCCAGAAAACCGCCGTTTTTTACAAGTGCCATGCCCCGGCGATTGATTTCCCGATAGCCTCTCGCTGCCGCCTTAATGGAATTTCTGGATTTGGTAAAAGCAGGCGGATCCAGGATCACCACGTCATAGCTCTTTCCCTCTTTTTCCAACCGGGGAAGCAGCTCAAAGACATCCGCACAGACGAAATCCATGCGGTCCTGCACCTGATTGAATGCCGCATTTTCTCTTGCCTGTTCTATTGCCAGCTCCGAGGCGTCCACGGCGGTCACGTGGGCAGCCCCCGCCACTGCGGCATTCAGGGCAAAGGAACCGGTGTGGGTAAAGCAGTCCAGCACCTCTGCTCCCCTGCATACTTTGTGCATGGAGCGGCGATTTTCCTTCTGATCCAGGAAAAAGCCGGTCTTTTGTCCGTTTTCCACGTCTACATAATAATGAACCCCATTTTCCACGATAGAAATCTTCGTATCAAAGGGATCACTCAAAAAGCCGCAGAAACGCTCCATGCCTTCTTTTTCCCGCACCTTGGCATCACTGCGTTCATAGATGCCTCTCACGGTAATACCGTCCTGCGCCAGCACCTCCACCAAGGCCCGAAGTAGGATGGGCTTCACTCTCTCAATTCCCAGTGCCAGGGACTCCACCACCAGCACATCTTCATATTTATCCACCGTCAGTCCGGGGAGGAAATCCGCCTCTCCGAAAATCACCCGGCAGCTGGATGTATCAATGACCTTTTTGCGGTATTCCCAGGCTGCCCGCACTCTTCCCGCCAGGAAAGCCGCCGTCACCTTCTGCTCCGTGTGTCTGGTCAGCATACGGATACGGATCTTGGAACGGGAATTGATAAAACCATATCCCAAAAAGAAGCCGTCATAATCCGTCAGCGCCAGGATATCGCCGTCCTGATACGCCCCTTCTACCCGATCGATCTCATTGTCATAGATCCAGGGTCCTCCGGCCTTAAACTGTCTTCCCTCCTTACGGCGAAGAATTGCCTTTGCCCCGCAGGATAAGTCCTTTTCCTCTGTAATGTCGATATGCTCCGTGATCCAGGCCATGCCCTCTCCCCTCTTTACTGTTTTTGCCGTCTTATTGACTTATATTTTTTCTATATTCGTTTTTCCTGCCGCATAAAAAGAAACGCGCTCCGGCGTTTCTTTTATCTTGATCTGTCGTTGATCCTTCTGTATACTGTTTCGAATTTTAATCCTCATTTCTGAGCAGCTTTGCTGCGAAGCGGCGACGAGAATTTCAGATTTTTGTCTGCCATCCGGCATATTTTCACACTATCCTTCGTACAGATTCGCTTCATCCCCGTTTATTCCGTGTTTCTTTTTGTTATTCGGAATAGTCTTCTGTGACCGATTACAGTCCCTGAAAATAAGAATAAACATCCTGCACATTCTCTGCAATACGCTCAGCCCCTTTTTCCTTCAGGAATTCCTTATCCCGAAACCCCCAGGCCACGATGATTCTGTCCAGACCTGCATTCTCCGCTGTAGCCATATCCACTTCAGAATCGCCGATATAGACAGCCTCTTCCTTCTTTACACCCAGCGCATCTAACGCCTTCTCCACCATGTCCGGAGCCGGCTTCTTACGGATGCCTGCCTGCTCGCCTACTGCAATGTCAAAAAGACCCTTGAAATACACCTCCACCAGATCCTGTACTGCACCGTCGGCCTTATTGGACACCACCGCTGTCAGAATGCCCTCTGCCCGAAATCGTTCCAAAAGTTCTCTGACTCCCGGATAAGCGCAGGTCTGATCTGCACAATGCTGTTGATAATAGGGCATAAAAATCTCCTGGATCCGGTCGCACTCCCCAGCCGCTGTTCCCTCCGGCACCGCACACTCGATCATGCGCCGGATTCCATTGCCTACATAGCTGCGCACTTCCTCTAAGGTATGAGGCTCATATCCCGCCTGCTGCAATGCATAATTTAATGTATCCTTTAAATCCTCCAGAGTATTGAGGATCGTCCCATCCATATCAAAAACTGCTGCTTTCTTACTCATAATTTCCTCTATATGCCGCAATTTATTGCGGCTGCGTGAGTGGAAATCGCGTAAGTCCTTTCCACTCATACATTGATGACATTGATGACGTGTACGACACAAATGCCGTTTCAAAGAAATGCTATCGGGTATTTCTTTCATGTTCGCCTTTCTGTATTGTGAACATATACCCGGCCTGTAATCCATTTCACGCTATCATTATATACTATCGCCGTCTTCCCGCAATCCCCTCTTTTTCCGCTTTCAAGACGGATTTTGTTGCTGCCCGGCACCAGTCGCTCGGCAGAATCCGCTGTTTAGTCGTAAGGCTAAGCAGTCGCCGGATTTTACCTCTGCAGTACCATTCAGGCCGGATTCTCCTCCGGCAGTTCTACCCCCCGATGCTCTACGGATGTGGAGAATACAATCAGCGTCTTCGTCCTGCCGAAGTGCTGCAGTTCCCCGATGAATTGATCCAGCTCCATGGTATTGGCAAAATACACTTCCAGAAGCATGGAATACTCCCCTGTCACGCAGCTGCACTCCGTCACATTCCGACATCTTCTGATATAAGGATAGAACTCCTTCTTTTGCTCCGGCTTTACCTCCAGCAGGATAAACGCCTTCGTATCCAGCCCAAGAGCTGTGGGATTGATCTGGGCCTGATATCCCTCGATGATTCCCTCATTTTCCAGCTGTCTGATCCGGCTGGCCGTAGCCGGCGGAGAGAGCTTGACCTCTGCCGAAAGCTCCTTTAACTGCGCCCGGCCGTGTTTTTGCAGCAGATTGATCAGCTGTGTATCGATTTCATCCAGTTCTCTTCTGTTCTTAATCATGCTTCACCTCTTTATTTATGCTGCAGCCTGTATGCAGCAAATTATCAAACACTTAGATAACAAATGTTTTTGTTCATCATTGTATTCAACATTGCAAAATTTCTCTTTTGAGAGACTTCGCAATGTTGAACAGCGCCTTATGCTGATAACACAAAAAGACGCAGATTTCTTTCGAAATCTGCGTCTTTGCAGTCAATTATTCTTCTGTTATTATTCCTCTGTTATGCCTATACTTATCCTTTTATTCTATCTTTTATAATGATTTTTCTATCTGCTTGCTATCTAATCTCCATCTAATTTCTATCTGATTTCTATCTAATCTGCACTATCTGTATTTGCCTGTTTCCGTTTGTTTCTGTTTGTCTTTTTGACGGTATGCCGGATCATCTGACCGGTCAGCTTACTGCCAACGGTTTACATCCATCACTACTATAAATTTTCCACTGCACTCTGTCAACGCCTCACCGCCGTATCCGGCGCATATCGCTTAATAAAATAAAGTTTTTAAGCCGATTTGTTTTATAAAAAAGGTTTTTTGCCAAATTATTTTTATTTTCACGCTTTTCTGTCCAACTCGTTGACTTTGGTTTGCGGCAGTTTTAAGATGCAAACCAAGTTAGCGCGCAGGACTTGGAAAGGAGAACAGCAATGTCTGTCAGCAGTAAAAAATACGATCCGTATCAGAACGTAATCGATACCATGGATAAGGCCATGGAGATTGGCCATATCAGCAGAACCATGTTTGATATCCTGAAAAATCCCCAGCGGGAAACCAAGGTCTACCTGCCGGTTGAAATGGATGACGGCACCGTCCGCGTCTTCGAGGGCTATCGTGTCCAGCATTCCAATATCCGCGGCCCCTTCAAGGGCGGCATTCGTTTCCATCAGAATTGTGATTTAAATGAAGTCAAGGCACTGGCCACCTGGATGTCTCTGAAGTGTGCCGTCGCCAATATCCCCTATGGCGGTGCCAAGGGCGGTATTCAGGTTGATCCTGCCACGCTTTCTCAGGGTGAGCTTCGCCGCCTGACCCGTCGTTATACCTTCGCTATTGCTCCGATCATCGGTGCAGATACCGATATCCCCGCACCGGATGTGAACACCAATGCCCAGACCATGGCATGGGTACTGGATACCTACAGCCAGCTTCAGGGCAAGCCCTGCCCGGGCGTCGTCACCGGCAAACCGGTAGAACTGGGCGGCTCCAGAGGCCGTAATTCCGCCACAGGCCGCGGCGTAGTCATCAGCACCAAGCTGCTGCTGAAGTCTGAGGGCAAGGAATTAGCCGGCACCACCGTTGCCATCCAGGGCATGGGCAATGTGGGCAGCAACGCCGCCCGTATTTTCTATCACCGTGGTGTCAAGGTCGTGGCTGTCAGCGATGTATCCGGCGGCATTTACAATCCGGAAGGCCTGGACATTGAAGCCATCTCCGATTTTCTGGCTGTCAAAGGTGCACTGCTCAAGGATTATGACGCTCCCGGCGTAACCCACATCACCAACGAAGAACTGCTGACTTGCAAGTGCGACGTCCTTGTTCCTGCCGCAATGGAAAACCAGATCACTGCTGAGATCGCACCGCTTCTGAATTGTTCCTACATCGTCGAGGCCGCCAACGGCCCCACCACCGAGGAAGCCGATGAGATTCTGGAGAAGAGGGGCATCACCCTGATTCCCGATATCTACGCAAACGGCGGCGGCGTCATCGTTTCCTACTTTGAGTGGGTACAGAATATCCAGGAACTCGACTGGGAGAGAGACCACGTCAATGAAATGCTGGAGAAGCTGATGACCAGATCCTTTAACGATCTGAAGGCTGTCCAGGAAGAGTGCGGCTGCACATATCGTATGGCTGCCTATATCGTAGCCCTGCGCCGTCTTGTCTACGCAGAAGAGCTCAAGGGTATTTTCCCGTAGAGCGAAGCATTCCATCCTTACAGCAATATATCGATACTTATCTCCTCCAAAGATTTGTATTTTATAAACAAAGCCGGGAAGCATCGCCTTTTGCAGACGCCTCCCGGCTTTTCCACGCTTTCGCACTTCCATAGCGCACTCTGCATCGGACATCTGATAACAGCTATCACATCTTGCAGTCTGTAAAATAAAGACAAGCGAAGGCACAGCATTACTGCCGTGTCTTCGCTTGTCTTATTCTTCATTTCCAATCCGGTTTTTGTTTTTCGCTATTCTGCACTTTATGCTTTTAAAAAATCAGATTCTTCTTATGAGCCAGCATTCTGGCGCCGTTTACAATCAGCAGCACACCGGCTGCGATGCCTGTCACCAGCACCACGATACCTACTGTAATATCCAGAATACCGCCGCCGTTCATTAATTTAAAGGTCTTTTCTTCCACGCTTTTGTCCTCCTGCTATTCGTATTCCATAATCTGTCTTGCCTTTTCCACCGATATAACCATTTCCTTTAAGATACCTTTGAGGTAGATATAGTGCATCGGTGTTGCCCCCTTGCATAACCTGCTCCCGTACACTTTTCACCGCCGAAAATTCCCCTCGGTCCGTCCCATTTATTCGAGCCGGCGACTGCACAGCAGCTTCTATTCACACTGCCTATTATAAAGGTATCTGACTTTACTGTACAGACGAGGATTTGTTAGAATAACAGCACATAACTATAACGAAAAGGGGATTATCTGTCACCATGCGTCTTGATAAATATTTAGCTGATATGAATGTGGGCAACCGCAGCGAACTGAAAAAGGATATCCGCAAGGGTCGGGTATCCGTAAACGGATTGCCCGTTCGAGATCCCGGTCTGCAGCTGCAGGCCTCCGATGCCGTCACCTACGACGGCAAACCTATCCAATATGAACAATACGTCTATTACATGCTGCACAAGCCTGCCGGCGTCATTTCCGCCAGTGAAGACAAAAGGCAGCAGACCGTCATCGATCTGCTGCCTGATCCCGCCAGAAAGGATCTCTTCCCGGTGGGGCGTCTTGATAAGGATACAGAGGGGCTTTTGCTGATCACCAACGATGGTGATCTGGCTCACCGTCTCCTCTCCCCCAAAAAACATGTGGACAAGCTCTATTTCGCTCGGGTATCCGGCATGGTCACCCAGGAGGATGTGGACCGCTTCGCCGCAGGACTGCAGGTGGATGATTCCCTCACTGCTCTGCCGGCCGTACTCAGAATATGCTCCGCCGCCCCCGAGGAATCCAGTGTGGAAGTCATCATCCGGGAGGGCAAATTCCACCAGATCAAGCGCATGTTTCAGGCCGTCGGCAAGGAAGTTCTCTACCTAAAGCGTCTCTCCATGGGACCTCTCGTTCTGGATGAAAATTTAAAAGCGGGTGAAAGCCGTCGGCTCACACCCGCTGAAATGGAAGCCTTACAGGCTTGCCTTTAATGCCTCTTCCAGAATCGCAATGCCGGCATCCAGCTGCTCGTCAGTAACTACTAACGGGCAAAGGAAGCGGATTACGTTATTGTATGTGCCGGCATTCTCTACCAGCAGACCGTGCTGTGCTGCCTCACGGATGATGGATGCCACCAGTTCCGGTGCAGGCTCCTTGGTTTCCTGATCCTTGACGAACTCGATACCCATCATAGCGCCGGTACCGCGGACATCGCCCACTACGCCGTACTTCTCTTTCCAGCTCTCAAATACTGCGGTGCACTTTGCTGCGATCTCCAGTGCTCTCTCCGGCAGCTTGTCACGCTGCATGATCTCGATGACCTTCAGTGCTGCTGCGCAGGCCAGCGGGTTGCCGGAGAAGGTGCCGCCGATAGTACCGGGAGTAACTGCATCCATGATCTCCTTGCTGGCTGTAATAGCAGACAGCGGGATACCTGCAGCGATGGACTTTGCACTGGTCATGATATCCGGTGCGCAGCCTGCCTCTTTCCAGTACTGGGAAGCAAAGATTCTGCCGGAACGGCCAAAGCCGGTCTGTACTTCGTCGGCCACCAGCAGGATGCCGTACTTATCGCAGATAGCACGAACAGCCTTTACCCACTCGATGGGAGCAGGAATGAAACCGCCCTCGCCCTGTACAGGCTCTACCACGATAGCAGCGGTGTACTCCGGCGGTGTTGCTGTCTCAAACATATCTTCCAAAGACTTGATGTAGAAGGCAATTGCCTCCTCCTCACTCATATGCTCCGGACGACGATACAGATAAGGGAACTGTGCTCTGTAAATACCATCCGGGAAAGGTCCCATGCCGATGGAATAAGCCTTCTTACTGGTCATAGCCATGGTCAGCAACGTTCTGCCGTGGAATGCACCGGAAAATACGATGACATTCGGACGCTTGGTATAGGATCTTGCAATCTTTACCGCATTCTCGTCTGCCTCTGCACCGCTGTTCGCAAACATAGTCTTGTGCTCGTCGCCGCGAACCGGCACGATCTCATTCATTTTCTCTGCCAGTTCTACATAGCCCTCGTGTACCACAATGTTCTGCATAGCATGGAAATACTTATCTGCCTGTGCCTTGACTGCTTCCACGATCTCCGGATGGCTGTATCCCACATTTAATACGCCTACACCGCCGATCCAGTCCAGGAAAATATTGCCGTCCACGTCTTCAAAAGCTGCGCCCTTACCTTCCTTGATCACGCAGGGATAGTTGCAGCGAATGCCGTTCGGCACAGCTGCCGCTCTGCGGTCGATGATAGCCTTGGCCTTCGGTCCAGGCACAGTCTCAGTGATGATTTTCGGTAATGCTCCTGCTTCCATTTCTTCCTCCTTAATCTCCCATCGCATTTTCCTGCGATGTGTGTAAAAGTGTGTATTTTGAAACAGCCGCTTGGCTGTATCAAGCAAATTAAAAATTATATCCAGGCTTAAGGCTTAGTGCTCGTACCAGCCCACGGGACCGGGTGTCAGATTCAGATTGATCTGCTTCACCTCCTGGTATTCCTCCAGTCCGTGGATGCCCAGCTCGCGGCCTATGCCGCTCTGCTTATAGCCGCCCCAGGGTGCCTCGTTAAAGGTGGGATTGTAGCAGTTGATCCAGGTGATGCCGGCGCGGATTTCCTTGATGACCGTCATAGCAGTGGTGATATCCGAGGTAAACACACCTCCTGCCAGGCCGTAGTCCGTGTCGTTGGCCAGGGCAATGGCTTCTTCCTTGGTACGGAAGGTCTGGATGGTCACCACAGGTCCGAAGATTTCTTCCCGCACAATGGTCATGTCAGAGGTGCAGTTATCAAAGATGGTGGGGCGCACATAATAGCCCTTTGCGCACTCTCCTTCTGTATAGCGCTCGCCGCCGCATACCAGGGTCGCGCCTTCTTCTTTTCCTTTTTCAATATAGCGCAGTACATCGTTCATGTGTGCCTCAGAAACCAGCGGTCCCATATCCGGATTCTTGGTGGGATCCCCGATAGTGATGGCATTGGCTCTCTCTGCCAGACGCTTTACGAATTTGTCCTTGATGCTCTCCTCAATGATGATGCGGGAGCCTGCAGAGCAAACCTCACCCTGGTTAAAGAAGATACCGATCATAGCCCATTCCACGGCGCCTTCCAGATCTGCATCCGCAAAAATCACGTTGGGAGACTTGCCGCCCAGCTCCAGACCAATCTTCTTTACATTGCTGGAAGCTGCTCTCATCAGAGACTTGCCCACTGCTGTGCTGCCGGTGAAGGTGATCATGTCGACGTCCTTGCTCTCTCCCAGCTCATTGCCTACGGTAGAACCGGGTCCCATGACCAAATTCACACATCCCTTGGGAAGACCCGCCTCCTCGAACAGCTCAAAAAGACGAATGGTGGAAAGAGGTGTATTGCTGCTGGGTTTGAAGACGATGCTGTTGCCTGCAGCCAGTGCCGGCGCCAGCTTCCAGACGCCCATCAGGAAGGGATAGTTCCACGGTGTGATCTGCGCGCACACACCCACCGGTTCGTGAACCATGTAGGAGTGCATCTTGCCGAAGCCCTCATTGACATCATAGCAGCCGCCGTAGGGCGTCTTGATCAGGCCTGCATAATAGCGGAAGCAGTGCACACCGTCGCTGACATCGCCCTCTGCCTCCCGAAGGGGCTTGCCGTTATCCAGCGTATCAATCATGGCCAGCTCTGCAGCATGTTCTTCGATGAGATCCGCGATCTTTAAGAGCACATTGCCTCTGGTCTGTGAGTCCATATCTCTCCACTCTCTGGTCTCATAGAAAGAGCGCTTTGCTGCCGCAATGGCCGCCTTGGTATCCTCCAGGCTGCTCTCGGCCACCTCTGCCAGCACCTCTCCGTTGGCCGGATTGATGACACAGAAGGTCTTCCCGCTGGTGCCCTCTGTCCATTCTCCATCAATATACATCTTTTTGAGTTCTGCCATAATCCCTTCTCCTTTTTATTCTTGCCTTTGTTTTATTTTTTCGCATCTCTTTGATTAAAAAACAAAATAACTCTCTGCACCGATTCCGGAGCCGGCGTTATTGCCCCCGGCTCCGGTCGTCTGCTGCGATCTCTTTTCCACAGTGGTTCCTTATTTCTTTAACTCTGTCCACATATCATCCAGGGTAGCCAGGGTATCTGTGTCCAGATTCTCGATGAATTCTGCCTTGGAGATTACTTCCTGCGGCACATTCTTTGCCGGATTGTTCTTATAATCATCATCCATCAGATCCATAGCAGCAGAATTAGGATTCAGGTAAGGGAACTCCTCGGATACAGCCTTACCGGTCTCTGCTTCCATCATGTAATTGATGAACTTCAGCGCATTGTCATAGTTCTTGCATCCCTTCGGGATTGACCAGTTATCGATGAACTTATAGGCACCCTCTTCCGGGAATACACACTCGATGGCCGGATTCTCATCCATAGCCAATGCCACTTCTGCGCTCCATACTGCTGCAATGGTGCAGTCGCCGGAGATCAGTGCTGACTTCGGGCTGTCGCTGTCGTACAGCTTGATATTATTCTTCCAGCTCAGAAGCTTATCCTTTACCTCTGCCAGCTTGGTGGGATCTGTCTCATTCATGGAAAGACCCATGCTGCGCTCTGTCACACCAATGATCGCCCGCATATCATCCAGCACCACAGTGGTGTTGGCATAATCCGGATTGAACAGATCATCGTAGCTGGTGATCGTATCGGTGATCTTGTCCGTGTTTACAGCAATAGCCACGACGCCGCCTGCATAGGGTACAGAGTACTTGTTGCCGGGATCATAGCTGGGATTTAAATAAGCTTCGCCGATGTTGGACATATTCGGCAGCTGCTCCTGATCCAGCTCCTCCAGCATGTCATTGGCGATCATCTGCTGCACCATATAATCGCTGGGCTGAATCACATCATAGGTGCCCTCCTCCTCGGATTTTACCTTTGCCAGCATATCCTCATTGCTGGAGAAGGTGGTGACATTCACCTTGATGCCGGTTTCATCTTCAAATTTTTCGATGACAGAATCCGGTACATATTCTGTCCAGATGAATACATTCAGTGAACCATTGTCCCCTGCCTTGGCAGTGGAAGTGTCACTGCTGCTGCCGCATGCGGTCATGGAAAAAACGGTCAGCGCTGCCAATACAACTGCAAGTACTCTTTTTTTCATAATTACCTCCTTATTCTGGAGAATTTCGCGTAGGCGAATTCTCCGATACCTAAAATTTTTTCTTTCGCAGCAGGTCCGTCTGCGTCAGAATGACCAGAACCGCTGTGCCCAGCAAAATCAACGTAGAGAGAGCATTGACATCCGGTGCCACGCCGCTCTTGATGCTGTCCATAACCCGCAGGGGGTAGGTCTTTACCTGCCCGTTTGTGAAGTAGCTGACGATGACATCATCGATGGACAATGTGAAGGCCAGCAGGGCACCGCCGCCGATGCCGGGCGCCAGAACCGGCAATGTGATCCGCAGGAATGTCTCCACCCGGTTTGCCCCCAGGTCCATAGAGGCTTCCTCGATAGAATTGTCGTAGCCGGACAATCTGGCCCGCACGTTAAAGATCACAAAAGGGATGGAGAACGTCGCGTGAGCGATAATCAGAGATATATACCCTCTGGGAATATGCACATTGGAAAACAGGGTCAAAAGGGAAATACCAAGGACAATCTCCGGGATGACCACCGGGATATAAAGCAGTGCATCGATGATATTTTTCCCTCTGAATTTGTACTTGTACATGCCCACTGCTGCGACAGTACCGATGCAGGTGGAAAGCAGGGTGCTGGCAACGGCAATAGTCATCGTGGTACCGAAGGAGGAAAGCAATGCGCTGTTCTCAAAAAGCTTCCCGTACCAATCCAGTGTGAACCCCTTCCAGGTCAGGTAGGGCTTAGAGGTCGTGGCATTAAAGGAGTTCACCACGATCACCACAATAGGCAGAAAAAGGAAAATATAAACCAGTGCGCAGTAGACGGCTCCGAGGACGCTGCTGCATTTCTTTTTCGTCTGTAATTTCATAAGCGTCTCCTCTCCGGCTTTATACGCCCAGACTCTCCATGTCGCCGCCGCACTTCTGATAGATCTTTACCAACACCAGGGTGATGACGATCAGCATGATGGACAATGCTGCACCCAGGGGCCAGTTGTTGCCGCTCTGGAACTGTCTCTCGATCAGGTTGCCGATAACGTCCGAATTGCCGCCGCCCAGAATATCTGCTACGAAGAAGTACCCCAGGCAGGGAATAAATACCATGATGGAACCGGAAAAAATACCGCTGGCAGTCAGCGGCAGCACCACCTTTAAAAAGGTGGTAGGGCCGTGGGCACCTAAGTCCTCAGAAGCCTCGATCATGGATTTGTCAAGCTTTTCAATGGCTGTATACAGTGGCAGCACCATGAAAGGAAAAAGGCAATACACCATACCCAGCACCGTGGTTCCCTGATGGAACAAAAGGTCTAAGGGCTCGCTGATGATTCCCAGCCCCATCAATGCCTTGTTCAGCCAGCCGCTTGTTCCCAGAAAGGTTCTCCATCCATAGATTCGAATCAGGGAGTTGGTCCAGAAGGGAATAATGACCAGCATGTACAGAATGCCTTTTTTTCTCCCTTTTGCTCTGGCAATCAGGAAAGAAAAGGGATAGCCGATCAGGATACACAGCACTGTGGTCAGAAAGGCGATAGCCAGTGACTGACCGTAGATCTGCATGTAATTGACATCAAACAGTCTCTGATAATTCGCTGTGGTGAACTGATACACCACGTTATAGCTCTGATCGATGGAGCAAAAGCTCATCACTGCCACATAGATAAGGGGCGCCGCCACAAAGACCAGCAGCCATACTGTCACCGGCCCCGTCATACACAAAGCCGGCAGCGTATTGGAGCGGAAGTTGTGTCTGCTTATTCTTTTTTCATCTTCGCTCTTCATATTTACCTCCCATGTCAAGGCTTTTCTGCAACAGCGCAAGGAGAACATCACACAGGCGAATGCTCCGATGTAGTCCTGTAATTGCTATACCAGGCTCATATTTTCCACCGCATCAAAGATTGCATGGCTGCGGGAATGAATCAGCTTGGCATCCTCCTCATTCCAGTATAGATAAACCTTGTCACTCTCCGGCATTTTCTCACCGGCCAGACGCTCGATGCGAATCTCATTGCCGTTTGGCAAAATGACAATGGTCTTTAAGACAGAGCCCACATAAATCTGCTCCTTAACCATAGCTTCGATAGAGAAACCTTCCACCGGTGTATCGGAGTAGCGGATGCGCTCCGGTCTCACGGAGACGGCCACCATCTCATTTTTGGTAAAGTCATCGCCATAGGCTGTGGCAGTACCGGTTTCCAATGTCACGCTGACTTCCCTGCCGGACACCTCACTGACACATCCCTCAAAGATATTCGTCTCCCCGATAAAGGTTGCCACGAATTTGGAAGCCGGCTTCTCATAGATTTCCTTCGGTGTCCCCACCTGTTCCAGAATGCCGTCGTTCATGATGGCGATGCGGTCACTCATGGTCAATGCCTCTTCCTGGTCGTGCGTGACATAGATAAAGGTGATATGCAGCTTTTTCTGCAGTCTCTTTAATTCCAGCTGCATCTGCTTGCGAAGCTTTAAGTCCAGCGCGCCCAGCGGCTCGTCGAGCAGCAATACCTGCGGTCTGTTGATCAATGCTCTTGCGATAGCCACACGCTGTTTCTGGCCGCCGGAAAGCTGGGAGGGATATCTCTTTTCGAAACCGCCCAACTGCACCAGTTCCAGCATTTCCGTAACTCTCTGCTTGATCTCCGCCTTGGCCACTTTCTTGATCTTCAGCCCATAGGCTACATTCTCCCCTACTGTCATATGAGGGAATAAGGCGTAGCTCTGGAACACAGTGTTGACATTTCTCTCAAAGGGCTCCTGATTCTCTACGCTGATTCCGTTGACTTTGATGCTGCCATTGGTAGCTTCCTCAAAGCCGGCGATCATTCGCAGTGTGGTCGTCTTGCCGCAGCCGGAGGAACCTAACATTGTCAGAAATTCTCCTTCGTAAACCTGCAGTGACAGATCCTTCACTACGTGATTATCTCCGTAAATTTTATTGACATTCTGCAGATCAACCATTACTTTCTTTTCTTCCAAAGCGATCCCCTCTTTCTATATGCAAATTCGGTGTTTTCGCGGGTCCTTACAGCGCCTTGTTGCCTCGCTCACCGGTACGAATACGAACCGCATCCTCCATCGGCCGGATAAAGATCTTGCCGTCGCCCACATGAGCGGTGGCCATCTTGTCCCGCACCTCTGTGATGATGGGCTCCACCTTCATATCGTGAACCACCACGCTCACCTGCATCTTGGGCAGCAGATTGATGGTAGTCTTAAATCCCTTGATCTCCCGCACCGGCTGATCGTCGGAAAAGCCCTTCTGTGTACCGCAGCCCATCACGCTGGAGATTGTCATACCGCCGCATCCGAACTTATCCAGAATTCCCTTCAATGTTTCCAATTGCTCCGGTCTGATGATCAAAACCATCTCTTTCATGCTTCCCTCCTTTTGCCGCAGCTCGTCTGCGGCAACGTGAGGAGAATTTCGCGCAGGCGAATTCTCCGATACGATCCCTCCAGGGATGCCGCTTACGGCATCCCTGGGATTTACAGGAAACGCCATCGGGCGATTCCTGTAAATCAGCCTCCTTTTGCCGCAGCTCGTCTGCGGCTACAACAAAAAAGGAGCCGCACAGTCCGATGGACTGACAGCTCCTTTGCTCACTTTATTTCTCACAAATTTTCTGCGTTATTGCCTGAATTTGGTTTTTATAATACACGCTTTTTCCCATTGTACAATAGACCGTTTGGGTGCTTTTTTCTCTTTTTTATACTCTTTTTGGGTTATTTCAACCTTTTTTTTGCTGTCCTATAGGTACTTCTTTCTAATTTTCTTCCTTCTCCAGAATCATTTTAAACATCTGCACCCGGCTGTTGATTCCCAGCTTTCTGTACAGGTTCAAGATATGCTTTTTAAGCGTATTAACACTGATGGAAAACTCCTCGGAAATCTGCTCATTTTCTTTTCCCTCCATGAGCGCCCGCAGTACCATCTCCTCTCTGGCTGTCAGCCGATACTTCTGTGCAGCCTCCGTCACCGACAGCTTTTCCCCAATACTGCCTGCTCGCTCTCGGTCCTTGGAAAGGCGATAAGCCAGATGCTCCTTTAATGTATCTAAGAGGAAGATATCTTCGTAGGAAAAGTTATCCTTTCCGATCGTGCGGTAAAAGGTCACCACCCCCAGAAACTTCCGATCTTTTCCCAGAATCATCTGCATGGAGTAATGCCAGCCATTGGGCAGATAAACCTTTCTATAGTAATCCGTCTCCACTCTCTTTTCATCGGAGATAATATCGGTCTCCCGGTAGACAATGCACTTGCCGCTGTAAAGGATTCCCCTGCTGTAATCCTCCTCATCATATTGTCCGGCCACCGGATTATCGCAGCCGATGGTGACGGGAGACGCCAGCCCCGTAGGATGATGCGCATCTGCCAGAAAAAAATCCGCCGCATCGAAGTCCAGCACCATCTTCAGCTGCTCCAGCAGCGTCCTGCGCATCTGGTCTGCATCCTCCGTGGTGTGGATTTTATAGATGATATTATTCAATACCATCCAGTCATTTGTCTCAAACTGCCGCATACTGTATCCCCCTTTGTATTCCGCCCCAGGGCGTTCCCCTTCTGTCGAACCATCGTAATAAATAGAAAAAGAGGCAGAGCGTCACGCCCTGCCTCCTTGCAGATTTACTTTCTGTTGTACCACATATGCTCCCATCGGATGAGCTTTATGGAATGTAATGACTATAGTCAATTCTCCGGATTTCGTCAAGTCTCAACATTTTCTTATCACAATGGGTTATAGATTAGCGTTGACATCTCTCCCCTTCTGATGCTATATTCTGCATGACGGACAAAGATGTCTCACAGGAGAATCTTTGTCCGTTTTTGTGGTATTATACAGAAGAATCAAAATATTAATATCTGCCGCAGATAATTTGCAGCATAGTCTTTTGATCACCATCGTATCAGAGAAATCGCCTGCGCGATTTCTCTTCACGTAGCCGCTATAAATTGCGGCATAGAAAGGAGTAAAAATGGATTTCTCTTACTACTTACCCGTCAACCTGATCTTCGGCAGCGGCAAGGTCGCTGTACTGGGGGAGACTGCCGCGCAGTACGGCAAGAAAGCCTGTATCGTCACCGGTACCGGCAGCACCAAGCGCTCCGGCCTTTTGGACCGCGCTGTTGCCTTATTAAAGGATGCCGGTGTGGACAGTGTGATCTTTGACAAGGTTACCCCCAATCCCCTGACCACCACCGCAGAAGAAGGTGCTACTTTTGCAAAAGAGAACGGATGCGATGTCGTCGTCGGTCTCGGCGGCGGCTCCATGATGGATGCAGCCAAGGCTATTGCCTTCCTGTGTGTCAATGACGGCGATATCAACGATTATATCTTCGGTAAGCTCCCCGCTGAGAAGGCGCTGCCGCTGATTCTGGTTCCCACCACCTGCGGCACCGGCTCTGAGGGAAATGGTTTTGCCGTACTGACCAATCCTGAAACGGGCGATAAGAAATCCCTGCGCAGCAGCTGTGTCATCGCCAAGGCATCCATCGTGGATCCTGAGCTGATGATGACCATGCCTCCGTCAGTCTTAGCCAGCGTTGGCTTTGACGCCCTCTGCCACAATATGGAAGCATACCTTTCCAAGAAGGCACAGCCCTTCACCGATCTGCTGGCATTAGAAGCCATTCGCATGTTGGCAGGCAATCTGGCTCATGTTTACAAGCACTATGATGACGTGGCAGGATGGGAGCGCATTACCCTGGCCAGCACCATCGGCGGTATGGTCATCAACACCGCAGGCTGCGGTGCCCCTCACGGCTTAGAGCATCCCGCCAGCGGCCTTAAGAACATTGTGCACGGACGTGGTCTGGCAGCCCTGACTCCTGTTATTTATGATGCTTCCATTGAGGCTGCACCATATAAGTTCGCACAGATCTCCCGTCTGTTGGGCGGTGAAAATGAGTACGACTGCACTGCACAGATCCGTGCTCTGCTCCAGGATCTCGACCTGGATATCAAACTCTCCGACCTGGGCATCGACGAGGCAGATATCCCCTGGATGACCGACAACTGCATCAAGGTCTCCGTAGGCAACATGGGCTGCTTCCCCAAGTCCTTCACCAGAGATGAGATTGAGGAACTCTACAGAAAGGCACTGTAAGTAAGGAGTTCCGCATAGGAAATACAAAATCAGAAAAATCGCCTCCCGGCTGTCTCATCTGCCGGAAGGCGATTTTTTTATTTTGTGCGATCCCACACCTGCATATCTTTGTCTGTTTCTATATCTTGCTCAGATGAATCCTTCTGATCTGCAATCCGGACTGGGCGAAATAGAAGGCCAGATAATTGTCAATAGCCACAAAGGTAGTGAACTCCGCCGTTTTCATCACCCACTCCCCCTTGGTTCCGGGCACGGTAAAGGAGCTCTGTATTGTGCCGTTCATGGAGAAGGTCACTGTCGCCTGCGCCACCTCTGACTGATCTGACCTGATCTCCAGCTCCACACGATAGGTGCCCTTTTCCGGAATCCGCACTGCATAGACATTATTGGAGTCCTTCTCCGTGTGCAATGCTGTTACATCCAGTTCAACCTCGTCCTTAAGCTCTGCCGACGGCTGCTCATAACGAATGCCTTCCTCTTCCTTCGGGCGGTTCAGCTCCGTAATCTCATCCTCTTCTCCGCAGACACGGTCCATCACGGCAGAACGCAGGATCACCCGGCAGATATTGGCCGCATTGCGCAGCAGCTCTCCTCTGGTGATCTTCCCCTGCGCAAGACCTTCCTCACTGTTGTCATGATTGCTGTTTGCCTTCGCATCCGCCGTCACCATATACAGATCATTCTGGGCTCTGATCATGGGAACTGTGTTCTGAATAGAAGCACTTCCCCCTTCTTCATTGATATCTGCCCACCAGTCCGTCATGACGATGCCCTTAAATCCCCATTCTTTTCGAAGAACGGTAGTCAGCAGGTCGTAATGGCCGGCTGTCCATACGCCGTTTAACGGACCGTAGGTGGACATAATGCTGTAGGCGCCGCCCTCCCGAACACAGATTTCAAAAGCCTTCAGATAGATTTCCCGCAGTGCCCGCTCAGATACCACCGCATCGGCCGAGCGCCGCTTTGTCTCCTGATTATTGCATGCATAATGCTTGATGGTACCGGTCACCTTGTAAGGACGCATTGCCTTCAGCTGGGTCGCTGCCTGACTGCCGGTCACATAGGGATCCTCGGAAAAATACTCGAAGTTTCGGCCATTGAGGGGATTTCTGTGAATGTTTACACCGGGTCCAAGGAGAGAGTCAATCTTATTTTTTCTGAGCTCTCTGCCCACCATATCATAGAGCTTTGCTGTCAGAGCCAGGTTAAAGGCACAGGCCATCAACGTGCCGTTGGGGCAGCTGAATGCCTTGGTTCCACAGTCCATACGAATACCGGAAGGACCGTCGGAGCACCCTGCCGCAGGAATACCGAATGCCTGCAGCCTGTCTGTCACACCGCCAAAGGCGCTGGCAATGCCGGGGGTGACTTTGGGAGAGCACATTCCCTCTCCTCTGGACATATGAACCAAATCCTCGTCCGTCAGCTGTGCCAGGAACTGCTCCATGGTATTTTTGCCTGTATCCACATCTCGCAGAAGGATTCCCTTGTCCCCTGTGCAGGCTGTATCTTCTGGTCTGTTCTGCGCGATTCTCTCCGTCAGGTCAATGGTACGAAGCGGTGTGTCCTCCCAGTGGATGACCGCCTTCTCCTGCTCTAATTCAATGCGCATTCTCTTATAGGGAAGCACCGGCGCGCAGGCTTCCTCCAGTTGCAGCACTGCTGTGGTCTCGTCCTGTACATAAGTGCCTGCCAGCATGCTGATGCCGGCTGCCGTCTTCTCTGTGCCTTCTTTTCCTGCAGCAGCTTCCTGACCCCGGACGCAGTTGCCCACATAGATCTGATAATTTCCCTTTTCCAGCACCCAGCAGGAGCGATGACCGGTCACACCACTGTCATCATAAGAGGCCATCTCTGTCACCGGAAAAGTCAAAGTTACCGTCTGACTCTCTCCCGGTTCCAGCGTATGGGTTTTTTCATAGCGGATCAGGTTGCGGATGGGTTTAGCCAATTTCCCCTGGGGCGGTGCATAGTAGACCTGCACCACTTCCTTGCCGGCCGTATCGCCCACATTGGTCACCCGCGCCCGAACGCTCATCAGACGGCCTTCCTTTACCAGATCCACCGCCTCGATGTCAAAATCCGTATAGGACAGTCCAAAGCCAAAAGGATACTGCACTGCCTCTCTGGCTGCTGTTTCGAAATAGCGATAGCCTACATAGACATCCTCTGTGTAGAAATTGCGGATCTCATCGCCGAAATCCTTAGCAGAAGGATAGTCCTCAATATGATAGGCAATGGTATCCGCCAGCTTGCCGGAGGGATTCACACGGCCCGTGAGCACATCCGCCACGGCATTGCCGCCCTCCATACCGCCCTGCCATACATAGAGAACTGCCTGGGGCTGATACTCCTCCACCCACTGCATATCCATCACAGAGCCCACATTCAGCACCACAGCCACCTTGGAAAAGGCGGCTGTCACCGCCTGCAGCATCTGTCTCTCTCCCGCCGTCAGATAATAGCTTCCCTCGTCGGCCACAGCATCCTTGTCCTCACCGGCACTGCGTCCGATGATTACCAGCGCTATGTCAGATTTATCCGCCGCTTTCCGTACCACCGCCGGCTCCAGTTCCATTTCCTCCTGGGACCAGGGCTCGCTGGCCCAGCCCACCCCCTGGTCAAAGGGATGACTCTTCTCCCATTCTGTATAGAGGGACGCCAGCTCTTCATTTACCTCTACCAGTCCGCTGCCCCGCAGACCATCGGGAATAGACACCACATAAGGCGTATTCACCATGCCGCCGGACCCGGTTCCGCTCTTATAATAATGGGTCTGGATTCGCCCAAAGATCGATACTCTCTCTCCCTTTTGCATGGGCAGCACCCTGTCTTCATTGCGCAGCAGCACGCAGCCCTCTGCTGCCATCTGTCTCGCAATCGCTGCGTATTCCTTCCAGTCAAATGTAAATTTCATATTTTCCTCCTTATGCCGCGGTTTACCTTTACCGCGGCTGCCTGAGGAGAAATTCGCGCAGGCGAATTCTCCGATATGCACAAGGATGGAGGCCATTTGGCACTGACTAAAAGCAACTGCTGTCTAAGGAAATACTAATCAAAGCTGTTTTTCCCTAATTGCGTTCACTTTCAATCAGTTACCTTCCGCTGAAACAGATAATAGGTATGCTCCGTCTCCCCCATCACCTGCTTCCTCTCATCCACCAGCTCATAGGTATCTGTCAAAAAGGACGGATACTCATCTCTTACCAGCACAAAGTCTGTCCTGCCTTCCCGCATATAGCCGTATTGTGCCTCAT
The DNA here is from genome assembly GCA_963593905.1 of bacterium. GTDB lineage: Bacteria > Bacillota > Clostridia > Lachnospirales > Lachnospiraceae > CAG-791. The sequence goes on along the minus strand of CAVBBL010000018.1, from coordinate 26,306 downwards.
ATACCATATCCGTAGGCAGTGTCTGGGTCTGGAACCATCGGCAGTCCGGATACACCCCTGCCACCGTATACAATCCGGCATCCAGACAATTATAATTCAGCATTGTGGGATTTTCTATCCCGGATTCCTCCATGGTCCTGGCAAATTGATACTGGAAAAGATCATCTTTGGTATAGGACAGATAATAACGATTCATCGTCAGTCCGTAGGAAATGCCCACGGCCGCAGCAACAGCCAGCACGACGCCTGCAGCAAACAGACCTGTGGTCTTTATTCTGATTGATTTCTTTTCCTCTGCTTTTCCTTTTTCCTCTGTTTCCGCTACATCTTTCGACTGCTTTCCGGCCGATTTTATTTCTTTCTTTTTCGTCTCTGCGCTTTTTCTGTACAAGCCGCAAAGCAGCTTTCCGATCACCACGCCGCCAAATACCGCAAAGATGGTCAAGGGCATGGAATAATACGGCAGCTCCACGCCGCCGATATATATCCCCAGAAAAGTAAATCCGAAAAGCACTACAGGATTTAATCTCTCCATGATACTTTGCTTTTTGTGAAGCAAAGCCCACAAAAGTCCCGGGATGATCAGGATAAAGTATTGCAGATCTGTCCTGATCAGCCAATACAGGATCAGCACAAGACCTTTGCTATGCGCCAGTACGCTCTCTCCCTTGTTTCCCGCTCCGAAAGTACTGTAGAGAAAGACATTGGTATAGACATAGCCGTCATACCAGTCGGCCAGGGCATGATGTATGCCAAAGTACACTACCCAGGGCAAAAACGGTACCATCATAGCCCCCAGAAAAACCAGACAGGAGGAAAAAAAACGCTTCCCATGCTTCCCCGTCAATGTCGCAAAGGCCACCATCATCATCCAGGCAAAATAAAAACCCAGCAGCGTAAATTTGATGTTTGCCACTACGCCGCAGCACAGACCTGCAATGACAATCTCTCTATAGGACATGGGCTGGGGATAGCGCTCTTTAAAATACCGAATGGAGAGCCACAGCGCTATGAACAGAAAAGGAAGGCAAATCTCCTCCGCACTTCCGCCCCAGTAAAAGCTTCTGGAGGAAAAAAGCAGAGCGAGAATAGGCGGTGTCAAAATCAAAGACAGCTTCTCCGGCAGATACAGGCGCAAAATCCGCCACATGCACCAGAGATCCACTGCTGCAAACAAAATTTCCATCCCATAGACGCCGGCAAAAGTCCTCGGCGAGAGCAGCGAGCACAATCCATAAAAGAAATACAGATACATGCCCTTCTGGTCAAAGACATCCCGGTAGGGCACCTGTCCCTGCATCATAGACTTTCCCACCGTGAAATAACTGTTGGCATCATCCCAATTGTTAAAGGGATAGAGAAAGGAAGAACGGGAACAGATAGCCAGCACCGCTGCCCCCGCCGCCAGAAAATACAGAAGGTACAGCCATGTATAACTGCCTTTGGTCTTTTTCTTTTTCACACTTCCCCCATTTCTGACAGCTTTGTCATACTGTCCCAATCCTGATAAATTATAATCAGCTCTCTCCCGGGCGAATTCGATTGATTTTCTCCTGCAGAAGCCTCATACCATCTGCCGCCACCGGGAAAAGCATGCAATAGTAGATAATCAGATATCGGCATTGTGTCTCCCACAACATGTGGAAAAGCAATCCGCCGAAGACCGGCAATAGATACGCCGCCATCTTCCACTGCTTTTCCTTCTCCCCTTTTCGGAAAGAGAGAAGCATGCGCCATGCCGCCAATGTGATCACTATAAAATGCACTATATTCATGATCCAGTACAGAATCCGCCGCCCCGTTCCGTAGAGAATGCTCTCTGCCGGTGCCGAAAGTCCCTCTGTGTGCCTGCTCTCCCACTCGATGGTGATCTGGGATTGAAAAGAAGGATCATCCCAGGAGGATTCGAATTTTTTATAGTAGAGATAGACCGCGTGAGAAGGATTTTTCAGAAATTTCGTCAACGATTCCCGTATGCTCTCCTTTGCCGCCTCATCCGACGCCTCATAATCATAGTTATGTTCCGTATAATTTTTTCTGTTATAGCCATTGTACCAGCCGAATTCCGCGTATTCATCCTCCAGCATGGCCATAGCCACCCAGCTGGATTTCGGCGCTCCCTTGGGAAATTCCGCAATTCCCGCCGCCTTTGTATATCCGGCCTCTACTGCAGTTCCCAACAGCACCGCCGCTATGATCATATAGACAGCCAACAGTACCGGAGAGAGCTTCTTTCTCACAAAAGCCGCAGCTGCCAGGATCATCACAAAGGCTACCAGGAAGATTTCCTCGTTGGACTTGATCTGGATCGCCGCTGCCAGCAGGATCCCTGCCCACAGGATATGCCTTTTCTTATGATCCCGCAGATAACGAAACAGCAGCAAAAAACTGCCGATGGCCAATGACCACCCGCACAGTTCTCCGTAGACATATCCCACATGGAGATACAGCGGCAGCATGCCCATGGACATCCACAAAAAATAGGTCTGCGTCTCCCGGGAATCAAAGACCTCCCCGGCCAGCTCATAGAGATTTCTCACCATGCACAGGATAGCGACCACATTGATCAGCTGCAATGCCAGATAATTGCCCTCTCCGAAAAGGAAATAGATCAGCTGCAGAAAGGCTATAAACCCGATTTGAAAAGGATAAACGATCATATAGTCATCCCCGGCAGCCGTAGGAGAGCCAAGCACACTGAAATCACCCCGAAGGAACTGACCGGCGATTTCAGAGACTGCTATAGAGTCCGCAAAAGGCCTGGGACGCAGCAGAAAGAGAAAAATCAGAGAAATGGTACCTGCCGCCAGCAGGGCCGCCGCCAACAGGAGCGGACATTTTCCGAACACCTTACCGCCGGAGGAAATCTTCTCTTTATTTCTCACTGCCTTCTTATGAAGCAGCCATCCTGCCCCCACCGCCAGCAGCAGCGCCGCCAAAAGCAGCAGCGGCCTGTCACCTGTATAGCGGGGAATTTCATTCTGCTCATACAATTCGAAGTAGACACTTTTGCAGGCACTGAGCACTGCCAGCGCTGCCATTGCCGCCGTCAGCGGTGCCAGATAAAAAAAAGACAGAATGCGAAGCATTCCTATTCTTCTGTTTTCTCCAGATAGTTCATGTGTCATAATTACCTCTTTATGCCGCAGTTTACTGCGGCAGCACGAGGAGAATTTCGCGCAGGCGAATTCTCCGATGTGATCTTACATTGATGGCTTTTACGAAATTAACGCCGTTTGAAGAAAATGCTAAATTCAATCCCATCATACACTATGTACGGCACATCGTCATCTTAAATCGCAATGACAGGCTTAGCCGGTCGTTGTGATCCATCAGAGCTACGTTTCTCTTTTGAGAAACTGTGCAATGATAGACAGCGCCTTGCGCTGACAAAAAAGCGTAGCAGCCAAAAAGCTGCTACGCTTAAAAAGTTTCACTTTTGGGGGCACATCATTCTCAGCAATCCAGGCTTTTACTTGCCCTCGTCCAGTTTCCAGATATCTCTGTTATACTCCCGGATCGTTCTGTCGGAGGAGAAGAATCCTGCCTTTGCGATATTGACCAGCATCATCTTCTGCCACTTCTGACGATCTTCGTAATCTGCCAGCATCTGATCCTTTACGCGAATATAATCCTCCAGATCGATGAGGGTCATGAACCAGTCTTTGTTCAGAAGTTCCTTATAAAGGCGCTCCAGATTTTCCTTATGTCCCACCTTTAATGCCTGCGGCCCTACGATGAAGTCAACCGCCTCCTTGATCACCGTGCTCTTCTGATAATACTTCTTGGAAACATAATCCGCCTTTTTATAGTGCTCGATGACGGTCTCAGAGTCCACGCCGAACATGTAGATATTCTCATCTCCTACCAGATCACCGATCTCTACATTGGCGCCGTCCGCAGTTCCCAGTGTCACGGCACCGTTCAGCATCATCTTCATATTACCGGTGCCGGAGGCTTCCTTAGAAGCCAGAGAAATCTGCTCGGAAATATCCGCTGCAGGAATCAGTCTCTCTGCATAGGAAACATTATAATTCGTCACCATGACCAGATGCATATAAGGACGCACATCCGGGTCATTTTCAATAATCTCCTGCAATACTAACAGCAGGTGAATAATATCCTGGGCGATCACATAGGCCGGTGCTGCCTTTGCTCCGAAAATGAAGTTCAGCGGTCTTGCCGGCTTTTTGCCCTTCTTGATCTCCAGATACTTATGAATGATATAAAGGGCATTCATCTGCTGGCGCTTATACTCATGCAGGCGCTTGATCTGCACATCAAAAATGCCGTCCTCTGCCAGCTCGATCTTTTCCTTCTGGGCGATATAAGCAGTCAATTCCTGCTTTCTGTGCTTCTTGATCTCCTCCAGCTGCGCCAGAACAGTCGGATCGTTATAAAACTCCATCAGCTTTTCCAGTTTGGAAGCATCTTTCTTAAATCCATCCCCGATCAGAGAAGAGAGGTACGTACTCAATTCTCTGTTGCAGGACATCAGCCAGCGGCGGAAGGTGATGCCGTTGGTCTTATTATTGAATTTCTCCGGATAGATCTCATAGAAGGGATGCAGTTCTGTCTCCTTTAAGATCTCTGTGTGAATTGCTGCCACACCGTTGATGGAAAAACCATAGTGAATGCAGATATGCGCCATATGCACCCGGTCATTCTCATCAATGATCTGTACGGCAGGATCCTCATACTTGGCTTTCACCCTGGCATCCAATTCCTTGATGATCGGCACGAGCTGCGGCACTGCCTTTTCCAGATATTCCAGAGGCCAGGTCTCCAACGCTTCTGCCAGGATGGTATGGTTGGTATAGGCGCAGGTCTTACTGACTACCTCAATGGCCTCATCCATAGTAAAGGCCTTATCCTCCACCAGAATACGAATCATCTCCGGAATGATCATCGTAGGATGGGTATCATTGATCTGCACTACTGCATGATCATAGAGCTTTCGAAGATCATACAGACGCACCTTCATCTCTCTGAAGATCAGCTGTGCTGCGTTGCTGACCATAAAGTACTCCTGATAGATACGAAGGAGGTTGCCCGCCTCATCGGAATCATCCGGATACAGGAACAGCGTCAGATTCTTCTCAATGGCTTCCTTGTCGAAATGGATGCCTTCCTTTACCAGAGATTCATCCACACTCTCCACATCAAATAAGCGCAGGCGGTTTAAGCCGTTTTCATACCCCACCACGTCCAGATCGTAGAGTCTGGACGTCACCTTGCGGTCGCCGAAATGCACATCAAAGGTGATATCTGTCTTTGTCTCCCAGGATATAGGCTCCATCCAGGCATCCTTCTGGGCACACTGCAGACCGTCCTTAAAGGTCTGACGGAAAAGTCCGTAGTGATAATTCAGGCCGATACCCTCTCCGGGAAGTCCCAGCGTGGCGATAGAATCCATAAAGCAGGCTGCCAGACGGCCAAGTCCGCCATTGCCCAAAGACGGTTCCGGCTCGATTTCCTCGATGCGGCACAGTTCCTTACCGTTGGCCTTCAGGATTTCGTTCAGCTTGTCATAGATGCCTAAATTGATCAGATTGTTGGACAAAAGCTTGCCAATCAGAAACTCAGCGGAGATATAATAGATTTTCTTTTCTCCTGTATTGTGCTCTGTCACCTTTAAAAGCTCCCTGCAAAGCTTCAGGCAGGCATAGTAAAGCTCCTCATCGGTGCATGCGGCGATTTCCTTTCCGTAATCCTTGGTAACCAGCTCTGTAAACTGTTTTTCCAGATTCAGGACCAGGACATCTCTCTCCATGTTCGTTGCATGAGTACTCATTTTCCTTCCTTTCTTTGCCGCAGCTTGCCTGCGGCAACGTGAGGAGAATTTCGCGCAGGCGAATTCTCCGATACGATCACACGGTGATGACAGCCATGTCATCACCGTGTTTGAAAGAAAGGCCATCAGGCATTTCTTTCAAACTGCCTTTCTTTGCCGCAGCCTGTCTGCGGCACTACTGTATTACATCTTCATAAGCCATCCGCACGATCTGGTGCGGTGCTGTCAGACTCTGGCCGCTTCCTCCTGCCAGAAGCCGCTGCAATTCCTCCACGGCTATCTGCGCCATGTGATAAAAATCCTGACGAACCGTGTACATCTGTTTGCCCGCATATCCCATCAGGGTAAGTCCGTCAAAACCACACACAGGTCGGAAGATATCCATCTCCGTCAGACTATGCATTGCTCCTAAGGCCATCATATCCGATGCACAGACAATGGCATCTCTGTTTTCCGCATAACGCCTGGTCAGCTCTCCCGCCTTTTTTTCCGAGAAATCGCCGCTGCGCACTGTCAGCGCAAGGTTCTTTTCTTTTGCCAGGCGGCGCATGCCCTGCAGTCGGCCGGCAGATACCGCTATCTGAGATCCGCCTGATAAATACAATACACTCTGACAGTGATTTTCCGTGATCATCCGATCGGCCACTTCATATTGCGCTGTCTCATTGTCCACGCTTACTGTCGAAGTATTCTCATTGACCAAAGGCGCATCGATGGTGACCATTTTAAATTCTCCGGCACCGGCCAGCTGCCGCAGCAGCCTGTCTCGCTCCGATATGCCGTAACAGATGATTCCTGAAATACTCTGGACCCGAAAATACTGCAGTGTCTCCTCATAGGTCTTCTCTGCGATCATGGGATAAAATACCGTGATGATATCCATGCGCCTCTCACTGGCTGCTGCCAGAGTTCCTGTCATGGTCTGCAGAATAATCTCATCCATTTGTCCCGCCTTCATGGTGGGATTAAGGAGCAGTGCCACTCGACCGGCCTGCTTAGAGGAAAGAGCTGCTGCCACTGCATTGGGGACAAAGTTCAGCTTCTCTACGGCTTCGTTCACACGATTTCTGGTTTCTTCACTGACATTGGGATAATGATTGAGCACCTTGGAGACCGTGGAAATTGCTACTCCTGCCTCTTTGGCCACATCCTTGATCGATACCATTTTTACCTCTTCATGCCTTTTCTTGGAAATCGTTTTCCACGTGTATCTTACCGCCTGTTTCCTATTTTGTCAAACACCTCGCTGCTTTGCTTCTTCCTATTTTTCTTTTTTTCTTTTTTTCTGTTTTTTCTATTTTCCTATTTATCTGTTTTTTTATTTCCCTATTTATCTGTTACCAGTCCGTTTCCATACTCCGTATTCTCTTCTCCAGACGCACAAGTACATCCACCACCTGCCGAATCTCCTCTTTTGTGTTCTCCTCTCCCAGCGTAAAGCGAAGGCTCTCTCCTGCCTCCTTGGTTGATGTCCCCATGGCTGTCAGCACGTGGGAAGCACTGCGTGCGCCTGTGGTGCAAGCGCTGCCGGCAGACGCACAGATGCCTTCCCGGTCTAACGCAATAAGAGCTGTCTCCGACTTTACCCCCGGAATAGAGAAATTCACATTATTGAAAAGTCTTCTCTCTGTGCCATCTTTTTCCGGGCTGTTTTCCTCCGTCCCCGGCAACGGTCCATGCCATTTACAGGCAGGGATTTCCTTTAAGAGGAGCTCATAAAAAAAGCTCTGCAAACTTGCTTCCTGCTGTCTTACCTCTTCCATGTTCTTCATCGCCTCTGCAGCGGCAGCGGCAAAGCCCACGACGCCGGCCACATTTTCTGTTCCGGCCCTGCGTCCTCTCTCCTGCATCCCGCCATGCTGCCAGGCACCCATGGGAATACCGTTTCGGATATAGAGAAATCCTATGCCTTTAGGCCCTCCTATCTTGTGCGCACTGACAGACAAAAGATCCACGGGAATCTTTTTCACAGAGAGAGGCATTTTCCCATAAGCCTGTACGGCGTCGGTATGAAAAAGGATTCCTCGCTCTCCGGCTATCTGTGCTATCTCCGCTATAGGCTGCACAGAACCCACCTCATTATTGGCCGTCATAACAGAAATCAGAATCGTATCCTCTCGTATGGCTTTTTCTAGCTGCATCGGATCCACCATTCCCTCTGCATCCGCCGATAGATACGTAACTTCAAATCCCCGCCTTTCTAAATACGCACAGGTATGCAGCACTGCATGATGTTCCAAAGAGGAGGTGATGATATGTCTGCCTTTTTCCTCCATAGCCTCCGCCGCAGCCACCAAAGCCCAGTTATCACTCTCTGTTCCTCCGGATGTCAAATAGATTTCTCCCGGGGCAGCCTCTATGGAATCTGCCAATACCCGTCTGGCATTTTCCAATCCTTCCCTGGCCGAAGCTCCCAGACTATAGAGAGCGCTGGCGTTTCCATATTCCTTTTGTAAATAGGGCAGCATTGCTTCCAATGCTGCCTTCCGCAGAGGAGCTGTCGCCCCATGATCCATATAAATCAGATTTTCCCTCATTGTTGCCTTTCTGAGCCATTTACTGCTCCATGAGGCTCCGGTTCCTTATCCCATCCAGCGAAGTCCTTTGGGATAATGATTTTTAAGGATGCCGCCGGCAGCCTTCCCCCAGCCAAGACTGAGACCATCGATAGTCACCAACGTCCAACCCTTGATCTTGGGATCACAGGAAAGTGTCTCCCCTTTCAGATAGCGGATGGCCTCCTGCAGCTGTCCATTCTCAGAATCCAATGCCCATACGTTTTTCACATCCTCCGGATGCAGGGCCAATGCCAGCGCATGTGCAGGCTCAAAGCGGTTTTTCTTCCAAACACCCGCCTGAAGTCCGGCACGCAATACTTTGATTCCTTTCAGGTTCAGTGCTGCAGGCATCAGGTACAGATTGTCCCCGAAGACCACCGATAACTGCGCTGAGAACATGTTTTCCTTTTTCAAAAATCCGGCACAGAAATCTTTCCAGAGATCCATCTGATTTTTGTTCATACCGGGAAGCTTATCTGTACAAAGCTTGGGTGCCGTCTCTCCCTCTTTTTGCAATACTGCCACGAAATGCCCCTCTCCCTGCAGATGATGAGGCCAAAGTCTAATGGTATGTTCTATAGTATGTTCTATAGTGTTTTCCCTAGTACTCTCTTTGTCTCTGAGCACTTCATAACTATCTGATCCTTCCGTCTTCCCATTTTCGTTTGAAATAAAATCAGCTTTTCCCTGCTCTGTAAAGACCCAGGCGGGGCAGCCATGGTCGAAATGCTCTCTCCAGGCCATCTCTGCTTCCGAAGAACTCTCTTGCTTCCATACATCCACCACATGATACTCCGGGTGCTGCAAGAGAAACCGGGCGATGCTGCCCTCATCCTCTTCGGGCGCAAAAGTACAGGTGGAATAAATGAGCCTTCCCCCGTCACAGAGCATCCGGTCCGCTGCCGCAAGGATTTCCTGCTGACGATCTGCACATAATGTCACATTATCCTTGCTCCATTGCTCTATAGCCTGAGGATCCTTGCGGAACATTCCCTCTCCGGAACAGGGAGCATCCACGATGACTCTGTCAAAAAAAGCAGGGAAGTACCCTGCCAGTTTATCCGGAGTCTCATTGGTCACAATGGCATTGCGAATTCCCATGCGCTCTACATTCTGAGAAAGGATCTGCGCTCTGACAGGATGAATTTCATTGGAAATCAGCAATCCTTCTCCCTGCAGCATTCCGGCCAGCTGCGTGGTCTTACCTCCCGGTGCCGCACAAAGATCCAGAATTCGCTCACCGGGACGTGCACCGGAGAGCATCGCCACAGCCATGGCGCTGGGCTCCTGAATATAGTAGGCGCCTGCCTCATGATAAGGATGTTTGCCGGGACGAAGCGTCTCCGTACTCCTGAAATAAAATCCATTTTCCGTCCAGGGTACGGATTGCAACTGCCAGTCCGGCACTTTATCCAGAAAAGCCGGCACCGTAAGCTTTAAGGTATTCACTCGAAGTCCCTGAACAGGCTCTTCTTCATAGGATGCCAGAAATGCCTCATACTCCTGCTCAGAGAGCATCTTTTTCATTCGGCTGCAAAAATCAGCAGGCAGCATCCGGTGTTTGTTTTCCATTTTTACCTCTTTATGCGCAGTTTACTGCGGCAGCACGAGGAGAATTTCGCGCAGGCGAATTCTCCGATGTGATTATGTATGAATAGCATTTGCGGCATCAGCAGCATTTACCACGTCTATCGCATTAACGGCGTCATCGACATTTACAACGTCTACAGCATTTACGGCATCACCGACATTTACAACGTCTACAGCATCTACAACATCAATGGCGTTTGCGCTAAAACTATAGAGCATTTTTATCAGATATTTCCTCTTTACTGCTTTTCGACACAGTCTCTTTACTGCTTTCTAACATAGCCTCATTCTCTGCTGTGCCTGCCGTCTTTACATTTTCCACCACAGCGCTTACTTTTTCCCGGCCCTTCATCACCTTTTGTCCCAGACTGTATTGCAGTTCCTGCAGAATTTCCTGATGATCAATATGCTTCATGGCAGGGAAAGCCTTTAAAAGTCGTCCGCCGCCAAAATGTGTCCTGGCCAGAATATCCTGACGCAGTACCTGTGCCCGCTGCTCCAATTGTGCCCTATAGGCCGCTGTGCCGGCTGCAGCAGTATCTACGGCACTGCTCACGGCATTGCTCATCGCATTAGCATTGTTTACCGCACTGCTCTTTGCGCTGCTGACGACGTTACCAACTGCGTTGCTTACTGCATTATTCTTTGCGCTGTTTACAGCACTGCTCACCGCATTATTGACGGCATTGCTCATGGCACTGCTCATCGCATCCACAGAGTCCCGCATCTCTGCTTTGGCCAGCGTTGCCTGAATCTTACCCTCTGTAATCTTCTGATCCGTATAGATTGCGCCGGTGCCCAGTCCCTCACTTAAGGAATCACTGACTTTTCGCAGGGAAAGCCGTACCTTTTCCAGCTCCTCTAAATCCCTGTTTAATCCCTGTACTGTCAATACCGTCACGATCAAATCGATGAGATAAATAAGGTAAAGCACTGCCATGAGGATCCATCCGTATTTTTCCGGAATCTTTGTGCTGGATACGCTGTTTACCACAGGATGCACCATCTTAATAACGATGACGCCGCCGATGCCCCAGAGAATACTGAACTCGGGACAGATAAAACCGCCCAGGTTAAAGGGTTTATCACTGTAATCCCACCATCTGGCATGGAAAAGGCGAAGCATCAGCCAGCCGCCGATCAATTCTACCAAAGTCGCCAGAATCAATGATCCAAAGAATACCACTACCATGTCCGTATCCTCCGGATTTTTGACAGGCAGGTTCTGAAATACCATCAGCACGCCTACCATACCAAAGCCGTAAATAGGACATACCGGTCCGTTTAAAAATCCCCGGTTGACTACCTTGCCACTGGTGACCGTGCAGTAAACCACCTCCACACACCACCCGATAAAAGAATAGATCAGAAAAAAACTCGCAATCTGATAATAGGTAAGTCCTGCTATCATGGTTACCTCTTTATGCCACAGACCTCTGCGGCAACTTTCCTTACAATCTAACGACCCTCCAGCGCACTGTTGATATCCTGAATCATATCCAGCACGGCTGCTCTGGAAGCCTCGGCAAAGCGATCTGCGCCATACTTTGCATACTTGTCCTGTTTATAAGCAGCGATGATGCCTCTGGAAGAGTTCACAATCGCTCCCAGACCATCCTCATTAAAGAAGTCCACCAGGTCCTTGCCCTGGCCGCCCTGGGCACCATAACCGGGCACCAGAATATAGGTATGAGGCATGAGCTTACGCAGTGTTCTTCCCTGTTCCGGATAGGTGGCACCTACCACAGCACCTACATTGCTGTATGCACCGTCCATGGAAAGCTCGCCCCACTCCCGGACCTTTTCTCCTACCAACTCATAAATCGGACGGCCGTCCTGGGTCAACACATCCTGGAACTCACCGCTGCTGGGATTAGAGGTCTTGACCAGTACAAAAATACCCTTATCTGCTTCGTTGCATACATCAATAAAGGGCTTCACGCCATCAGAACCCAGATACGGATTAACGGTGGCAAAATCCTCATCAAAGACCTTGTGCTTATGACCGTCAATTTCAATCCTGCCCAGGTGAGCAATGGCATAAGCCTCGGATGTGGAACCGATATCTCCTCGCTTTACATCGCCGATGACGATCAGTCCCTTCTCATGACAATAACGCACTGTCTTCCAATAAGCCAAAAGTCCCGGAATTCCAAATTGCTCATACATGGCGATCTGAGGCTTTACCGCAGGAATCAGATCGCAAGTGGCGTCAATAATCTCCTTATTGAAACGCCATACTGCATCTGCCGCAATATCCAGTTCCTCATCCACCATGATATTTTCCTTGTGGGCACGTCTGGCATCCCGTATCAAATGCTCAGGAATGAATTTCATATTCGGATCGAGCCCTACGACGATGGGTGCATTGGTTTCTTTGATCTTCTCAATTAATTTCTGAATCATGGTTTCCTCTCTCTTCCGTATTTTATTTTGAAGCAACTCTCCAGTACGATTCCACAGCTATGCCTCGTTCGCAACAGATGAAGAATTTCGCGAAGGCGAATTCTCCATCTGCCCGACTTTGCAGCAAACTGCAAAGTCGGTATCAACCCTAATTCCTATCGTGGGATTATGGTTGATTGTCACCTGGTCTTTAAAAATTCTGCCTCTCTCACTGCTTCCTCATCCCCGGGATAGTTCTCCAGGTATGCGTCCATCAGCACCGAAGCCTTTTTAAATTCTCCCAGATGCTCATAGGCGACGATCTCATTAAAAGACAGGCTTTGCAAAACAGAATTGTCCTTTTCCTTAAGACCGGTCTGGAAGGATGTCAACGCATCCTGATAATTACCCATAGCCATCTGGCACAGTCCCAGCTGATTATATATTTCCGGATGAGTCTGATCATTGGCCAGAAAAGCCTGATAGACACTGAGCGCATAATTATAATCCCCCAGTGCCTCATAGGTTCGGCCAAGAAGCATGGTAGATTGATAATCCGTATCTGACCTGGCTTTTTCCAGGCTGGCACAGGCCGACTCATAATCCCCCAGGTAATAATACAGACGACCTTTGTCATAATCAGACATCTCATCTCCGTGGGAGGAAAGTGCCTCGGAGAGATAGGCCTGTCCCTCCTCCTGATGTCCATATCTGGTCATCGTCTCCAGAATCTCAATCATCCTGCTGTAATCGGTAGGATCTAAGGATATTGCCTTATCAAAATCAGCTTTTGCCTCTTCATAACGATCCTGGGTCAGTTTAACCGTACCCCGCAACTCATAAGCCTCTGCATCCGTGCTGCGCAGGGCGATAATAGCATCATAGACTGCCTCTGCCTTTTCCGGCTCTGAAAGTTTCATATAGCAGGCTGCCAGATAGAAGTTGATGTCGTAATCCATATCCTCAGGGATTCCGTTGCTGCAGGCCAGTGCCTCCTCGAAGGCAGCAGCTGCGCCCTCATAATCTGCTTTGCCCATCAGGGCAATGCCCTTTCCGCGCAGAGCCTGCTTCTCATTCTCTCCCACTTCCATGGCTGCCGCAAAAGCCTCCGCTGCCGCCGTATAGTCTCTGTCCTTTATGTATTGCATGCCGGCTGCTGTATTGGTACTGCCTTTTTGGAAAGAACAGCCGCCAAAACAAAGGCTCACGCACATAGCTGCCGCCAAAAGTGCCTTTTTTTTCATTAACTCTGCGTCCCTTCTGCGACCTCTCCTCTCCGTAAATTCTTCTCCGGAAGCTGCACCACGATAATTGCCGCAAAGATCAGACCACATCCTAACAATTCACGTCCAGACAAAGCCTGTCCCAGAATCACCCAGCCTGCCAGCAGAGAAATCACGGACTCCAGAGACATAAGGAGGGAAGCAATAGTGGGATCTGCGCCCTTCTGTCCCAGGATCTGTAAGGTATACGCAATACCGCAGGACATGACACCGGAATAGAGAATCGGCACAATTCCTGCTCCAAGCCCTGCCAAAGACGGCTCTTCAAAGAGAAACGCACAGGCAGTTCCCACAATACCGGCTGTCAGGAACTGTATAAAAGAAAGCTCTATGCCGTCTGCGTTTGCCCCCAGTTTTTCCACCAGAATAATATGCAGGGAAAAAAGGAAAGCGCAGAATAACAGTTCCAGATCAGCGCCGGTAAGAGACGCGCTCTCCTGACCGGACATGCATAAAAGATACATACCTACCAAGGCTACGCCTGCGCAGCACCATACCCGAACGGAAGACTTTCTGGTCAGTACAAAGGAAAGCACCGGTACAATAATGATATACATTGCCGTGATGAATCCGGCTTTTCCCACCTCTGTGGTCTGCAATGCCATTTGCTGCAGACTGGAAGCAGCGCACAGCACTACGCCGATCACCATACCGGACAAAACCGTCTGTTTAAATGAAAAACCTTCTCTGCGGCGTCCGGAAAATCGAACGAGCACAATGGGAAGCAATACCAATGCACCCAAAAGAGTCCGTATACCGTTGAAGGTAAACGGCCCCATATAATCCATACCCACACTTTGGGCCACAAAGGCTGTTCCCCATATAAAAGCACAGAGGAACAGCTGCAGCGCGTTTTTAGCAGGCATTTTTACTTTATTTTCTTTTTTCATTTGAGATATGCAATGACCTCTACCTCGCAGAGGACCTTCTTCGGAATTTCCTTGACAGCTACACAGCTTCTGGCAGGCTTACTGGTAAAGTACTTGCCGTACACTTCATTGAAAGCGGCAAAATCATTCATATCTGCCAGAAAACAAGTCGTCTTCACCACATGTTCAAAGTCAGTTCCCGCTTTTTTAAGAATCTTGCCGATATTCTCACATACCTGCTCCGCCTGGGCGCTCACGTCCCCCTCTACCAGCGCACCGGTTTTAGGATCGATGGGAATCTGCCCGGATGCATAGAGAAAATCTCCGGCCACGATTGCCTGAGAATAAGGACCGATGGCTGCAGGTGCCTTTTTGGTTGCGATTGCTTCGATTTTATTCTTGCTCATAATTACCTCCCTGTGCCGCAGCTAGCCTGCGGCTGCGTGAAGAGAATTCGGCGAAGCCGAATCCCTCGATCTCATCCAATAGCGATTTTGTATACAGCATCGTTTTATCAACACGCCCGGCTGTTAAATCGTATCAGGATGCTTTATCTCGGTTCCTCCTCATCGAAAAGGACCTTGACATAATACCCTCTCTCGTTTTCCTCCACTGCTTCTACCACACCTTCTCTGGCAAGAAGCCGTTTGGGAAAGGGAAAGTTGCCGCTCATGGCCACGGCGGGGTTGATGGTATAGTAGTAGTTGCTGGGCAATACACCCTCTGTCACCGTCACCTTCTGTCCCTTTTCTACCAGGCCAGGGCGTTCCATCTTAAATTCAATCTCCCGCATTTTTCTTATCCTTACTGCCCTGCTGTCAGAGCTGTAAGGTCTACACCTCCCTCCTTCGGTCCCGTTCCCAGATAATCCTCTGTATTTCGAACGATTGCATTGTGCAGCAGGAAATCATGCCACAGACTGTAGGCACTGCCCTTTAAGTGAACACCGTCTGCTGTCAGCTCTGTCCGCAGGTTACCGTTTTCGTCACAGACAGCGCTGTTCATATCAATATAAAAGATATCGTGCCCGTTGGCAAGTGTGGCAATGGCTGTATTTCTCTGCACAATATTGACATTATTGAAGGCAGCATCGGATTTTGCTTTGCTCTCCGCAACATGCATGATACCTTCTATGTAGATAATGGCATCCGGCTGGAGCTGGCGAATTACCGCCACTGCCTCCCGATATCGCTGATAGAACTCTTTGGTATCCGGGATACCAAGTTCATTCACGCCCACTGACAGGTAGACCTTTCGGTACTGCCTGGTCATCAGCGCTTCCAATACGGTCAGGCTCTGATCCTGCGTGCCGGGCGTATGGAAATCCAGCTTTCTGTCGTACATAGTGTACACCGAGATGGATTCTTTTGCCAGAAAAGTTGATTTTCCTTTGAACCCGCCGTAGTCATAGAGTCCGTCTGTCCGGGAATCACCGATAAAGATAGCATCGGAAAAATAGACGTCATCCACGTCCCGGAATGTATAATAGTCCCCATTCTGCGCAAAAAGTCCTGTCGTATCCTGATTATATACCTCATCATCTGCCGACATATATTTTCTGTTTTCATTATTATAGGAGACAGCCTGTACCACCGGATTGTTTACATTGGCCGGCATGGTATCTGCGTGAATGTATGTCTCATTTTCTTCTTTCTGACTCTGGGAAATTGCCTGATTCGTGCTCCCGGCATCTGCCGCGCCGTCTGTCCCCGCATCACTGCCGGTGACCTCGCCGGCCGCGCTGTTGCCGCTGACATCCCCTGCGCTACCACTGTTACCGCTGACATCCCCTGCACTACCACTGTCGCCGCCATCTTTGCCGGATGCTCCGGTACTTCCCGTTCCCTGTCCGCCGTCTGCTGCCAAAGATCCATCGGCTGACGACGCTGCATCGCTTCCTCCAGCGGTCCCGGCGTCCCGCTGCGCCTTTGCCAGAAGAGCCTGGAGCGTGGCATCCTGTTCCTCTTTCCTGGTTCCGGTAATGATCTGCCAGGGGTAGATTTCCTCTTTGATTCCTTTTAAGACCACACTGAAAAAGGGCTCCTTCTTCCAGTCCCAGCCGGCGACCTGTTCTTTGTAGATCGTATCCCTGCCTATGAAAGCCACACAGGCAGCTGCTGTAATGGTGATCAGAAGTATCCACCATAACAGCAGCCTTCGCAATATCACTTTTACTCTTCTCACCTTGTTCTCCATTCCCCGATTTTCTTTTACCCTCTTTACGCTCTGACTGTCCGGTTTTAGAAGCTAAAATAAAGAAAAGCATTTCCGGAGGAAATCGCTGAAAAATAAAGAGAAATCCAGAAAATCACTGTCAGCACCAAAAGCATGGGAATGCTTCTTCGATTCGCCGCTATCTTTCTGCAGATCACCGGCTGGCATAAAAGAACAGACGCCAGGAAGAACGGCCAGTAAACAGCCGCATATTTAAGAAAATCTCCGGCATAAACTGTCTCCGGCGTGCCAAAGAAAGGAAACAGTCTGGTAAAATAAACGCCCAGTGCTTCCAGATCAGAAATCGCAAAAATCACCCATGTCAGGGGTATCAATATCCACACATGCAGACGACCGATGAGGGGGTATCTCTCCATAGCGCTGCGAAGAGGGAATTTTTCCAGAATGATCCAAAATCCCAACACAAGCCCCCAGAGAAGGAAATTTACGGTGCCGCCGTGCCAAAGTCCTGTCACCAGCCATACGATCAGCAGATTCAGGACGGTTCGTATTTTCCCTTTCCGGCTGCCTCCCAGAGGAATATACAGATAATCCTTGAACCACGCTCCCAATGTGACATGCCAACGCCTGTAAAAATCAGCAATTCCCCTGGCACTGTAGGGGTGATCAAAGTTAAGAACAAAGGGAAAGCCCAGCATCATGCCGATACCGGCTGCCATAAGAGAATATCCCCAGAAATCAAAATAGAGCTGGAAGGTATAGGCAAAGGCTCCCATCCATGCCAGTGGCGTGGAAATGCTCTCATAGCCAATCTTATCAATTTCGTTCCATAGAATGCCGATACGATCTGCCAACAGCACCTTCATGCCCAGTCCCATGACCAGCAGGATCAATCCGTCCTCCAGTCTGGAGATCCGTATGTGTCTTGGGCCATCCTCCTCAAAGCCGCCGTCTTTATAGCGCATGATCGGGCCCTGGGTAACCTGCGGAAACATAGTGAAATAGGCAGCTGTCTTGATGAAATTCAATTTTTGGATCTCGCCTCTGCAGACGTCTGCCTGCCAGGAAATCATCTTAAAAATATAAAAACTCATGCCAAGGGGCAAAAAGGAGGCGTCCAACTTTAGCGCAAGTACCTTGCAAAGAATCAGAATACCTGCATCCAGAATTATACAAAGGACTGTGGGGACATTACTTGCAAAACGCTGCCCTAACCATCCGAAGGCATAGTTAAGAATGGTCATTCCCAGCAATAAAACGACAAAAAGCGGTTCTCCCGCGGCATAGAAAAGGATACTGCCCATAAAGAGAATCGCATCTTTGTACTTCGGCGGTGTAAGATAATACACCGCCAGAAATATAGGTAAAAACCGGAATAAAAATTCCAGACTTGAAAAGACAACCATGGCCTTTTATAAAATCTCCTTTTACTGTCCGGCACCTTGGGCTGCTGCCTGCTGTGCTGCTGCGGCCTCTGCCGCCTGCTGTGCTGCCGCTGCCTCCGCCGCCTGCTGAGCAGCCGCTGCTTCTGCTGCCTGCTGCGCCGCTGCTGCGGCTGCTGCAGCATCCACGGAGGAAGCGGAAGACGTGCTCTCCTGCGTCTGGGCGGATAAAGCGGAAGCACTGCCGGAACTGCTGCCCGATGAACTGCCGGAAGAGGCGCTTCCCGAAGAACTATTCGCAGAGCTGCCGGAGGAACTGTTCCCTGAGGAACTGCTGCCGGACGAAGCAGAACCGGATGAAGCGGAAGTACTCCTGCCGGAGGATGCAGAAGAACTGCTCTCTTCTTCCTCTGCATCCTGGTTTCCATCTGTCGTAGATGCTATCCTTAGGTTTCTGATCTCTTCCAATTTGGCATCTGCGGTATTGGCAATCCGCAAATCCGGGAACTCCGTGCTAACCTGCGTAAAGCCCTGCTGTGCCTTGGTGATATTCTCGGTAAACTTGCTCTTCTGATTATTGTCTGCACTCTTATACTGCATATAGTAAGAATCCGCCAGATAGAAAACCGCATTGGCATATTCACTGCTGTCTTCTTCCTTATCTCCGTACTGCACAGCCTTTGTCAGATTATCGATAGCTGAGACATAGTCCGCCTGCTGATAAGCCGTATATCCCGTCTCATAATACTGGCTCATCATCTGGGGACGGATTCTGGTATAAAGATCCTCATACAGGGTCTTAAACTGCTCGGACGCGGTATCTGCAACCGACTCGTAATCAATAGAAGAAAAGGATTCTGAGATACTCGCAATATCAGAATCATCCTGCAGGTAGGCATCTACTGCCGCAAAGAGAGCATCATTGACACTCACAGAACCTTCTGAGCTCTTATATTGCTCCAGTTCGTCCTCCAATGCCGTCTTTTCACTGGTCAGATTCTCGATCTGCTGATCCTTTTCCTGAATGGAAGCGTTCTTGGCATCTGCCTGTTCACTGACAGCCTTCACATTTTCTGCAGAGGCATTCCGTACTGCCTGTACTCTGGCGGGCAGAATCAGAAATCCGACAATAGAAGCCCCGATGAGCAGTCCCAACCCGATATTGATAAGGTTCGTGGGAAGTGCCGGAGCATCAATGCCCGGATTTTTAGCACCGAGAGGCTGAATGATGGTCTCATTCCCGACCTGATAGGTGACCACATCCTGCTTTATCTTTTTTAATCTGTTCGAAGACTCATTGGCCTCCTCCGGCAGCTGCTGACTCTCCACTGCCTTGCGGTAACGCAATGTGGTGGTATTGCCCACATCGATGGCCATGCACTTATCCAATTCCCTGGAGGCTTTTTTCCAATCATTACTGTTGATATACAAAAGTGCCAACAGCTGATGAGCCCGCAAATAATGCGAGTTTAAGGAAAGTACTTTTTTCAGCTGAATAACAGCCAGATCGAGGCTCCCCTGTTTACAGTAAAGCAGTGCCTGATTATATTTCTTGATTGTCTGATTGATGGTGTCCAGACGGGTCTGATTGCTCTGTACCCGATCGATATAATCATCTGCTATATTCTTCTCCGGGCGCAGATTCTTACTGATAACCCACTCGCTTAAGGCCGCCACCACCTCGCCGATCTCGTAATACACAAGGCCAAGGAGATTGCGGGCTTCTATATTATCCTTGTTAAAGCGCACACTCTGCCGCAGACTCACGATGGCGCCGCTTAAATCACGAACACCTGCCTTCGCCAATCCTTCATTATAGTAATAATTGGAAATGGAAAGTAATTTTTTATAGGTTCCCACATCTGCGCCGCAGTGGGGGCAATAGTCATGTTCTGTCAGCTGACAGCCGCAGTGATAACAATACATATGCACACTCCTGCTCTATTTGTCCGTCCTGTCTGCATTTACATTCACTGCAGCATTTTCCTTTGCCATTTTGATCATAATATCAGCCATATCCGATAAATCCTGGTTATAGATGGCGTCTGCCGCATCCTCTATCTCCAGACTGGGATGAAATTTCTTTAACTCTTCTTCAAAATTAATCATAGTCACCTCTTTAGGCCGCAGTCCACTGCATCCAATCCTCTGATCTCTCCCACCAGATAGAGAGATCCCGCTATAAAAACCTGATCCTTCGGTCCTTTTAATTCCAGTGCTGTCTTTAGTGCCTCCTTGGTATCGTCGCAGATCCTGATCTGCAGATCCTGCCTGTTCTCGGAATCGTGAACGTCTGCAGAGGTACTTTTCAGTAATGTCTCCAATTCCTGCTGTGTCAATCCTCTCGCTGTCTCCAACGGCGCCGCCACCCAGAAGGAGAAAAGTCCGCAGTCCCGAATCATCCCCGCCATCCTATCATAGGCCTTATCCCTTACAACAGAAAAAAGAAGGATTCTTCTTCCTTCCTGTTCTATAGGCATAGCAGCCACTGTCCTGAGCAGGGCACGGATACCGTCCTCATTATGTGCACCATCTAACCACACGCCGGGCATCCATTCTTCCATGCGTCCGGGCCATACTGCTCTCTCCAGACCCTCCCGGATCACCGATGTGGTAATTCTCTCCTCTGTCTGCTGCAAAAATCCTGCAGCAGCTGCTGCCAATGCGGCATTCTCCGCTTCATATAAAGCGGCCTGCGGCAGCAAAGCCTGCACCTTTACTCTATCTGCGGGTGCCTGACTATTACTATGATAGTCGTAGAAAAATGAAAAAGCAACGACTTTGTTTTTTAACAACTCTCCGTTATAATCCGTTTTTCTGATCGAAAAGGCGTTTGCATCTATCTTAGCTGCCCGCTCTCTAATCACCTCTGCCGCACGATCCGGATCATCCAGATAAATCACCGGAACGCCGGGACGCAGAATTCCTGCCTTTTCTCCGGCGATCTGCTCTATCGTATCTCCCAAATATTCCACATGATCAAGGCCGATGTGGGTAATCACAGTCATGACCTTATCTCTCACCACATTGGTGGCATCCAGCCTGCCTCCCAGTCCTGTCTCCAGGATGACATAATCCGGCTTCTGTTCTCCAAACCAGAGCATGGCGATATGAAAGAGCAGTTCAAAAAACGTAGGATATACGCCGGCCTTATATTCTGTTTTCTGCAGAGATACTTGCTCTGCGAATAGCTGCTGCGAAGATAATTGCTGTAAGGATGGCTGTTGCGCACATGGATGCTGCATAGATGGTTGCTGCGCAGATGTTTCCTGCACAGATGCCAATTTTTCTGCTGCCTTTTCTACCTTGCGAAAGCAAGAGAGAAAATCCTCCTCAGAAATCATCTCACCGTCAATCTGTATGCGTTCCCGGATGGATACCAGATGGGGAGAGGTAAAAAGCCCCACTCTGTATCCGGCTGTCCGCAGGATATAGTACAGGTCATTGCAAACGCTGCCCTTACCATTGGTCCCGGCCACATGGATGATTTTCATGCCCGCATCCGGTGCACCCAAAAAATCCAGAAAAGCCCGGGTGTCGGCCGGGCTGTGTTTTCTGGTGAATTTTGGAGTTTCGTTGATCTTTTGAACTGCTTCCTGATATGTCATCTTACTCCCTATTTCGAATTTCAAAGCAGCTGCGCTGCGGGAAGGCAACGAGCATTTTGGATTCTCTTAATCGGATTTTTATTCAATCCGCTATCAGGTGTTTTATACTACCCTCTCAGCTGAGAAAGTCTCTCCTTTACGCCTGCCATGAGCTGCTCATACTTTTGCTGCTTTTCCTTCTCCTCATCGATCTTGCTCTGGGGTGCCTTGGAAAGGAATCTCTCGTTGGAAAGCATACCC
Organism: bacterium; assembly: GCA_963593905.1. Taxonomy (GTDB): domain Bacteria; phylum Bacillota; class Clostridia; order Lachnospirales; family Lachnospiraceae; genus CAG-791. The sequence continues at coordinate 4,422 of CAVBBL010000018.1, read as the reverse complement.
TTGCTGCGCTGCAGTTCTCCTGCCAGACGCTTCTCTTCCTTTTCCAGACGGGCGATCTCCGCCTGAATGTCCACCAGATCAGAGAGCGGAATGTAGAGCGTAGCATTAGGAATCACGACAGAAACCGCGTCATCTGCGATGCCTTCTCTATTCTTCTGCAAGATCACTTCTGAAGCGGAAGCCAGGGAAGCAAAGAACAATTTGCCTTCTTCAAAGATCTGCAGCAGTTCCTCCTGCTCGCTGACCACATAGACGCTGGCCTTCTTGGAAGGTGCCACATTCATCTGGGTGCGGACATTGCGAATTCCGCGGACTGCTTCCTTCATAATCTCGATGGACTTCTCCTGTACCGGGAAGTGATATTCCTCTTTGTATACCGGCCAGTCAGAGATCATGATGGATTCTTCCTTGCTCTGGATGGTATCAAAGATTTCTTCTGTAATGAACGGCATATAAGGATGCAGCAGCTTTAAGGCGCCAATCAGTACCGTCTGCAATGTCCATACAGCCGCATCTCTGCTCTCTTTGATACCGGCTTTTCCTGCAGTTTCCTCGCTCTTTGCGCGGTAAAGTCTGGGCTTTACCATCTCGATATACCAATCGCAGAATTCATCCCAAAGGAAGTCGTATACCTTCTGCACGGCGATGCCCAGCTCGTATTTTTCCATATTATCGGTGACTTCCTTCACCACATCATTAAAGCGGGAAAGAATCCACTGATCCGCAGGCTCTAAGCTCTTCGGCATCTCCTTGGAGGCTTCCTCATCCTCCTCCATATTCATCATAATAAAGCGGGAAGCATTCCATACCTTATTGGCAAAATTGCGGCTCGCCTCCACACGCTCTGTATAGAAGCGCATGTCGTTGCCCGGCGCATTGCCGGTGATCAGAGTAAGACGCAGTGCATCTGCGCCGTACTGTGCGATGATCTCCAGCGGGTCGATACCATTGCCCAGGGACTTACTCATCTTGCGGCCCTGAGAATCCCGCACCAGGCCGTGGAAAAGCACGGTCTTAAAGGGCTTCTCTCCCATCTCCTCATAACCGGAGAAGATCATACGGATGACCCAGAAGAAGATAATATCATAGCCGGTCACCAATACATCCGTGGGATAGAAATACTTAAGATCCTCTGTCTGCTCCGGCCAGCCAAGAGTAGAGAAAGGCCACAGTGCAGAAGAAAACCAGGTATCCAGGGTATCCGGATCCTGCGTAAAGTGACTGCCGCCGCACTTAGGGCACTTAGCCGGCATGGAAGAAGATACTACTGTCTCACCGCAGTCATCACAGTAATAAGCCGGGATTCGGTGTCCCCACCACAGCTGTCTGGAGATACACCAATCGCGGATATTGTCCGTCCAGTTAAAGTAGGTCTTCTCCATGCGCTTGGGAACGAGACGGATCTCCCCTTCCTTCACCGCCTTTACTGCCGGCTTGATCAGGTCGTCCATCTTTACGAACCACTGCTTTTTGATCATAGGCTCTACCGTGGTGCCGCAGCGGTCATGGGTACCTACATTATGGGAGTAATCCTCGATGCGTACCAGAAGTCCCATGGCATCCAGTTCTTCTACGATCTTTGCCCGGCACTCATAACGATCCATGCCCTGGAACTTGCCGCCGTTTTCATTGATAGTAGCATCGTCATTTAAGATATTGATCTCCGGCAGATTATGACGTCTTCCCACTTCGAAGTCGTTGGGATCATGCGCAGGGGTGATCTTTACTACGCCGGTACCGAACTCTCTGTCTACATACTCATCTGCCACGATGGGGATAGCTCTTCCCACGATGGGCAGCATCACCTGACGGCCGATGAGCTTCTGATAGCGCTCATCCTCCGGATGCACTGCTACGGCAGTATCACCCAGCATAGTCTCCGGACGGGTAGTAGCAAATTCCAGAAACTCTGTAGTGCTCACAGAACCATCCTCATTTAACAGAGGATACTTGATGTGCCAGAAATGTCCCTGCTGTTCCTCATACTGCACCTCGGCATCGGAAATAGAGGTGCGGCATACCGGACACCAGTTGACGATACGGCTGCCCTTGTAGATCCAGCCTTTTTCGTGCATCTTGCAGAACACTTCGGTGACGGCCTTGCTGCAGCCCTCGTCCATGGTGAAACGTTCTCTGTCCCAGTCACAGGAAGCGCCCAGCTTTTTGAGCTGGTTGATGATGCGTCCGCCGTATTCTTTCTTCCAGTCCCACGCGCGCTCTAAGAATCCCTCACGGCCAAGGTCCTGTTTGGTCAGCCCTTCTTCTTTGAGCTTATTGATGATCTTTACCTCTGTGGCGATGCTGGCGTGATCTGTGCCGGGCTGCCACAGGGCATTATATCCCTGCATGCGCTTAAAACGGATCAGAATATCCTGCATGGTCTCGTCCAATGCGTGGCCCATGTGCAGCTGACCGGTGATGTTCGGCGGCGGGATCACGATGGTAAAGGGTTTCTTGGAATGATCTACTTCTGCGTGGAAGTATTTCTTTTCTTCCCAGTTTTTGTAAAGACGATCCTCAATACCCTGGGGATCATAGGTTTTGGCCAGTTCCTTGCGCATTTGTGCTCCTCCTGCTAATTTTTCTCTGTCTGCCGCGCTTTTTCTACTATACCGACTCCAATCAGGATATGAATCTGATAAGGATATCTAACATCTGACATCTAATGAACGATATCTACTGATTGATATCTAATAACTAATATCTAACGACTGATATCTAACCACTGATATCTACTGACTTACATATACTGTCTGTTTGTCTGTACAGCAAGATTCTTCTCTACGCAGCAAAACGCCCTTCACCGGAATACTCCGGCAAAGGGCGTGAATAAACGCGGTACCACCTTTGTTCGCTGGAAACGCGGTATCTCTGTATATGACCATGCTGCCAGCCTCTTTGCGCCCTGTAACGGGGGACGAATCGGAGGACATTACTCCTCAGCTCCCAGACGACCTTCCCTGCCCTGTCTCGTGAAATCCTTCCAGCCGTGGTATGTGTCACTATCAGCAGACAATAATAATATTTCTTTAAAAGAATTTAAAAGAAAAAGCGATTGCCGCTGCTGAACTTTGTCACGGGATTTCTTCTCTGTCCGTTCAGATTCAGGTACTCCTTCTGTTCTCAGCCTGTAACAATTCACAAGTATAGACATGTGCGGCGGTTTTGTCAACGCGATGCTGCCTGGTCATGCCCGGTATGAGTCAGGCCACCCGGTCATGACCCAAAGCGCGACAGATGTCTCGCACCATGCACTTTGCACCGTTTTGCTATGGTTTGCCTCTCATCTTCGGGGCATTACACTTTGCCAATCTGACAATAATTTCTTCAATCGCAGATTGCTTTTTCGTAAACACGACAGCATATACAAATTAGTGATTATTCTAATTTATTAGACGCTTAGCAGCTCAAAGTATTGAATTCATCTAAGAACCTCGCTTGCCATTATATTACTTTCAGAGCCATTAAAGTAGTACCAATCGACGAGAATATCGTCGTTTTTATTTTTCGAAGAATACACTTTATAAATAAAGGATTTATTATTTATGCCATACGAAACACCACTGTCCTGCGTATAAAGAATTACCTCAGAAGCTATTTTTTCACTTTCATCAGATCCGTAAGTGTACTTATATAAATCCCCCTTTTCAGTATAAGTATCCGATATTTCTTCAACATCTTTGTAATAGTAAATAGTCTTTCCATCCAAACTTGCTGTAGCATTCAGCATTCTAAAATTAATAACTTCATAAACGCTAACAGATGCTTCTGAAGATATTTTTTTCGGCTTATCTCCGTTTTTGGATACATACAGATTACCAGTCATATCCTTTGAGCTTATATCTTTTACAAAGTAAACATAACCATTGATGCATCCTGGTAATACTATTTCAACATCCCCCGCAATTTTCTCTTCTTTTGTTACGGAATCTTTTGACAATTTTGCTGATTTCATATTATCATCTTTATCCACGTAGAATATCTTTCCATTATAGATTGTATACTCACCAACATCAGAGATGACCTTATTTCTTTTTCCTGCCTCATCAATATAATAGAGATTACTCCCTTCCTCACCAGCTACACGGACATAAATTCCTGTGAACTTTGAATTTGTATCATTTTGTATCAGATCACTGCCAGTATAGAAAACATTCGAATCAATATTGTCGCCGAGCTTCACTTTTATTGGTTCTTCTGAATCTTGTACTACAAACAACTCGTCCGCCTGAGAATTAAAAATTACTGCATAACTCTGTGTAGCACTTTGAACCATATTCGTACCTGTATATTCAGTATCTTTATCAAAGATCCCTACTTTCGTTTTTTCTTCTTTTGTGTATACAAAAATTCTTTCTTCATTGTTATTATAATCATCCCAGTAAATAGTTTCCCCATCGTTACTCACTGATAATATTTTAC
>CAVBBL010000017.1:0-48619 GCA_963593905.1 bacterium | reverse complement strand
AATCTGAAATTCTCGTCGCCTCTTCGCAGCATAGCTGCTCAGAAATGAGGATTAATATAGAAAGCGGGCTGGCTTTTGTTGCAGCAGTGGGAAAACAGTGCACTGCGTTCGATGGACATTGCGTACTCTGTATCTGCACTTTGGTGAAATTGAAAGACAAAATCAGGGGATAAGAACAAAAAGGAAGGCCTGAAAAAGCCGTATTTACGGGCTTTTTCGGAGACCTTCCTTTTGTGATATTTCCGGAGCAGTTTTGTTCAGAATGGCGATTGACACATTTTGGTGCCGGTGAGAACATAAGGGGCGTTATAAAATAGGAATGCCGCAGATCGCCTGTGCGCCTGCAGCCTCCTCATGCAGCCGCAGTAAACCGCGGCATAGAAAGGAAAAAGATGAAATACGTAAAACAATTCGCGATTATTCTGGTGATATCGTTTGCCGGGGAATGGCTGCACAGTATATTGCCCCTGCCTGTTCCGGCCAGTATATACGGACTGGTGATAATGTTCGCGGCTTTATATACCCATATTCTTCCCCTGGAGAGTGTGAAGCGTACGGGAGACCTTCTTATTGAGATCATGCCCCTGATGTTCATTCCTGCTGCGGTGGGACTGATCAATTCCTGGGATGTGCTTCGCCCTTATTGCGCGCCTTTTCTGTTGATCACAGTGGTGTCCACTGTAGTGGTCATGGGCATGTCGGGACGTATTACCCAGCGTGTCCGCAGACAGGATGGGCAGAGTGAATAGTGTGAAACAGATTTGACGGCAGATGAGAATTTGAAATGCTCGCCGCCTCTTTGCAGCAAGGCTGCGCAGAAATTTATCCGGCGCGTGGCGCATGCGGAATGGAGATTAAAATGAGTGCAGAGTTTTTGGAGAATTCAGCTTTTTTTGGTGTGGTGATCAGCTTGGCCGCTTACGGAATAGGTCTGGTGCTTAAAAAGAAATTCAAAAGTCCCTTATTTAATCCGTTGCTGATTTCCGTGGTACTGGTTATCCTGGTACTGCTGGCCGGCCATATCGATTATGACAAATACAACGAGGGAGCCCAGTATTTAAGCTATCTGCTGACACCGGCTACCGTTTGTCTGGCTATTCCTCTCTATGAACAGATTCAGCTGCTTAAGGATAACTGGAAGGCCATAGCAGCCGGCATCTGCAGCGGTGTGCTGACCAGCCTGCTCTGTGTACTGGCCATGGCATTGCTTTTTGGCCTTGATCACAATGCCTATGTCACTCTGCTTCCTAAGTCTATTACCACGGCCATCGGCATGGGCGTCTCCGAGGAGTTAGGGGGCTATGTGACATTGACGGTGGCAGTGATCATCATCACGGGTGTGCTGGGCAATATGATCGGGGAAGTGGTCTTTAAGATCTTTCGCATCAATGACCCCATCGCCAAAGGTGTGGCCCTTGGCACCAGTGCCCATGCCATCGGCACGGCCAAGGCCATGGAACTTGGGGAAGTAGAAGGTGCCATGAGCAGTTTATCGATTGCCGTGGCAGGGCTGCTCACTGTGGTAGGTGCTTCTGTTTTTTCCATGTTTCATTGAGAAGCTTTTATGGCACAGCTCGAAACAGGCAGCTGCTTTAAAGTAAGACGAGGGTCTTATCTTAAAGCAGCTGCCTGTTTATTCGGGCTTTTATTTATTTTTGATTCTTTAACAGATCGCGGATCTCTGTGAGCAGTACAACTTCATCAGAAGGCTTTGCAGGTTCTGCCTCTGCGGGAGCTTCCTCTTTTTTGCGGTGCAGAGAATTGATAGCCTTTATCATGATGAAGATCACCAGGGCAATCAGCAGGAAATTAATGACCTGTTGGATAAAGGAGCCGTAAGCCAGGGTAATAGCCTCCGCATCTCCTACAGCAGGCTTCAGTACTACCTTCCACTCGGAAAAATCCAAATCTCCCACCAGGCAGGAAATCAGCGGCATCAGCATGTCGTTGACCAGAGAATTGACAATAGCGGTGAAGGCACTGCCTATGATGATACCAACAGCCATGTCCATGACGTTGCCTCTGGAAACAAACTCCTTAAATTCAGCGACAAAGCCCTTGGCTTTTGTGCCTGCTTTCTTCAGTTCTTCGTTCTTATCCATATATCTCTCCTTTTCCGCAGATGCAGTTCTATCCGGTGTGCCGGCTTATCTGCAGCATCTGCCGTGCAAATAAGCGGGAAGCAACCTGCTGCCGGGCAGGCTGCGTAATCCTTCGCACAAAGAATTGTAACCTATAAGCGGGGAGAGGTACAGACCAATTTGTATAGATACCGGGGAAAAGCTTCAAACCATCTCCGACGAGAGCTTACACTCGTGAGGTGTTTTGACCTTGGGAACCGATGAAACATGATTAAAAATATTTCCTGCGCTTGCTATACAGAAAGAAAGCACTCAGCAGCGTAGCCATGAATTCAGCTACCAGGATGGAAAACCAGATGCCGTTGATGCCGAGAACAAGGGGCAGCAGAAGCACAGCGCCCACCTCAAAGACGAGGGTCCGCAAAAAGGAGATCACAGCAGAGGTCACGCCATCGTTGAGAGCGGTAAAGAGGCCGGAACCGTAGATAGCATATCCCATAAAAAGAAAGGCAAGGGCAAAAATCCGAAAACCGGAAACAGTCAGATCCATCAATGCCTCATCGTAGCCGACAAAGATTCTCGCCAGAGGGGAGGCCAACAGTTCTGCAGCCAGAAACATGATGACACCAAAGCTGCCGATCATCAGAATACTTTTTTTCACCAGACCCCGCAGTTCCTTTACATTTCGTGCACCATCGTGATAACCGATGATGGGAGCGGTGCCTATGGAATAACCGATAAAAGCGGCGGAGAAAATCATGCTGACATACATCATGACACCGTAAGCAGCCACACCATTTTCGCCGGCATATTTAAGGAGCTGGTGATTGTAAAGCATACCGGAGATACTCATGGCCACATTGCTCATAAATTCCGAGGAACCGTTGGTGCATGCTTTTCGCAGCGCCCTGGCATCAAAACAGGTTCTGCCAAGGTGCAGGAGACTGCCGTTTTGATGGGAAAAGTATAAAAGGGAACTCAGCCCGCCTACGGTCTGGGAGCAGGCCGTGGCGATGGCAGCACCTGCCAGCTTGTATTCCTGGGGCAGCAGGATGACTAAAACAGCGTCCAGAATCATATTGGTGAAGCCGGCGGCCATGGTGACACGAAGACCCAGCCGGGGCTTTTCTGCCGTGACGAAGAAGGTCTGGAATAAATAGTGCAGGGTATTAAAGGGCAGTGCCAGCAGAATAATGCGTCCATAGAGCACGGCGTCCTCCAGCATTTCCCCTTCACCTCCCAGGAATGCAGCGATGGGACGCAGGAAAAGGATGCCAAGAGCAGCCAGGATAATGCCGATGATACCGGCAGTGTATACAAAGAGAGAAAAATAACGGTTTGCTTTTTCCTTATTGCCCTCGCCGAAGGTCTTGGCCACAATGGCAGAGCCGCCGGTACCGAACATGAAACCGGTGGTTCCCAGGATCATCAGGAAAGGCATGATCAGATTGATCGCAGCAAAAGGTGTCTTTCCTGCAAAATTCGAGACAAAGAAGCCATCTACCACACTGTAGATGGAAGTAAAGATCATCATACCGATGGAGGGGAGTGTAAAGCGAAGGAGTCGTCCTACGGTAAAATGATCGGATAATTGAATGGTCTGTTTGGTTTTCATTTGTCCCCCTTATGCCGCAGCTTGTCTGCGGCCGATGTTTTAGCAGCGTGCTTTTTGGTTACAGCAATTCTATCTGTTTTTTGAAGTGGTCATTATATTTCTGCAGCAGGCGAAGGTGCTCCTCGATCTCTGCTTCCTTCCAGTCCCGATAGGCGGCCTTCTCTGCCTCAAAAATCCGTGCAACGGTTTCGGCAGTATAGTCCTGGCCCTGGGGTGTGAGACAAACCAGCTTTCTCCTTCCGGCATCATGCTTCAGGGAAAGCATTCCCTGCTCCTGCAGTTTGCAGATGGCAGAATGGATGGTCTGTTTGGAAAGACCTGTCTCCAGTGTTATGTCCTGCAGCCGGCATTGTCCGCCGTCTGCATAGAGAAAATAGAGTACCTGACAGGCACTGTCTGAAAGGCCGATTTTGACAGAAGCCTGATGATAAAGGGCATTTAATTCTGAGTTCAGATAATTGATGTGCCGCAGAATGTCTTCTCGGTTAGCGTTCATAGACAATTCCTCCTTGCAAACGAGTCCGAAATCGGACTGAGCAGGGGTGAGTATAGTACGATTTCGGACTAGAGTCAAGGCTGCACGGAAATTAAGAGGGGGGATTTGCGTTGGAAATACGACCGAAGGGATAATTTAACAGGGGGATTATGCAGATATCACAGGTGTGTCGCAGGTAACACAGAAATCACGGGTATTACAGAAATCGCAGGTGTCACTGAAATCGCGGGTATTACAGAAATCGCAGGTGTCACTGAAATTGCGGGTGTTACAGAAATCGCAGGTATCACAGAAATTGCGGATGTTACAGAAATCGCAGGTATCACAAAAATTGCGGATATTACAGTAATAACAGGTATCACAGGAAACACAGGGATATCATAGAAACGGTGTAGAAGTATTTTTGAAATTTTCGCAGGATGTATTACAAAAGGTAATCAAAAAGCACTTTTTGTAACATGTGGGAGTTGAATCACGTATCATATTTTTTTAAAGCATGCAGATTAAGCATGCGGATAAAGTGTCAAAAACAGAGAAACGAAAAATAACTTTTATGACCAAAGAGTTATTTTTATGAATAGAATGAAACAGGAAGCAATGATAAGGTTAAGAAAAGAAATAGAACGTTGGATAAGCCCGAAATATATAGCAAAAAGGAAGTGTAAGAAGTTTGGGCAAGAGAAAAAATGACATCGAAAAGAAGAGAAGAAATAAAAGAAAGAAAATAAAAGGGAAGGAATAAAAGGGAAGGAATAAAAGAGAAGGAATAAGAAAAGGAATAAAGCAAGAAAAGAAAAACAAGAAGCAATAAAGCAATAAAAACGAGAGAAAGGAAACGACAATGAAGGAAATCAAGGATTTTGATATCAGCAAAGTAGAGATTAAGGACGGATTCTGGTCTTCCAGACAAAAACTCACCATCAATACGGTGATTCCCTATCAGGAAAAGGTATTAAACGATGAAGTGCCCGGCGTGGAGAAAAGCCATGCGCTGGCGAACTTTCGTATTGCTGCCGGTATGGAAGAAGGGGAATTCTATGGCATGGTCTTCCAGGACAGCGATGTAGCCAAGTGGCTGGAGGGCGTGGCTTATTCGCTGATCATCTCTCCGGATGCTGATTTGGAGAAACGGGCGGATGCCATCATCGACATCATTGCTGCAGCCCAGCAGCCGGATGGCTATCTGGATACTTACTTTATCGTCAAGGAACCGGATAAAAAATTTCAGAATCTCCAGGAGTGCCATGAGCTTTATTGCGCAGGCCATATGATGGAGGCGGCCGCTGCCTATTACGAGGCAACCGGCAAGGATAAGCTGCTGCAGGTCATGCAAAGAGAGGCAGACTGTATCGATCGTCACATAGGACCGGAAGAGGGGAAAATTCACGGCGTTCCCGGTCACGAGGAGGTGGAAATCGGTCTGCTGCGGATGTACCGGGCTACGGGAAATGAAAAGGATCTGCGGCTGGCGGCTTATTTCCTGAATCGCCGTGGACAGGAACCTTCCTGGTTCGATGAGGAGACCAGAAAGAGAGGCTGGGTGCAGTGGGAGCAGAGCCCTCACGATACAGACTATAATCAGTCCTTTGCCCCGGTCAGAGAACAGAAGGAGGCGAGAGGTCACAGTGTTCGGGCTATGTATCTCTACACTGCCATGGCAGATTATGCAAGGATTGCCAAGGATGATGACATGGCAGCGGCCTGTGAACGTCTTTGGGATAATGCAGTGGGAAAACAGATGTATCTCACCGGCGGCTTAGGACAGGCAGCCAGATGGGAGGGATTTACCCATGATTATGACCTGCCTAATGATACGGCCTATGCGGAGACCTGTGCATCCATCGGTCTTGTGATGTTTGCACGCCGCATGCTGCAGCTTCGTCTGGACGGCAAGTTCACTGACGTGATGGAAAGAGCCCTTTATAATGGTGTTCTTTCCGGCATGCAGCTGGACGGCAAGCGTTTCTTTTATGTAAATCCCCTGGAGGTGGTGCCCGGGGTATCCGGCAAGCTTCCCGGCTATGAACATGTGCTGCCGCAGCGTCCGGAATGGTTCCCCTGCGCCTGCTGCCCGCCCAATGTGGTGCGTCTCCTTACTTCTCTGGCTCGTTATGCCTGGGATGAAAAGGAGGACGGAACAGTTTGCTCCCATCTTTATATGGGAGGAACAGCTACGTTTAGTCATGCTGTTCTGCACGTGAAAAGCAGCTGGCCCTGGGACGGAGAAATCAGTTACAGCTTCCGGGAGTGTGACAAAGAAGCATTTACCTTTGCCATCCATGTGCCTGCCTATGTAAATGAATTTGCTATCTCTTTAAATGGAGAAACACTTACACCGGAGGAATATGAAATCAAAGACGGTTATCTCTATCTGCACAGGGTATGGCAGGATCAGGATGTGATCAAATTGAACATCACTATGCCGGTGCGGGTTACTCGCTGCAATCCGCTGGTTCGTGCCAATGAAAACTGTGCTGCCCTTCAGAGAGGACCTTTGGTGTACTGCTTTGAGGAAGTGGATAACGGACAGCAGATTCAGGCGCTGCGCATTCCCTCCGATGCAGCTTTTCAGGTGGAGGATACAGCAGATGCAGCTTTGGTTGGAATGAAGATCATTACCTTTGAGGGTGTTCGGGAAAGCTTTGCAGGAGATGCTTTATATGCAGAAACGGCACCTGTGCAGGAAAAGGTAACCATGCGGGCAATTCCCTACTTTGCATGGGGCAACCGGGGGGAGAATCAGATGCGCGTGTGGATGCCGATATTGCGGTAATAAAAAGTCACTCCCTTTCCTGACCATTCGAAGTTTACGTGCGCCGTCTCCGGACAGCAGGCGGATTCAGGTGAAATAATCGGCAGAGTTGCAAAGAATGGCGATTCTTGCTTATGTATTGACAGTGCGGCTATAATAAATGGTCAGATAGAAGATCATTTATTATAGCCGTTTTCTATTTCACATAACGATGCCGCAGTAAACAGCGCCACCAATTCGAGATCACATCGGAGAATTCGCCTGCGCGAAATTCTCCTCGTGTTGCCGCAGTAAACTGCGGCAAAGAGAGGTAACTATGCAGCAGCTTACATTATTTCAAGGGCGACCGGAAAATACAGAAGGCAGAATGGCAAAGGAAATCAGGGTATATGATCTTTTAGATTCCCTGGGGATTGAGTATTGGCGTACGGATCACGGACATGCCGATACCATGGAGGCCTGCCACGACATTGATGCAGTGCTGGATGTGCTGATCTGTAAGAATCTTTTTCTTTGCAACAGACAGAAGACGAAGTTTTACCTGCTGATGATGCCCGGAGATAAGCCTTTTAAAACGAAGGAGCTTTCCAGCCAGATCAACTCTGCCAGACTTTCCTTTGCTTCCCCGGAAGCCATGGAAAAATACCTGGATATCATGCCGGGGTCTGTCAGCATTATGGGGCTGATGAACGATGCAGAGAATCAGGTGCAGCTGCTGGTGGATGAGGATGTGTTAAAGGGAGAATTTCTGGGATGTCATCCCTGTGTCAATACCTCCAGTCTCAAACTGTATACCCGGGATGTTTTTGATAAGTTCCTGCCTGCTGTACATCATGAGCCGGTGATCGTGCATCTGGAAGGCGCAGAGTAAGTCACAGATTGAGCGAACAGACCCATTTCGCGCCCAGACTGCAGACAGGTGGATACATAGTGGCTAAACAGAAAGAATGGATGGAATAAAAGCCAAAAACGTGTAATGAATTCCAAACCAAAAGAAAATCAGTCAAAAACAGATAACCAATTTCCATAAACATCAATTTACAAAAATCAATCCTAAAAATCTATTGACGAAAAACATGTATCCATGCTAAGATACCCAAGGTCGTGCAAAACGACATAGCCGAAGACAGCAGGTGCCGCGAGGCGTAAGAGATGACGAGAGTGATTCACCTGCCGAGGGAAAAGCAGAGAATGTTTGTAGGAATGTTCAGCTCCCTGTCTTTGACAGAGGGGCTGTTTTGTTTTATGAATTTTCTTTCGCTCTTTCGGCTCCATTCTAATAAGGAGGTAAGAAGATGGCAAAAGTGGAATTAAAGCAGCCTGTCGTGAAAGAAATTTCCGAAAAGATCGAAGGCGCACAGTCTCTTGTACTGGTTGACCACAGAGGACTGACCGTAGCACAGGATACCGAACTGCGTAAGCAGCTCCGTGCAGAAGGCATCTCCTACAAGGTTTACAAGAATACCATGATGAATCTGGCATTCAAGGGAACTGAGTACGAAGGACTCCTTCAGTATCTGGAAGGCCCCAGCGCATTGGCAGTTTCCAAGGAAGACGCTACCGCTCCGGCACGTATCCTTGTGAACTTTGCAAAGACAGCTGACAAGCTTGAGATCAAGGGCGGCATTGTAGAGGGTACCCTGTATGATGCAGCAGCACTGAATGAGATCGCAAAGATCCCGTCCAGAAACGACCTGCTCTCCAAGCTGCTTGGAAGCATGCAGTCTCCGATCACCAACTTTGCTCGTGTCATGAAGCAGTTGGCAGAGAAAGGCGGCGCAGCAGGTGCAGCAGAAGCAGCACCCGCAGAGGAAGCTACAGAAGCTCCCGCAGCAGAGGCAGCACCGGAGGCATAAGTCTCCTTGCACTATGATGGCAAAATAAAACTAATGGAGGTAAATCAAATGGCAAAGTTATCTACCGCAGAAATCATTGATGCGATCAAAGAGTTATCCGTTATGGAACTGAACGACCTGGTAAAGGCTTGTGAGGAAGAGTTCGGCGTATCTGCAGCAGCAGGCGTTGTTGTAGCAGCAGCAGGTGCTGGCGCAGCAGCAGCTGAGGAGAAGACCGAGTTCGACGTTGAGCTGACCGAGATCGGTGCTAACAAGGTTAAGGTTATCAAGGTTGTTCGTGAGATCACCGGCCTGGGCCTGAAGGAAGCTAAGGATCTTGTTGATTCCGCTCCTAAGATGATCAAGGAAGGCGTTTCCAAGGAAGAGGCTGAGGAGATCAAGACCAAGGTTGAGGCTGAGGGCGCTAAGGTTACTCTTAAGTAATCTAATCTCTTTAGAAAACAAAGGACAGTCACCTGCGGGTGGCTGTCTCTTTTTGTTAGCGCAAGGCGCTGCTTATCCTATCATTGCGAAGTCCCTCGAAAAGAGAAAGACAGCTTTGATTGTTCGTTTCTTGTTTTGCTGTTTCCTTATTTTGCACAGAAAAGCTGTAGGAAATAAGATTTTTTTGTATACAAAAATATTTGACGGCATAAATTCCTGGTAGTATAATGTATAAGCCTATCTCTGGGAATCTATGCTTTTTTTTAGGTTACCCAACGCAAAGACAGCTTACATTGTATAGATTGATAGAAAAACGGGGTGAAGTAGATGGAGAAAAACAGGTTACATTCTACCAACAATGGTAAGAGTGTGCGGATGAGCTTTGCACGCCAGAATGAAGTACTGGAGATGCCCAACCTGATAGAGGTTCAGAAGAACTCCTATCAATGGTTCCTCGACGAAGGACTGCAGGAAGTGTTTGATGACATTTCTCCCATCGAGGATTACAGTGGGCGTTTGAGCCTTTCTTTTGTCAGCTACGAGCTGTGCACCAAGGAAGCCAAATACTCCATCGAGAAGTGCAAGGAGCGTGACGCGACCTATGCAGCACCGCTGAAGGTTAAGGTTCGCCTGTACGACAAGGAAAATAAAAAAGAAATCAATGACCAGGTGATCTTTATGGGTGACCTGCCTTTGATGACTCGTACCGGTACCTTTGTGATCAACGGTGCAGAGCGTGTTATCGTATCACAGCTGGTTCGTTCTCCCGGTATCTATTACGGAATCGATAAGGATAAATTCGGCAAGAAGCTTTACTCCTGTACCGTGATCCCTAACCGCGGCGCATGGCTGGAGTACGAGACCGATGCCAATGATATTTTCTACGTGCGCGTGGACCGTACCAGAAAGGTACCGGTTACCGTCCTGATCCGTGCTCTGGGCATTGGCACCGACGAGGAGATTATCGAGCTCTTCGGCGATGAGCCTAAGCTGATGGGAGCACTTTCCAAGGACGCGTCTCATGACTATGAGTCGGGTCTTCTGGAATTATACAAAAAGATCCGTCCCGGCGAGCCTCTCTCTGTAGAGAGCGCAGACAGCCTGATCAATGCCATGTTCTTCGACCCCAGAAGATATGACCTGGCCAAGGTGGGACGTTACAAATTTAATAAGAAATTAGCTTTAAAGAATCGAATTAAAGGTCAGGTACTGGCAGAGGATGTTGTGGATGAGGCTAACGGCGACATCCTGGGCAGCGCCGGTGAGACTGTTACAGAGGAGATGGCGATCGAGATTCAGAATGCTGCCATCCCCTATGTTTGGATTCAGACCGAGGAACGCAATGTCAAAGTGCTGAGCAACCTGATGGTGGATATCACGCACTATGTAGACTGTGATCCTGCAGAGCTGGGCATCACAGAGAATGTTTACTATCCTGCTCTGAGAGACATCCTGATCAATTACCAGGATAATGAGGATCCCGAGGCACTGGCAGAGGCACTGAAGCAGAATGTGCACGAGCTGGTTCCCAAGCACGTGACCAAGGAAGATATCCTGGCTTCCATTAACTACAACATGCATCTGGAATACGGTATCGGCACAGATGATGATATCGATCATCTGGGCAATCGTCGTATCCGTGCGGTGGGTGAGCTGCTGCAGAATCAGTACCGCATCGGTCTTTCCAGACTGGAGCGTGTGGTCAGAGAACGTATGACCACCCATGACACAGCTGATGAGATCTCTCCGCAGGCTCTGATCAACATCAAGCCTGTGCAGGCAGCTGTCAAGGAGTTCTTCGGATCCTCCCAGCTGTCTCAGTTTATGGATCAGAATAACCCGCTTTCCGAGATTACCCACAAGAGACGTCTTTCCGCACTGGGTCCCGGCGGTCTGTCCAGAGACCGTGCCGGATTCGAAGTCCGAGACGTTCACTATACCCACTACGGCAGAATGTGCCCCATTGAGACTCCTGAAGGTCCTAACATCGGTCTGATCAACTCTCTGGCATGCTTTGCCCGCATTAACGAGTATGGTTTTGTAGAGGCACCTTATCGCTACATCGACCGCACAGATCCGAAGAACCCTCGGGTTACTGACGAAGTGCGTTACATGACGGCAGATGAAGAGGATAACTACCATGTAGCACAGGCCAGCAGTGAGCTGGATGAGAATGGCTACTTTGTCAATGACAATGTATCAGGCCGTTACAGAACAGAGACCTCTGCATACTCCAAGACTGTATTTGAGTACATGGATGTGTCCCCGAGAATGGTATTCTCCGTGGCTACATCCCTGATTCCCTTCCTGCAGAACGACGATGCAAACCGTGCATTGATGGGATCCAACATGCAGCGTCAGGCTGTGCCGCTTCTGACCACCGAGGCACCTGCTGTAGGTACCGGCATGGAAGTAAAGGCAGCCAAGGACTCCGGCGTGTGTGTAGTGGCACCCAAGGCCGGCGTGGTAGAGTTTGTGGATTCCACGACCCTGCGTCTGCAGTATGAGGATGGTGAGAAGGAAGAAATTCATCTGACCAAGTTCTCCCGCAGCAACCAGAGCAACTGCTACAATCAGAAGCCTATCGTCCTGACCGGTGAGCATTTTGAGGCAGGACAGGTATTGGCAGACGGCCCTTCCACCTGCAACGGTGAGCTGGGTCTGGGCAAGAACCCGCTGATCGGCTTTATGACCTGGGAAGGTTATAACTACGAGGATGCGGTCCTGCTCAGTGAGCGACTGGTAGAAGAGGATGTATATACCTCCATTCATATGGAGGAGTATGAGGCAGAGTCCAGAGACACTAAGCTGGGACCGGAGGAGATCACCCGTGATGTGCCCGGTGTCGGCGAGGAAGCTTTGAAGGATCTGGATGATCGCGGTATTATCCGCGTAGGCGCTGAGGTACGTGCCGGTGATATCCTGGTAGGTAAGGTTACCCCTAAGGGAGAGACGGAGCTTACCGCAGAGGAGAGACTTCTGCGCGCGATCTTCGGTGAAAAGGCAAGAGAAGTCAGAGATACTTCCCTGAAGGTGCCCCACGGTGCTTACGGTATCATCGTAGATACAAAGGTGTTCTCCAGAGAAAACGGCGATGAGCTTCCTCCGGGAGTAAATCAGGCGGTGCGCATCTATATCGCACAGAAGAGAAAGATTTCTGTAGGTGATAAGATGGCTGGTCGTCACGGTAACAAGGGTGTCGTTTCCCGCGTACTTCCCGTAGAAGATATGCCTTATCTGCCCAACGGCCGTCCGCTGGACATCGTGCTGAATCCTCTGGGTGTGCCTTCCCGTATGAATATCGGTCAGGTCCTGGAGATTCACCTGTCTCTGGCTGCCAAGGCACTGGGCTTTAATGTGGCAACACCTATTTTCGACGGTGCAAACGAGCAGGATATTCAGCAGACTCTGATCATGGCCAATGCCTATGTAAACAATACATGGGAAGAATTTGAGGCAGAATATAAAGATAAAGTGGATCCGGAAATCATGAAGTATCTGTATGAGCACCGGGATCACAGAGAATTGTGGAAGGGTGTGCCGATCCAGCCTGACGGCAAGGTGAGACTGCGCGACGGCCGTACCGGTGAGTACTTTGACAGCCCGGTTACCATCGGACACATGCACTACTTAAAGCTGCATCACCTGGTAGATGATAAGATTCATGCGCGTTCCACTGGTCCTTACTCTCTGGTTACGCAGCAGCCTCTGGGTGGTAAGGCACAGTTCGGCGGACAGCGTTTCGGAGAAATGGAAGTTTGGGCTCTGGAGGCGTACGGCGCTGCTTATACCCTGCAGGAGATCCTGACGGTGAAGTCCGATGATGTCATCGGCCGTGTGAAGACCTACGAAGCAATCATCAAGGGTGAGAATGTACCGGAGGCCGGTATTCCGGAGTCCTTCAAGGTGCTTGTAAAAGAGCTGCAGGCACTGGGTCTGGATGTACAGATCCTGGACGAAAACGGCGATGAAGTGGAGCTGACAGAAAATATCGACTACGATAATTCTGAATACCGCTTCGAAATGGCAAATAATTTCCGTGATTACGGCGATACAGATTCTGAATCGCTGAGCAGAGCAGGCTACACCAGCAAGGAGTTTGACCACGAGAGCGGTGAAATGAAGGATGTAGAAGAGCAGCCTGCAGTGGAAGTAGCCGCAGCGGATGATTTCGGCGGCGACGAAATCGACATGGAAGATTAAGTACGAAGGCAGCATGCCTGAATGAGTCACTTGATCACAGCGGAGGATGGCCGGCTTTACAAGCCGGGCTCTCTCCCCGTGGGCCGATACACGGGTTGTATCGGCATGGAGGAAAAAATGCCAAATACCAAACAGCAGCAAAGCTATCAGCCAATGACATTTGACGCAATCCGTATCGGATTGGCGTCTCCTGACAAGATCAGAGAGTGGTCACACGGCGAAGTGACAAAGCCTGAGACCATCAACTACAGAACCTTAAAGCCGGAGAGAGACGGTCTGTTCTGTGAGCGTATCTTTGGACCCACCAAGGACTGGGAATGCCATTGCGGTAAATATAAAAAGATCAGATATAAGGGTGTTATCTGCGATCGCTGCGGCGTTGAAGTGACCAAGTCCAGCGTTCGCCGTGAGCGCATGGGCCATATCGAACTGGCAGCGCCGGTTTCCCATATCTGGTATTTCAAGGGTATCCCCAGCCGTATGGGATTGATTCTGGATCTGTCTCCCAGAGTGCTGGAGAAGGTGCTCTATTTTGCATCCTACATCGTGCTGGACAAGGGCCAGACCGACCTGGAGTACAAGCAGATCCTCAGCGAGCGCGAGTATCAGGATGCCAGAGAAAAGTGGGGCAATAAGTTCCGCGCAGCCATGGGCGCAGAGGCTATCAAGGAGCTGCTCCTGGCTATCGACGTGGAAAAGGAATACAACGAACTGCAGGAAGAGATGGTGGAGGCTACCGGCCAGAAAAAGGCTCGTGTCATCAAACGTCTGGAGGTTGTAGAGGCCTTTCGTGAGTCTGATAACTCTCCTTCCTGGATGATCCTGGATGCAGTGCCGGTGATTCCGCCGGATCTTCGTCCTATGGTGCAGCTGGACGGCGGACGTTTCGCTACCAGCGATTTAAATGATCTGTACAGAAGAATCATCAACAGAAATAACCGTCTGAAGAGACTGCTAGAGCTGGGTGCTCCTGATATCATTGTCCGCAATGAGAAGAGAATGCTTCAGGAAGCAGTGGACTCTCTGATCGACAACGGCAGAAGAGGTCGTCCTGTGACCGGCCCCGGCAACCGTGCTCTGAAGTCTCTGTCTGACATGCTGAAAGGTAAGTCCGGCCGTTTCCGTCAGAACCTGTTAGGTAAGCGTGTAGACTATTCCGGACGTTCCGTTATCGTTGTAGGCCCTGAGCTGAAGATTTATCAGTGCGGTCTGCCCAAGGAGATGGCTATCGAGCTTTTCAAGCCCTTTGTGATGAAGGAACTGGAAAAGAGAGGCATTTCCCAGAACATCAAGAATGCAAAGAAGCTGGTAGAGCGTCTGGATACCCAGGTATGGGATATCCTGGAGGATGTGATCAAAGAGCATCCTGTCATGCTTAACCGTGCGCCTACACTGCACAGACTGGGTATTCAGGCTTTCGAGCCTATCCTCGTAGAAGGTAAGGCTATTAAGCTTCATCCCCTGGTTTGTACCGCATTCAACGCAGACTTCGATGGTGACCAGATGGCAGTGCATCTGCCTCTTTCCGTAGAAGCACAGGCAGAGTGCAGATTCCTGCTGCTCGCTCCTAATAACCTGTTAAAGCCTTCTGACGGCGGCCCTGTGGCTGTACCCTCGCAGGATATGGTGTTGGGTATCTACTATCTGACACAGGAACGCCCCGGTGATGTGGGAGAAGGCAAGTATTTCCGCAGCCTAAATGAGGCAATCCTGGCTTATGAGAATAAGGTATGCACCCTGCACAGCCGTATTCACGTGCGCGTTTCCAAAAAGAATGAAAAGGGTGAGCTGGTATCCGGAACGATAGAGACCACCTTGGGACGTCTGCTCTTTAATGAGATTCTTCCCCAGGATTTGGGCTATGTGGATCGCAGCGATGAAGCGAATTTCCTGCTGCCGGAGGTAGACTTCCTGGTAGGTAAGAAGCAGCTGAAGCAGATCCTGGAGCGCATCATCGACACCCACGGTACCTTCAAGACCGCAGAGGTACTGGATCTGATCAAGGCTATGGGCTATAAGTACTCCACCAGAGCAGCCATGACGGTTTCCATTTCCGACATGACTGTGCCGGCCCAGAAGAAAGAGCTGCTGGATCAGGGACAGAATACCGTTGATCAGATCAGCCGCAACTTCCGCCGCGGTCTGATCACTGAGGAAGAGCGTTACCGCGCCGTAGTAGAGACCTGGACGGAGATCGATAATGAACTGACCAAGGTACTGCTGAGCAGTCTTGATAAATATAACAACATCTTCATGATGGCCGATTCCGGTGCCCGCGGATCTAACCAGCAGATCAAGCAGCTGGCCGGTATGCGTGGACTGATGGCAGATACCAGCGGCCGTACCATCGAGCTGCCCATTAAGTCAAACTTCCGTGAAGGACTGGACGTACTGGAGTACTTCATGTCCGCGCATGGTGCGAGAAAAGGTATGTCCGATACCGCACTTCGTACTGCAGACTCCGGTTACCTGACCAGACGAATGGTTGACGTATCCCAGGAGCTGATCATTCGTGAGATCGATTGCTGTGAAGGCAAGGATAAGATTCCCGGCCTTAAGGTGAAGGCCTTCATGGACGGTAAGGAGACGATTGAAGGTCTGAAGGATCGAATCACCGGCCGTTACTCCTGCGAGGATATCAAGGATAAGGACGGCGAGATCATTGTAAAGAGAAATCACATGATCACCCCCAGCCGTGCCAAGAAGATCTTAAGCATAGGTGTCAATGAAAACGGTGACCCCATCGAAGAGGTAAAGATCCGTACCATCCTTACCTGCCGTTCCCATATGGGTATCTGCGCAAAGTGCTACGGTGCCAACATGGCGACCGGTGAAGTGGTGCAGGTAGGTGAGGCAGTCGGTATTATCGCCGCACAGTCTATCGGTGAGCCCGGTACACAGCTGACCATGAGAACATTCCACTCCGGCGGTGTCGCAGGTGACGATATCACACAGGGTCTTCCCCGTGTCGAGGAGCTTTTTGAGGCACGTAAGCCGAAGGGACTTGCCATCATCGCAGAGTTCGGCGGCGTCGTAGCCATCAAGGATAATAAGAAGAGCCGTGAAGTCGTAGTGACAGATCCGGAATCCAAGGAGGAAAAGGTATATCCGATTCCCTACGGTTCTCGTATCAAGGTGCTGGAGGGTGCCGTCATCGAGGCCGGTGATGAGCTGACAGAAGGTAGTGTCAACCCTCACGATCTGCTGAAGATCAAGGGTGTCCATGCGGTACAGAATTACATGCTTCGCGAAGTACAGCGTGTGTATCGTCTGCAGGGTGTTGATATCTGCGATAAGCACATTGAAGTCATCGTAAGACAGATGCTGAAGAAGGTTCGTCTGGAAGAAAACGGTGATACCGATTTCCTGCCCGGCAGCCTGGTAGATGTCCTTGACTATGAGGATACTAATGAGCGCATGATTGCCGAAGGAAAGAGACCTGCGGAAGGTACCCAGATCATCCTTGGTATTACCAAGGCAGCGCTGGCAACCGATTCCTTCCTGTCTGCAGCATCCTTCCAGGAGACCACCAAGGTACTGACAGATGCAGCTATCCACGGCAAGAAGGATCCGCTGATCGGCCTGAAGGAAAATGTCATCATCGGTAAGCTGATTCCTGCCGGAACCGGTATGAAGCGCTACAGAAATACACGTCTTTCCACCGACCAGTATTTAAACAGCACCATTGACATGGATGACGATCTGATGCTGGACGACGGTGAAGAGGATGCTGTCATCGACGGCGTGCAGGCTGATGAAACTCCGGAAACTGCGGAGGCTGAGACTCTGGTCATTGCCGACGAGACAGAGGAATAAAAAGAGGTTGACAATCAATTTTTGACAACGTATACTGTGATAGTGCGCCCAATTGGGTGCATTATCGCAGTATTTTTTTGCGATATGACCATTTTCACAAGAAGGAGGTGAAATAGAATGCCAACATTTAACCAGTTAGTAAGAAAGGGCCGTCAGACTTCCGTAAAGAAGTCCACCGCACCGGCACTGCAGAAGGGCTTTAACTCTCTTCACAAGAAAGCAATCTCCGTTTCTGCTCCGCAGAAGCGTGGTGTGTGCACCGCGGTAAAGACTGCAACCCCTAAGAAGCCGAACTCCGCACTTCGTAAGATCGCCAGAGTACGTCTTTCCAACGGAATCGAGGTTACCAGCTACATTCCGGGCGAAGGTCACAATCTGCAGGAGCACAGCGTTGTTCTGATCAGAGGCGGAAGAGTTAAGGATCTGCCTGGTACCAGATATCACATCATCAGAGGTACCCTGGATACCGCAGGTGTTGCCAACAGAAGGCAGGCTCGTTCCAAGTACGGCGCTAAGAGACCGAAGGCTGGCAAGTAAGCCGTCTCGCGCAGTGTAAGCTGCACATAGGTGCAGCATTTGGAAACAGCAGGGCTATTCCACTGTTAAATGGAGCTTTGCAGGTGTTGGGATTCTATTTTATATAGAAAAATCAGCACGCACACATTTTTACCGTGAGTACCTGTGAATTATCCAAGCGAGCAGTGAGTCCGCAGAGCATTTTTCTGCGGATGATCGTATGATAAGGAGGGAAGTAACGTGCCGCGTAAAGGACATGTACAGAAAAGAGAAGTACTGGAAGATCCTTTATACAATAACAAAGTCGTTACAAAGCTCATCAACACCGTCATGCTTGACGGCAAGAAGGGCGTAGCGCAGAAGATTGTATACGGAGCATTTTCCAAAGTAGAAGAGAAGGCAGGCAAGCCGGCTCTCGAGGTATTCGAGACCGCTATGAACAACATCATGCCTGTTCTTGAAGTAAAAGCAAGACGTATCGGCGGTGCTACCTATCAGGTTCCGATCGAGGTTAGACCTGACAGAAGACAGGCACTGGCGCTTCGATGGATTGTCGCTTACTCCCGTAAGAGAGGCGAGAAGAACATGGAAGACAAACTTGCAGGAGAGATCCTCGATGCGTTCAACAACACGGGCGCTTCCGTAAAGAAGAAGGAAGATATGCACAAGATGGCAGACGCCAACAGAGCATTCTCCCATTACCGCTTCTAGCCCGTTTTTGATTAGGAGGAAAAACCTGTGTCTGACAGACAATATCCCCTGGAGAGAACCAGGAACATCGGTATCATGGCACACATCGATGCCGGTAAGACTACTCTTACCGAGCGTATCCTGTACTATACCGGTGTAAACTATAAGATCGGCGACACTCATGAGGGTACCGCTACCATGGACTGGATGGAGCAGGAGCAGGAGCGTGGTATCACCATCACATCCGCAGCTACCACCTGCCATTGGACTCTGGAAGAGAAGACCAAAGTGAAGCCGGGCGCTGAAGAGTGCCGTATCAATATCATTGATACCCCCGGTCACGTAGACTTTACCGTTGAGGTAGAGCGTTCCCTGCGTGTGCTGGACGGCGCTGTCGGCGTGTTCTGCGCAAAGGGCGGCGTTGAGCCCCAGTCCGAGAACGTATGGAGACAGGCTGATACCTATAATGTTCCCCGTATGGCTTTCATCAACAAGATGGATATTCTCGGCGCTAACTTCTATGGCGCAGTAGATCAGATTCGTACCAGACTGGGCAAGAACGCTATCGTTCTGCAGCTGCCCATCGGTAAGGAAGATGATTTCAAGGGCATCATCGATCTGTTTGAGATGAGCGCTTACATCTACAATGATGAAAAGGGTGATGACATCACCGTAACCGATATTCCGGAAGATATGAAGGACGACGCAGAGCTTTACCACACTGAGCTGGTAGAGAAGATTTGCGAGCTGGATGACGATCTGATGATGGAATATCTGGATGGCAACGAGCCTTCTGTGGATGACATGAAGAAGGTTCTGCGCAAGGCTACCTGCGAGTGCACAGCTGTTCCGGTATGCTGCGGTTCTGCATACAGAAACAAGGGTGTACAGAAGCTGATCGATGCCATTGTTGAGTATATGCCTGCTCCCACCGACATCCCTGCTATCAAGGGTGTTGACATGGATGGCAATGAGATCGAGAGACATTCCTCCGATGAGGAGCCTTTCGCAGCTCTGGCATTCAAGATCATGACCGATCCCTTCGTAGGTAAGCTGGCATTCTTCCGTGTATATTCCGGTACAGCAAATTCCGGTTCCTACATTCTCAACGCAACCAAGGATAAGAAGGAGCGTATCGGCCGTATCCTGCAGATGCATGCAAACAAGAGAATGGAGCTGGAGAAGGTTTACTCCGGTGATATTGCAGCAGCCATCGGTCTTAAGTTCACCACTACCGGTGATACACTTTGCGATGAGGCTCATCCGGTTATCCTGGAGTCCATGGAGTTCCCGGAGCCCGTTATCGAGCTGGCTATCGAGCCCAAGACCAAAGCCGGTCAGGGCAAGATGGGCGAAGCTCTTGCAAAGCTGGCAGAAGAAGATCCTACCTTCCGCGCACATACCAATACCGAGACCGGTCAGACCATCATCGCTGGTATGGGCGAGCTGCATCTGGAGATCATCGTCGACAGACTGCTGCGTGAATTCCACGTAGAGGCTAATGTCGGTGCTCCTCAGGTTGCTTATAAGGAAACCTTCACAAAGCCTGTTGATCAGGAGTACAAATATGCTAAGCAGTCCGGTGGTCGTGGTCAGTACGGTCACTGTAAAGTTAAGTTCGAGCCCATGGATGCCAACGGCGAGGAACTGTACAAGTTCGACAACGAAGTTGTCGGCGGTAACATTCCGAAGGAATATATCCAGCCTGTCAGCGATGGTATCGAAGAAGCTATGAAGGCTGGTCTGCTGGGCGGATTCCCGGTAGTAGGCATTCACGCTACCGTATATGATGGATCCTATCATGAGGTCGACTCCTCTGAGATGGCATTCCACATCGCCGGCAGCATGTGCTTCAAGGAAGCTATGGCTAAGGCAGCTCCGGTTCTGTTAGAGCCCATCATGAAGGTTGAAGTAACAATGCCCGAAGAGTACATGGGCGATGTTATCGGCGATATCAACTCTCGTCGCGGCCGCATCGAAGGCATGGAAGATATCGGCGGCGGCAAGATGGTCAAGGGCTTCGTTCCCCTGGCTGAAATGTTCGGTTACTCCACCGATCTGCGTTCTAAGACACAGGGACGCGGCAACTACTCCATGTTCTTTGAGAAGTATGAGCCCGTACCGAAGAACGTACAGGAGAAAATCCTGGCTGCAAAGGCAAAATAAGGCTTTAAAGCTTGAAAACTCGTTATGTATTGATTATAATCAGTCGTGACGGTCGTGATGAAGACGCCACAGTGTTGTCGCAAGACACAGGAGGGTCGTTCATCCGAAAAGCTTATATTGTAAACTCTGCGCCGCACCGGTATCGGCATGCGGCGCGCGCCTTAAAAATCTAAGGAGGATTTTAAAAATGGCAAAAGAGAAATTCGAAAGAACAAAACCCCATTGCAATATCGGTACCATCGGCCACGTTGACCATGGTAAAACTACTCTGACCGCTGCAATCACAAAGGTTCTGGCTGAGAGAGTTCCCGGCAATGCAAAGGTTGATTTCGAGAACATCGATAAGGCTCCGGAAGAGAGAGAGAGAGGTATCACCATCTCTACCGCTCACGTTGAGTATCAGACCGAGAAGAGACACTATGCACACGTTGACTGCCCTGGCCACGCTGACTATGTAAAGAACATGATCACCGGCGCAGCACAGATGGACGGCGCTATCCTCGTAGTAGCAGCTACTGACGGTGTTATGGCACAGACCAAGGAGCACATCCTTCTGTCCCGTCAGGTAGGTGTTCCTTACATTGTAGTATTCCTGAACAAGTGCGACATGGTTGACGACGAAGAGCTGATCGACCTGGTTGAGATGGAAGTTACCGAGCAGCTGGCTGAGTACGGTTTCGAGGACTGCCCGATCATCCGTGGTTCCGCTCTGAAGGCTCTGGAAGATCCCAACGGCGAGTGGGGCGACAAGATCATGGAGCTTATGAGCACCATCGATTCTTACATTCCGGATCCCGAGCGTGACACCGACAAGCCTTTCCTTATGCCTGTCGAGGACGTATTCACCATCACTGGCCGTGGTACCGTTGCTACCGGCCGTGTAGAGCGTGGTGTACTGCACCTGAACGACGAGCTTGAGATCGTTGGTATCAAGGAAGAGACCAGAAAGACCGTTGTAACCGGTATCGAGATGTTCCGTAAGATGCTGGATGAGGCACAGGCTGGTGATAACATCGGCGCACTGCTTCGTGGTATCCAGAGAACTGAGATCGAGAGAGGTCAGGTTCTGGCTAAGCCCGGCACTGTTACCTGCCACAAGAAGTTTACCGCTCAGGTTTACGTTCTGACCAAGGATGAGGGTGGTCGTCATACTCCTTTCTTCAACAACTATCGTCCTCAGTTCTATTTCAGAACCACCGATGTTACCGGTGTTTGCGAGCTGCCTGAGGGCACAGAGATGTGCATGCCTGGCGACCACGTTGAGATGACCATCGAGCTGATTCATCCCATCGCTATGGAGCAGGGTCTTACCTTCGCTATCCGTGAGGGTGGCAGAACCGTAGGTTCCGGCCGTGTTGCTAACATCATCGAGTAATCTTTGATATTTGCTCACAAAGCTAGTATTTATAAGGGTTCCAAGCCTCGGCTTGGAACCCTTTTTTTAACAAAAAAAGAGCACTAAATCATACAGAAGGAAGTGAAAATTGTGAAGCGCAAATTCACGCAGACGGAAGGTAAATCATTATTTTCAGGTAAGGATCTTTGGACACTGATCTGGCCGCTGCTCATCGAACAGACATTGGCAGTGACGGTGGGCATGGCGGATACGGTGATGGTTTCAAGGGCTGGTGAGGCGGCAGTATCCGGCGTCTCTCTGGTGGATATGATCAATGTATTGATCATTAACCTTTTTGCAGCTCTGGCTACAGGCGGCGCAGTGGTGGTGAGCCAGTTCCTGGGCGCACAGAAAAAGGAAAGAGCGGAGCAAAGTGCAGGACAGCTGGTGATACTGGCTGCGATTCTGGGAAGTGTTTCCGGGCTTTTATGTCTGCTTTTTGCGGGGCCTATTATTAATTTAGTTTATCATGGGCTGGCTGAGGACGTATTTGCGGCATCGGTGACTTATCTGCGGATCACTGCCATCAGCTATCCTTTTCTGGCGGTTTATAATGCGGGAGCAGCGCTTTTCCGCAGTATGGGTAATTCTCGGATTTCCATGAAAGTCAGCATTCTAATGAATGTGATCAATATCGCTGGAAATGCTGTCGGTGTATTTGTACTGCATTTGGGAGTAGCAGGTGTGGCATGGCCCAGCGTGGTGTCCAGGACATTGGCTGCGGTATTGATACTTTACAGCGCTTCCAAATCAGGTAATGCCCTGCAGCTGCGGCTTTCCTCCATGCGACGGATTGATGGCTCTCTGGCCGGAAGAATTCTGCAGATCGGTATACCTTCTGCTTTTGAAAACAGCCTTTTTCAGGCCGGCCGCATCCTGGTGGTGAGTATGATCACAGCCTTCGGAACTGTACAGATCACTGCTAATGCGGTGGCGAATAATCTGGACAGCATGTTCTGTATTCCCGGACAGGCCATCAGTCTGGCCATGATCGCTGTGATCGGACGGTGTATTGGCGCAGGCAAACAAAAACAGGCAGTGTATTACACCTGCCTTCTGACAGGGGCGGCCTATGTGACCATGGGTATTACTGGTGCCATTTTACTGGGATTTTTGCCGCAGATCATGCAATTGTATGTGCTGAGTGGGGAGACGTTAGCGCTGGCTAAACTGTTGGTGCAAATTCATTGCGGCTTCGGTATCGTGCTCTGGCCTATAGCCTTTGTGATGCCCAATTCCCTGAGAGCGGCAGGTGATGTGCGTTTTACCATGCTGACCTCGGTAATCAGCATGGCAGTGTGGCGTCTGGGCTTTAGCTACATTCTGGCACTTTCCATGGGGTGGGGCGCGGTAGGCGTCTGGATTGCCATGATCGTGGACTGGGTATGCCGCTGTATCTGCTTTGTGGCGAGACTGGTGCAGGGTGGCTGGAAAACGAAATATCACCCGGACGGCATTCGGACAGATCTCTAATACCTCTGTGACAAGATCTCTATTACTTAAATTGTCTGGTAAATTCTGAAATTTTTATGAGAAATCTGTGTAATGCCTTGCGGCATAGAGCAGATAAGACTACACTCTAGAGAGTGGTCAGTGGTCAGTGGTCAGTGGTCAGTGGTCAGTGGTCAGTGGTCAGTGGTCAGTGGTCAGTGGTCAGTGGTCAGTGGTCAGTGAGCGGTCGGTGCTAAACATGTCCCATCGGGACACAGCACCATGCAATCCTAAAAAATCGCAACCCACTCATTTTCCTGCGAAAAATGGCTACATACTCATGATCTGACGGAGCATAAGGTTAACATTCCTTACGAGAGTGAGCTCTCGTGAGGAACGTTTGACCTTGTGGCTTTGGTATCATAGGAATTTAATAATAAGGACCAAATGGAATGTGCGAAAATAATACAGACAGAAATAAAGATATGAAAAGAGATGAGGAGATACTGAGCGAAAAAGAAATCTCGGAAATCTTTAGAATGGAAGAAGTAATCATTCAGAATGACGAGGAGGCGGAGGGGGCCTGCCGCAGCAGTGAGGGAAGATTGATCAATCCGGAGCGATATGCACATGGTGTCACTGACAGTGATGAAGAACAGACCTCTGTGATTTCTGATAAGATCCGGAATTCTCAGATCGACCAGCGGGATATTGAGAGAATTCTGCTGGAGAACCATCAGATTCGGGATTTTCAGCATCTGATGATGGAATATGACTGCGCTATGTCGGAAGTCCGCACCAAGCTGGAAGTATTAAATAAGGAACTTTCCCTGCGCAACAACCGCAATCCCTTTGAGTCCATCAAGTGCAGGATCAAGAAGCCGGTGAGCATATTCGGTAAAATACAGAGAAAGAATCTTCCTTTCAGCGTGGAGGCTATCGAACAGAACCTGAGCGACATCGCTGGCATTCGCGTGATTTGCTCCTTTGTGGATGACATTTATATGCTGGCGGAGTGCCTGAAAAAACAGGACGATATCCGAGTGATACGGGAAAAGGATTACATCTCAAAGCCAAAGCCCAATGGCTACCGCAGTCTCCATCTGATTCTGGAAGTGCCGATCTTTCTGACCCAGGAAAAGAAATATATGAAGGTAGAAGTGCAATTTCGTACCATTGCCATGGATTTCTGGGCCAGTCTGGAGCATAAGCTGCAATATAAACAAAATCTGGAAAATGCGGAGAGCATTTCTGAGGAGTTGATGTACAGCGCCGAACTGATTCATCAGCTGGACTGCCGCATGCAGCAGATCAGAGAAAAAATAGACACCGGCCATATCATAAAAGGCACGGCCGGTGTCAAGACGCAGCAGACAGGCGGATATACGGAGGTAGCAGCAGTGGCACAATTAGCTGTGCACGCAGACGCCTGAACTGCCAATATCCTTTCTGCAGGATTATATTGCGGTCCATCTTCCTGCGGCGCCGCAGGGAAGTACCAGACCATTGCCGGAAACCGGCAGACCGATCTCCTGGGATTCCACATTTCCTTTGTGGATGGGATCCAGCACTGTGTGGAGCATATAGGAGAGAACTGCAGGCTGCAACCCGGTAGTATAGGAGTTGATCAGAAAGAACAGGGGATCTGCAGAGAGAAGCTGCGCTGTTCTTTGCAGGAAGGGATAGATGCTCTCCTCGATTTTCCAAATTTCTCCTTTGGGACCTCTTCCATAGGAAGGAGGATCCATGATGATACCGTCGTAGTGGTTGCCCCGGCGAATCTCACGATCCACCAGCTTGGCACAGTCATCTACGAAGTAGCGGACAGGCGCATCCCCCAGGCCGGATATCTGTGCATTTTCCTTTGCCCAGGCGACCATGCCCTTGGAGGCGTCTACGTGGGTGACCTGCGCCCCGGCAGCGGCAGCAGCACAGGTGGCGCCGCCGGTATAGGCGAACAGATTCAGCACCTTTACCGTTTTGCCTTGGGCAATGCGTTCCCTGATCAGGGCAGAAAACCAGTCCCAGTTAGCAGCCTGCTCCGGGAAAAGTCCGGTATGCTTAAAGGAAAAAGGCTTTAATCGGAAAGAAAGCTCTCCGTAATGAATGGTCCACTCCTGAGGTAGGTCAATGAATTCCCATTCGCCGCCGCCCTTGCTGCTGCGATGATATCTCGCGTTAATCTTTTTCCATCGGCTATCTCTGGGAGTCTGCCAGATTACCTGAGGGTCCGGTCTGACCAGACGGTACTCGCCCCAGCGCTCCAGCTTTTCCCCGCGGGAGGTATCTATTACTTCATAATCTTTCCAGTTTTCTGCAATCCACATCTTTGTATGATCCTTTTCTTTCTAACTTTATACAGTATTTGTTTATATGATACCTGATTATATGGTGCTTGTTTATGTGATACCTGATTATATGGTAATTTTTTATACGATACCTGTTTATATTGTATCTGTTTCTATGCTATCTGATTGAAGGTTATCGGAGTTAAAAATCAAAAGTGCCAATAAAAGCCTGGCTGCATGATACAGTCGGTACGTTTGATCAAGACATCATCTATATATGCAATTTACAGTGCCCGATCCAAAACGGTAGCTGTGCAGCATGATGCTTTCCTAAGTTTACCTTTTGCCATTGAAAAAGTAAACTCTTCCGTTATAAGAGAAATATTGAAATAGAAGCAGTGAAACAGAATCAGTGAAGCAGAGACAGTAAAACAGAGACAGTAAAACAGAGACAGTGAAACAGAAATAGTGAAATAGAAGCATTGAAACAGAAAGATTGCCAAAATGTAATGCACCGGAGCGCGGCAGAATGGCTCGCATCCTTTGCACTGCGCGCCAGTTTTGCTTGGGTTTTCCTCGAAACCGTAGGATGGTATCGGACGCGCTTTCAGAGCGCGTCCGATAGGCCCGCCTGTCCGAGCATCCCCGCATCAGGCGGGGATGCGAGTTAAGGGCCGGCCATCCGCAGGCGAGAGGAAAATCCTAGCAAAACGGCGCAAAGTGCATGGTGCGAGACATCTGCCGCGTTCCGGTGCATGAACGGGCGACACTTAATTCAGCATTGTATATTTTTATTAGATACGGTCATTCTCAGCAGATACGGTTGTTCTTGTTAGATGCGGTCATTCTCAGCAGATACGGCTGCTCTTATCAGATACGTTTATTCTTATCCATTACGGTTCTGAAGACTTCCTGTATTGTACCTCGCAAGGTTCCTTGTTTTGCTTTTTTTCACAAAAATAAATCCGAAAAGCTGTATAACATAGCTAAAATCCATTGTATCAAAAAAAATACAATATATTTGCCAAAAAAGACCCAAAACACTCAGAAAATCCCATAAAACAGGGGAATTCCCTCTTGCAATTAATCCCAAAATCATGTAAAGTAATCCTTGCTGTGACATGATAGCTGTGAAGCGTGAGGTTGCTGTTCGGAGTGACGACCCATCATCCGGCAGGTTTTCCGTGGAGCGAATGTCTGGAGTATCCCGTAAGTAAGCATCGGGATGACTCAACAATCTGACGACAAGTCACTGTACAAAATCAAGGTCCGCCCCAGGGCGGAAACGACGTGTGAGATGGAATGCGCTTTTTTTAATGAGATTGGGCAGGACACACACGGGAGAGTGTACAGTCACCGCTTGTCGTACTTATAACCACAAAGTGCGAAAAGGAGGCGACTTTTTTTATGGCAAATCAGGTAATGAGAATTACATTGAAGGCGTACGATCACGAGCTGGTTGATGCGTCTGCCAGAAAGATCATCGAGACAGTTAAGAAGAATGGTGCACAGGTAAGCGGCCCTGTTCCGCTGCCCACTAAGAAGGAGGTTGTTACCATCCTTCGTGCAGTACACAAGTACAAGGATTCCCGCGAGCAGTTCGAGCAGAGAACCCATAAGAGACTGATTGATATCATTGCACCGACTCAGAAGACTGTAGATGCTCTTCAGAGACTGGAGATGCCCGCTGGTGTCTACATCGACATTAAGATGAAGGACAATAAGTAAGCATCCATGATTAAGAAGTAACCGGAAGTAATTCTTCCGTTACAAAAAACCTCTACTAGTATGACATCCCCTGTGTGGGTCTCTTACACCCCATGCAGAGAGAGGCTGGCACGGAGATAACCAAAGGTCAGACAGCAGGCCTTGATCATCTTGCAGAAGCCCATAGGACGGCCGCGGTGCCGATGCTGATGTCCGCTGTAGAACAAACAGCCGCAGGAAATGAAGCGGCGGAAAGAGGTAAAAATGAAGAAAGCTATTTTAGCAACCAAGATCGGCATGACTCAGATCTTCAAGGAAGACGGCACACTGGTTCCTGTAACCGTTCTCGAGGCTGGCCCCTGCGTAGTAACACAGGTAAAGACTGTAGAGAATGACGGCTATGAGGCAGTGCAGGTTGGCTTCGTAGAGAAGAAAGAGCGCATTACCACCTATGACAAGAGCGGCAAGAAAGAAGTTGCTCACGAGCATGGTGTAGGCAAGGCTATGAAGGGTCACTTCGATAAGGCTGGTGTCTCCTGCAAGAGATTTGTCAAGGAGTTTCGCTTTGAAAATGCTGCTGAGTATGAACTCGGCAAGGAAATCAAGGCTGACATCTTCGCAGAGGGCGACAAGATCGACGCAACAGCAGTTACCAAAGGTAAGGGCTTCCAGGGCGCGATCAGAAAGAACGGCCAGCACAGAGGACCCATGGGACACGGTTCCAAGTTCCACAGACATCAGGGTTCCAACGGTTCCAGTTCTACTCCCAGCCGTGTATTCAAGGGCAAGGGAATGCCTGGTCACATGGGAACCGAGCAGGTTACCGTACAGAACCTCGAAATCGTTCGTATCGACGCGGATAAGAATCTGATCCTTGTAAAGGGTGCCATCCCCGGACCTAAGAAGGGCCTGGTTACCATTAAGGAAACTACGAAAGCAGAAGCTTAATACCGCACGCTGCGGATGAAAGGAGGACCATTCAGAATGGCAAACGTATCTGTTTACAATATGGAAGGCAATGAAGTCGGCAAGATCGACTTAAACGATGCTGTCTTTGGCGTAACAGTAAACGAGCATCTGGTACACTTAGCAGTAGTACAGCAGCTCGCTAACAATCGTCAGGGCACACAGAAAGCAAAGACCCGTTCCGAGGTATCCGGAGGCGGCAGAAAGCCCTGGAGACAGAAGGGAACCGGTCATGCAAGACAGGGATCCACAAGATCTCCCCAGTGGACCGGCGGCGGCGTAGTATTCGCACCCGTTCCGAGAGATTATTCCTTCAAGCTTAACCGCAAGGAGAAGCAGGCAGCACTGAGATCTGCACTGACAGACAGCGTTGCTAACAATCGTCTGATCGTGGTTGACGAGCTCAAGCTCGATGCGATCAAGACAAAGGACTTCGCAAAGGTTATGACAAACCTGAAGGCTGACAGCAAGGCACTGGTTGTTCTGGCTGACAATGATCAGAATGTAGTTCTTTCCGCAAGAAATCTGCCGGAAGTACAGACCACTCTGACCAACCAGATCAACGTATACGATATTATGAAGGCAAAGACTGTTGTCCTGACAAAGGCTGCAGTTGCTAAGCTTGAGGAGGTGTACGCATAATGGCAACGATCGGATATTATGATGTCATCTTAAAGCCTGTTATCACCGAGAAGAGCATGGCTTGCATGGGTGAGAAGAAGTACACATTCCTGGTTCATCCGGATGCTGACAAGCTTCAGATCAAGGATGCAGTAGAGAAGATGTTTGACGGTGTTAAGGTTAAAAAAGTCAACACCATGAACTGCAGAGCCAAGAAGAAGAGAAGAGGCATGACCATCGGTTATACCGCTAAGACCAAGAAGGCAATCGTATTCCTTACTGAGGACAGCAAGGACATCGAGCTCTTCACAGGACTTTAAACCAAAGCTGTGAGGTAAAAGACAGCAGATAACTATACATGATCCGCAGCATGTATCAGGGCTGCGAGGCGGGTCGGTCTGATCCGCTCACATGTGATAAAAAGGAGATAAATCAGTCATGGGAATTAAGAAGTATACCGCTTATACCCCTTCCAGACGTAACATGACCGGTTCTGACTTTGCAGAGGTTACCAAGACAACACCTGAGAAATCTCTTGTTGTTTCTCTGAAGAAGAACGCAGGTCGTAATAACCAGGGTAAAATTACCGTCAGACATCACGGCGGCGGCAACAGACGTAAATACAGAATCGTTGATTTCAAGAGATTAAAGGACGGCGTTCCTGCAACCGTAATCGGCATCGAGTACGATCCTAACAGAAGCGCAAACATCGCTCTGATCTGCTATGCAGACGGCGAGAAGTCCTACATCCTGGCTCCTCAGGGCTTAAAGGACGGCATGAAGGTTATGAACGGACCGGAAGCCGAGATCAGAGTCGGCAACTGCCTGCCTCTGTCCCAGATTCCTGTAGGTACTGAAGTGCACAACGTAGAGCTTCATCCCGGCAAGGGCGGCCAGTTAGTAAGAAGCGCAGGCAACACTGCACAGCTGATGGCTAAGGAAGGCAAGTATGCAACCCTTCGTCTCCCCTCCGGTGAGATGAGAATGGTTCCGCTTGAGTGCAGAGCAACTATCGGTACAGTCGGCAATATCGATCACAACCTGATCAACTATGGTAAAGCAGGCCGTATCCGTCACATGGGCATTCGTCCTACCGTTCGCGGTTCCGTTATGAACCCGAATGATCACCCTCACGGTGGTGGTGAAGGTAAGGCTCCGATCGGTCGTCCCGGTCCGTGCACCCCTTGGGGCAAGCCGGCTCTTGGTTACAAGACGCGTAAGAAGAAAGCTTCTGATAAGCTGATTGTAAGAAGAAGAGGCGGCAAGGCCATCAGATAAGAGGAGGATAAGTCATGGCAAGATCATTAAAAAAAGGACCGTTCGCTGATGCGAGTCTTTTAAAGAAGATTGATGAGATGAACGCGCAGAACAACAAGCAGGTTGTAAAGACCTGGTCTCGCCGTTCCACCATTTTCCCGTCATTTGTTGGTCATACCATCGCAGTACATGACGGCAGAAAGCATGTTCCGGTTTACATCACTGAGGATATGGTAGGCCACAAGCTCGGCGAGTTTGTTTCCACAAGAACCTTCCGCGGTCATGCCGGAAATAACAAGGACGAGAGAAAGAGCGGCGCTAGATAAAGCGCTGCTCCCCTGAAATACTGAAAGGAGTGTGTATCTATGGCTAACGGACATAGATCCCAAATTAAGAGAGAGAGAAATGCGCAGAAGGATACAAGACCTTCCGCAAAGCTTTCTTATGCTAGAATTCCCGTACAGAAGGCTTGCTTCGTAATGGATGCAATCCGCGGCAAGGACGTAACCACTGCTATGGGTATCCTGGAGTACAATACCAGATATGCTTCAGATGTCATCCTGAAATTATTAAAATCTGCAGCTGCCAATGCTGAGAACAACAACGGCATGAATCCGGCAGATCTTTACATTGCAGAGTGCTATGCAAACAACGGCCCTATGATGAAGAGAGTAAGACCGAGAGCACAGGGCAGAGCGTACAGAATCTTAAAGAGAATGAGTCACCTGACCATCGTTCTGGACGAGAAGAAGGACGAGAATAACTAAGGGTAAACGAAAGGAGCCTATATGGGACAGAAAGTCAATCCGCACGGCCTGAGAGTCGGCATCATTAAAGACTGGGATTCCAGATGGTATGCCGAGAAGGATTTTTCAGACCTGCTGGTAGAAGATCATAACATCAGAAAGTTTCTGAAGAAGAAGTTATACAGCGCAGGTATTTCCAAGATCGAAGTTGAGAGAGCTTCCGACAGAGTTAAGGCAATCGTTTATGCTGCAAAGCCGGGCGTAGTTATCGGCAAGGGCGGCACAGAAATCGAGAACACCAAGAATGAGCTCTGCAAGCTGACCGGCAAGAAGGTTCTTCTTGACATCAAGGAGATCAAGCGTCCTGACAGAGATGCACAGCTGGTTGCTGAGAATATCGCACAGCAGCTGGAGAACCGTGTTTCTTTCAGAAGAGCAATGAAGTCCAGCATGAGCAGAACCATGAAGACCGGTGTACTTGGTATCAAGGCTTCCTGCGGCGGCCGTCTTGGCGGTGCAGATATCGCTCGTACCGAGACCTATTCCGAGGGTACTATTCCGCTGCAGACTCTGCGCGCTGATATTGATTACGGATTTGCAGAGGCAAACACCACCTACGGTAAGGTAGGCGTAAAGGTTTGGATCTACAAGGGAGAGATTCTTCCCACAAAGAACAATGTTAAGGAAGGGAGCGATCAATAATGTTAATGCCGAAGAGAGTAAAGTATCGCAAACAGTTCCGTGGCAGCATGGCCGGAACACCCTCCCGTGGAAATAAGCTTGCTTACGGTGAGTATGGTATTGTTGCGATGGAACCCTGCTGGATCAGATCCAATCAGATTGAGGCAGCCCGTGTCGCTATGACCCGTTTCGTAAAGCGTGGCGGTCAGATTTGGATCAAGATTTTCCCGGATAAGCCGGTAACCAAGAAACCCGCTGAAGTTCGAATGGGTTCAGGAAAAGGTGCTGTAGAGTTCTGGGTAGCAGTTGTTAAGCCGGGCAGAGTCATGTTTGAAATTGCCGGTGTACCTGAGGAACAGGCTAAGGAAGCACTTCGTCTTGCAGCGAACAAACTTCCCTGCAAGTGCAAGATCGTTTCCAAGGCACAGTTGGAAGGCGGTGCAGCAAATGAAAACTAAACAGTATTTAGAAGAATTACAGAATAAATCTGCAGAGGAATTAGCACAGGAGCTTGTTTCTGCAAAGAAGGAACTCTTCAACCTGAGATTCCAGAATGCAACCAACCAGTTAGACAATACTGCAAGAATCACAGAGGTTCGCAAGAACATTGCCAGAATCAAGACTGTGATTACCAGCAAGGCTGCTAACTAATCGGAAATTCTCAGAAAGGAGAATCATCGTGGAAGAGAGAAATTTAAGAAAAACCCGCGTTGGTAAAGTTGTCAGCAATAAGATGGACAAGACCATCGTTGTTGCCATCGAAAACCACGTTAAGCACCCGATCTACGGCAAGATCGTTAAGAAGACATACAAGCTTCGCGCTCATGATGAGAACAACGAGTGCGGCATCGGTGATACCGTAAAGGTTATGGAGACCAGACCGCTGAGCAAGACCAAGAGATGGAGACTTGTTTCCGTTGTAGAGAAGGCTCGCTAAGCTTCTACAGAGAAAGGAATAGACTATGATTCAACAGGAAAGCAGACTGAAGGTCGCTGATAATACCGGTGCCAAGGAACTGTTGTGCATCAGAGTTTGCGGCGGCTCCACAAGAAGATATGCAAGAATCGGTGACGTCATCGTTGCGTCTGTCAAAGAAGCAACGCCAGGCGGCGTTGTAAAGAAGGGCGATGTGGTAAAGGCAGTTGTAGTCCGCACCGTTAAAGAGACCCGCAGAAAAGACGGCTCTTACATTCGCTTCGATGAAAACGCAGCAGTCATCATCAAAGATGACCTTACTCCCACAGGAACCCGTATCTTTGGGCCTGTAGCCAGAGAGCTTCGTGACAGACAGTTCATGAAGATCCTGTCCCTGGCTCCGGAAGTGTTATAAGGAGGATAGCGATGGCAACCAGCAAGATTAAAAAGGGCGATACCGTTAAGGTAATCGCAGGTAAGAATAAGGGTAAGGAAGGCAAGGTTACTTCCGTAGACGTTAAGAACCACAAGGTTGTTGTTGAAGGCGTCAACATGGCTACCAAGCACACCAAGCCCTCTGCAGCTAACCAGAACGGCGGCATCATCCAGCAGGAAGCTCCCATCGACAGCTCCAATGTAATGCTTGTAGTTGATGGCAAGGAAACACGCGTAGGCTTCCGTTTTGAAGACGGCAAAAAAGTTCGTTTTGCAAAGAAGACCGGCAAGACGATTGACTAATAGGGAGAAAGGAGGTCTATCACGGTGAGTAGACTGAAAGATCAGTACAATAGCGAAATCCGCGAGCAGCTGACAAAGAAGTTCGGCTACACAAATGAGATGCAGGTTCCGAAGCTGGCCAAGATCGTCGTAAACATGGGCGTTGGTGAAGCAAAGGAAAATGAAAAGCTTCTCGAGGCTGCTGCTGGCGATATGGAGACCATTACCGGACAGAAGCCGATTCTGACCAGAGCAAAGAAATCTATCGCAAACTTCAAGATCAGAGAGGGTATGCCGATCGGCTGCAAGGTTACACTTCGCGGCGACAGAATGTACGAGTTCCTCGACAGACTGGTTAACCTGGCACTTCCCCGTGTCCGCGACTTCCGCGGTGTAAATCCCAATTCCTTTGATGGCCGCGGCAACTATGCGCTGGGCATCAAGGAGCAGTTGATTTTCCCGGAAATCGAGTATGACAAGGTCGACAAGGTAAGAGGTATGGATATCATCTTCATCACCACTGCAAAGACAGATGAAGAGGCAAGAGAGCTGTTAAGACTCTTCAACATGCCTTTTGCAAAGTAAGAGTAGATTGAGGTTAATCTAACAGGAGGATACCATGGCAAAAACATCCATGAAGATCAAGCAGCAGATGAAACCGAAGTTCTCCACGAGAGCTTATACGCGTTGCAAAATCTGCGGTCGTCCGCACTCAGTTCTGAAGAAATACGGCATTTGCAGAATTTGCTTCCGTGAACTGGCGTACAAAGGAGAGATCCCGGGCGTCAAGAAGGCAAGCTGGTAAATAAGGAAAAAGGAGGCAAATCAAATGACTATGAGCGATCCGATTGCAGATATGCTTACAAGAATCCGTAATGCAAATACTGCAAAGCACGATACCGTTGATATCCCTTCTTCCAAGATGAAGCTCGCAATCGCCGAGATTCTTCTCGAGGAAGGCTTTGTAAAGAAGGTAGATTTAGTCGACAATGGTAACTTTAAGGATATTCGCATCACCTTAAAGTATGGCAAGGATAAGAACGACAGAATCATCACCGGCTTAAAGAGAATCTCCAAGCCCGGTCTGCGTGTATACGCAAACAAGGAGCAGCTTCCTAAGGTTCTTGACGGACTGGGAATCGCAATCCTTTCCACCAACCACGGTGTGATCACAGATAAGAAGGCAAGAGAGCTGCAGGTCGGCGGCGAGGTTCTTGCATTCGTTTGGTAAGATAAAGCGGACGCTGCAGTGGCGCATGCCTGTTTGATGAGGCTGGCGCACTGCAAAACCCTTTTTACAGAGTATCAATTCTTTTTAAAAATAAATCGTATAACTAACAGGAGGTACGGGCATGTCACGTATAGGTAAAATGCCAATCGCTATACCGGCAGGAGTGACTGTTGATATTGCAGAAAATAACACAGTGACTGTAAAGGGCCCCAAGGGCACATTAGTAAGAACTCTTCCCAGAGAGATGACCATCACCCAGGAAGATGGCCAGATCCATATTACAAGACCCAATGACCTGAAGAAGGAAAAGTCTCTTCACGGTCTGACCAGAAGCCTGCTTCATAACATGGTAGTCGGTGTAACCGATGGCTTTGAGAAGAAGCTTGAGGTTAACGGCGTAGGTTACAGAGCTGCTAAGGCAGGCAAAGTACTGACACTGAACTTAGGATATTCTCACCCGGTAGAAATGACTGATCCGGAAGGCGTTGAGACAGTTGTTGAAGGCCAGAACGTGATCATCGTCAAGGGTATCGATAAAGAGCGCGTTGGCCAGTTCGCGGCTGAGATCAGAGATAAGCGTAGACCGGAGCCTTATAAGGGCAAGGGTATCAAGTACGCCGACGAGACCATCAGACGTAAGGTTGGTAAGACGGGCAAGAAGTAAAATAAGGAGAGTATAAAATGATTACAAAGGAAAACAGAAAGGCAATACGCGAAAAGAAGCACATGAAGATTCGCAACCGTTTCAGTGGCACTGCCGAAAGACCGCGTTTATCCGTATATAGAAGCAATAATCATATCTATGCTCAAATTATTGACGATACGGTAGGAAAGACTCTTGTTTCCGCCGCAACTGTAGAGAAGGACATCAAGGCTGCTCTGGAGCACACAGATGATGTGGCTGCAGCTTCCTATCTTGGCGATGTGATCGGCAAGAGAGCTGTAGAAAAGGGCATCAAGGAAGTCGTTTTCGACAGAGGTGGTTATGTTTACACCGGCAAGGTTGCAGCACTTGCAGATGCAGCTCGCCAGGCTGGTCTGGAATTCTAAGGAAGGGAGAGAATACTACACATGAAACGTGCAATGATTGATGCAAGTCAGATGGAACTGACCGAGAAGGTTGTTACCATCAAGCGTGTCACCAAGGTAGTAAAGGGCGGTCGTAACATGCGTTTCACCGCTTTAGTAGTAGTAGGCGACGGCAACGGTCACGTTGGCGTAGGTCTTGGAAAGGCAACCGAAATTCCGGATGCTATCCGCAAGGGTAAGGAAGATGCAGCAAAGAATCTCGTCAGCGTAGCATTAGATGAGGTTTCCAGTATCTCCCATGACTATATCGGCAAGTATGGCTCCGCTCAGGTTCTCCTGAAGAAGTCTCCCGATGGTACCGGTATCATCGCAGGCGGTCCTGCTCGTATCGTATGCGAGTTGGCCGGCATCAAGAATATCCGTACTAAGTCTCTTGGCTCCAACAACAAGCAGAACGTTGTTCTTGCAACGATCGCTGGTTTGAGCGAGCTGAAGTTTCCGGAAGAAATCGCTGCAAAGCGCGGCAAGTCAGTAGCGGACTTTAAGTAAAAGACCTGAACTTACACTTGTGAAAGGAGAATTATCATGCCTGAGAATAAGACAGACAAGATGTTAAAGATCACGTTGGTAAAGTCCACGATCGGCGCCGTTCCGAAGAACAGAAAAATTGTGGAATCCATGGGCTTTACAAAGCTGAACAGCAGCGTGATCAAACCCGACAATGCATCCACCAGAGGCCAGATCAGACTGATCGCACACATGGTCAAGGTGGAGGAACTGAACTAAAGGAGGTACTAACAAATGGAATTATCTAATTTAAGACCTGCTGAAGGTTCTAAGCAGAGCGGTAATTTCAGAAGAGGCCGTGGACATGGTTCCGGAAACGGCAAGACTGCCGGTTTCGGTCACAAGGGTCAGAAGGCACGTTCCGGTGCTCCCAGACCTGGCTTTGAAGGCGGTCAGATGCCCTTATACAGAAGACTTCCCAAGAGAGGCTTTACATGCTACAATAGCAAGGATATCGTTGCTATCAATGTAAGCGAGCTCGAGAAGTTCGAAGACGGTGCAGTGGTAGACATCCAGGCATTACTGGATAACGGCGTGATCAAGGAGACCAATGATGGTGTTAAGATCCTTGGCAACGGCGATCTGACAAAGAAGCTCACCGTTAAGGCAAATGCATTCAGTGCATCTGCTAAGGAAAAGATTGAGAAGCTTGGCGGAACCGCAGAGGAAATCTAATATGTTAGAAACCGTAAAGAATGCTTTTAAGGTAAAGGAAATTCGCCTGAAGGTTCTCTTTACACTGGCTATGCTGGTTGTGATCCGTTTCGGATCACAGCTGCCCGTGCCGGGTGTAGACAGAGACTATTTCAGTAACTGGTTTGCACAGCAGACCGGCGATGCATTCAACCTGTTTGATGCATTCACCGGTGGTTCCTTCCTTAACATGTCTATTCTGGCTCTGAATATCACGCCTTATATCACGTCCTCCATTATCATCCAGCTGCTGACCATCGCTATTCCCAAACTGGAAGAGATGCAGCGGGAAGGTGAGGAAGGCAGAAAGATGATGGTGGCCATCACCCGATATGTGACCGTAGCTCTGGCATTGATCACATCGACGGCTATGGCAGTCGGCTTTGGCCGACAGGGCCTGTTGGAAGAGTTCAATGCTATCAATGTGATCACAGCGATTGCCACATTGACAGCAGGAAGCTGCTTCCTGATGTGGATAGGCGAGCAGATTACTGATAAGGGCGTAGGCAATGGTATTTCCATTGTCCTGACCATCAATATCATTTCCCGCATGCCGCAGGATATCACGAGTCTGTTTCAGCAGTTCGTATCCGGCAAGTCAGTAGCCAAGGGCGCTGTGGCAGCTATTATCATTGTTGCCATTCTCGTCGGCATGACCGTTCTGGTCATCCTCTTGAATGATGCAGAGCGCCGCATTCCTGTACAGTATGCAAAGAAAATCCAGGGCAGAAAGATGGTTGGCGGTTCCAACTCCAGCATTCCGCTGAAGGTAAATACCGCAGGCGTTATGCCGATCATCTTCGCGTCTTCCCTGATGGAGTTCCCGGTCATTATTTCCACCTTCGCCGGTTATAGCGGCACAGGCGTGTGGTCCGAGATCCTCAGGTACCTGACATCCAGCTACTGGTGCAATCCGTCGATGCCTAAGTATTCTATCGGATTGGCAGTTTATATCGTATTGCTGGTGTTCTTCGCATATTTCTACACCTCCATTACCTTTAATCCTCTGGAGATTGCAGATAATATGAAGAAACAGGGCGGTTTCATTCCGGGCATTCGTCCCGGCAAGCCTACCAGTGATTATCTGACGAAGATTTTGAACTACATCATTTTCATTGGTGCAGTCGGCCTGACAATCGTCGGTGTCCTTCCCTTTATCTTCCGCGGATTCTTCGGCGCTTCCGTTTCTTTTGGAGGAACGAGCCTGATCATCGTAGTCAGCGTTGTACTGGAGACGATCAAACAGATCGAGTCCATGATGCTGGTCAGAAATTACAAGGGATTTTTGAACGACTAAGGTACTCGGGCCGTTTGTTGCCGCGCAGCGGTGAGAATCGGTCCGGGTATTTTTTATGGGGTAAATTGGTAAATTATTACAGGCATAATTCTTTTTATTCAAGTTGTTCTGTATCTATGATAGAATAGTAGGACAGACAGTTGTAAAGAATTCATGCATATAAACAGGAGGATTGCACATGAAAATCGTTATGCTTGGGGCACCCGGTGCAGGTAAAGGCACACAGGCGAAGATGATCGCGGAGCGTTATCAGATTCCCCACATCTCCACCGGTGATATTTTCCGTATGAATATCAAAAACGGTACGGAGCTCGGCAAAGAAGCAAAGACTTACATGGACGCTGGTAAGCTGGTGCCGGATGAACTGACAGTGAAGATTCTTCTGGATCGTGTATCCAACGAGGATTGCAAGAACGGTTATGTGCTGGATGGTTTCCCCCGCACAATTCCGCAGGCGGAGGTACTCACCGACGCATTGAATAATTTAAATGACAAGATTGATTATGCCATTAATGTAGATGTACCGGATGAGAATATTGTAAACCGCATGGGCGGTCGTCGTTCCTGTCCTTCCTGCGGACAGGTTTACCATGTAGTGCATATGCCTCCGAAGCAGGATGGTGTTTGCGACAAGTGCGGTGCAGGTCTGGTGCAGAGAGACGATGACAAGCCGGAGACGGTTTCCCAGAGACTGCAGGTTTACCATGATCAGACACAGCCTTTGATCGAGTACTATGAGAAGGCAGGCGTCCTTAAGAATGTAGACGGCACGAAGGACCAGAAGGAAGTCTTTGAGGCAATTACAGAAATTTTAGGTTAGTTTAATAGTAGATTAGAGTAAAGCACGCTGCTGCAATTGATTCAGATCAGAGGATTGCCGGAGAGAATGCACAGCGGCGAGGAGGAATAGTGTCAAAAGCAGATGTTATTGAATTAGAGGGAACAGTGATCGAGAAGCTGCCGAACACCCTGTTTCGCGTAAAGCTGGAAAATGGAGCTGTGGTATTGGCCCACATCAGCGGCAAGCTTCGTCAGAATTTTATCCGTATCCTTCCCGGAGATAAGGTAACGCTGGAAATGTCCACCTATGATCTGACCAAAGGCAGAATCATCTGGAGAGATAAGTAAGTTGCAGTGCAAAGATTACCCGGCGACAGAGCTTGGATATCGATTGTTGTCCATTTGCCAGCATGCCGGTGAGCGGTCTGTATTGTAATGGTTCCAGAGAGTTTTATAAGAATTTATAGCTTGTATATCGTAAAAGCCTGTGCTATAATGCAATACGGCGCTTTTTCGATAGTCGAAAAAAGCGTAACTGTTCAAATCTGAGCGGTTACGCTTTCTTATGTGCCAAAAGAGCAGGAAAGGAGGAAGCCATGAAGGTTAGAGCCAGTGTTAAGCCTATGTGCGAGAAGTGCAAGGTTATTAAGCGCAAGGGCATCGTTCGCATCATCTGCGAGAATCCCAAGCATAAGCAGAGACAGGGTTGAGCCATCGGTGAATTTCCCGGAATTTGCTGCTCTTAGGAGCACAGACGAGGGAATTCGTGCTCTTTATCATAGAATAATAAAGCGGTTTTGGCCGCAGATTACTCTTTGATACCATGTCGCAGACAGCCAAATGTGCTGTCAATGCAATGGATAGACCGGCAAGCGGCCGGTTGGAAAGGCAGGGCGATCAGCCACAGGCCTTTCCCAGTCAATCAGTAGAAGAGTTCCTTCCATTTAACATTTCAGAGATATCTGTAAAGCTTTCTTATTGCCAGAAGAGCAGGAAGAGGGGAGACAGAATCTATAGAACCATCATTTAAGAGATTCTATACAGGAGAGGAACCGAGTCACAA
This sequence comes from bacterium, assembly GCA_963593905.1. Classification (GTDB taxonomy): domain Bacteria; phylum Bacillota; class Clostridia; order Lachnospirales; family Lachnospiraceae; genus CAG-791. The sequence goes on along the minus strand of CAVBBL010000017.1, from coordinate 8,619 downwards.
GTATGGAGGAGAGTTATAATGGCTCGTATTGCAGGTGTTGATTTACCGAGAGATAAGCGCGTAGAGATCGGCCTTACCTACATTTATGGTATCGGCCGTCCGACCGCAACTGAAATCGTAAAGAAGGCTGGTGTGAATCCCGATACTCGCTGCCGTGACCTGACCGATGATGAGGTCAAGAAGCTGGGCGAAGTAATCGCAGAGGACTACATGGTAGAAGGTGACCTTCGCCGTGAAGTTGCTATGAACATCAAGCGTCTTACCGAGATCGGATGCTACAGAGGTATCCGTCACAGAAGAGGTCTCCCGGTTCGTGGTCAGAAGACAAAGACCAATGCAAGAACCAGAAAGGGTCCGAAGAAGACCATCGCTAATAAGAAGAAGTAATTTAATTATTCACCATTCAAGGGAAAGAAAGTAGGTTAGTTTTTATGGCAAAACAGCAATCATCTGCAGCAAAGAAGGCTGCAGCAAAGAGACGTGTCAAGAAAAACGTTGAACGCGGACAGGCACACATCCAGTCTTCCTTTAACAACACCATTGTTACCCTGACTGATATGCAGGGCAATGCGCTGAGCTGGGCAAGTGCAGGCGGTCTTGGCTTCAAAGGTTCAAGGAAATCTACTCCCTATGCGGCTCAGATGGCCGCTGAGACGGCTACAAAGGCTGCCCTGATCCACGGATTAAAGGCAGTTGAAGTATACGTAAAGGGACCGGGATCCGGAAGAGAAGCAGCAATCCGTGCTCTGAATGCAAACGGACTGGATATCATCAGCATTACTGATGTTACTCCTGTTCCTCACAATGGATGCCGTCCGCCTAAGAGACGTAGAGTATAGTTTCCATATTTTAGCTATTTTGGTGAACGTTGGATGAAGACGCGGCGTTAGCCCGCTGTAAACAACATATCAGGATATGATCCTGACAGAAAGGATATTATAATGGCAGTAAATAAAGTTCCGGTATTAAAGAGATGCAGATCCTTAGACCTTGACCCCACCTTCCTGGGCTATGATAAGAAGTCCAAGAGACAGCTGATCAGAAGCAGCAGAAAGATGAGCGAGTACGGCATGCAGCTTCGTGAGAAGCAGAAGGCTAAGTTCATCTACGGCGTTCTGGAGAAGCCTTTCCATAACTACTATGAGAAGGCTGAGAGACAGAAGGGCATGACTGGTGATAACCTGATGACCATGTTAGAGTCCCGTCTGGACAATGTTGTCTTCCGTATGGGCTTTGCAAGAACCAGAAGAGAAGCAAGACAGATCGTTGACCACAAGCACATCCTGGTAAACGGCAAGTGCATCAACATCCCTTCCTACCTGATTAAGGCCGGCGATGTGATCGAAGTAAAGGAGAAATCCAAATCCATCCAGAGATTTAAGGATATCGCTGAGGTTACCGGCGGCAGATTGACTCCTGAGTGGGTAGATGTAGATAAGGAAGCTCTGAAGGGTACTGTCAGCGCACTTCCTCGCAGAGAGCAGATCGATGTTCCTGTAGACGAAATGCTTATCGTCGAGTTGTATTCCAAGTAAGCCCTGGGGTGAACCTGGCTGTGCACTGTTTCTTTGCAATACAGTGCACGGTATATACTTGACAATCGAAGGAGGGTACATAGCGTGTTTGATTTTGAGAGACCAAACATTGAGGTTAAGGAAATCTCTGAAGATAAGAAATATGGCAAATTTGTCGTAGAGCCTCTGGAAAGAGGATACGGCATCACGCTGGGCAATTCCCTTAGAAGAATCATGCTCTCCTCTCTTCCCGGCGCAGCAGTAAGTCAGGTGAAGATTGACGGTGTTCAGCATGAGTTCAGCTCCATCCCCGGTGTCAAAGAGGATGTGACTGAGATCATCATGAACATCAAGAGCCTCGCAATCAAGAATAACAGCGAGACCAACGAGCCCAAGACCGCATACATCGAGTATGAGGGAGAGGGTGTTGTGCGCGCTTCCGATATTCAGGCAGACCAGGATATTGAGATCATGAATCCGGATCTGGCAATTGCCACACTCAGCGGCAAGGATACCAAGCTCTTCATCGAACTGACCATCACGAAGGGCAGAGGCTATGTCAGCTCCGATAAGAATAAGAACGAAGATACCAAGATCGGTGTGATTCCGATTGATTCTATCTATACACCGGTAGAGCGTGTCAATATGTCTGTGGAGAATACCCGTGTAGGACAGCAGACTGACTTTGATAAGCTGACGCTGGATGTAGTTACCAACGGCACACTGGCACCGGACGAGGCTGTCAGCTTAGCTGCTAAGGTATTGAGTGAGCATCTGAGCATTTTCATCGATCTTTCCGAGAATGCAAAGACCGCAGAGATCATGGTAGAGAAGGAAGATGACCAGAAAGAAAAGGTGCTGGAGATGAGCATCGATGAGCTGGAACTCTCCGTTCGTTCCTACAATTGCTTAAAGAGAGCAGGTATCAATACAGTTGAAGAGCTGTGCAATAAGACTTCTGAGGATATGATGAAGGTTCGTAACCTTGGCCGTAAGTCCTTAGAAGAGGTGCTGGCAAAGCTTAAGGAGCTTGGCCTGCAGCTTAATGCCGGCGAGGAGCTGTAAAAAGAGAAATCCGTTATCATTCAGGGCGATGGTAAGTCCAAGGGCGCATCGCCGTCATACATACAGATGACAGCATCCCTGAATGCAGGTAAGACCAAGAGGCGCTGCATCCGGCGTCATCCAAGAAAAGGAGAATTATCATGGCAGAGTACAGAAAACTCGGTAAAAAGACAAAGTTAAGAAAAGCACTTCTTCGCAGCCAGGTTACTGCATTGCTTTACAATGGCAAGATCATGACCACTGAGGCACGTGCCAAGGAAGTTCAGAAGATCGTAGAGCCTATGATCGCACTGGCAGCTAAGGAGAAGGATAACTTCGAGACCGTTACCGTACAGGCTAAGGTAGCCCGTAAGGACAAGGACGGCAAGAGAGTCAAGGAAGTCGTAGACGGCAAGAAGGTTACTGTTTATGATACCGTTGACAAGGAGATCAAGAAGGACGCTCCCAGCCGTCTGCATGCAAGAAGACAGCTTATGCGTGTTCTGTATCCCGTTGTCGAGGTTCCCACCCAGGCAGCAGGCCGTAAGAAGAACACCAAGGAAGTCGACCTGGTAGCAAAGCTTTTCGATGAGTACGGCGCAAAGTATGCTGACCGCAAGGGCGGCTACACCCGTATCGTAAAGGTTGGCCAGAGAAAGGGTGACGGCGCTTTAGTCGTTCTTCTGGAGCTGGTTTAATCGAAAGGCCTTTGAGCTGATTTGATGAGATGGGGTTCTGATTTTCGTTCTGATTTCAGGATTTCTCATTTCAGACACAGCGCAAAGTGAATGCTGATATAAAAAGAGAGCACAGCTTTTGTCGAGATGTCGACGGGGCTGTGCTTTTTCGTGTTCGCGCAAGATGTTGATCAGCATTGCTGAAGTTTTTCAAAAAAAGGAACGGAGGGACGCAGCTTCAAAAGAGAAACGTAGCTTCAAAAGAGAAACGCAGCTTCAAAAGAGAAACACAGCTATGACCAGAGCAAAGAATGGCTTGTTATTTCTTACGTCTTTGTATACAATCAATAGAGTTATGATAGAATGTAAACCAGTATAAAAATATGGTTGACAGCAGATAATGACCTGAGACAGCATTCACCTCCTGCAGCGTTATCGACGATGGTATCTCTGGAAGAAGATATACGTTGTCGTTTGCAGCCAGGCTGCTCAGAAATGGAGATCAGCATGAGTATATTAGGGAAATCCATGATTAAGGCAGAGCATTTGATCCATGAGTATATCAAGCGGGATGAGGAGGGCAATGCAGTAGGTACGATTCGCGCCATCGACGATGTGGATATTGACATCAAACAGGGAGATTTCGTGGCTATTCTGGGGCATAATGGCTCCGGAAAGTCCACCTTTGCCAAGCATGTCAATGCCCTGCTGTATCCCACAGAAGGTTCTGTCTGGGTAGACGGTATGAACACCAATGAGGATGCTAATCTTTGGAATATTCGTCAGGAAGCCGGTATGATCTTCCAGAATCCGGATAATCAGATCATCGGACAGGTCGTGGAAGAGGATGTGGGATTCGGCCCGGAGAACATGGGTGTACCTACAGAAGAAATCTGGCAGCGCGTGGAGGAGAGTTTGAAGACCGTGGGGATGTGGGAATACCGCAAGAAATCCCCCAATCGCCTTTCCGGCGGACAAAAGCAGAGGGTTTCCATTGCAGGGGTTATTGCCATGCACCCTAAATGCATTGTTATGGATGAACCTACGGCAATGCTGGATCCAAGCGGGCGTAAGGAGGTAATTCGGGCGGCCAGAGCGCTCAATGATGTAGAGGAGATTACGATTCTTTTGATCACACACTATATGGAAGAGGCTATCTATGCGGATAAAATCTTTGTAATGGATGGTGGAAAGGTAGCCATGCAGGGAACGCCCAGAGAAGTTTTCTCTCAGGTAGACAAGCTGCGGGCACTGCATCTGGATGTACCGCAGGTGACCTTACTGGCGCATGAGCTTCGCAAGGCGGGACTGGATATTCCGGAAGGAATATTGACCAAAGAGGAGTTGGCAGAGGCGCTGCATCTGGATAAATAAAAAGGTGTCGCAATAAATTGCGACACAATGGAGGTCAAATCCATAAAATGCTCGATAGCATTTTATGGATTGTATAAGTGATCACATCGGAGAATTCGCCTGCGCGAAATTCTCCTCGTGGTGTCGCAATAAATTGCGACACAATGGAGAGGCTATGGGACTTAAATTAGAGAATGTCAGCTATCAGTATGAGACCGGTACGGCCATGGAGGTTATGGCACTGCAGGATATCAATGTGGAGCTGCCGGATGGACAGTTTATCGGGCTCATTGGACATACGGGATCCGGTAAATCCACCTTTGTGCAGCTTCTGAACGGACTGCTGCTGCCATCTGAGGGAACTGTCTATTTTGATGGTGAGGACATCAGTGCAGAGAATTATGACCGAAGGAGTCTACGAGCCAACGTAGGACTCGTTTTTCAATATCCGGAGCATCAGCTCTTTGAGACAGACGTTCTGACAGATGTCATGTACGGACCTAAGAATCTTGGTCTGTCCGAACAGGAGTGCAGGGAAAGGGCGGCGGAAGCTCTGCAGGCTGTAAAGATGCCTGAGAGTATGTGGGAGCAGTCTCCCTTTGATCTATCCGGAGGACAAAAACGCAGAGCGGCCATTGCCGGTGTATTGGCTATGCGGCCTCGTATGCTGGTACTGGATGAGCCCACAGCAGGCCTGGATCCTAAGGGCAGAGATGAGATATTGGATATGGTTTCTCAGATGCAAAAGGACAGAGGCATGACGGTGCTGTTGGTTTCTCACAGCATGGAAGATGTGGCTAGATATGTGGACAGGATTATGGTGATGAACCATGGACACCTGATTTTTGACGATGTACCCAGAGGGGTCTTCACGCATGTGAAGGAACTGGAGGAAATGGGATTGGCAGCGCCACAGATGACCTATATCATGGAGTATCTGCGTGAGAAGGGATTGGCTGTCAAAACAGATGCTCTGACAGTAGAGGAAGCGGCCAAGGAGATTATAAAATGTTTAAAGGGATGACACTGGGACAATATTATCAGACGGATTCTGTTTTGCATCGGCTGGATCCCAGGGTAAAGCTGGTGGGAACATTGGCCTATATTGTTTCCCTGTTTATTGTGGACAGTTTTGTGGGCTATCTTTTTGCCGGGATTTTTTTATTTATCATGATCAAACTCTCTCATGTGCCATTCCGGTACATGGTTAGAGGATTAAAGGGCATCATGTTTCTTTTGCTGATCACCATGGCTTTTAATCTGCTTCTGACACCGGGCACGGAGTTGGCGCATTTCTGGATCTTTACCATTACGGAGGAAGGCATTCGCTTTGCGGTCAAGATGGGGATCAGGCTTGTCTTCCTGATTATGGGATCCACGATTATGACATTGACTACTACCCCCAATCAATTGACGGATGCCATGGAGAGTCTGCTGGGTCCTCTCAAAAAGCTTCATGTGCCGGTGCATGAGATCGCTATGATGATGTCCATAGCTCTTCGTTTTATTCCTATTCTCATGGAAGAGACAGATAAGATCGAAAAAGCGCAGCTGGCTCGGTGCGCAGATTTCGAGACAGGCAGCATCATCAAGAGGGTAAAGGGCATGGTGCCGTTGTTGGTGCCGCTTTTTATAGGTGCCTTTCGCAGAGCCAATGACCTGGCTATGGCGATGGAAGCGCGTTGCTACCGAGGCGGTGACGGACGGACGAAAATGAAGCCCCTGGTGTATCAATCGGCAGATCATAAGGCTTATGGAATTTTGGTGATGTATCTGGTGCTTTGCATCGGTGTACGGATTGGTGTGCAGCTGTTGGGATTAGCCTGAAATTCTCATCGTCCCTCGCAGTATGGTTGCTCAGAATTTCAGATTCTCGTTGCCACTTCGCAGCCAAAGCTGCTCAGAAATGAGGATTATCATGGAAAAACAAACAGATAAAATTGTTAGGCAGGAGGGGGCGCAGCGGCGCATCCTCCTGCATGTTGCTTATGATGGCACACATTATGCCGGCTTTCAGGCACAGAAGAGCGGAATTGCTACAGTGGAAGGAACGCTGCAGCAGGCAGTAAATGCGCTGATTGGTGAGGAGGCCGTTCTCATCGGCGGAAGCCGTACGGATGCAGGGGTGCATGCCATGGACAACGTGGTGGTCTTTGATACCTGCAGCAGAATTCCGGGAGATAAATTTTCCTACGCTCTCAATGCCAGGCTGCCGGAGGATATATGCATACAGGCTTCCTGCGAGGTGGTGCCGGATTTCCATCCTCGGCATTGTACGGTGGAGAAGACTTATGAATATCGAATCTATAATGCGCCCCTTCCTTCCCCCCTTTACAGACTCTATAGCTATTATAGCTATACGCCTTTTGCAGTAGACAAAATGGACAAAGCAGCCAGGGAACTCATCGGCACCCACGATTTTAAGAGCTTTTGCAGCATCTATTCCCAGGCAGCCACCACTGTACGCACTATTACCGGCGCGGAGGTGATGGAGAGAGCACTGCCAGGAGATGTGTCCGGACAGACAGGAAATGCGCGCGAAATCATTATACGTGTTTCAGGAAATGGCTTTCTGTATAATATGGTTCGCATCATCGCAGGAACTTTGATGGAAATCGGCAGGGGGGCCAGAGAAGAGGATTGTATTCCTGCAATACTGGAAGCCTGTGACAGAAGGGCGGCAGGACCTACCGCACCGCCGGAAGGGCTTACATTGGTGAAATACAGCTTTGTGGAGCCTACGGAGCGGGAAATCATGCTTACCAAAGGAAATAATGATTAAATCAGCATTTCCTTTAGTACATCCGGTAAATAAAAGGAATTTATAAAGGAGTTTATAAAGGAATTTATAAAGGAATTTATAAAGGAATTTGCAGCTTCGCAGCGCAAATCCCGCGAGAGAAAGGGATTAACATTATAATCCGGGGTTTCCTAAGAAGATGTGCATAAGTCTTCTGCAGATACCATGTCAAGGTGGATAATTACCCTAAAAACCGCAGAAAAAGTATTTGACAGAGATTTGCGCCGGCCGTATAATAGCAGAGTGCGACGGTGTCGATGTGTGCACAAACTCCCCGGTTTTGATGCTTCGAACACCCCTGCGAATCGCACAGACTCTTTACCGTTTATTTGAACTATGGAGGATAATCATGAAAACATATATTCCCAGTGCTGCTACAATCGAGAGAAAATGGTATGTAGTAGATGCAACGGATATGACTCTTGGCCGTCTTGCTTCTGAAGTAGCAAAGGTTCTTCGCGGCAAGAATAAGCCTACCTATACACCCTTCCTGGATACAGGTGATTATGTAATCGTTATCAATGCCGGCAAGATTTCTGTTACCGGTAAGAAGCTGGATCAGAAGATCTACTTCAGACATTCCGAGTATGTCGGCAGCGGCAAATATACCACTCTTCGTGAGATGCTCAGAACCAGACCGGTTAAGGTTATCGAGAAGGCAGTAAAGGGTATGCTTCCCAGCGGTCCCCTTGGCAGACAGATGTACACCAAGCTCTATGTTTATGAAGGTGCAGAGCACAATCATGCAGCACAGAAGCCTGAAGTATTGACGTTTTAATTGCGAAGTGAAAGGAGATAAAAATGGCTAAGGAAGTAACCTATTACGGAACCGGCAGAAGAAAATCCTCTGTTGCCAGAGTATTCATGACCCCTGGCAAGGGCAATATCACTATTAACAAGAGACCCTTTGATGAGTATTTTGGTCTTGAGACACTGAAAGTTATCGCTAAGCAGCCCTTAGTTCTCACAGGCACTGCTGATCAGTATGATATCATGATCACGGTAAAGGGCGGCGGAACCACCGGCCAGGCTGGTGCTATCCGTCACGGCATCTCCAGAGCACTTCTGGAGGCAGATGCTGATTTAAGACCTGCCCTGAAGAAGGCTGGTTTCCTGACCAGAGATCCTCGTATGAAGGAGAGAAAGAAGTACGGCCTCAAAGCCGCACGTCGCGCTCCGCAGTTCTCCAAGAGATAATTTCTCTTACGAAAATGCTTACAAAGCCCGGAAA
>CAVBBL010000016.1:0-57217 GCA_963593905.1 bacterium | reverse complement strand
GTAAAGGGTGCAAAGATCAGACGCATCACGTTATGACAGTGAGAAAAAATATTCTTGACACATTGTGCGTTTGCGTATAAAATCATAAGAGTTGCGAGGGAAATATTCTTCGTATCTCAATAGAACCCGTAAGGGTTTCGGACCTTTAGCTCAGTTGGTTAGAGCAACCGGCTCATAACCGGTCGGTCCTGGGTTCGAGTCCCCGAAGGTCCATTGTGGAAGACCAGTTCCATATGCCGGCATGGCGGAATTGGCAGACGCGCAGGACTTAAAATCCTGTTCGAGTTAAATCGAGTGCCGGTTCGACCCCGGCTGCCGGCAGTAAAGCCTCATGCGAAAGCATGAGGCTTTTTGCGTGGCGGGAAGAATGCGGAGACTGTTGCTCTTCTTGTCTGCACACTTTTTGTCCTATAGCCCTATAGCCCACACTTTGCCTTGAGGTACAGGCTTGCAATGGCAGAAAGTGTACACATATACAAAAAAAGAAATCCCGGGGAGTGATGACTCCTCAGGATTTCTTTTTCTGTATATGTGTGCTTCCTGAGACGCTTATGTCCTTAAAGACCCTGCGCTGTGAAGCGGCCAATTCCTCTGCTGATTCTTAAGCATAGAAGTAGATGAGAGCGGCGATATTGGGAGACATAAGAGCTGCTGAGATGCCTACAGCTAAGAAATATACACTAAGCATAATGAATTCCTTCCTTTCTTGAATTTTGTTGTTTATTGTTTATGTTTGTTTAAATATTTCACTTTTACTTTTTCCTTGTTTCGGTTAAGTAAATGGAAGCGCCCGTGACGGGAAGTACAACAGTGCAAATGCCGGCAAAGGCTGTGAGCAATAAAGATAACATAATCAAGTTCCTCCTTTCTTAATTTTGATTGTTGTATTGTTTGCTAAGTTTTTTTCTGTATATGTGTGCTTCATGAGACGCTTATGCCCTTAAAGCCCCTGCGCTGTGAAGCGGCCAATTCCTCTGCTGATTCTTAAGCAAAGAAGTAGATGAGAGAGGCGATCTCGGGAGACATAACAAGCGCAGAGATGCCTACAGCTAAGAAATATGTACTAAGCATAATGAATTTCTCCTTTCTTAAATTTAGTTGTTTTATTGTTTGTGTTTGTTTAAATAGTTCACTTTTACTTCTTCCTTGTTTCGGTTAAGTAAATGGAAGCGCCCGTGACAGGAAGTACAACAGTACAAATGCCGGCAAAGGCTGTGAGCAATAAAGATAACATAATCAAGTTCCTCCTTTCTTAATTTTGGTTGTTATATTGTTTGTTAAGGTTTGTTTTTGCTGGTTTTTGTTTAAGCTTTTTCGTTATTGATTATCGTGCTTGTGCTTATTTATGCTTGTCCTTGTAGATGATAATACTGATGGGCGGGATTACTGAAACGGCTGCGGCACCGAAAGTTGCGATAAGACAAAAAGCTAATGACATAATTTGATTCCTCCTTGATTTTGAATTGTTTTATTGTTCGTTATTGTTTGTTCTTTTGTTTGTTTTTGGTTTTTGTGTTTGTGTTTGTTTGATGAGCTTATGATAATGGATGGTATGTATTAGAAACGTAACAGGAAAAAATGATTTTAAACGCTGCCAAAAGCTGGAAGCTATTAGACTTTTGTAGAAAGAAAAGGGGAAGATGGTTTACTTCTTTGCAAGGGGGATATTGTGACTGTGTATAAATGCATGTAAAAAAGCACATGAAAATGAAATTCACTTTCATGTGCTCCTTTGGGAGAGCGACAGACGAGGCTCGAACTCGCGGTCTCCACCTTGGCAAGGTGGCGCTTTACCAACTAAGCTACTATCGCATTTATGTACTTACCGCTTGCTATATTTCGCAAGCGCAAGACATATTCTGCCATAACATTTCCTCTCTGTCAACACCTATATTGAAAAAAATAAAATGTCTGTACAGGAACATATCCTGCCTTAAAGCTCATGCTGCTGGGAAGGCTCGCAATAAGGCAGTATGATCAGGGAATAATAGTGAATAAGTTCTTCCTGGGACATGTCCTTCTTGACCAGAAGCCAATACCGGAGAATCTGAATGATGCCGCCGGCATGATAACTGGCAGCAATCTCAGACAGCGTAGGTAAAGAGGAAGAGTCGGCAGAGAAAGAGAATTCCTGACCGGGTAGCGCAATGGAGGAAAGGGAGAATTCCTCCAAATGGTGCAGTCTTTCCATTTCCCGCAGAAAAGAGGAACGAATTTCCTCTGACAGAATATCCATCAATATGGAAAAAGCACTGCTGTTGGTGACATTACGCACCAGATTCATATGGGCGCAGATAAAGGAAATCAGCTGCCGGAACATATACAGGGAAAAATCGTAGAGTGTTTGTTCTTCTTTGCTGCCGGGCCAGCTGTCGGCAAATTGTTTCCTGGTTTGTTTCACATAATAGGAGAAAAAATCATATTTATCCACAAAGTGGGTATAAAAGGTGGCTCTGCGCACCATGGCAGCATCACAGAGTTCATTGATAGTGATCTTTTCAAATCTCTTTTTAGCCAGAAGCTGTGTGAAAGCTTCGCAGAGCATTTGGTTGGTTCTTACATAGCGCAGGTCGTTTTCTTTTTTTACAGTATTCACAGTAGTCTCCATTTTGCTGTCTCTGCTCTGATCACCAAGACAGAATTATCCATAATGTCAATTAAAAGGCATGCTCCATACACTTGTACGTTGCGGAAATAATGTTTGCGATTATCCTATTAAAATAAATGACACATGTCAAATAAGTGATGCCTGCTGAAGATAGGGAGGTTGTTATGGAAAAATTCTACGGTGGTGTGATCAGGTGGCGCTATCTGATCATGGCAGTATTTCTGGCGGCGACGCTGGGGTGCGGATTTTGCAGACAATTTATTAAAGTAAACTATGATATGAATGATTATCTGCCGGAAAGCTCTCCTTCTACGGTAGCGTTGGATGTAATGGAGGAGGAATTCGGCGGTGCAATCCCCAATGCCCGAGTCATGATCAAGGCGGCGGACCAGCAGGAAGCGAAGGCAATCAAGGCAGAGCTGGCAGCTATCGACGGGGTCAGCTCGGTGAGCTGGCTGGATGATGCGGTGCCGGTGCAGATGCCCATGGAGATGTATTCGCAGTCGGTATTGGACAGCTATTATAAAGATGGTTATGCCCTATTCAGAGTGACGATTGATGAGGATAAGCGAAGCGAGGCAGTAGATGCGATTTATGAGATGATCGGAGAGGAGGGTGCGATTACCGGCAACGCTGTCAACACGGCGGTTGCGACAGCAACAACCGTCAGTGAGGTCAGTCGAATTGCAGTTATAGCTGTGGCCTTTCTGGTCATTGTCCTTTTACTGACCACCACATCCTGGCTGGAGCCTTTTGTGGTGCTGATTGGGCTGGGAGCAGCTATTCTCATGAATGCAGGATCGAATCTGATCTTCGGAGAGATCTCCTTTGTGACCAATGCGGCGGGCAATATCCTGCAGCTGGCGGTATCGCTGGATTACTCTGTTTTTCTAATCCATCGTTTTGATGAGTGCAGAAAAAAATATGAGCCCTTTGAGGCTATGAAAAAGGCACTGGTCTTGTCCACGGGGTCCATTCTTTCCAGCGGTCTGACCACGGTAATTGGTTTTTTGGCATTGGTGATGATGCGGTTCAGAATCGGTCCGGATTTGGGACTGGCCCTGGCAAAGGGCATATGCATCAGCCTTCTGACGGTATTTTTATTTATGCCCGGTCTGATCCTTTTGACTTACAAGTGGATGGATAAGACGGCACATAAGAGTTTTATGCCTGCATTTCACGGTCTGGGGAAGGTGGTCAGCAGGATTATGTTCCCTCTGGGTATCCTCTTTATCTGTTTGATGATCCCTGCTTTGATCACCAGCAATAAAAATTCCTACTACTACGGGGCGTCCCATATCTTTGGGAGTGAGACAAGAGTGGGACAGGATAAGGAAAGGATCGAATCGATTTTTGGCAAGAATGACAACTACGTGCTGATGGTTCCCCGGGGAGACGATGTGCGGGAAAAGCAGATGCTGGATGAATTGGAGACGCTGCCGGAAATAACGAGCATTACTTCTCTGCGAGGTATGGTAAGCGGCGCGGTTCCGGTCCAGATGCTGCCGGATCGGATCCTCTCTCAGCTGCAGTCTGAAAATTATGACCGCATGGTGATCAATGTGGCGGTGGATTACGAGGGAGATGAGACGTTCGCGTTGATTGAAAAGATTCGCGGGATTACAAACGCCTACTATACAGACACGTATTATCTGGCGGGGGAAGGCGTGAGCACCTATGATCTGATGGATACCATTACGGCGGATATGACCAATGTGAATATTCTGGCCATCGGCGCGGTATTTGTGGTATTGCTGCTGACAATGAAATCTGTGGTGGTGCCGGCGGTGCTGGTACTGACTATCGAGACCACGATTTGGATCAACCTGTCCATCCCTTATCTGACGGGAAAGCCGGTTTTCTATATCGCGTATTTGATCATCAGCTCCGTGCAGTTGGGTGCCACGGTAGACTACGCAATCCTGATGACGGGGCGCTATAAAGAAAACCGCTTAAGGATGGGGAAAAAGGAGAGCGTCAGAGAGACGATTTCCAATGTCACAGTATCCATTCTCACTTCCGGTGTTACGCTTTCTGTAGTGGGCTTTTTGCTGGGCTTTCTGTCTTCGCACGGGCTTTTGTCACAGCTGGGCATGCTCCTTGGAAAAGGAACTCTTTGCTCAGTGCTGACTGTGCTTTTCATATTGCCGTGTTTTTTATATATGACAGATGGTCTCCATGGTTCTGGCGGTTTTGTGAAAAAGAAGAAACAATGATATAATAAAAATCGGCTGCGGCAGACTGCACAGCCGATTTTTTACGTTTATAGAATGCGTTGTCGCAGACAAGCTACGACATAAGAGGTAAAGTTTGAAAGAAATGCTTGATAGCATTTCTTTCAAACTGCATGGATGTCGTAAACGACATCCATGTACGATCGATTCGGAGAATTCGCCTGCGCGAAATTCTCCTCACGTTGTCGCAGGCAAGCTGCGACATAAGAGGTAAAGATGCTGAACGATTTACTTAAAGAGATTCCTATGCCGGGGGAGGCTGCAGATCAAATCCTGGAATTGGACAGACAGATTCCCTATGACAGGCTGGCGGAGCCTATGGAAGCACTGCATACGCCGGGGAGCTGGGAAAGCGGTTTGCATAGCCTCAAGGCGGAGCTGGGGGAGGATCCCAGGGGGCTTCGTATGCTGACGGTGATGCTGCACCTGGCAGATACCTATACCCGCAGCAGCTATCAGAAAAAAGGAATAGAGGAACAGATTTACAGAGAGACCATAGCCTGCTTTTCCAGATTTGTGAGGGAATACTATGACGCCGAGGGGGAGATTGGCTTTGACAGAGAATTCTGGACACCCAGACAGCTCTCACTCTGTCTTTTCCGGATCGGTACCCTGGAATATGAACTTTTAGAGCAGCAGGGCAGAAAAGTGATCAGCATCCACATTCCTTCCGATGCGCAGCTGACCAAAGAAGCACTGTCTGCTTCCTGTAAAGAGGCAAAGCTTTTCTTGGAACAGTTTTACAAGGAATGGGCAAATGCACCGATGGAGTGCGATTCCTGGCTGCTTTCCCCGGCATTGTCCAAGCTGTTGGAGGCGGATTCGAGGATTCTGTTATTTCAGAAGGCGTTTTTGATTACAAAGACAGACCTGGAGGCAGCAGATTACCTGGAGTGGGTATATCACTATTCTCCGGGACAGGCGAGGGAGCTTTTGGACAGCTGTAAAGACGGAATCGTCAATGAGAAAATCATTTCTGTGCTGCCGACGCACACATCCCTGCAGAGAAAGATGAAGGCATATCTGCAGCAGGGCGGCAAAGTGGGCACTGCCTGTGGGATATTGCAAAACGCATGGGATTAAAAAGAAATATGGCCGGCACTAAGCAGATAATGGTAAGCAGATAACGGAAAGTAGAAAACAGGAAAGAGAATAAACGACAACCGGTGAGTGATTCATATATCACAGCAGCAAATTATAAAACAGGAAAAGGGGAAGCAAAGCGATGAACAATATGACCTCTTTATTTTTGGCACAGTCCTATCAGGATGCCTGGGATGACCATATTCGGTCCAAAAACAGAGAAAAATTTGCCAGATGGGACTATGTGATTCTGACCGCCTCCGATGAAAATCAGGCCAGAGGATTTCGGCTGCAGCTGGAAGAACGTATGATGGCAGGAGAGCTGGATGAGAGGACTCATTTTGCGGTGCTGCCGGACCCTAAGGGGGAGAGGGTGGGCTCCGGCGGCGCTACCTTAAATGTGCTTTCCTATATTGCAAAGCGGGAAGGAAAGGCAGACTTTAAGGGCAGACGGATTTTGGTGATTCACTCCGGCGGTGATTCCAAGCGCGTGCCCCAATACTCCGCACTTGGCAAGCTTTTTTCGCCGGTGCCCAGAGTCCTCCCCACAGGCAGACCTTCCACACTCTTTGACGAATTCATGATCGGTATGAGCAGCGTGCCCGGCAGGATTCAGGAAGGGATGCTGGTCCTTTCCGGAGATGTACTGCTTCTTTTCAATGCGCTGCAGATCGATTTTTCCGGAGAAGGTGCTGCGGCGATCTCCTTTAAGAAGGAAGTGGAGACAGGAAAGAATCATGGCGTATTTCTGCGGGGAGAGGATGGATGTGTATCCTGTTTTCTCCACAAGCAGACCGTGGAGACACTGACGGCCCGGGGCGCTGTCAATGAGCGCGGTAAGGTGGATATCGATACCGGCGCGGTGATCTTTTCCTCTGCAATGCTGGCTTCTCTCTATGGCCTGATCAGCACGCAGGGACATCCGGATGATAAAAAATTTGCAGAATTTATAAACAGTAAAGCCAGACTTTCTTTTTACGGGGATTTCCTCTACCCGTTGGCAGCAGAGTCTACTCTGGAGCAGTTTTATCTGGAAAAGCCGGAAGGAAGCTTTTGTCAGGAATTGCATGACTGCAGGACGAAAGTATGGGAAGCCCTGCGGCCTTACCGCATGAAGCTGCTCCGCTTATCTCCGGCAGAGTTCATTCACTTTGGCACTACCAGGGAAATTATGAGGCTGATGAATGAGCAGATTGCAGACTATCAGAGCCTTGGATGGACCAGACAGGTGGCGGGCTCTGCCAATAATGAGAATGCAGCTCTTTATAACAGTGTGATCTCTGCACAGGCTAAGGTGGGCAGCAATTGCTATTTCGAGGACAGCGATGTGCGCAGGGGCTCGGTGATCGGCGATGATGTGCTTCTTTCCTACGTCACCATTGAAGAGCAGACGATTCCCTCTCATGTGGTGCTGCACGGACTGAAGCAAAACGACGGCCGCTTTGTGGTCAGAATCTATGATATTCTGGATAACCCTAAGGAAAAGCTGGAAGAAGAGGGTGAATTCCTCGGCGTTGCTATGAAAGATTTCCTACAGGCTTACGGTCTGGATTCTTCCGTGCTTTGGCCTGCGCAGGAACATTACCTGTGGTTCGCTGACCTGTACGTGCCAAAAGACAGCATAAAAGAGGCTGTGGATGAGGCACTGCTGCTTTACCGATTAGTAAAGCATGCGCCGGGACTGCTGGGAAAAGTGGCGGCAGACGAAGAGAAAAAGCAGTCCGACTGGGATTATCGGCAGGATCTGGAAAACTGGCTGTCTGCAAAAAGGGAGAGTCTTTGCGATGGCTTCCACCGATGCGATCCGGAGGCTGTGCTGGAGTGGAACGGCCGCCTTCGCAGGATTGTGCAGATGGACAGCCTGACCAAACTGATCAGAGCCGGAGGAACTGTGGAACAGGCCATGGAGATGCTGCAGGGAGAGATTCCGGACGATTTTCAGAGAGAGTGGATGGAAAAGAAGGCGGGCAATGCCTCCTTTTCGGAAAAAATGCGGATTTATTATTACATGGGACGGATCATCGGCGGCGCAGAGGGTGAAAAATACCTGGATCAGTGCTTTGAGACGATTCGCAGTTCCATATTAGAGGAGACGCTTCACGGTCTTACCTACAGGGAGAATCTGCACATAGCTCATGAGGAGATGCAAAGTCTTCTGCCCCTTCGGGTAAACTGGGGCGGCGGCTGGAGTGATACGCCGCCTTATTGCAATGAAAACGGCGGCACGGTATTAAATGCCGCTCTGAAATTAAACGGGGAGCTGCCGGTATGCGTGACAGTACGTAGACTTTCGGAATACAAGGTGGTATTCGACAGCCGGGACATGGATACCCATGGGGAATTTACGCAGCTGGACAGACTGCAGGATTGCTCCAATCCCTATGACCCTTTTGCACTGCAAAAGGCAGCGCTGGTGGCCTGCGGCATCATTCCCGCTGCAGGAACATCCGTTGAGAAGGAGAAGAGCCTTACGGAAATCCTGGAGCGTATGGGCGGCGGTATTTTCCTTTCCACGGAGGTAACCGGTGTGCCCAAGGGCAGTGGTCTTGGTACCAGCAGTATTTTGGCCGGGGCCTGTGTGAAGACACTGTTCGATTTCTTCGGCGTGCAGTATACAGAAAGTGAGCTCTACGACCACGTGCTGTGCATGGAGCAGATCATGAGTACCGGCGGCGGCTGGCAGGATCAGGTGGGCGGTCTCTCCGCAGGCATCAAGTACATTACTGCAAAACCCGGACTGCACCAGGTGCTCAAGGTGGAGCATGTCAGTCTGGCACCGGAGACAATCCGGGAGTTGAATGAGCGGTTTGTTCTGATCTATACGGGACAGCGCCGTCTGGCCAGAAACCTGCTGCGGGATGTGGTGGGCAGATATATCGGCGCCAATCCCGATGCAGTCTATGTGCTGGAAGAGATCCAGAAGATGTCGGCACTGATGCGCTTCGAACTGGAACGGGGCAACGTGGACGGCTTTACGGCTTTGCTCAATAAACACTGGGAACTCTCCAAGAAGTTGGATCAGGGCAGCACCAATACCTGTATCGACCAGATCTTCCTCACCATTGATGACCTGCTGGACGGCAGGATGATCTCCGGCGCGGGCGGCGGCGGTTTCCTCCAGGGAATGCTGAAAAAGGGTGTCACCAGGCAGCAGGTGCGGGAACGGCTGCATCACGTATTCCAGGACAGCGGTGTGGATGTGTGGGATTGTGAACTGATTTAAGAAATCTGTTACTGTTCACAAGTTGGCCGGAACTATATTGGATGAAAATTTATGATAAAGTAACTGCTGCCCGGCCATGCGCATAGTGCGGCAAATGGCGGCAGTTCGTTGTCATTCAGCGGTAGTTGTGCTATAGTCGTATATGGTATGGTCGAAACGGCAGGGGGATTGCATCTTTTCGGCAGAATCCGACATTCGAAGGAAATGAAATAGGCAGTAGGAGGAAAAGGTAAGATGAGTGAAACATTTGACGACATTCTCGCACAGGTGGGCAAATGCTCCAAGAAAAAGCTTGCAGTAGCAGCGGCGGCGGATGAACCCGTGTTGGAAGCTGTAGCAGAGGCACAGAGCAGAGACATCGCAGATCCCATTCTGGTAGGTGATGAGAATAAGATCAGAGATATTGCCAGAGGACTGGGCATCGATCTTTCCAAGATGGAGATCATCGATGAGAAGGACGACGAGCAGGCAGCTTTAAAGGCAGTTTCCCTTGTACACGACGGCAAGGCGGATATGTATATGAAGGGCAAGCTTTCTTCCAAGACTTTCCTTCGCAGTGTACTGAATAAGGAAGTTGGCCTTCGCACCGGCAAGACACTCTCTCATGTCTGTGTATTCGAGATCGAGGGAATCAAGAGACTTTTATTCTTAACAGACGTAGCATTCATGCCTTATCCTACCCTGGAAGATAAAGAGACTATCATTAACTATACCGTAGAAGTGGCAAAGGCCTGCGGCGTAGAGATGCCCAAGGTAGCGCCTCTTGCCGCTGTGGAAGTGGTCAACGAAAAGATGCCTGTCACCGTAGAGGCAGCACAGCTGACCAAGTGGAATGAGGAAGGCCGCATCAAGGATTGTATCGTAGACGGACCTCTTTCCATGGATCTGGCTATCGATCCCACTGCAGCACAGCACAAGGATGGCGCTGACAAGAGAAAGATCGTCGGTGATGCAGATATCCTGCTTTTCCCTGACATTCACGCAGGCAATCTGGTTTACAAGACCATCGTTCGTCTTTCTAACTTTAAGAACGGCTGCATCCTGACAGGCACCAAGGCGCCGGTTATTCTCACATCCCGCTCCGACAGCTTTGAGACCAAGATCAATTCTATTGCACTGGCGGCAGTAGTGGCAGAGCATTTACAGAAGCAGAGTAAGTAAGAGACGCCATTGGTTGCCAAAGGCGCCCATGAGAGATCACATCAGAGAATTCGCCTGCGCGAAATTCTCTTCGTGCTGTCGCAATAAATTGCGACAGAAAGGGGTTAAAATGATTAAGAGTTTAATTATCAATCCGGGTTCCACTTCTACAAAGATCGGTGTATTTGAGGACGAAGAGCTTGTATTTGACAAGACACTGCGCCACTCCACAGAAGAGATCGCTTCCTATGCTACCATCGTAGACCAGAAGGATTTCCGTAAGGATATTATTCTGGATGCCTTAAAGGAGCACGAAATTGATGTCAACAGCTTTGATGTGATCGTGGGCCGAGGCGGTATGTTAAAGCCTATCGCCGGCGGCACGTATGCTGTTACCGACGCGCTGTTAGAGGATCTCAAGAAAGGCGTTTCCGGTCAGCATGCTTCCAACCTGGGCGGCCTTCTGGCAAAAGAGATCGCAGATATGATCGGTGTTCCCAGCTATATCGTAGATCCGGTAGTGGTAGATGAGCTCTGTGACGTGGCAAGATTGTCCGGTATTCCGGAGATTCAGCGTGTAAGTATCTTCCATGCACTGAACCAGAAGGCAGTGGCACGCCGCTTCGCCAAGGAGCAGAACCGCAAATACGAGGATATGAATCTGATCGTCATCCACATGGGCGGCGGTGTTTCCGTAGGTGCCCATGACCACGGCCGTGTCATTGACGTGTTCAATGCACTGGACGGCGACGGTGCATTTTCTCCCGAGCGTACCGGCGGTGTTCCCTCCGGCGCTCTGATCAAGATGTGCTTCCACAGCGGCATGACCGAGAAGGAAGTATACAAGAGATTCGTCGGCAACGGCGGCTTCAATGCTTATCTTGGCACCAATGATGCAAGAGACGTATTAAAGATGATGGAAGAAGGCGGCGAGCAGGGTGAAAAGGCAAAGTTGGTCTTTGATGCATTCCTATTCCAGATGTCCAAGAATGCCGGTGCAGAGGCTGCTGTATTAAAGGGCAAAGTAGACCAGATCATCATCACCGGCGGCATCGCATATTCCAAGTATGTGACAGACAGCCTGACCGAGAGCCTTTCCTTTATCGCTCCGGTTACGGTTTATCCCGGTGAGGACGAGCTGCTGGCACTGGCGCAGGGCGCACTTCGTGTCATGAGAGGCGAGGAAGAGGCAAAGCAGTACTAAGGAAATGCGGATGCAATCGGAATTTCCTTAAGTTAAAAATTCGTAAAATGCTTCCTGAGGTATTGCACCCATAAAGGTCTGCGCGTTATAACAATAACGAAATAAAGAGTCAGCCACTGCTGTGGCATGCTGCGGCAGAGGGCTGACTTTTGACTTTGCACCGCTGTCTGTTTTTGAGCAGGGCAGAAAGAGCGGGGCAGAGGAAGAAGAGATTTTCGCCGGCTGTTGCACGGAACTGCTCAGAAATGAGGATTTTTTTATGTCAAAGGTTACAGATAAGATTTTCGGCTCTCACAGTGAGCGCGAGGTGAAGAGAATCCGTCCGCTGGTGAAGAAGATCGAGGATCTTCGTCCTGCCATGCAGGCACTTTCTGATGAGGAACTGCGTGACAAGACAAAGGAATTCAGAAAACGTCTGAATGAGGGAGAAACCCTGGACGACATACTGCCAGAGGCTTATGCAGCTGTCCGCGAAGGTGCAAAGAGAGCTGTTGGAATGGAACCCTTTGAGGTACAGCTCATCGGCGGCATCATCCTGCACCAGGGCCGTATCGCAGAGATGAAGACCGGTGAAGGTAAGACGCTGGTAGCTACCCTGCCTACTTACTTAAATGCATTGGAGGGCAAGGGCGTCCATGTGGTCACCGTCAATGATTATCTGGCTAAGCGTGACGCAGAGTGGATGGGGCAGGTTTATGAGTTCATGGGACTTACAGTGGGTGTAGTGCTCAACAGCATGAATGCCCAGGAACGCAAGGCCGCTTATAACTGTGATATCACCTATGTGACCAATAATGAGCTGGGATTTGATTACCTGCGTGACAATATGGCCATTTATAAGGAACAGCTGGTGCTTCGGGATCTCCACTTTGCCATCATCGATGAGGTGGACTCCATCCTGATCGATGAAGCTCGTACACCTTTGATCATTTCCGGTCAGTCCGGCAAGTCCACCAAGATTTACGAAGCCTGCGATATTCTGGCCAAGCAGATGACTCGCGGTGAGGATATGGAAGACCTGACCAAGATCGATGCTATCATGGGCGTGGAGCGGGAAGAGACCGGTGATTTCATTGTCAATGAAAAGGACAAAGTGGTCAACTTAACCGCTGACGGTGTGGAGAAGGTAGAAAAATTCTTCCACCTGAAGAACCTGGCAGATCCGGAAAATCTGGAAATTCAGCACTGTATTATCCTGGCACTGCGTGCCAATAATCTGATGGCCAGGGATCATGATTATATCGTCAAGGACGATCAGGTCATGATCGTAGATGAGTTTACCGGCCGTGTTATGCCCGGCAGACGTTATTCCGATGGTCTGCATCAGGCTATTGAGGCGAAGGAGCATGTAAAGGTCAAGAGAGAGAGCAAGACCTTAGCTACCATCACGTTCCAGAATTTCTTTAACAAGTTCGACAAGAAGGCCGGCATGACCGGTACCGCCTTGACGGAGGAGAAGGAATTCAGAGACATCTATGGTATGGATGTTATTGAGATCCCCACGAACAAGCCTATTGCCCGTCAGGATCTGCAGGACGCTGTCTATAAGACGAAGAAGGAAAAGAAACAGGCTATTGTGGAGGCTGTGAAAGAGGCCCATGCCAAGGGGCAGCCGGTGCTGGTGGGCACTATCACCATTGAGGCCTCCGAGGAGCTTTCCGGCATGCTTCGCCGGGAGGGTATTCAGCACAATGTGTTAAATGCCAAGTATCATGAGCTGGAGGCGGAGATTGTAGCCCAGGCCGGTCAGCATGGTGCTGTGACCATCGCCACCAACATGGCAGGCCGTGGTACCGATATTAAGCTGGACGATGAGGCAAAGGCTGCCGGCGGATTAAAGATCATCGGCACAGAGCGCCATGAAAGCCGTCGTATAGACAATCAGCTCCGCGGACGTTCCGGACGTCAGGGTGATCCGGGTGAATCCAAGTTTTATATTTCCCTGGAGGATGATCTGATGCGTCTGTTCGGATCAGAGCGTATGATCACGATGTTCAACGCGCTGGGTATTCCGGAGGGACAGGAAATCGCCCATAAGTCATTGACCAAGGCCATCGAGCAGGCACAAAAGAAGATCGAGATCAATAACTTCGGTATTCGTAAGAACCTGCTGGATTATGACCAGGTAATGAATGAGCAAAGAGAAATCATCTACGACGAAAGACGCCGGGTATTAAACGGCGATTCCATGCGGGATTCTATCTACAAGATGATCACAGACATCGTGGAAAATGCGGTGGACACCAGCATTGGGGATGACGTTGCCAGTGATGACTGGAATCTGACAGAGTTAAACCAGTTGCTGCTGCCGCTGGTGCCGCTGCAGGTGGTCAACCGGGGCCGTATCAAGGATCGCACCAAAAATGGCTTAAAGCAGCAGCTCAAGGAAGAGGCTGTCAAGCTCTATGAGAGCAAGGAAGCAGAGTTCCCGGAGCCGGAGGCAATCCGCGAGCTGGAGCGGGTAGTGCTGCTGAAGGTCATCGACAAAAAGTGGATGGATCATATCGATGACATGGAACAGCTCCGTCAGGGCATTGGCTTGCAGGCCTATGGCCAGAGAGATCCCCTGGTGGAATACAAGATGGCCGGCTATGAGATGTTCAATGAGATGACCCAGAACATCATGGATGACACCGTCCGCCTCCTGTTCCACGTGCACGTAGAGCAGAAGGTAGAGAGAGAACAGGTAGCCAAAGTCACCGGCACCAACAAAGACGACAGTGCCGTCAAGGAACCGGTAAAGAAAGCAGAAAAGAAAGTCTACCCCAACGATCCCTGCCCCTGCGGAAGCGGGAAGAAATATAAAAACTGCTGCGGTAGCAAATAGCTGCGTTAGCAAATAGCAGGGCGATACCGAAAACAAAAACGCAAAATCCTTATTTATAAGGATTTTTGCGTATTTGTTTTCGGGGGCATGCGGCTATCGCCGCATGCGTTCCAAATGGCGTAGCCATTTGGAACAGCCCTGCAGAAGTAGATCATTTAAAAGCGGCTTTCGTATTTACTTTCGGGGGCATGCGGCTATCGCCGCATGCGTTCCAAATGGCGTAGCCATTTGGAACAGCCCTGCAGAAGTAAATCATTTAAAAGCGGCATTCGCATTTACTTTCGGGGGCATGCGGCTATCGCCGCATGCGTTCCAAATGGCAGTGCCATTTGGAACAGCCCTGCAGAAGTAAACTATTTATAAGGATTTTTGCGTATTTGTTTTCAGAAAAGAAAGGTGGTGAAACTAATGGTTGAATTAGACCAGATCAAGATCGATCTGCAGCAATACGAGACTCCATTAGCGGAAGTGAGGGATTCACTTTGACCTCCCTCGCAAAGAGCAAAGAATAGAGGAGCTTCAAAGAGAAATGGAGGCGCCGGACTTTTGGAATGACGCCGACAAAGCTAATGGAAAGATGAAGGAATTAAAGGATCTGCAGAAGACCGTAGAGGATGCAGATGACCTGTCCTCCCGCTATGAGGACATCCTGACATTGATCCAGATGGGCAATGAGGACAATGATCCTTCTGTCATCGAGGATGTGCAGAAAGAGTTTGATGATTTTAAGGAAAAGCTGGAGTCGATCCGTCTCTCCACTCTGTTAAACGGGGAGTATGATGCCTGCAATGCGATCATCAGCCTGAATGCGGGTGCCGGCGGTACAGAGAGCTGCGACTGGTGCTCCATGCTCTATCGCATGTACACCAAGTGGGCAGAGAAAAAAGGTTTTACCGTAGAAGTGATGAACTTCGTAGACGGAGATGAAGCCGGTATTAAATCTGTGGATTTCCAGATCAATGGTATGAATGCCTATGGGTATCTTAAGTCAGAGAGAGGCGTGCACAGACTGGTGCGCATTTCTCCCTTTAATGCCCAGGGAAAGCGCCAGACCTCCTTTGTTTCCTGTGATGTTATGCCGGATATTGAAAAGGATCTGGATGTAGTGATCAATCCTGATGATATCCGCATCGATACCTATCGAAGCAGCGGTGCCGGCGGTCAGCATATCAATAAGACATCCTCCGCTATCCGTATCACCCATTTCCCTACCGGTATTGTGGTGACCTGCCAGAATGAGCGGTCCCAGTTCCAGAATAAGGATAAGGCTATGCAGATGCTGAAGGCAAAGCTCTACCTGCGCAAACAGGAAGAGGAAGCGGAAAAGCTTTCCGGTATTCGGGGGGAAATCAAGGATATCGCCTGGGGCAGCCAAATTCGCTCCTATGTACTGCAGCCTTATATGCTGGTCAAGGATACCCGCACCGAGGAAGAGACAGCCAATGCCAATGGCGTGCTGGACGGTGATATCGACCGTTTTATCAACGCTTACCTTAAGATGCAGGCCAATCAGGCACGGGGCGAAGCTACCATATAAGAAAATAAGCCTGTGGAGAAACAGTGCATAAAGCGGTCAGGGCTGGAAAGCGGCCGTCGTCGCCGGGACTGCACGGGAAAATGAAACGGAATACGAAACAATCGGTTCTGCCGGCAGGAAAGGATTTTATCTCTATGAAGATACTGGACCAGCTGGTCAGGAAGATTTCAAAGAATCAGCAGCTCTGCTTTTTCAGCGGGCTGCTGTTCGGTTTCCTGACCCATCTTTTTATGATGACCAATAAGCTGTCAAACTGGGATGATTTAAGCAATTTTAACAGCTACGGCGTAGGCGGAGAACTGGGGAGATGGGTGCTGCGCTTTATCCATCCTCTGGCAGGCAAACTGAGCAACCCTTGGATCAACGGCAGTATGGCTATATTGCTGATCAGCATCACCTGCGTGATGCTCTATGGAATCCTGAGATTGGAGACGAGGATGGCGGCAGTGCTGCTGCCCATGATTTTCATGACATTCCCCAGTCTTTGCAGCACCATGACCTTTATGTTTACGGTGGATTTGTATGCCATCGGTCTCTTTCTGGCGGTGCTGGCCGTATGGCTGTCCTTGCAGTGGAAATGGGGATTTTTGCCGGCTATGGGACCGCTGATCTTAAGCCTGGGTATCTATCAGGCTTATATTTGCTTTACCATTTCCTTATTGCTGATCCGTTGGCTGCAGGATGAGATCCGTGACAGCGAAGAAAATAAGAAATGCAAGGTAAAAGAGACACTTTGCCGTGGACTTCGTTATGTTATTATGTTGGGCGCGGGCGTTTTGATCTATATCATTATCGCCCATCTGCGCTATCCTCTGCTGAGCCAGGAGACACACAACGGCGTGGGTAATATGGGGAAGATCAATCCTCTTCGTGTGCCTGTTTACTGTGCTAAGGCCTATTTGCGGCTGATCCGGTATTTTCTTCTTGGCAGCTACAGCTTTCAGACCGGATTTGTGAAGGTGATGAATATTGCCGCCGTGATTCTGCTGGTGGTGATGATGGCAGTGGTTTTGTACCGGGTGAAGATTCTGCAGGATAAGCTGCGGGGATTGTGGACCTTGTTTTTGCTGCTGGCATTGCCGGTGGCTCTTAGCTTTATTGACGTGATGTCCCCGGATGCCTATTTTTCCATGCTGATGATTTATCAGTTCTGCCTGGTGTACGTGCTGCTATTGTGCCTGGGAGAGAAGCTGGAGAAGGACGAAAAGGGAAAAAATATGGCAGGGCGGTTCTTGTCTCTTGCAGGAATTTTGGTGGTGCTTGCCACGGGATACAGCGATTATATCATCACAGGAGAAGCGTATTTTCGGATGAAACTGTCCTATGAGCGGGTCTACAGCTACTTTGAACGTATGATTACCAGAGTGGAGAATCAGCCGGGATATGATGCAGAGGATAAACTGATTATCCTGGGTTCTTTCGATGAGGAGACCATCAATGATTTTTCCCTGGAGGAGGAACGGTTCTATGATCTGTCCGGTGTGGCTCTGGAGTATGGTCTGATCACCTCAGGGACCAGAGAGCGCTTCCTGCAGATTTATCTGGGCAAGACAGCGGAAAATTCCATGGATGAAAATGCGCAGTCCATCCGAGACAGTCAGGAGTATAAAACCATGTCTGATTACCCTTCGGACGGGTGCATCAAAAAAATCGGAGATACGTGGGTGGTGCGGATCAGCGAATAAACATAGGGTTATTGGAATCAGTGATAGACATGATTAGACATAGGGCCGTTTGTATCAGTGAATAAACGCAGGAGTGTTCGGATCAATGAATAAACATCTTGCAGTTTAATTGCGTATATGATATGATTTAATGAGTTGTTGATTTGTACCGGCGGTGTTTGACCGGGGACATGATACGGAATACAGGAGCAGAGAAATGGGCGTTGTACGTTTAATTCTGACAATTGTGATGATTATCGTCAGTGTGGCATTGGTCATTCTGGTATTGATGCAGGAAGGCAAGTCACAGGGACTGGGCGCGATCAGCGGCATGGCGGACACCTACTGGGGTAAGAACAAGGGGCGTTCCATGGAAGGCCTGCTGGTGAAGCTGACCACAGGTCTGGCAGTAGTATTCATGGTGCTGGCGGTTCTCTTAAATATGAAATTGTTCTAGATGCAGGAATGTGCGGCGTCCCGGCCAGAAGCTGGGGCGCCGCTTTGCTTTGTGCGGGGACGATGATACAGATCTATGGCGAGACCGTCAGAACGGAGTGAGTTTATGGCAGCATTGACAGAGCGGAGTAAGCTCGCGGTAGGATCTACAAGGCAGATTATGTCCTGCAATATAAGCACTGCATGGAAGATAGGAAAGTAAATGGAATATACAAGAAATATAGAAAATCATCTGAAGAAACAGATAGAAGAAAAAGAAGAGAAGAAAAAGAAACAGGAACAAAAGAAAACCAAACAGAAGAAAAGGAAGTTACTTACCGGTACTTACTTAAGCAGTGCCAGAGGATTTGGTTTTGTGCGGGTGGAAGGACTGGAGGAGGATCTCTATGTCCCTATAGGCAAGAGTAAAAATGCTTTCTACGGCGATACGGTAGAGGTGCAGCCCGGCCCTGCACAGGCCCGGGGCGCCCGCCGGGAGGCAGAGGTGCTGCGTATTCTGGAGAGAGGCACGAAGACTGTGGTGGGCACGTATCAAAAGAGTGGTCATCACGGATTTGTCACACCGGATAATGCCAAGATAGGTGTGGATATCGTAATTCATCAGGAGGACGCACTGCAGGCGGTAGAGGGCCATAAAGTGGTGGCAGAGATTACCGACTACGGTGCAAAGAACAGACCGCCCCAGGGACGGATTACAGAAATTCTGGGACATATGGATGATCCGGGCGTGGATATCCTTTCCATCATTCGGGCCTTCGATCTGCCGGGAGAATTTCCGGAAGAAGTGAGAAAGCAGCTGAGGGGAATAGATACAGTCCAAATTACAGAGCCGGATATGGACGGCGGCCGCCGGGAGGATTTGCGTGATCTGCTGATGGTCACCATCGACGGCGAGGATGCCAAGGATCTGGATGATGCAGTTTCCCTGAAAAAGCGGGGAAGTCTGTGGGAACTAGGCGTGCACATTGCCGATGTAAGCGAATATGTGACAGAAGGCAGCGCCCTGGATAAGGAAGCCTTAAAGCGGGCCACCAGCGTATATCTGGTAGATCGGGTCATCCCTATGCTGCCCCATGAGCTGAGCAACGGAATCTGCTCCCTGAATCAGGGAGAGGATCGTTATGCCTTAAGCTGCCTGATGACGGTGGATGGAAAAGGGAAGGTGGTTGATCATCGGATCGTGGAGTCCTTGATCCGCACGGACGCCAGGCTCAGCTACACCGGCGTGCAAAGACTTTTGCAGGAGAAGGACACCGGAGAAATCGAAGAAATGCTGCGCCGGCAGGGCATGCGGGGGACGAAGACCAAGACAGAAAAGATTGCCAGGATGCTTCGCAATATGGAGAGACTGGCCGAAATCCTGCATAAGAAGAGACAGGAGCGAGGCTCCATAGACTTCGATTTTCCGGAATCCAAGATTATACTGGACCGCGATGGCCATCCGGTGGATATTTATCCCTACGAGCACAATGACGCCACCAATCTCATAGAGGATTTCATGCTTCTGGCCAATGAGACAGTGGCGGAGCATTGCAGCTGGATGGAAATGCCCTTTGTCTATCGGACCCACGGGGCACCGGACCCTGATAAGATCAAGCAGTTGGCGGAATTCGTCCGAAAATACCATGTAAGTTTCAAATGTGCCAACGGAGAGGTACACCCTAAGGAAATACAGCAGCTGCTGACAGAAATCAAAGGGACACCACAGGAAGATATGCTCACCCGAATGGCACTGCGCAGTATGCAGCAGGCCAGATATACCACAACATGTGAAGGCCATTTTGGTCTTGCTCTCCAATATTATTGCCATTTCACATCCCCGATCAGACGATATCCGGATCTGCAGATCCATCGCATTATTAAGAAATCCCTGCGGGGGGAACTGACAGAAAAAGAGGTCAGCAGACTGAAAGAACTTTTGCCGGGTGTGGCGAAGCAGTCCTCGGATATGGAGAGAAGAGCCACTGAGGCAGAGCGGGAGACCCAAAAGCAGAAGAAATGTGAATATATGCAGGAGCGTGTGGGAGAGAGCTTTACGGGCAGAATTTCCGGTGTGACCGGATGGGGACTGTACGTGGAACTTCCCAACACAGTAGAAGGTCTGGTCCATGTTCGTAATCTTCAGGATGATTACTATGCATTTGACGAAAAGCAGTATATACTGGTGGGAGAGCGCACCGGTCATACCTATTCCCTGGGTCAGACCATCGCGGTAACAGTGGAAGGCACCGATCTGCTGGTTCGTACCATTGATTTCTCGCTGAAAGAGAATACATCTGCCAAAGAGGAAAGTGGTGGACGGGAAACAGAGGAAAAGTCCGGAGATATAAAGAAAAAAAGAGATATAAAAAGAAAAAAAGCCGGAAAATCCCAAAAAAGAAAGCAGAAAAAAATCGGCAGAGACGAGAAGGTAAAGCGGGAAGATACCTCAAAAGAAGAAAAAACACAACAGGAAAGCCCGGAAAAATTCGCGAAAACAAAACGGAAAAATTCCGAAAAGAAAAAGAAGAAAAAGAAGAGTAATCCTGCAATGACAGGAGAGAAAAAACAGAAAAAATCGGAGAAAATCTGAGAGAATGAGCGCAAAAGAGCCTATGAAACTGGTAGCCAATAATAAAAAGGCCTACCATGACTATTTTATAGAGGAAAAATATGAGTGCGGCATTGAGCTGTACGGGACAGAGGTAAAGTCCCTGCGTCTTGGCAAGTGCAGCATCAAGGAGGCTTTTGTCTCTGTCAATAAGGGAGAGGTCTTCGTGGAGGGAATGAATATCAGCCCCTACGAAAAAGGTAATATTTTTAATAAGGATCCGCTGCGTGTGCGCAGACTTTTGCTGCACAAAAGAGAAATCATGAAACTGGCCGGTCAGGTACAGGTCAAGGGATATACGCTGGTTCCGCTGCAGGTTTATTTTAAAAACGGCAGAGCCAAAATAGAGATTGGCCTCGCAAGAGGTAAAAAACTCTATGATAAGCGGGAAGACAAGATGAAAAAAGATCAGCGCAGAGAGACCGAGAGAGATTTTAAGGTCTATCTGAAAGGTTAAATGACACAGCGCCGCCGATTGCGGCAGAAAGAGGAAATGATGGGAGTAAATTCAATTGATGCAGAGGATGACCAGTTCGCTTATCGCTATGATACCCAACTGCTGATCGACAGAAGAGACGAGGATCTGGACGAGGATGAAATCGCAGATTACATCACGGAGCACTTTGAGGGCAACAGCCTGATTGCAGCCGGTGATGAAGATCTGATCAAGATCCATTTCCACACCAATGAGCCCTGGAAGATTCTGGAGTATTGCAATACCATCGGTGAGATCTACGATATCGTGGTAGAGGATATGATCCGTCAGACCAACGGCCTGCAGGGGTAGGAAGCAAAAGCAAGAAAAAAGAGGCATATGCCTCTTTTTTCTTGCTTTTTTTAAAATCGGAAGTGGAGCGAATCCTTCGAAATCCGAACCTTGCGCGTCAGGATTTCAAATCATTAGTGGAATAGGCGGGAGTCGAACCCGCGTCCAAAGACCCATTCAATGTACTTCTACTATCGTAGTCTGTTATACCGGGTCACCCCGCATTCCCGCATTCTGTGAGGAAACAGACAGCCCCACAGAGTTGGTAGCTTCATGATACGCCCATAGACGCAAAGCTTAGCCTATGTCGTTTCCCGCCTTCATGATGTCGTATCGAAAGGTGGCAGGTGCCCCTCCGGCGACAGGCAGCGCTTAGGCTGCCAGTGCTAATCTATCGTTGTTAGCGTTTATATTTAGGTTTGCCATTTACGTGTGGCGACGGATAGCTTCTCCATCTGCAAGACCCCTGTCGAAACCTTTACTATCCCATACAGAGTGTCTTTATAGACAAATTTCATCATAACACAAACGGAAATGAAAAACAAGAAGCACTGTAGATATTATACATGCGTATTCCACTGGATTGTAAGTACCGCACAAAGGAAGAAGACTGTAATGCAAGTACCATACAACAGAATACGCATTTGCTGAAATCTACGTACAGTGGAAGAAGGCGGTACTGTAAGTAGCGTACGGTGGAATATGGATGTGCTGTAAGTACCGTATAATGGGAGCTGGATGTAGGCAAATATTGCACGATGGCCGAAAAAGAACAATTACAGATAAGGAGCAATTACAGATAAAGGGAAATTACAGATAAAAAGCAATAATTACAGATACAGATTGCCAAAACGTAATGCACCGGGGTGTGGCAGAATGGCTCGCATCCTTTGCACTGCGCGCCAGTTTTGCTTAGGTTTGCCTCGAAGCCGGAGGATGGTATCGGACGCGCTTACAGAGCGCGCCCGATAGGCCCGCCTGTCTGAGCAGACCCGCATCAGGCGGGGATGCGAGTTAAGGGCCGGCCACCCGCAGGCGAGAGACAAACCTTAGCAAAACGGCGCAAAGTGCATGGTGCGAGACATCTGGCGCGCCCCGGTGCATGACCGGGTGACACTAAATTTATCACCGTATACCAGCAGTTTATATTTTACATATTCTGCATATATTACACATATTACATATATTGCATATATTGCACATTCTGCATACGAGCTGTTCCTGTGCAGCATTTACTCCTGCGCCATCTCCTTAATCCGCTTTAAAGCACTGTTAACAGGCGGAATAAACAGAAGAATCAGCGTAAAGAGTGCTTCCAAACCCAGGTAAGCGCCGTTGTAGGCCAGAGAGTATACCGGTGCGGCCATGCCGTAATCCGCAGCGTAGCTGCCAAAGAAAATCAGACCGGAAAGGAACGCAAAGAAATATCTGCCTAATACGCCGGCAATGTACCCCTTGATGAGACCATACTTTGATTTGGAAAATAAACCGGAGAGACCGAGAGCACCGAAGGCAAAAATGTAGTCCACCAGCATCTGGGGCACACTGATGATGTAGGGATCAACGATTAACTGCAGGAAACCATAGGCAACGGCGGCTGTCAGACCCGTGCCGATGCCGTACCAATAACCAATCAGGCAGATAAAGAGCATGGAAAACAAGGTGACGCTGCCGCCCATGGGCAGATGGACAAACTTAATAGAGGATGTGACAAAGGCAAGAGCAATGGCCACGGCGGAAAATACCAGGCGCTTGGTGCCGAATTTGCCGCGGCTGTCAGCCTTGGTGAAATAGCAGCCCGCCAGCAGGATTACCAGCATCAGCAGAATCAGAGCGGTGTAGCCGGCCGTGGTCAGCTGATAGCAGCCATCCGCTTCAACAAAGTTTGCAAAAATAGACATAAAAAAACCTCCTTTTGTTTGCACAACGGGAGGGGGACTACAGGTACAGCGCCGACCACAGACATGATAAAATAAAACAGAAAATCAGAAAAAACATGCCTGTAAACTGTGCTGTACATGATATCAGCTTCCTTACGCCGGTATTATCCGGTTCAAGTAGTGAGGGTATATGCGTTGACCTGAGTGGTCAAAACAAAATCTCAGCTTATTGCTCCCCTAGCGATGTATGCACTTTTCGTTACTCGGTTACGTTAGCGCAATCCCTCGTAAAAGTCAAGCTTAAAAGTGAGGATGGAAGTTTGGCTATCGGCGGCAGTTTGTCACACTTTCCACTTGCAATTTGAAGGGAAAATGCCTATAATGCAGCGAGGTATATTTTCAAAAGCGCATATAAAGAGCGCGGAATGGAGGCAAATTTAAAAAACATGCCCGATGGCATATTTTTTAAATGGACATAGGCATCGCAGGCGGCGCCTATGCCCCGGATCGCATCGCTGAATCTGAAATTCAGCTCGCGGTTCCTCCGGCGTATACGCCTGCGGAATGGAGGATATTATGAAAAAAGCATTAGCATTGGCACTGGCAGGTATGATGGTACTGTCTCTGGCAGGCTGCGGCTCTTCCGCATCTACTGCAGATACTGCAGCAGAGGAGACTTCTGCAGTGGAAGAGACTTCCACGGAGGAGAGCACCGAGGCAGAGAGCACAGAGGAGACTGCAGAGGCAGCAGAGATTTCCACACTGACGGACGGTGTACTGGTAGCAGGCACCAACGCAGAGTTCCCTCCCTTTGAGTACGTAGGGGATGACGGCGAACCGGACGGCTTTGATGTAGCTCTGATCAAGGCTATCGGCGAGAAGCTGGGTCTGGAAGTACAGATGGAGAATATGACCTTTGATTCTCTGATTTCTTCTATCGGCACTAAGATCGATGTAGCCATCGCAGGCATGACCGTAACCGACGAGAGAAAAGAAACCGTTGACTTCTCTGATTCTTATTATGATGCTGTGCAGTATGTACTGGTGGCAACAGATTCTGACATCGCCACTGCAGATGATCTGAAGAACAAGAAGATCGGCGTACAGCTTGGTACCACCGGTGATTTCTTGGCTGAGGAAATCGAGGGCGCTGAAGTTTCCACCTATGACAAGGCTGTAGACGGTGTGAACGATTTGGTTAACGGCAGACTGGATGCAGTTATCATCGACAAGAACCCTGCAGAAGTATTTGCTGGCAAGTTCGCAGACAGCATCAAGGCTATTGATGGCGCTGACTTTGAATTTGACGTGGAGCAGTATGCAATCGCTATGAAGAAGGGCAACACCGGTCTGCAGGAAGCCATCAACAATGCACTGGCTGAGATGAAGGAAGACGGCACCTTTGATGCACTGGTTGATCAGTACATCAACAGCTCCGATGATGGTTCTTCCGCTGATACCGATGCGCCGGCTGCAGAGGCAACAGATGCAGAGACAGCAGATGATTCCGTAGAGACTGTAGTCGAGTAAGATTACCGGAAAGTCCTGGATCTGTCATGGAACGGCACAGGAAGTACAGCCGGAACAGTTTATAAAAACTGCATATCTATGCAGAAAGCACGGAATAAAGGCTGATTTTGCTTGTTAGAAGAGCATAAAGAAAGTATAATAGAGGATCGTAGGAATACAAAGCGGTATTCCTGCGATCCTTTTTGTTTGGATACAACTGCGGCATAGGAGGTAGTTATGACAGAGTGGTTTGTAGAGGTGCAGAGGAAATTTATCGCAGCCTTTGTGACCGGCGACAGATGGAAACTGTACTTTAAGGGAATGGGACTGACCCTGGAGGTGGCTTTTTTTGCAGCGATCATCGGTGTCATTTTCGGTACAGTGCTGGCTCTAATGGAATTATCCAGGACGCGGAGCGGCAAGAAGACGGCGATGACTATTGTTGCAGATATCTATATCGACATTATCCGGGGCACACCCTCCGTGCTGCAGCTGCTGATCATGTGGTTTATTGTCCTTAAAAATTCACAGAATGGCATATTTGTGGCCAGTCTGACTTTTGGTCTTAACAGTGCAGCTTATGTGGCGGAGATTATCCGTGCAGGTATTCTGGCGGTGGACCCGGGCCAGATGGAGGCAGGACGCAGCGTGGGCCTTTCCAAAATCCAGACCATGCGCTATGTGATTTTGCCCCAGGCTTTCAAAAATGCACTGCCGCCCCTTTGCAACGAGTTCATTACGCTGTTAAAAGAGACTGCTATTGTGGGTTATGTGGGTCTGTCCGATCTGACTCGTACTGCTAATCAGATTTCATCCCGTACTTACGAGGCTTTTATGCCGCTGATCGGTGCCGCTGTCTTCTATCTGGTGGTTGTGAAGGCACTGAGCATATTATTTAGTCTTTTGGAGAGGAGGATGCGCAAGGGTGATTACCGTTAAAAATCTGCATAAGAAATTTGGTGATAATGAAGTCCTCAAGGGCATCGATTATCAGGTTAACAAAGGGGAAAAAATCGTTATTGTAGGCCCCTCCGGCTCCGGCAAGAGTACATTTCTGCGCTGCCTTAATCTGCTGGAGATTCCTACCGAAGGCGAGGTGTGGCTGGAAGATACCTGCATTACAGACCCCAAGGTGGATATCAATAAGGTGCGCCGGCATATGGGCATGGTGTTCCAGCATTTTAATCTCTTCCAGAATCTGACGATCATGGAAAATATCACCCTGGCACCGATCAAGCTGAAAATAAAGAGCAAGGAAGAAGCCAGAGAGGATGCTATCCGTCTTTTAAAGCAGATGAAGCTGGAAGATAAGGCAGATGCCTATCCGGGACAGCTCTCCGGCGGTCAGAAGCAGCGAATCGCCATTGCCAGATCCCTTGCCATGAATCCGGACGTCATGCTCTTTGACGAACCCACCAGCGCGCTGGATCCGGAGATGGTAGGCGGCGTTCTGGAGGTTATGAAAGAACTGGCAGAGAGCGGCATGACCATGGTGGTGGTGACACATGAGATGGGATTTGCCAGAGAAGTGGCTACGAAGGTGCTTTTCATGGATGGCGGCGTCATCATGGAAGAGAATACGCCTAAGGAATTCTTTGAAAATCCGCAGTGCGACCGCCTGAAGGATTTCTTATCTAAGGTTTTATAACAGAAAAGGAGAAGCCCATGTCCTGGGAAGATAATATCAGAAGAGTGGAACCCTATGTGGCCGGTGAACAGCCCACAGATCCGAAGATCATCAAGTTAAACACCAATGAATGCCCCTACCCCCCGGCGCCCGGTGTACAGCTGGCAGCTAAAATGCTGGCGGAGAGATCGGCAGACTGTCGTTTGTATCCGGATATGAATGCGCAGCCCTTAGCGGCGGAGCTGGCCAGACGTTATGAGCTGCCGGAAGATTGGATCTTTGTGGGAAATGGATCGGATGATGTGCTGGCTATGTGCTTTATGACCTTTTTTAACGGCGAAAAGCCCATCCTTTTTCCGGATATTACCTATTCCTTTTATGATGTGTGGGCATCGGTCTTTCGGATTCCCTATGTGACAGCCCCGCTGACAGAGGATTTTCATCTGCAGGTATCGGATTATATTCCTGCAGAGGCGGGACGACGTTTCGGCGGTATTATTTTCCCCAATCCCAATGCCCCTACCGGCGTAGAGGAGTCGCAGGAACACATTGAGCAGATCGTGGCTGCCAACCCGGACTGTGTGGTCATCGTAGATGAGGCCTATGTGGACTTTGGTGCCGAGAGCGCGCTGCCTTTGACCAAAAAATATGAGAACCTGCTGGTGGTACAGACTTTTTCCAAGTCCAGAGCCATGGCCGGCATGCGCATAGGCTTTGCCATGGGCAATCCGAAGCTGATCGGTTATCTAAAGGATGTGAAATTCTCCTTTAACTCCTATACCATGAACCTGGCTGCGATTGAGATGGGCACGGCTGCGCTGCGGGATGAGGCTTACTTTAACAGCATTACCTCCAAAATCATTAGGGAGAGAGAGAACTTTGAAGAGAATCTTCGCACAATGGGCTTTCAGTTCCCTCTTTCCAAGACGAACTTTGTCTTTGCCAGACATCCCGAGATGACAGGACAGGCGCTTTTCGAGGCGCTGCGGGCCCATAAGATCTGCGTGCGTCATTGGAACAAGCCGAGGATCGGAGAGTATCTGCGGATCACCATCGGTACGCCCCAGCAGATGGCGGAAGTGGTAAAAGCACTGGAAGAAATTCTGAAAGAAAACGGAATCATGGTGCAGTAGGCATACATCTATGCTATACTGGCGTGGATACGACACAGCTGATGATCAGACTGGGGCGGATGATTCTCATGGCCTTGCCGCTTGTTTACGAAGTGCATGGGATTGTCAGAAAAGAGAATTACCGCATCCGCAAAGGGAGGTTTTATTAGATGGAAGCGTTGGCAACATGGTTTGCAAATACACTGGGACAGCATATTTCTGCGCAGCTGGTGATTTTCATTGTTTCTCTTCTGCCGATCTTAGAGTGCAGAGGCGGACTGATCGTGGCATCCCTGTTAAAGGTGAATATGTGGCAGGCCATTCCCATTTGCGTTTTGGGAAATGTGCTCCCGATTCCTTTTATCCTGCTCTTTATCAGAAAGATTTTTGCCTGGATGAAGCAGTTTAAGGCCTTTCGTCCATTGATCGAAAAAATGGAAAAGCGCGCCATGAATAAGAGCGACGGCATGAAGAACGGAGAATTCCTGGGACTGCTGCTCTTTGTGGGTATTCCCCTTCCGGGAACGGGAGCGTGGACCGGCTCTCTGGTGGCTTCTTTGCTGGAGATTGACATTAAGAAGGCAACCCTGGCCTGCTTTTTAGGTGTTTTGCTGGCTACTGTACTTATGTCTATTTTCTCCTATGGACTGTTGGGTACGATCCTTCACTAGGAAGGTGTAAGGCAGTGACAGCAACGAATGGAGGAGAAGAGGCAGTCTCCTTCTGAAATCGACAGATGTTGCAAGGCAGTCACACAGGCTGCAAAAACAATGTCTGCAGAATGAGTGATTTATGCAGGAAGAATACTTAGAAATGGAAAATGATGAGCAGGCGGACACACAGCCTGCCTATACTTCCTTTGCACAGGTATACGATACGTTTATGGATGAGACGCCGTATCGGGCATGGGCAGCGTATATTCGTCAGCTCATAGACCGCTATGGCGTCTCGCGCCCTGTAAAGGAAGAAGAGGAAAGAGAGGCGCTGGAGACAGAGCGTGACCTGGTAGTGGACTTGGGCTGCGGTACTGGGAAATTCACAGAGCTGATGGCCTCCTACGGATACGATATGATAGGAATCGATGCCTCGGGAGATATGCTGGCAGAGGCTATGGAACGCCGGGACATACTGGGACATAAGACCATGTACTTAGAGCAGGATATGCGCGATTTCGAGCTTTATGGCACCGCCGGTACGATGGTCAGTGTCTGTGACTGCGTCAATTATCTGCTGACGGACGAGGACCTGGAGCGGATGTTCCGGCAGGTGAATCTCTTTTTATATCCCGGGGGACTGTTCATTTTTGACTTTAATACACTCTATAAATATCGGGATCTGATCGGAGATACCACCATCGCCGAAAACAGAGAGGACTGCAGCTTTATCTGGGAAAACTGGTTCTATGAAGAAAATCATATCAATGAGTATGACCTGACACTGTTCACTGCAGTGCACGAGGAAGGCGAGCAGGGAAGGGCACTCTTTGAAAAGCATGTGGAGACCCACTACCAGCGGGGATATACCCTGGAGGAAATTCGGGGGGCTGCAGAAAAAGCGTCTCTGGAATGGGTGCTTGCCGTAGACGGAGATACCCATGAGGAAGTGAGAGATACCAGCGGGCGGATTTTGGTGGTGTTAAGAGAAAAGGATAAACTACACAAATAGCTTTCAATACAGATGAAATCGGTATTTCTTATTTTTTGCACAGCTATTTGTTTCTGAGAAGCAAATAGCACTGACGGCAATTAAATAAATTAGAAATTCGATTTGCCTCTTCGCAGCAATGCTGCTCAGAAAGGATGATTAGTATGGGTGAATATGAAGATTATGTGATATCAGCGACCTGTGCCCCTGATGAAAAGGGAGAGCCGCAGGTGAGAGCGTACGCTGCCACCACGAGAGTGCTGACAGAGACGGCCAGGGCAGACCACGACACAAGCCCAGTGGTGACTGCCGCTCTGGGCAGACTGATGACCGGCGCTGTCATGATGGGGAATATGCTGAAAAATGATGATGATCTTTTGACTATACAAGTCAAAGGCGACGGCCCTGTGGGAGGATTGGTAGTAACAGCCAACAGCCACGGCCAGGTAAAGGGATATGCCTACAATCCTGCCGTGGTGCTGCCTGCAAACGCAAAGCACAAGCTGGATGTAGGCGGCGCCGTTGGGCATGGAACCATGAGTGTGATCAGAGACCTGGGGTTGAAGGATCCTTACGTGGGTACCGTAGATCTGCAGACCGGCGAGATTGCAGAAGATCTGACCTGGTATTTTGCATCCTCTGAGCAGGTACCCTCCGCAGTAGCCCTCGGCGTATTGATGAATAAGGAAAATACAGTGCGTCAGGCAGGCGGGTTTATCATCCAGATGATGCCTTTTGCGCAGGAGGAGACAATCGCAAGGATAGAGGAGAATCTTGCAAAGCTCCCTCAGATCACGAATCTGTTAGACAGCGGTATGACACCGGAAGAGATCCTGATTTTGGCAATGGAAGGTATGCCGGTAAAGGTGACAGGCAAAAAGCCTGTAGAATTTCACTGTGACTGCAGCCGCAAAAAGGTTGAAAAGGTGCTTTTAAGCATTGGTCATACGGAACTGAAAAAGCTGGAAGATGAGGGAGAAGACGTAGAGCTGCGCTGCCATTTCTGCAACAAAGCCTATTCCTTTACGCCCCGGGAAATCCACGAGATGATCGAAAGCGGCGCTGTGGGCATGCCGGTTATAAAGGAGAAAGAGGCATAAATATAGAAAACGATGGCGTGGGAGAATTCGCCTATTACAGAGGTAACTATGAAGGATGGTTTTATAAAGACAGCAGCAGTGACACCGGATGTGCACGTAGGAGATCCTGCCTATAATGCTTCGCAGATCATACAAGGTTATGAAGAAGCCCTGGCCAAAGGGGCAAAGATCATCGTTTTTCCGGAATTGTCCCTGACCGGTTATACCTGCCAGGATCTTTTCCTGCAGACATTGCTGCTTAAGGGAGCGCTGGATGGTTTAAGGACGATCAAAGAGCATACCAGAGGACGGGACGCACTGTTGTTTGTGGGGCTTCCCCTGATGCACAGAGGTAAGCTTTACAATGTGGCAGCAGTTTTGCAAAACGGACAGATACTGGCGCTGATTCCCAAGCACTTTATTCCCAATTATGCAGAGTTCTACGAGAGAAGGCATTTTGTACCAGGTCCCCGGAAATCCGAAGAAATCCTGCTGGACGGTGAAAAGGTGCCCTTCGGCATGAATGTTCTGCTGGAAGTGGATGCAATGGAAGGACTGAGTGTGGCCTGCGAGCTCTGCGAGGATGTGTGGGTGCCGGATGCTCCGGACATTTCTCATGCGTTGGCCGGAGCCACGGTGATCGTCAATCTCTCCGGTTCTAATGAGACCATCGGCAAGGATAGCTACCGCCGACAGCTTCTCTCCAGCGTCAGTGCCAGAACCATCACCGGATATCTCTATGCCAGCTGCGGTATAGGAGAATCCACCCAGGATCTGGTCTTCGGCGGCCATGATCTGATCGTGGAAAACGGCACCATACTGGCAGAGAGCAATCGCTTTGAAAATGGGATGATCTGCGCCGACCTGGATATTCAGAGACTTTTGCTGGAACGCCGCCGAATGAGCACCTACGGTGCCGGTACAGAATCAGATGATTATCTGCGGATTCCGGTGCACATGGAAAAGACACAGACATCCTTGGAGAGAATATTTGATCCGCATCCCTTTGTACCTGCAGACAGACAGACCAGAGACAGACGATGTGAGGAAATCCTGCATATCCAGGCCGGAGGACTGGCAAAGCGATACGCCCATACCGGCCTTCGCTCTGCGGTGATCGGTGTATCCGGCGGACTGGACTCTACCTTGGCCCTTTTGGTAACAGCCAGAGCGTTTGAAAGTCTTGGGATTTCCCCGGAGAATATTCTGGCAGTGACTATGCCCTGCTTTGGCACCACAGACAGAACCTACCGCAACGCCTGTGACTTGGCGAAGGCATTGGGAGCGACCTTAAAGGAAGTGGATATCAAGGCTTCCGTTATGCAGCATTTTGCAGATATAGGACATGATCCCGCGATTCATGATGTGACTTATGAAAACGGCCAGGCCAGAGAGCGGACGCAGGTGCTTATGGATCTGGCAAATCAGACCAATGGGCTGGTCATAGGCACAGGTGACATGTCCGAACTGGCACTGGGATGGGCCACCTATAATGGGGATCATATGTCCATGTACGGCGTCAATGTGGGAGTGCCGAAGACTTTGGTTCGTCATCTGGTAGCCTATGCAGCAGATACCGCAACGGATGGTCATCTGCAGGAAGTGCTGCGGGATATTCTGGATACACCGGTGAGTCCCGAATTGCTGCCTCCCACGGAAAATGGCAGGATCTCTCAGAAGACAGAGGATCTGGTGGGACCCTACGAATTACACGATTTCTATCTCTATCACATGCTCCGTCTGGGATCAGGACCGGCCAGGATCTATCGACTGGCCAAGGCTGCCTTTGCGGGGATTTACGACGAGGCGACGATACTGAAGTGGGAGAAAACTTTTTACAGAAGATTTTTCTCTCAGCAGTTTAAGCGTTCCTGTCTGCCTGACGGACCGAAGGTGGGATCTGTGGCACTCTCCCCCAGAGGAGACTGGCGGATGCCTTCCGATGCCAGCGGTGCGCTGTGGCAGCAGGAGTTGGAGAAGCTGTCATAGTGAAAGACCGGAAAATAGACATACTACGATAATTTCGTGTCGCCCGGCCATGCCCCGGGGCGCAGCAGATATCTCGCACCATGCACTTTGCACCGTTTTGCTAAGGCTTGCCTCTCACCTGCGGATGGCCGGCCCTTAACTCGCATCCCCGCCTGATGCGGGTCTGCTCGGACAGGCGGGCCTATCTGACGCGCTCTGAAAGCACGTCAGATACCATCCTACGGCTTCGATGCAAACCTAAGCAAAACTGGTGCGCAGTGCAAAGGATGCGAGCTATCTGCCGCGCCCCGGGGCATTACGTTTTGCCAACAGAACTTTATATGGTGACAGATTTTTTAGGGCAATAGGAAGATGCTTTTGTAAGGGAAATAGGCAGATGCTTTTGTAAGGGCAATGGGCAGATGTTTTTTGTAAGCCCAGCAGGCAGATACTTAATGCAACTCCAATGGCTGTACAGTACGCCGGTTGAATGGTAATATACTTGCGTAAACTGGTAGGAAAAATATAAAATAGTAGGTAATGTAATATAGTAAGAAAAAAGCAACGAATATTTACGATAAGCTCTTTTGAGCGGACTGCGGATGGGCAGCTTACAGATGCATGGTCGACGGATGAGGGGCATGCAGACATTTGGTTGACATATGAGCGGCCTGCAGGTGAGTGGCAAGCAGCTGAGCGGCTTACAGATGCACGGCCGGCAGATGTGCGGGAATGATGTGGTTATGGAAGAGAGAAGGGAGCAGCGCAGATGGAACATAACAC
Organism: bacterium; assembly: GCA_963593905.1. Lineage (GTDB taxonomy): Bacteria > Bacillota > Clostridia > Lachnospirales > Lachnospiraceae > CAG-791. Next base: position 24,283 of record CAVBBL010000016.1, on the reverse strand, counting down.
AAAAGAAGATATTATGAGACTGGCGCAGGAGGAGGATGTGGAATTTATCCGGCTGCAGTTTACCGATATATTCGGTATGCTGAAAAATATTGCCATTACTGCCAGCCAGCTGGAGAAGGCATTGGCCAACCGATGCATGTTTGACGGTTCCTCCATCGACGGCTTTGCCCGCATCGAGGAGTCTGATATGTATCTGTATCCGGATCTTGATACGGTAGCTATCTTCCCCTGGAGACCGCAGCAGGGCAAGGTGGCCAGACTTCTGTGCGACATCTATCTGCCCGATGGCCGTCCTTATGAGGGAGACCCCCGCTATATTCTAAAGAAGGTGCTGGGAAAAGCACAGGCACAGGGGTATACCCTGGAGGTTGGACCGGAGTGTGAGTTCTTCTTATTTGAGACGGATGACAATGCCCAGCCCACTACCATTACCAATGAGCAGGCAGGATATTTTGATGTAGGACCCTTGGATTTCGGAGAGAATGCCCGTCGGGATATGGTGCTTACTTTGGAAGAAATGGGTTTTGTGGTAGACGGCACCCATCATGAGAATGCACCGGCTCAGCATGAGATCGATCTGCACTACGATGAGGCGCTGCGCACAGCAGATAATATCATCACCATGAAGTTGGCGGTTCGTACCATAGCCAAGCAGCATGGTCTGCATGCTACCTTTATGCCAAAGCCCAAGTATGGCGTTAACGGTTCCGGCATGCACCTGAATCTCTCCATGAAAAAAGACGGCAAAAACATTTTTGCGGACGGCAAGGATGCCAACGGACTGAGTCAGGAGGCCTATTGGTTCATCGGCGGTCTGATGAAGCATGCCAGAGCGATCACAGCTATCGCGAATCCGCTGGTGAATTCCTATAAGCGGCTGGTGGCCGGCTACGAGGCCCCCATCCATGTGGCATGGAGCGCCAAGAATCGCAGCCCGCTGATTCGTATCCCCGCAGTGGCAGATCCGGATAATGCACGAATTGAGCTTCGAAGCCCGGATTCCTCTGCTAATCCTTATCTGGTGATTGCAGCCTGCATGATTGCCGGCATGGACGGTATCGAAAATCATATACAGCCTCCGGCAAGGACTGATGGCAATATCTACGAAATGTCCAATGCGGAACGGCAGGCCAGAGGTATTCAGGATCTGCCGATGACATTGGCGGAGGCTATCGAGGCCCTGGAACATGACGAGATCCTTTGCAGTGGATTGGGCGAGGAGTTTGTCCGGAAATATGCGGAGATCAAGCGCAGCGAGTGGAACGCTTACCGCTCTCAGATTTCCCAATGGGAGCTGCAGGAGTATCTGAATAAATATTGATCAGCGATTAAGAGAGAGGGAGATAGCTTTTGACGAATATTATCGTAGCGTTCCGAAAAAGCGATGATGCCAAAAATATCAGAAATCTCCTGGTTCGCAGCGGCTTTTCCGTGACAGCAGTCTGTACCACCGGGGCGCAGGTGTTAGCCCAGGCGGACGGACTTTCCGACGGCATTGTGGTCTGCGGCTATCAGATGACAGATATGCTTTATTCAGGTATACGAGAGAGCCTTCCGGCAGGATTCGAGCTGCTGCTTTTGGCGGGCAAGGCGGTGCTGCCGGGTTTCCGGGAGGAAGGAGTGCTGTGCCTGGCCATGCCTTTAAAAGCCCAGGAGCTGGTGGATTCTCTGGCTATGCTGGACAGAACGCTTTCCATGCGAAGGCGCAGACGGCGCAGTCAGCCGCGCAAACGTTCAGAGGAAGAAGAAAAGCTCTTAAAGCAGGCAAAATCACTTTTGATGGATCGAAATCACATGAGCGAGGAGGAAGCGCATCGCTATTTGCAAAAATGCAGTATGGACAGCGGCAACAGTATCTGTGAGACAGCGAGGATGGTGCTGACGGTATACAGATAGCAGACAGGCTGCGGCATAAAGAGGGAAAATGACTCAAAATGACCGATGTCATTTTGAGTCATTCTGAGGATGCCGTGTGCGGCACCCTCATGGATCGCATCGGAGAATTCGCCTTCGCGAAATTCTCCTCACTTTGCCGCAGACAGGCTGCGGCATAAAGAGGTAACTATGAAGATTCGTTTTACAAAAATGCACGGTTGCGGGAATGATTATGTGTACATCAACGGATTTACAGAAAAAATATCCACCGAACGGAAACCGGAGCTGGTAAGGAGACTCAGTGACCGGCATTTCGGTATCGGCGGAGACGGTGTCATTTTTATCAATCCCAGTGAGCGTGCGGATTTCGAGATGGAAATGTACAATATGGACGGCTCCCGGGGAGAAATGTGCGGCAACGGCATTCGCTGCGTGGGAAAGTACGTTTATGACCACCATATGACGGAGCAGACAGAGATTTCCGTAGAGAGTTACGGAAAAATCAAATATCTGACCATGACAGTCAATGACGGAAAAGTAGAAAAAGTGCGAGTCAACATGGGTGCGCCCATTCTGGAGGCTGCGCAGATACCGGTGGAGGCAGAGGAATCTCCCGTAGTGGCAGCGCCTATTGAGGCGCTTAGACAGAAATGGCAGATGACCTGTGTTTCCATGGGAAATCCTCACGCAGTGTTCTTTGTGGAGGATACAGAGCATATGGATCTGACAGGCATCGGCCCGGCACTGGAATGCCATGAGCGTTTTCCCCGTCGCACAAATGTGGAATTCGTGCAGATAATAGACAGAGAACATGTACGCATGCGTGTATGGGAGCGGGGGACCGGAGAGACGTTGGCCTGCGGTACCGGGTGCTGTGCCACCTGTGTGGCCTGCGTCCTAAACGGGCTGACCGAGGATAAGATTACCGTGGATGTGCTGGGAGGCTCTCTGGAGATTTTCTGGGACAGGAAAGAAAACCTGGTCTACATGACAGGGCCGGCTACGACGGTATTCGACGGAGAGATAGAGATCGAATAGAACGGCATCACAGCCCATTTGGAGGCGAAAGCAGAGAGAAAAGGCAATATACTTTCTGCAATGTCGGTTGTTCATCCGTGACCCTATTGCACAGATGGAAGTTGCAAGGGTGACTTACAAACATAAAAAAGGAGACAGATTCATGTTTACAGCAAATCAGGATTATTTAAAACTGCCCGGCAGCTACCTGTTTTCTACGGTGGCTAAGAAGACCAATGCTTTCATCGCAGAGCACCCGGAGGCAAAGATCATCCGCTTGGGCATCGGTGATGTGACGAAGCCCCTGCCGCCGGCAGTCATCAAGGCGCTGCACAGCGCTGTGGAGGAGCAGGCACAGGCCGGGACATTCCGCGGTTATGCACCTGATTTAGGCTACGATTTCCTGCGCACAGCTATTGCGGAAAATGACTACAAGGCACGCGGCTGCGATATCGAGGCAGATGAGATCTTTGTCTCCGACGGTGCGAAGAGTGATTCCGCCAACATTCAGGAAATCTTCGAAAAGGATTGTAAGATCGCTGTCTGCGATCCGGTTTATCCTGTCTATGTGGACAGCAACGTCATGGCAGGCCGCACCGGTGTCTATGACACGGCTTCCGAGACCTGGAGCAACGTGATCTATATGCCCTGTACTCAGGATAACGGTTTTGCACCGCAGCTTCCGGCAGAGACACCGGATCTGATTTATCTGTGCTTCCCCAATAATCCTACCGGCGCTGCTATCACAAAGAGTGAGCTGCAGAAGTGGGTGGATTATGCCAACAAGGTGGGGGCAGTAATCATTTTTGATTCTGCTTATGAGGCATATATTTCCGAAGAGGATGTACCTCACAGCATCTATGAGTGTGAGGGTGCCAGAACCTGTGCCATCGAGCTGCGCTCCTTCTCCAAGAATGCCGGATTTACAGGTCTTCGTCTGGGGGCAACTGTCATTCCCAAGGATTTGAAGGATAAAAACGGCACGGCTCTCCACAGCTTGTGGGCAAGACGCCATGGTACGAAGTACAACGGCGCACCTTATATCGTACAGAGAGCCGGCGAGGCCTGCTACAGCGAAGAAGGCAAGAAAGAAATCGCCCAGATGGTTGGCGAGTATATGAAGAATGCCCGCTTTATCCGGGAGAGCCTTCTTTCCTTTGGCTATGAGGCATCCGGCGGTGTGAACTCTCCCTATATCTGGCTGAAGGCACCGAAGAATATGACCAGTTGGGAATTCTTTGATTATCTGCTGGCCAATGCCAATGTGGTGGGAACCCCCGGTTCCGGATTTGGCCCCAGCGGCGAGCACTATTTCCGTCTGACTGCTTTCGGTACCTATGAGAATTCCGTAGAGGCTATGAGACGCATCAAGGAGATGGGAATTTAAGCCCAGGGTACGGTAGTGGTTACTGCTCCGCCCCCGGCCAAGCGGCGGGTCCTGTCGGAGGTATCCGGCTTTGGGGACGCCTCTCGGCTCCGTACAAGAGACCTAGCGGTACATAAGCTCGCAAAGGACGCGAGCTAAGTACCGAGGCTCTTGTAAGGCCCCTGCACCCGGACACGCTCCGCCACCCTGCCGCTTGGCCGGGGGCGGAGCAGTAACGCCGGAGGCTGCATCCAGACCTGAGGAGTAAGAGAGCCTTGCAAATACGGCATTTCTGTGCTAGAATGCCAACGATGTAAGGCGTTCTGCAGCTGTGGAGAGGCATAGGACAGTTGGTTCAGTGTCAGGCGCAGAGACAGGAATAGGTATTACGGAGCAAGAACGCGAGACAGGCAACACAGGATAACATGATAAATAGAAAATGCATAGAAGGAGACTCCTCCCTTGGGAGACGACAGAGAAGCGGCGTCATCGGCTGGAAGCGCTGCCCGCTATAGAAGAGGAAAGGGGAACACTCCGGAGCAGACAGATCGAAGCCTGGCAGTATCAAGAGCTACGGCGGCAGTCCATTGGATTCCTGTTCATGCAAGATCAGGCGTTGGAATGAAGACAGCCGTTATTTAGATACGGGGGATGTAGGTCTGTACGCAGGCACGCGTTATGTGCAGGAAAGAGGACAGCGCTATTGCTGTCAAGGCGGGTGGTACCGCGGATCACGAAGTGAATTCGCCCCGGCACGGTCTTAGGACTGTGCCGGGGTTTTTTGTCCCTCCGGTATCGGAGCGGCATACCAAGAAAGGAAGAGGTGCAATGGAACCAAATATTTACAGAAATACCACAGTAGCGTCCATCTCGGAAGATGACATAGGAAAGACCATCCGCGTAGCGGGCTGGGTAGAGAATATCCGTGATCATGGCGGCGTCTCTTTCCTGGATCTGCGGGATATGTACGGCGTACTGCAGATCGTGCTGCGCCACGATGGCCTGTTGGACGGCATTGTAAAGGAAATTTGTATTTCCGTAGAGGGCGTAGTGGAAAAGAGAGATGAGGAGACCTACAATCCCAAGATCCCTACCGGCACCATAGAGGTGGATGCTAAGAGCATTGATATCCTGGGCAAGGTGTATACTCAGCTTCCCTTCGAGATCATGACCTCTAAGGAAATCCGTGAGGATGTGCGTCTTAAATACCGTTATCTGGATCTGCGCAATGAAAAGGTAAAGGATGCCATCATCTTCCGCTCCAAGGTGATCTCCTTCCTGCGGGAAAAGATGACCGAGATGGGCTTTCTGGAGATTCAGACTCCGATTCTTTGCGCTTCCTCTCCGGAAGGCGCCAGAGACTATATCGTTCCGTCCAGAAGATATAAGGGCAAGTTCTATGCATTGCCCCAGGCACCCCAGCAGTATAAGCAGCTGCTGATGGTTTCCGGCTTTGACAAATATTTCCAGATCGCGCCCTGCTTCCGGGATGAGGATGCCCGCGCAGACCGCTCTCCGGGAGAGTTCTATCAGCTGGATTTCGAAATGAGCTTTGCTACCCAGGAGGATGTCTTCCGGGTAGGCGAAGAAGTGCTCACCGAGACCTTTGAGAAATTCGCACCGGAGGGTGCAGTGATCACCAAAGCACCTTACCCCATCATCAGCTATAAGCAGGCGATGCTGGAGTTTGGTTCTGATAAGCCGGATCTGCGCAATCCTCTGCGTATCATCGATGTGACGGACTTCTTCCAGCAGTGCACCTTTAAGCCTTTTGTGGGCAAGACGGTTCGTGCCATCAAGGTGCATGCAGAGATGTCCAAGGGCTTCCACGAAAAGCTGCTGCACTTTGCCACTTCTTTGGGTATGGGCGGCCTTGGCTATCTGGAAGTGCTGGAAGATTTAAGCTACAAGGGACCTATTGACAAATTCATTCCGGAGGACAAGAAGGCAGAGCTTCGCCAGCTGGCAGGCTTAGAGGCAGGAGACACCCTCTTCTTTATCTCTGATAAAGAGGAAAAGGCCAACTACTATGCCGGTCAAATCCGCAATGAGCTGGGCGCCAGACTGGAGCTGCTGGAAAAGAATGCCTATCGCTTCTGCTATGTCAACGATTTCCCCATGTATGAGCTGGATCCGGAGACCAAGAAGCTGGGCTTTACCCATAATCCCTTCTCCATGCCTCAGGGCGGTCTGAAGGCACTGACAGAGAAGGATCCTCTGGATATTCTGGCTTATCAGTACGATATCGTTTGCAACGGCGTAGAGCTTTCTTCCGGCGCTGTACGGAATCATGATCTGGACATCATGGTAAAAGCCTTTGAAATCGCAGGTTATGACGAAGAGACCTTAAAGGCCAAATTCGGCGCACTGTACAATGCCTTCCAGTTCGGCGCACCGCCGCATGCGGGCATGGCACCCGGCGTAGACCGTATGATCATGCTTCTGCGCAATGAGGAGAGCATTCGTGAGATTATCGCCTTCCCCATGAGCGGCTCGGCTCAGGATCTGATGTGCGGCGCACCGAACGAGGTGACGGAGCAGCAGCTGCGTGAGGTGCATATCAAGGTGAGAGAGTAAAGGAGCTGCAAATGGGTAAAAATGCGATCAGCGATGAGACCATCGATTATGTAGGCATCCTGTCCAAGCTGGAACTTTCCCCGGAGGAAAAGGAACAGGCGAAGAAAGACATGGAGAGCATGCTGGACTACATTGACCAGCTGGGAGAGCTGGACACTGAGGGCGTGGAGGCTATGTCCCATATTTTCCAGACAGGCAATGTGTGGAGAGAAGACGTGGTGACCAATGCAGACGGCCATGAGAAGACCCTGGCCAATGCACCGGAGGAAAAGGACGACATGTTCCTGGTGCCGAAGACTTTTGATTAAAATGTAAATCCCATCGGAGAATTCGCATGCGCGAAATTCTCTTCAGGCAGCCGCGGTAAAACGCGGCATAAGGAGGAAACGGTGGAAATAATGAACTTATCGGCGACAGCGCTTTCTGCCGCCATCAAAAAGGGTGAGGTCACTGTGCGGCAGGCTTTGGACGCTGTCCTGGCACAGATCGATCAGCAGGAGGAGACGTTGCATTGCTATATCACCATCCTGCCCAGAGAAGACCTTTACAAGGAAGCAGACCGGATTCAGGCGGCCATAGATGCCGGGGAGCTTACAGGTCCTCTGGCAGGTGTGCCGGCGGCCATCAAGGATAACCTGTGCACAGAAGGTGTTAAGACCACCTGTGCTTCCAGGATCCTCTACAATTTTGTCCCGACTTTTTCTGCGGAAGCAGTATTGCGGCTGCAGGCAGCCGGGGTGTTGGTGATTGGGAAGACCAATATGGATGAGTTCGCCATGGGCTCTACCACGGAGACGTCCGCTTTCGGTGTTACCAGAAATCCCCGGAATGCGGATCATGTTCCCGGCGGTTCCTCCGGCGGCTCCGCTGCCGCGGTGGCTGCAGGAGAGTGTTTCCTGGCACTGGGCAGTGACACCGGTGGATCCATTCGTCAGCCCGCTTCCTATTGCGGTGTAGTAGGCATCAAGCCTACCTACGGTACCGTATCCCGTTACGGTCTGGTGGCCTATGGATCTTCGCTTGATCAGATCGGTCCCCTTGCCAAGGATGTGACGGATGCGGCGACCATTCTGGAGGTGATCACCTCTCATGACGAAAAAGATGCCACCTCCATGAAGCGGGAGGAGACAGACTTTACCGCAGCTCTGACAGAGAATGTACAGGGAATGAAGATCGGTATTCCCAGAGATTATTTCGGGGAGGGCTTAGATCCTCAGGTGGCAGCGGCAGTGCGTAAGGCAGCAGAGGTATTGGTGCAGAAGGGCGCCATCGTTGAAGAATTCGATTTAAGCCTGGTAAAATATGCGATTCCCACCTACTATACCATCGCTGACGCAGAGGCCTCCAGCAATCTGGAACGCTTTGACGGTGTGAAGTATGGTTATCGTGCCAAGGAATTTGAGGGACTTCATCCTATGTACAAGAAGACGCGCTCTGAAGGATTTGGTCCTGAAGTAAAGCGCCGCATCATGCTGGGCTCCTTTGTCCTTAGTTCCGGTTATTACGATGCCTACTATCTGAAGGCATTAAAGGTAAAAGCGCTGATCAAAAAAGCTTTTGACGATGCCTTCGCGAAGTATGATCTGATCCTGGGACCTGTGGCACCTACCACAGCGCCGGAGATAGGAAAGAGCCTTTCTGATCCCATGAAGATGTATCTGGGTGATATTTATACGATTTCTGTAAATCTGGCCGGATTGCCGGGCATCAGCGTGCCGGTGGGCACCGATGCACAGGGACTGCCGATCGGTATGCAGCTCATCGCAGACTGCTTCCAGGAAAAGAAGATGATCCGCGCAGCCTATACCTATGAGCAGGCGGCCAAATAGGACAAGATTTTCGTATACAGATGTTTGCTGCATACAAACACCTATGGTTCATGGGGAAGCTTGTTCTGCAACAGGCTCTTTTCAGATTGCCGCAGCAGGCTGCGGCAGAAAGAGGTACAAGTGAAAGAATACGAAATGGTGATCGGCCTGGAGGTTCACGTAGAGCTGGCCACGAAGACCAAGATCTTCTGCGGCTGCTCCACCGCCTTCGGTGCGAAGCCCAATGCACATACATGTCCGGTCTGCACCGGTATGCCCGGCTCTCTGCCGGTATTAAATAAGCAGGTTCTGGAATATGCCATTGCCGTAGGCCTGGCCACAAACTGTGATATTACCAGATATTCCAAATTCGACAGAAAGAATTATTTCTATCCCGACAACCCGCAGAACTACCAGATTTCCCAGCTGTATCTGCCCATCTGCCGCAACGGTTATGTGGAGATCGAGGGCGAGGACGGTGAGATGAAAAAGGTGGGCATTCACGAAATCCACATGGAAGAGGATGCGGGCAAACTGGTCCATGATGAGTGGGAAGATGCCTCATTGGTGGATTTTAACCGTTCCGGTGTGCCTTTGATCGAAATCGTCTCCGAGCCGGATATGCGCGGCGCAAAGGAGGTCATCAATTACCTTGAGAAGCTTCGTCTGCTGATTCAGTATCTGGGGGCATCCGATTGTAAGCTCCAGGAAGGCTCCATGCGGGCAGATGTAAATATCTCGGTTCGGGAAAAAGGCCAGACGACCTTCGGCACCCGTACGGAGATGAAGAATTTGAATTCCTTCCGCGCCATCGAGCATGCGATTCAGGGAGAGAGTCAACGCCAGATCGATCTGCTGGAGCAGGGGGAGAGTGTCACCCAGGAGACCAGACGCTGGGATGATGATAAGATGTACTCCTATGCGATGCGCAGCAAAGAGGATGCACAGGATTATCGTTATTTCCCGGACCCGGATCTGCCGCCTATCACAGTCTCAGAGGAAATGATAGAGAATATCCGCAGCAGACAACCGGAGTTTCGTGAAGCGCGCATGGCCAGATACAAAGAGGAATACGGTATTCCGGAATACGATATTGCAATTCTGACGGACAACCGTCATCTGGCCGACCTCTTTGAGGAAACGGCAAAGCTTTGTGGGGAGCCGAAGAAGGTATCCAACTGGCTCATGGGCGAGACCCAGCGCCTGATGAAGGAAAAAAATGTGGAGCCGGAGGATCTGGCCTTCTCACCGGCACATCTGGCAGCCCTGATCAGCCTGACAGAAAGCAGACAGATCAACAGTAGCGTGGCCAAGCAGGTCTTTGAGGTGATGTTCACCGAGGATATTGATCCTGAAAAGTATGTAGAGGAAAAGGGATTAAAGACAGAGCAGGACGATGATGCGCTGCAGAAGACGGTGGCAGAAGTGCTGACAGCAAATCCCCAGTCCGTGGCGGACTATAAGGGCGGCAAGGAAAAGGCATTGGGCTTCCTGGTAGGTCAGGTTATGAAGGCTATGAAGGGCAAGGTAGATCCTGCTTCTGCCAGTGCGCTGCTGAAGGAGAAGCTGGCACAGTAGAATCCCGGTTGCCTGTGGATTTGGTTTACAAGTATCGAAAAATCAACTATACTAAGTGGATAATGACAGTCGGCAGCGGGATCATTCGTGATTCCTTTCAGGAGCCGGCGGCAGAGAAAGGTGGAATATAAAATGGCATTATTAGAACAGTGGCGTTCAATGGCATATAACGAAAAGGCAAACAAAGGCGATCTGCAGCGCCTCTGGGGTGATTATTTTAAAAAGGAAAAAGAGATCTATGAGATCCTTTTGGCACAGCCGGATGTGCAGGTAGAAGGCACCGTTAAGGAACTGGCTGAGCGCTATCATGTGGATATCATGACCATGGTTGGCTTCCTGGACGGTATCAATGAGAGCCTGGTTAATGAGAATCCCATCGAAGAGATGGAAGAGGATACGAAGGTCAACCTGATCTATGATAAAGAGATGCTGTACAAGAACATGGTAGCAGCAGGTGCAGACTGGCTCTACAAGCTTCCTCAGTGGAATAATATCTTCGATGAGGAGAAGCAGAAAGAGCTTTATAAGGAGCAGAAGAAATCCCAGACCATCGTGAAGGCCCCTAAGGTATATCCCAACGATCCGTGCCCGTGCGGATCCGGCAAGAAGTACAAAAAGTGCTGCGGAAAGAATGCATAGAGGATGTGTAGGATGAAAGACTTAAAAGATTACGTACGCACAATACCGGATTTTCCCCAGGAAGGAATCATGTTCCGGGATATTACTACGGTGGCGCAGGATGCAGATGGTCTGCAGCTGGCCATTGATACTATGCAGGATCTGGTAAAGGACATTGCTTTTGATGTGGTGGTAGGCGCTGAGTCCAGAGGTTTTATCTTTGGTACACCTATTGCTTATAATCTGCATAAGCCTATGGTGCTGATTCGCAAGAAGGGGAAGCTCCCCTGGAAGACCGTTTCTGTGGATTATGCCCTGGAATATGGCACAGCAACTCTGGAGATGCACGAGGATTCCATTAAGCCCGGACAGAAGGTGCTGATCGTAGATGATCTGATGGCCACCGGCGGTACTGCCAAGGCCATGATCGAGCTGGTAGAGAAATTAGGCGGTGAAGTGGCCGGTGTGCTGGTGCTCATGGAACTGAAGGGATTAAACGGCAGAGCTTTCTTAGAGCCCTATCCTGTTTATTCTGCGATCCAGTATGAGGGAAAGTAGATAGAATCGGACATGACAGGTGAGCGTGTAATAAAATAAAAACAGGCAGACATCCTTTTCAAGAGGTGTCTGCCTGTTTTCGTTCTGTTTTTATTAAAAAAGGAATGTAGCTTTACAAAGCTGTGAAGCATCACTTTTTAGAAATGTCTTTTTGAGGACCTTAGCCATTGTCAATGATGGCGGAAAGGGACTGCATGATGCCGGCAGCGATATCCGGTTTATTCATGGAATATACGTGAATATGGGTGACGCCGTTAGAAATCAGATCGATGATCTGCTCGGTGGCGTAGATGACGCCGGCCTGCTTCATTTTGGCCGGATCATCTCCAAAGCGGTCTACCATCATGCGGAAACGCTGGGGAATGGTGGAGCCGGAAAGAGCCACGCTTCGCGCTACCTGCCGCTTATTGGTAATGGGCATTATACCCGGCAGGACGGGAACGGTGATGCCGGCTTCCCGAATCCGGTAGAGAAAATTGTAAAGCATGTTATTGTCAAAGAACATCTGGGTCGTCAGGAAATCGGCACCTGCATCTACCTTTTCCTTCAGATGGACAATGTCCATGGAAGGACTCTCACATTCCACGTGACCTTCCGGATAGCAGGCAGCGCCGATACACAGAGAGTCATCCGCAGTTTTAATATCATAAATCAATTGACTGGCATAGTCATAATCGTGGATAGAGCGGCCCTCCTTTGGAATATCTCCGCGAAGCGCCATGATGTTTTCGATGCCTTTTTCCCGGTAGAGCTGGATCATTTCCTGCACGTGTTCTTTGGTAGAGGAAACGCAGGTTAAGTGAGCCAGGACCGGCGTGTGGTATTTATTCTGCAGATCTGCTGCAATGGAAGCGGTATGCTGGGAAGTGCCGCCGCCGGCGCCGTAGGTAACACTCATAAAGGCAGGATGCAGTGCTGCGATTTCTCTGGAAGCCTTTTCCACAGCATCGTATTTATCCTCTGTCTTCGGAGGAAAAACCTCGAAGGAAATTGTAACCTCTTGTTCGTTAAAAATCTGTGTGATCTTCATTGGTGTCTCCATTTCTATGCAGTTTTTCGGATGAACTGCCCCTGTGCCGGCAGGCTTCGGATTTATTTACCATTACATGACCAGGCTTATATCGATGGACTGGGGCGAATCCTTTTGTCATGATTATAAAGGAAAAAGGAGAAACTAGTAAAGATAGAAAACACGCATCGATCTCTGCGATGATGGACAGAAAACATATCAAAGCATATCAAAAAGCCGCTGTCACAGAAAAATTTCTGCAGCAGCGGCTTTTTAACCACTTTCTAATAATTTACTTTACATAGGGATTTTCCAGTAAGTTCCTAAGCAGCTCTTCCGTTGCCGGAATCACCGTAATAGGAATCAGCTTATACAACTGATTGTAATCGTCAAATTGATAATACATGTCGTCTCCTTTCATCTTATATGTTATTTGGTTGGGTGTTGTGTTTTTGTTTTGTTGGACTTATCATACAGCTGGGAATGTATTGGGAACGTAACAGGAAAATGACTTTCGGCATTCTGAGGATGCTGTTTGCAGCATCCTCATGATCACATCAGAGAAATCGCCTACGCGATTTCTCTTCGTGTAGCCGCAGACAAGCTGCGGCATTAAGAGGGGAAATGCCCCAAAATGACTGATGTCATTTTGAGTCATTCTGAGGACGCCGTTTGCGGCATCCTCATGATCACATCAGAGAAATCGCCTGCGCGATTTCTCTTCGTGTAGCCGCAGACAAGCTGCGGCATTAAGAGGGAGATATGACAGATACAGAAAAAAATCTTTTGACAAAACAGGCACAGGAGGCCGCAGCGGAGCTTCTGGAGGTGGCGCATCTGGAAAAGGGTGATATCTTTGTGGTGGGGTGTTCGAGCAGTGAGATCGTTGGTGGGCATATCGGCAAGGATTCCAGTATGGAAGCGGCAGCAGCAGTACTGGAGGGAATTCTTCCGCTATTGCAGGAGAGAGAAATCTATCTGGCAGCCCAGTGCTGCGAGCATTTGAACAGGTCGATTGTGATAGAAAGAGAAGCGGCTCGCCGCTATGGATATCAGATTGTATCAGCGATTCCACAGCCTCATGCAGGCGGCAGCTGGGCCACGAATTGCTGGCGCAGCTTTACAGATCCTGTACTGGTCGAAGAGGTGCAGGCGGCGGCCGGTATGGACATCGGCGGCACGCTCATCGGGATGCATCTTCGCCGGGTGGCCGTGCCGGTGAGGCTGAAAGAGGATCATATCGGAAAGGCTATCCTTTTGTGTGCCCGCACCAGACCGCCCTTTATCGGCGGCTCCAGAGCGGTATACAGTACGCAGGAAGTGCGGTAGAATTGGCTGTCAGCGCAGAAAATCCGGATTGACAAACCGCACGGAATCCTTGTCGGTGACGCGCTTGGTCATGGGCCTTGGCTTTGCCCGGCCGGCGGAAGCACGACAGATCAAGGAAGGGCGCAGGAGGGAAAAGGAAAGAGGGACACCTCCCAATAAAGCGTGAAGGGAATACATGGCGCTCCTTCCCAGGGCATTCCGATCCTGTCGGATAGTAGTCAATGCAGGAGAGAGGGAAGCTGCCATGGGCAGATCATCAAAACCGATGACAGAGACATCCTCCGGAACCTGAAAACCGGCTTCGCGGCAGCAGTCAATGACGCCGGAGGCAATCAAATCGTTGCCGCAGAGGATGGCAGTGACACCTTGGGACAAGAATCCCGGCACATGATATTGGGCTGTCTCCGGGACAAAATATCCATAGACGGCCAGATCGGGATCTAACGGCAGATGATGCTGCCGCATGGCATCCAGAAAGGAAAGCATCCGCTGATCGGAGACAAAAGAACCGGCGGAGCCATCCAGGAAGGCGATGCGGTCATGGCCGAGACTGACCAGATAGGAAATGGCTGCAGACATGGCTTCTGCATTATCTGTTCCAAGACAGGTAACATGGGGATTGCCCGAAATACTGTTGTCCAGAAGTACAGTGGGGAAAGTGGTGGTCTGCAGAGACTTCATCCAGGGATCTTCCATGGAAAATCCCACAATAAAGCTGCCGGAATAGGTCTTTTCCGTCATAAGAGCGTCATAGGGGTGCTGTAGCTGAAAATCAGGTGTCACTGCCACAATGTCCACATTCCAGTGCTCCCTGTAGGCGGCCTGTCGGAAGCCCAGGAGGATTTCGTAACCGAAGTCCTGCTTATCTTTATAAAGTACATTTTCAATAAATACGCAAAGGCGTCTGCTCCTGTGAGCAGACGCTTTTTTGGTATATCCTATGCGCACAGCGGTATCCAGAATCTGTCTGCGCAGCGCTTCACTGATATCGGTGCCACCGTTTAGCCCCTTAGAGACGGTACTGGTGGAAATATGCAGTTCCTGTGCAATGTCACGTATCGTGGGCATAAGCAAAATACTCCTTTGTATAAGACCTTTTATTCCATAACATCATAGCATATCTGTGCTGTAAAACACAACGGAAACGAAAATATACGAAAAAAATCGTGAAAAAAGCACGAGGAACAGTGTAAACTAATGGATAAAATGACGAATAATAGGTGGCAAAATCGAATAATCATTGACATAACAGATAAGATATCGTAGCATAAGGATAGAAAGCGAAAAAAACCGAAAACATTATAAAAAAACAAAAAGGAAACTGCATTTGAATAACTGTGAATAAGAGAAAAAGATAGCGGAGAGTGTTGTAGACGGAGGTAAAACAGAAATTAGAAAGAGAATATCCTACCGACACAGATGCTGTTATCATAAAGGTTTGTACAAAAACACCAAAAACTGGATGGTGTGATTGTAAAACATGTCATGTTGACATGTTTGCGATATAGAACTATAGTGTAATTACGATATGAGCAAGCGGTTGCGCAATGCAATCGTTCGTTTATATAGATAGACCGAATGACGGTCAGAGCGCCGATAAACGGCGGGAATGGAGACCAGTGCGAAGAATCTGCTTGATAGCAGATTCTTCGCACGGCAGTATGTGCCGCAGGCGACACATACTGTGCTGATCGCAAAAGCAAATCTGGGATTTGCTTTGCGATTCCTCCGGCAAAAGACGCCTGCGGAATGGAGAGGATGACATGAAGAAAAAGATCGTATCAGTATTATTGGCCGGTGTGCTGGCATCCACATTGCTGGCAGGCTGCGGCAGCAGCTCTTCTACTCAGACCACAGAGTCTGCAGAGAGCACTGAGGCAGCAGACGAAACCGCGGAGGAGACTGCTGAGGATGCATCCGCAGAGGATGCTGAAGCAGAGGCAGAACCTGTAGAGCTTGATTACAGCGGTGAGATCAAGGTGTGGGTGGCTGATAATGCCGTAGATTTTACCAATGAGCAGATTCAGAAATTTGTAGAGGCTAATCCCGGTGTATCCGGAGCAACCTTTACTGTTGAGGCTGTAGGCGAAGGTGATGCTGCGTCCAATATGATCACGGACGTAGAGGCCGGCGCTGATGTATATGGCTTCGCACAGGATCAGATTGCACGTCTGGTTTCCGCAGGCGCTCTGGAAGAGGTAGCACCTGAGAATGTAGACGCTGTTAAGTCTGAAAATGACGAGGGTGCTGTTACCGCAGCTACCGTAGGTACTACCCTTTATGCTTATCCCATCACCTCTGATAATGGTTATTTCTTATACTATGACAAGAGTGTTGTGACAGATCCTTCTGATTTGGACACCATCCTGAAGGATTGCAAGGACGCAGGCAAGAATTTCTACATGGAGATCAACTCCGGCTGGTATCAGACAGCATTCTTCTTCGGCACAGGCTGTGATCTTTCCTATGAGACAGACGATGCAGGCAGCTTTACCAGTGCCAATGTAGATTACGCTTCCGATGCAGGTCTCGTAGCTCTGAAGGCTATGATTGCTATGCAGGAGTCCGGCGTATTTGTCAATGGCTCCACCGCAGGTGATGCTACCAACATCGGTGCAATTGTAGACGGTACTTGGGATGCATCTACCTTAAAGGAAGTGCTGGGCGACAATTATGCATGCGCAAAGCTTCCTTCCTTCACAGGCTCTGACGGCAAGACCTATCAGATGTCCGGTTTCTCCGGCTACAAGCTTCTGGGTGTAAAGCCGCAGGAAGATGATGCAAAGCTGGCAGTTTGTGATGCATTGGCTGCATACCTTTCCAGCGGTGATGTACAGTTGGCTCGTTACGAGGCACTGGCTTGGGGCCCTTCCAACATAGAGGCACAGCAGTCTGACGCTGTAAAGGCGGATGAGGCACTGACCGCTTTAAATGAGCAGCTCTTAGAGGATAAGGCACAGGGGCAGTATCCCGGCGACTACTGGACACTGGCAACCAGCCTTGGCGACGATGTTATTTCCGGTAACCTTTCCAGCAGCAGCTCTGATGATGATCTGATGGCAGCTCTGCAGAGCTTCCAGGATACCTGCATCTCCTACGCATCCGCTCAGTAAAAGTGAAAACTTCGCTGAGAAATGATGTGGATACACAGAGAAGAACATATTTATAAACAATACAGTCCTGAAAGGCTGTGATTAAGATGAGCCGGCAGATTGGATTTGCCGGCTCATCTCATCCTTATAATGTAAACACGGGGGACAACGGTGTGAAGATCTGCCGCACGGCAGCAGTTTCACATGGCTGCGTGTGCCGCAGGCGGCACATACAGTACAGATTGCAAATCAGATTGGAGCTGGAATCTGAGCTGCGATTCCTCCGACGTAAGGCGCCTGCGGAATGGAGTTTTTTATGAGCAAATCTACGCTGAGTGGAAAAAAGAGTCCGGCGGGGGGGCTCTCCCGGCTGGGCGGTTGTATCGGTGAGATCGGTACAGCCTTTGTACAGGGTGACTGGAAGACCAGACTTTCCTATATCATTATGGGCTTTGGCCCGCTGATGCGGGGACAGATTGCCAAGGGCGTGGCCTTTCTGGCAGCTGAGATATTATTTATTCTCTATATTGTGAATTTTGGATGGCAGTATCTGAGCAAGTTTTCCACACTGGGTACGGTGCAGACTCAGAAAATCCACAGAAAAACCGTATACGGCGATAATAGCTTTCTGATTCTTCTCTTTGGCATCCTGACCATCATCCTGATTCTTGCGATCATCGTGGTGTGGTGGATGAACATTCATGAGAATCGGAAAGAGGAGCTCCTCTTAAAACAGGGCAAAAAACTTCCCACCAACAGAAAAGTACTTGGATCTCTTTTGGATGAGAATTTCCACGCTACTTTGCTGACATTGCCGGTGCTGGGCATTTTTGTCTTTACCGTACTGCCCATCATCTTTATGATCTGCGTGGCTTTCACCAATTATGACAAGGAACATCAGTCCCCTACCAATCTGTTTACCTGGGTAGGCCTGGATAACTTTCAGAATCTCTTCAGCTTTGGTTCCACCGGTTTTGGCTCTACTTTCCTGACGGTATTGGCCTGGACACTGGTGTGGGCTTTTTTTGCCACCTTTATCGACTATTTCCTGGGCCTTGCCGTGGCAATGCTCATCAATAAGAAGGGTATCAAATTCAAAAAGGTATGGAGGACCATTCTGGTCATGACCATTGCGGTTCCTCAGTTCGTATCCCTTCTGTACATCACCAAGATGTTTGCTACCGACGGTATCGTCAACGGATTCCTGATCAGCCACAATATTGTATCCAGCCCGGTTCCTTTCTGGACGGATCCTACACTGGCTAAGGTGATGATCATTCTGGTGAACATCTGGATCGGTATTCCTTATCTGATGCTGATTGCCACAGGACTTTTGATGAACATCCCGGAGGATCTGTACGAAAGTGCCAAGATCGACGGTGCCAATCCCGTGCAGATGTTCTTCAGCATCACCCTGCCGTACATGCTCTTTGTGACAGGACCTTTCCTGCTCACACAGTTTACAGGTAATCTGAATAACTTTAACGTCATCTATCTGCTGACCCAGGGCAAACCACAATCCACGAACCTGACAGGCAATGCAGGCAATACAGATCTTCTGGTGACCTGGCTGTACAAGATGACCGTCAATGACACAAACTATAAGATGGCGGCAGTCATCGGCATCATGGTATTCGTGGTAACCGCAGTGGTTTCTCTGGCAGTTTACAACATGCTGCCTTCAGTCAAGGATGAGGAGGGCTTCCAATAATGAGTGCACAAAAAGAGAAGAAAACAGCATCCATGTCCGGCAAAAGAAGAGCAGGCAATATCGCTGCCTATATCGCATTGATCCTGATCAGCATCATCTGGCTGTTTCCGTTCTTTGGATTGGTGATGACCAGCTTTCGTTCTTATCTGACGGAGTACGGCGGCGTGGCCAGCTATGTGATGCCCAAACAGTTTTCTCTGGATAATTACAGATTCCTGGTATCCGGTGAGTCTAACTATCTGCAATGGTATCTTAATACCGTAATCATTGCCTTCTGTGTGGCAGTGCTGCAGACCCTGATCGTGATCTGTGTCTCCTATGCTTTGTCCAGAATGCGTTTTGCCGGCAGAACTGTCCTGATGAGAATCTGGCTGATTCTTGGTATGTTCCCGGGCTTTTTGACCATGATCTGTATGTATTTCCTGCTGAAACAGTTTGGACTGACGCAGGCCGGTGCGGTTCCGGGCCTGATTCTGGTTTCTGTTGCCAGCTGCGGTATGTCCTATTATGTGTGCAAGGGCTATTTTGATACTATTCCCAAAGCGCTGGATGAGGCAGCCAGAATTGACGGCGCCAATCGTTTTCAGATCATGTACCAGATGATCCTGCCGCTGTCCAAGCCTATCGTTATTTATACAGCACTGACGGCATTTATGGCTCCCTGGTGCGATTATATTTTTGCATCTTATGTTGCCTTCGGACATGACAGCAGTTACAATGTGGCAGTTGGTATGACCAGATGGGTATGGACCAATGACTATCAGGGATATTTCACCAGATTCTGCGCAGGCGGTGTGCTGGTAGCGATTCCTGTGACTATCCTGTTTATGTGCCTGCAGAAATACTATGTAGAAGGTGTTACCGGCGGCGCTGTAAAGGGATGATGGAAGTTTGGAAAACTTGGACAAAATACATGACAGCAAGTTTGGAAGAAATGCCTGATGACATTCCTTACAAACGAAAAGGAAATTATGACCATTGACGATATTGCAAAGGAACTGGGAGTGTCCAAGACTACGGTATCCCGGGCGATTTCCGGAAAGGGCCGTATTTCAGAGGCCACCAGAGAAAGAATCCGTGCCTATATCAAAGAACACAATTACAAACCGAATGTATATGCCCAGGGGCTGGCTAACCGATGCACCATGAATATCGGGGTGGTCTGGCCCGGGAAAACAGAAGCGGAGGATCTGCCCTTTTTCCAGAAATGCCTGTTGGGGATAAACAAAACAGCGGGGGAATATGGCTATGATCTGCTGCTGACCATATGCGGCAGAAGGGATATTGCCGGTCTTAAGCGGATCGTGGAGAACCGTAAAGTGGACGGTGTGATCCTCACGAGAACGCTGATGGAGGATGCACCGGCAGAGTATTTAAAAAAAGAGGGAATGCCCTTTGTCAGTGTGGGAAGCAGCATGGATCCGGAGCAGATCTGTGTGGATAATCCCAATGAAGAGGCTTGCATGGCGTTGACCAGGCAATTGTTGGAAAGAGGTATCGGCAAGGTGGCGCTCATCGGCGGATCCAGTGCCCATGTGATCACCAGGACGAGACTTCGCGGATATAAAAAGGGTGTGCAGGCAGCGGGCAGAACGGTTTCAGAGGATCTGATTTGTACGGAGATAACCAACGACCGACAGGTGGAAGAAGCAGTAGGGCAGGTGTTAGAGGCCGGCGCAGAGGGTATCATCGGGATGGATGATCAGATCGCCGCCCAGGTGTTGACAGTCTGTCACCGAAAAGGAATACAGATCCCGGGACAGCTCAGACTTGCCTCCTTTTATGACAGTACTTTTCTGGCGCACAGCGTGCCGGCGGTGACAGCACTGCAGTTTGATGATATCGCTCTGGGTGCGGAGGCGGCTGCCGTGCTGATCCGTATGCTGCGTGGAGAGGCGGTAAACAGCTGTATTCTGGATCAGTATCGCATTCAGCTGCGGGAGACTTTTTACTAGGAAAATGTTGATTCGATCAGCGATTTCTTAAGATAACATCGCTGTTTGTGCAGCAGGCGTCACAAATAGACCTAATCGCAAATGGATTCGCAATTTAATTTGCGATTTGATCTGCAATTTGATTTGCGATTTTTCCGGCACAAAACGCCTGCGGAATGGAGTTTGACGTGAATAAAGAATTAACCGGCAAATCGATATTGGGATACACTTCCCAGTATCTGACACTGGATGAAAAGCCCTGGTTCCCCATCATGGGAGAGATCCATTACAGCCGTGTGGAAGCAGCACGCTGGGAGGAAGAGCTATATAAGATGAAAGCCGGCGGCATCGATCTTGTTTCCGCCTACACGATCTGGATTCACCATGAAGAAGTGGAAAATGAATGGGATTTTTCGGATAATAAAAACCTGCGGGCATTTTTACAGACCATTCAGAAATGCGGTATGCACTGTGTGCTGCGGATCGGTCCCTGGGCTCACGGTGAGGTGCGCAACGGCGGCTTTCCGGATTGGCTGATGCAAAAGGAAAAGGACGGTCTGCTCACTACCAGAACCAATGATCCGGCCTATCTGGCAGAGGTACAGAAGTTTTATGAGCAGATTGCGCTGCAGGCAAGAGGGCTTATGCTGGAGGACGACGGCCCTGTTGCCATGATCCAGATCGAGAATGAGTACGGTCATGTGGGAGGACAGACAGGCGAAGAAGGGGAAGAGCACATGCGCACCCTTCGCCTGATGGCTGAAAATGTCGGCCTGAAGACACAGATTTATACCGCCACCGGATGGGGCGGCGCCGTTACCGGCGGCATGCTGCCGGTGATGGGAGGCTATTGCGAGGCACCTTGGGATCAGCGCCTGACAGAGATTGAGCCTTCCGGCAATTACCTTTTTACAGAGGAAAGAAACGACCACAACATCGGTTCCGATCACGGTCTTGGAATCGGCATTACTTTTGATATGGACCAGTTCCCGTACCTGACAGCAGAGCTGGGCGGCGGCCTGCAGGTCACAAAGCATAGAAGACCGGTGGCGACAGGCGTGGACACAGAAGCGATGACCATGGTAAAACTGGGGAGCGGCTGTAATCTTCTGGGGTATTATATGTACCACGGCGGTACCAATCCGGAAGGAAAGCGCACGACTCTGCAGGAGTCCAGAGCTACCGGATATCCCAATGATCTGCCGATAAAATCCTATGATTTCAATGCACCCATTCGGGAGTACGGTCAGCTTTCCGATAGCTATCGGCGTATTCGGCGACTCACCATGTTTATTCATGACTTTGGGGATGCACTGACAGAAATGAAGTATATTCCTCAGCCGGGAAATCCGAATAAGGTGGATGATCTGGATCACCTGCGCACAGCGGTTCGCTGCAATGAGAAGACAGGGCAGGGATATTATTTCCTCAATAATTATGTGCGTCACTATGAGACAAAGGATCACAAAAAGGCAGAATTATTGGCTTATGGCGCGGATGGCCGCAGTATCCTTGCGGATTTTGGTTTTCAGGATATAGAAAAGGGTGATTATTTCTTCTATCCCTTCCGGATGCCCCTTGGAGAAAGTGCAGTGCTGGAACAGGCACATGCGACGCCGCTGTGCTGTCTGCGAAACGAAGAAGGCAAGCCTGATACTTATGTGTTTTATACAAAAAAGGATGTGGAGCCTTCCTACCGCATCAGCGGCACATTGGAGGGCATTACCCTTCTCACTCTGACAGAGCAGGAGGCACTTCATGCACAGAAACTGCAATTGGAAGGTCGTGAGGTGCTGCTGATTGGCGAAGCAGATTGCTATCAGACCATGGAAGATATAGAGAAGGGAATATTCCACGGACTGCTGCGCACCGGCCAGGCGGAGACACCGAGTATGCGTTTTTATCCCGAACGTAAGGATAAGGACAAAAATCCGGAATATGGAGAAATCGTCAATCCGGTATGCTGCTGCGCGATGGGAGAAAAGAGCCGCAGTGATGGCGGAGATCTGACCCTGCGAGTACATGTGGAAGGCGTGCTGAAAGAATTAAATGAAGCGATTCTCTGTGTAGATTATGAGGGAGAATCTGCAGAGCTTTATCTGGATGGACAGCTGGTGGCGGATAACTTCTATACCGGCCAGATTTGGGAGATTGGTCTTAAGAAACTGGCACCGCAGGGAAGTGCGGAGCTGACCATAGTCATCCATCCCCTGCGGGAGAATGCTCCCCTGTATCTGGAAAAATGGCCGGAGATGGAGAATCAGTTGGCCTGCAGAGTCAGGAATATCCATACGGAAATCGTAGCGAATATCCGGTAACGGACGACTGAAAGTTGAAGCAAACAGAAAATAGGAGTAGGATTTACAGGGAGAGAATTGTCCGAGGATGATTCTCTCCCTGGTTTTTTAAAAAATCGTTACTGACAGCACGGACGGCATATTTTTGCGCAGCAATTGGTGCAGCAGGCGTCAACAACAGACTGAACGCAAAAGCAAATTTGAAATTTGCTTTGCGATTCCTCCGGCGCAGAGCGCCTGCGGATGGGGAGTAACATGCATAAAACTTTGGCTTATTATCACTTGCCGGGACTGTTTTCTTTCTACGAATTTTATCGTGTGTTTTTAGCACTCTACAGACAGCACCGGGAGTATTTTTATGATTGGTGTGAAATTGGCTCCATTTACGGCGCCCCTATGGACTGTCTGTGGGGAGGAGGAAGAGTAGAGGAGGGGACAACGGATCCCCGGCGGGTGCTGGCTCTTGTACAGGAGTACGGTATCAGCGCAAGACTGACCTTTAGTAATTCTCTATTGCGGGAGGAGCATCTGGCTGATCCGGCCTGCAATCGGCTTTGCAGGCTGTTTTCTGAATCTTTCGAGAGCACATGTGACTTGGGAGTATCCAAGGATGCGTACGAAAATAAGGTAATGGATGTAAATAAGGCAATAGACAGAAATAAAGCATTAAGAGACAGAAGGACCTCCAATGGTGCAATCGTGCACTCAGAAGTGTTGACAGAGTATCTGCGGCGGAAATATCCCGAACTTTATCTGGTTTCCAGCACTACGAAAGTATTGACGGAGTTTAGTGACTTTGAAAGAGAGGCAGAACGGGAGGAATTTCAATATATTGTCCCAGACTTTAGACTGAACAAGTCAATGGAAAAATTAAAAAGACTGAAACAGTCAACTAAGGATAAAGTAGAGTTCCTTTGCAACGAATGCTGCGATATCGGATGCAAGGAGCGCCGGCAGTGTTATCAGGCGGTCAGTCTCCGGAATCTGGGGGAAGCAGAGTACATGACGGCAAGTGCCGCATCCCATCACTGCCATGCCCCGGGAGCAGCGCAGGGGTATCGGTTTTCCAAAGCTATGAGAAATCCTTCTTTTATCAGCATGGAGGATATTCAGAATGTATATCTGCCGGAGGGATTTTCTAATTTTAAAATAGAAGGTCGGGGACTCGGCAGTGCACTGCTGCTGGAATTTCTTCTCTATTACATGACGAAGCCGGCGTATCAGCTGGTGGTCAGAGAGGAAATCTATCTGGAGAATACACTGGATTTATTCTAGTTGGATATGCCAAGTGTATTGGCATCCGGTCATGCCCCGAGCGCGGCAGAATAGCGCGCAGTGCAAAGGATGCGAGCCATTCTGGTGCACAGCCAGGTCATGTCCCGGGGCGCGGCAGAATGTCTCGCACCATGCACTTTGCACCGTTTTGCTTTAGGTTTGCCTCTCGCCTGCGGACGGCCGGCCCTTAACTCGCATCCCCGCCTGATGCGGGTCTGCTCAGACAGGCGGGCCTATCG
>CAVBBL010000015.1:0-59259 GCA_963593905.1 bacterium | reverse complement strand
CATTAAATAGATTATTGATTCAATTTAGCATTCAAAGTCCTAATCCCCTCCACGCACTGCAGCTCATTATTGTCTTCATCATATAGATATCCTTCCTGCACTTGAGAATACAGCCGAATATTGTCAATGCCTACTGCGCAGTCTATAGACTCAATTATCAAATCAAAAGAATCATTTTTAGGTATGTTTATCTTAATTTCTCCGCTCTCATTAAGAAAAACAGTTTTGCTATAATTTCCTACTGTCAGTGACAGATTTCCTTCTTCCCTAACATTCACTACATCCAGACTAAGCGTATATTCATCGCAATCAAGGTAATTTCTAGTTTCAGATATTTTCTGTGATACCACCCCCCCAGTTTTCATGGAACATATGACAGATCCTTTTTCCTCGGTAAAAGATACATCTCCAGAAACATCCCATCCTGCACCATACAACGCAAATTGAGAATTATAGATTATATTTCTTCTGTAATTACGATATGTCCAGATTCCATATCCTTCAGAATTTTTCAACAATATATCTGCCACATTCTCCAGATACAGGTTCATATCACTTTCTTTTATCTGTGCATTATTCTTAAAATTCGGTGTGTTATCAGCGAAGATAAACTGCTCTATATAAACAGGTTTCTGCTCATTCTGCTTTTTCAATTCCTGCAGAATATATTCAGTCTTTTCCATAGCCTCCGTATAGGTTACCCTCTCCCCTTTGTTCTCAAATCCCATAGGAATTCCGTACATGGTAGCTGTATAGCCTGCGTTTTCACAAGTATAGGTGGATGCGTGATTGTAGTATCTCGTGGTGCCGTCTGTATTATACACAGTATCCCAATCCATTCTCACTTCCATGGATAAATCAGGGAAATCCTCCTGAGACTTCGCCAGCAGTGAATTTAAAAATGTATCATAAAAACTATACATAGCCTCCATGGCTGGCTCCGTCTTCATAGGCACCGGTATATCCTCATAGGAGACATAGCTTGTTCCATAATTATTATTGTAATCATCCAGGCTGTAGTTGATTTTCACATATTCCTGGTAGCCTATGAATTGTGCCTTCTCTTTTCTTAAATCCTCTGAGGTTTCATCACATACACTTAGGTTGTTCCAAAAATCCTCCCAGACAATAAACCCGCCTTTGAAATTGCTGTATTCACACAGTGTGGTATACATTTGATTCACATAGTCATACCAGGCTTTCTGGGTATCCGCATCCCCCAGCAATTGATAAAAACGATCTAGGATATTGTCTTCTTCATCTTCATAAAAATCCCAAGTGTAACCTATTCTCGTGTATACGTCCAGACCGACTGTATTAGCCGCCTTCATAATTTCATCTAATTTATGGAAAGCATACTCATTGTATGTGATAGGAGAAACCGTAGGCTGAAATTCTCTCCAAGGGATCACCAGAATAATACTGTTGAAGCCATCATTCTTAATCTGTTCCATATCAGCATCGAGGTAATCCATTTCACTGTTCCAGAAATTAATCGGCCACTCATCTGCGAAGTAGGATGCAGATTTTACATACCCTTCACTGCCAAATCCCACCTCCGCATCATCCGTTCCCTGCGCACTTTTGTCTTCCTTTGCCCCGTTTTGTGTGTCCGCCACTTGACGTTCCTGTATGATTTGAGCCTTTTCCCGTACGTTGTAATCATACAGCAATCCGCTACAACATATCCCCAGGATGGCTACTGCTATGAGAACTGGTGCAATTTTAATCTTGTTCAATTTAATTTTCCTTTCTGGGCAGTTGCGCTGCAAAGATGCGACGTGAATTTCTTTCAAACTTACTTTTCCGTTACTCCTGCGTTAATTTTCCGGATCGATATCCAATTTCAATACCTCAACAGCCTTCTGCTCAGTAAAGTAATTCTCTATAAACTGCTTTCCGGCATCCGACATCTGACGAAGCTTATCATAGTCCTCATAGAGATTGCAGATCAATTCTGCCATCTTATCTGCATCGTCTTCTACCACCATATTGCCTTCCGCAAGGCTCAAGCCCTCGGCGCCTATATTCGTGGTCACCAAAGGAATCTGGTAATAAGCCGCTTCTACCACTTTCCCTTTCACACCGGCACCCACTCGCAGAGGCACCACCGCTATGCGGCAGGTCCTGTACAGTTTGTGAAGCTCCTCATCAGGCTGGAATCCTTCGATCAGGATATTCTTACTGGCCAATGCCTTTATCTCATTCGGCACAGAGCCGCCTACCACGTGCCATTTCATCTCGGGATATTTCTTCAGAATCTTCGGAAACACCTCTTTGCCAAACCACAACACCGCATCGATATTCGGAGGATGGCCAAAGCCGCCCACATAAATCAGATCATTTCTGGTTCGGAAGTCCTTGTTTATATCCTGCAGAATGTCATCATAGATATACAGCGGAATATTTCGGATAGGCTTGCCGGGGAATACTTTCTGCATAATCCCCTGCTCATAGCTTCCTACCACATGGCCCACATCTGCCTTATCAAACAATTCATATTCAATCTTCTTCCAATGCTCGGAGGACTTTAATTTCTCCTCGTCCTTTGTCAGCAGGTACTCCCTGTATTCTCTGACATGATGCAGATCATGGGCAAAGTACAGTACCTTTGCATGGCTGTATTGTTTTACCAGATCGATGTATTTGATGGAAATATGAGGTCTCTGCAGATAGATATAGTCAAAGTAGTGCAGATTTTCCTTTAGCCAACTCTCCCAATTCTGTTTGTACCAACTCCCGTGGAGCACTTCAATGCCATGCTGTTGCAAGTCTGTAGTATACGGCTCATGCTTATAAAAATTATCTCCGATAAAAGTAACTTTAAAGCCCATCTTCACGAACATGAGCAGATACATATAGGTGCACTTGCCGCCTGCATCTTTATCATAGTGGGGTACATAGTGATCCACCACCAGAATCTGCTTCTTTAACTGCCCGCGATCCTTGGCCAGGAAGACATTCTCTGCATTGGGGAAGTTTTCCTTCTCCAGTACGTCCTTCCATTTCTCGTAGAACTTTTTGCAATTGGCCACCTGATAAGCCTTCTGCCCGACATTTAGGTCGGTGCCGTTGGATACGCCCTCAAAATGAACGACGACAGAAAGCGGCTGATACATCACCTTGTAACCATGGGCACGTACTTCGAAAGCCAGATCTGTATCCTCATAGTAGGCAGGCACAAAGCGCTCATCAAAGCCGCCGATCTCGTCCCATAAATCCCGGCGGATCATAATGGCTGCACCGGAGATGTAATCCGCTTCCTTTACATAATTAAATTCCGGCTTGGCAGGATTCTGCTTGCTGCCGTAATTCCATCCGGAAGCATCCTTCCAGATGATGCCGCCTGCCTCCTGAAGACTGCCATCAGGGTAGACGAGCTTAGAGCCCACCATGCCGATATCATCTGCACTCTCGATGAGATCCACCAAAGGCGTGAGCCAGTTCTTCTGTACCTGCGTATCATTGTTTAAGAAAAGCAAATACTTACCTTCCGCTTCTTTTACAGCATTCTTGCAGTTAAGAAGGAATCGAAGATTTTTTTCGTTTCGCACCACCTTGATATTCTTTGCCACATTCTGAAGGCGAATTGTATCATCGGTGGAGACATCATCTGCGATGATGATCTCATAGCTGTATTTATCTCCGCTGTTTTTTAGAATCGAGTTGAGACACAGATAGGTATACTCAAACTGATTGTAAACCGGGATTATGATAGACACCCTCGGTTTTTCATTTTGTGGAAATTTTAGCACTTCCAATTTCTTGAACGACTTTAAATCTTCTCTTCGTATTATGTCGATATTATCCGGTGCATAATCATTATTACAGCGATAACGAAAGGCTGTCATTTCCTTCCTGATCTGCCGGAAACCGCCTTTCTTAAAGGCATCCCACAAGAACTGGATATTTGTCTTATTAATCGCATGAATATAGAGATAAATTTTACCAAGTGCTTTTCTTCGCCCTGAATCCACAGGAAAAAGAAATTCGATGATCTTGCCGGGAAAGCTGACAATTCGCCATCCCAACGAATGCGTAATTCTCTGATAATCTCTGTCTATTGCCAGTAGTTGTTCAATGTGTCCTTCTTTGTTTGCTAATTCCTGTTTTAAATATGCTATTTCTTCTCTGGAATCGTTCTCATTCCGGCTGTTATTGTTCCAGTTTTTCCATTCTCTCTCGTTGAGAATATATTCTGTCTCCTGCAGACTATCTTCCAGAAGCTTTTCCCACAGCTGCTGTCCTACCTGAGAGGGATCCACCGGTACATATGTACATTTGAGCTCATACACTTCTCTTTTCTCCAGTTTCCATCTGTACCATCTGGCGAGATAGAGATTATCCTGATAAGCATTGGTTTCCTGTACAAGTGTCTTCTCATTTACGAGGCTGATGCGCATAGGCTGAGGAACAATGCCGTAGAAGCAGACACTATCTGCCTTTTGTACATCTTCTATATGAAATTTAAAAACATAACAGTCATCATCTCTGTTCGCAAACGCACGGTTTATGACCGCCTTGCCATCATGGTAAATTATTTTCACGAAAGCTTTTTTAAAGATTTCCATGTCGCTGCATTTTACTTCTTTATCTTCCATACTATCCTCATGTTATGCTTATCAACCACTAACGATAACTCGTTCTTTTTTCTATCACATGGCAGATTCTCTTAAAATGTTCACCCAGGCTGTCTTCTCTCTGCTTTGCTGCATCTGTATTAAAATTATCTTTCTCATAGACTGTTTCCATTACGTTCCAGAGATCCAGGATATCTCCCACCACATTGCAGTGCACCTTTGCCATAGCGGAAAAGCCGTCCAGCTTTCCCACAACATCCGGATACATATCTATGATCACATTCTTTTTCCCATACGCACTGGCCGACAGGTTGCCGTGAAGACTGGTGCCAACAAATATCTGTGTTCCTGCAAGAAGCGCTGCAATCTCTACAGACTGCAGTTCCTCTCCGATAATGACACTATTCTCCGCCTTCTCTTCTGAGGTTATCAGATGCTCTACAACAAAACGATCCTCATGACAGGCATTAATAGCAAAGGTAACCAGCTGTCCGTCATGGCTATGGGCAAACTTTTCAGCTAATCGATACACCTGTCTGTAAGCATACGTCGTACCATATTGCAAAAGAAAATAATTCTTCGTAATACCATATTTCTTCCGCAAGGAACACAGCGTCTCTGCTAAATGTGCCCTGTCAAACATACTTCTGATACTCCAAATCGTATCCGGAATCAAATAGGCCTTGCAGCCATCTCCGAAACACATCTGCCACCTATTGTAAGAAAAGGGATCACGCAAACTGACATACTGTACGACCTGCAGCAATTCTCTTGCTTCTGTAATTTCCGCCGTGCCAAACTCGTAGGGCATTCCTACACCGTTAATAATCACCGGAACGCCATATTTCATCCCAAGAGCTAAGGGCTGCTTCCACACTGCCCCCCCCCGATAAATTATACGTTTATCTTCAAAGGCAATATCTCTGTTATGAAGAAGTTCACCGCCTCCCAGGACAATGGCATCGAAATGCCTTTGTTCGTGGATCAGATCAAATTCTTCATACGAA
This sequence comes from bacterium, assembly GCA_963593905.1. Classification (GTDB taxonomy): domain Bacteria; phylum Bacillota; class Clostridia; order Lachnospirales; family Lachnospiraceae; genus CAG-791. Next base: position 53,672 of record CAVBBL010000015.1, on the reverse strand, counting down.
TGAATCACCTTATCATTTCCATATCCTTTGCTGCTCTCTCCGGGGGAAAAGAGTTCAATTTCAACCAGAGGAAGATATTTCCGTATTCCATTTTCTAACGCCATAGGAAAAAGAGTATCCCCAAAACTATGCACATTAAATGCACCAAACATGGCGATTTGGTATTGCTTATCCATTTCTCTCAAATCTTCCTCTCTACCCCGATCGTCTCGTGCTTATTCCTGTCAGGCATCCATTTCTATCTTCACCTTATCCCCGGCAAAGATTTCCTCTCCCATCTGCACCTCTATCAAATCCAGATGGGTAATTGCCTCCACAGTATGCTTTGTCTCCGGCAGGATTCTCACGATATCTCCTGCATGCAGTCTGCTTTCCTTTCCGTTCAGAACAGCTACGCCCTCTCCGGAGACCACCGTCCAGACTTCTTCCCGGTGGTGATGCAGATGATAGCTCATCTTCTCCCCTGCCTTCATGGAGATCTTTACCGTCATAGCTCCGGGCTGCACATCGATTACTGTATAGGTTCCCCAGGATTTTTCCGCATATCTGACCTCTGTCTCGATGCACTCCACATAGGATTTCATATAGCCGCTGCGTTCCTTGTCAGAGATCAGGATGCCGTCTCCACTGGCCGCAATGATCATATCCTTGCAGCCCATGCAAAGGATGGGAATGTTTAATTCATTTACCACATTGGTTCTTACGCAGGTCTCATCCAAAACAGCACTTCCTTTAACGGGATCTGCCATCACCTCCGCCATCATATTCCAGGTGCCCACATCCTTCCATTCACCTTTATATCTAAGCACCTGAATGCCGGTTTCCTTTTCCGCAACGGCATAATCAAAGCTTATTTTATTGAGAGAGGCATAATTTTCAAAGAGTTCATCATAGGAGTCGTAGCCGATCAGCTCTCTTGCTTTCGCTAAGAGATACCCGATCTTAAAAGCAAAGACACCGGCATTCCAGAGTGCCTTCTGTCTTAAATACGCCTTTGCAGTCTCCGCATCCGGCTTTTCCTTAAAAGCCTTGACTCTGCTTAGTTCTTCCTCACTTTCCGGAATAATATAGCCATACTTTTCACTGGGATAGGTGGGCTCGATTCCCATCAAGTTCAGAGGCACATCTGTGGTCTGTGCTAAATTCTGCAGTCGTGCCACGGTCTCATAATAGGTATCCTCTACATAAGGGTCCACCGGGCATACTGCTACTGCCTCCTCTTCATCTACGTGAAGCCGGTCATGCAGATAAGCAGCCGCCAGTACAATCGCCGGAAAAGTATCTCTCCGGCAAGGCTCTACACAGATAGAGACGCTCTCTCCTAACTGACTTTTAATGGCACTGGCCTGGGATTTACTGGTGGCGATGGTAATCCTGGCGTCCCTATCCACAGCGGCAATCTGCCTGTATACTCGCTGCACCATGGACTCATAGTGATCATCCTCTTTAAACAGCTTGATAAATTGTTTGCTTCTTACCTCATTTGATAGAGGCCACAGCCGCTTTCCGGATCCCCCGGAGAGTAAAATAATATTCATGATCTTCCCATTTTGTATATTCCTTATATACGTATATAACGTATATAAATGAAATAGCCCTGTTTTCTAAATGCTTTCTAAATCTTCTAAAATTCTCTAAATTTTCTATAGGCGAAACTTGCTATTGAACTTTACGAAATTTCAAACATTTAACATCTTTTGCAATCTGTGTAATCAGCAATTTGATAAATTCCACTCATGCTGTATCTTAATGATGCCATTGTCCCGTTTGGGGCTCTCATGCTGTATCGTAATTCTGACAATGCTGAATACATTATCGATCATCTCATTTTTATCATTTACGATTCTGGCATCAATGTAATAATCCCCCTCCAACAACGCAAGCGAAGGGAATGTCACTTCCACCTTTCCTTCCTTCTTTGCCACCGTCATCTTCTGGGTATCAAAGGAAACTCTGGTGCCGTAACAATAAACCCAGTCGCTTCTGGTAAACGCCACTGCGAAATCTATCGGCATTCCTTCCTCTTCACATTCATATTCCATTTTTACAGTCAGCGCATCTCCGGTACGGAAGGTGAGGTTCTCTTTGCCATCCTGATCCAGCACCTGAATTTTAGTATAATGTGCTTTGCCGTTTCCCTCCCGGTGCGCCTCGGGGCAGCACTGGGGAGCTATCTCATAGCAGCTGGCATTTCTGCGTCTTGCTTCTTCTCTCTTTTTCTTTCGCTCCCATGCCTCCTGATCTTCTCTGGAGTTGCCCTGATTCCCCCCTGCTTCAGAGTCTAACAGAGCGTTCTTTTTCAGCTGTTCTCTGTATTCTAATTCTGCTCTCTCCAGTCTGGACTCTTCCGTCTTATCCAGATACATCTTGCAGACATTTCTGGCGGGACCGTCCTCTCTGATGAGCCCTTTTTCGATCCAGATAGCTCTGTCGCAGAGCTGCTCCACCTGCCCTAATGCATGGGAGACGATGACGATAGTAGTGCCCTGATCCTTCAGGCTCTTTAATTTATTAAAGCATTTACTCTGGAAGGCATTATCACCCACCGCCAGGATCTCGTCGATGAGCAGGATATCCGCATCCATATTAATGGCTACAGAGAATGCCAGCCGCATATACATACCGGAGGAATAGGTGCGCACCGGATTGTCAATGAACTCCTCCAGCTCAGAGAATCGAATGATGTCGTCCATGCGCTTATCCACTTCCTTGGCCTTGATACCAAAGATGGAAGCGTTGATATAAACATTTTCCCGGCCGCTCATATCCGGATGGAAACCGGCTCCCAGCTCGATCAGGCTGCAGACTCTGCCCTGTATATCAATGGTACCTTCATTAGGCCGCAGGATTCTGGTCAGGAGCTTTAAAGTGGTACTCTTGCCGCAGCCGTTCTTGCCGATGAGACCTACAGACTCTCCCTTTTTGACATCAAAGGAGACCCCACGCAGGACCTCTCTCTTTTCATATTTATTTCTGTTAAAGTGGACGATACGCTCTCGGAGCATATGTCCCTTATCTTTGTAGACCTTGAAATATTTGTGCACGTCCCGCACTTCGATGACATTTCCCGGTTTCATGAATTACAATTCCTCCGCAAAGTTTCCTTCCAGATGATGGAAGACTGTCTCACCGATCAAAAGCAGAATCACGCCCTCCAGGAGACAGATCAAGAGCATTTCCGCATCCGGCACCTGATGATAATAAAGTATCTCATGGTACGCATTGACGAGCAGCGTCATAGGATTCAGATTCAGGAGCATGACCACCGGAACCGGCAGGCTGTCTGTCTCATACATGATGGGCGTAGCCCAGATCCATGCCATCAAAAGGACACTGACGATGTACTCCATATCCCGCAGATAGACGGTAACAGAAGAAAATAAGAGGGTCAGTCCCAATGCTGTACAATACTCTATGATCCAGATCAACGGCAGCATGATAATCTGCCAACTGAAACCAATGGGGGAAAACGCGATAAACAAAAAGACGGGGACAAACGCCAGAATCATATTTACAAACTTGGCTGTCACCGAAGATATGGTCAGAATTTCCCTGGGAAAGTAAATCTTTTTGGTCATATCCGCATTGGCCACTATGCTGCCTGCTCCCTGTCCCAGAGCTTCACTAAAGAAATTCCAGGGAATCATGCCGGCCATCAGATAGATATAGTAATTCTCTATGCTGCTGGGAAAAATAATTGTAAACACTATGGTATAGATCAAAATCTGAAAGAAGGGGTTCAAAAAATTCCAGAGCATACCCAGCACCGATTTCTGATATCGTCCCCGCAGTTCTCTCTTCACAAGACTATAGACCATATCTCTATAATCCCAGATATCCCTGATTGTACTAATCATCTGTCTTACTCCTCATTGACTGCAGATCACAGTTTATTGACACAAGCTATAAACTCCTGCACCTTTGCCTCTGCATTGTAATTCTTTTTCATAAAGCTTCTGGCATTTTTTTCTAAAAAAGCAATGTTTATTGTACCATAACTCATTTTTTTTACAACTTCGGCATATTCCTCCGGAGTGGTACAATGCAGATACTCTCTTCCGGGTGCCGCACCGATGCCCTCGATTCCCACCTCATTGGTCAAAACAGGGATTCCGGCGGACAATCCTTCCAACACTTTAATCTTAATACCCGCCCCCCGCAGCAAGGGAAGTGCCATACAAAGACAAGCAGAAAAATACGGCCTGACATCCTGCACATACCCTGTCACTTCTACCCGTTCAGACTGCAGGCGAAGCAGACGCTCCGGCGGATTGGCTCCCACAATGACAAAGCGAACCTTCTCCTCCTCCAACAAAGGCATTACCTTTTCAATGAACCAGATGGCACTCTCGAAATTTTCAGCCCTGCTCATGGCACCGTAGAAAAGAATGGTTCGATCCTGCTCATTGGGACACCGTGTAATAGTGCTGTAATCATCATAATAAGGAACTGCTGAAAAGATTTTTCCTATCTCTTTAATCTTTTCTATTTCCTTTTCTATTTCCTTTTCTATTTCTTTCTCTCTTCTTTTAATTTTTACTTTCTCTATTCTTTTGTCTTTTCCATTTTCTTTCTCTACTTCGTCTACTTCATTTTCTTTTTCTTTCTCTATTCCGTTTTTCTGCAGCAGTTCCGTATCCTTTTGATTATTGGTAACGATCAGATCTGTCCGGCGTAAAAGAGCCAGTTCCCTTCTTTTCTCCCTATGAAACCGGTGTCGCCAGAAGGCCTCTAAAATACTGTTGTCGCTCTTAGCCCGCCAGATCCGCTCATAGCTCTGAAAGGTGACATCCTCCTCCACGGCTACTGTCCTGCATGCAGGAAAAGCCTTCTTCACCTCCGGCAGGAGCATCAGTGCAAAGGTCCACTGCAGGATTACGATATCAGGCGCTGTTTGCGCCTTCTTCTGCTCCCGAATATACGCCTGCAGCAATCTCTTTAGCTGTATCCGTTCATACAGAAGCGCCACTCCGTCATAGGGATCAAAGGGATTGACATGAGAGATACCGTTAAGGAAATAGCGCCAGAGATGGTCGAGTTGGTTCTTCTCGGCGACGTGGATTCTGTTTTTGATGCCATATGCATCCAGATCCAGCTTGGCCGCCTCACTCTGATCACAAAGGCTCAAAAGAGTGATGTCAAAGAGACCGCTTTTATGAAATTGTTTCAGATAATAGTTATGTACCTTCCCTCCTGCATGCGCCACCTGATCATAGGGTGCATAGGGGGATAACCACAATACTTTTTTCAATGTTTTTAATGATTTCACCGATACGTCCACCAGTAATACATCGCATGCTTCATCTGCTCTACCGCCTGTGTCTGTTCCTCATTCAGTTCATTATAGGAAGTAAAATTATAATTCACATCAAACAGACCACACTGTCCCACTACCGGATACTCTTCCATGATACCCAACAGGTAACGTTCCCACTGATTTAAATCAAATCCGGCCTCTGCCTTCACGATAGCCTCCAGGTAACCGGTATTGATATAGGGTTTGTCATAGGTCGTTCTGTCGTAGTTGGACCAGATCAGATAGGGCGTGACAAACTTCTTTTCGATCTGCTCATAGCTAAGATCATGTTCTCCGTATATTTTATCGTAGAACTCATCCGGCAGAGCCGGCTGATGATCACCAAAGAAAACGATCATGGTCGGCTCATCCACGTTGCTAAAATAGTTCAGTAGCTTTTCCAGCGCCTGATCCGTCTTATGCGCCAATGTCAGATACAGATCCAACTCATCACAATCAATATTGGTGGCGCTGACATCATATTCATCCAATTGCTCACTGTATCCGCCGTGATTCTGCATGGTCACATTGAAAATAAAGAGATCATCGCTGTCTTTATTCTCGTACTGCTCTATGATACTGTCAAAATCCGCCTCATCTGATACAAAACTTCTGACTTGATCGCTATCCTCATAACAATTGCCCAGACTCAAAAAGGTCTGAAAACCCAGCAACGGATACACCGAATCTCTGCGATAATTGGAAGGCCAGTTAGGATGCATGGCTATGGTTTCATATCCTGCATCTGCCAGGGAACTGCAGATTCCCTCATAATTATATTTCTTTGTCTTATTCTGTAAGAGCGTATAGGGATACAAGGATCCGATATTCATCAGCAGGGTATTGCCTCCGGTCAGGAACTCCCACTCCGTAGAAATTGTCCCGCCGCCGAACACATGAACGCCCATATAGCCTTTTTCTATCCGGCTCCCATTTTCCAGGGAATCGAGAAACGGCATAACCTCAGCATCGGTCTGCAGGTCTCCCAGAACGGACAGATCCGCAAAGGATTCATCCATGATGACGATGAGATTTTGGGGTGTTACCTCTGCATTTGATGTATTTTCTGCACCTTCCGCATCTTCTGCATCTTCAGCGTTTAGTGTATTTTCTGTGTTTATTGTATTTCCTGCGTTTATCGTATTTCCTGCGTTTATCGTATTTCCTGTGTTTATCGTATTTCCTGCGTTTATCGTATTTCCTGCGTTTATCGTATTTCCTGCGTTTATCGTATTTTCTGTGTTTATCGTATTTCTTGCATTACCAGCATTCTCTGCGTATTCTGCAATGAAATTCTCTGTATCCTTTTTATTATACCCCTCCGGCTTATTGTTCACACAGATTTTCGCCAGCATCGTATTGGTCATCAGCCAGCCATGCTCTGTGGCAGCTGCTGTCATATCCCAGGAGCTCATATAGAAGTCCGTACATTCCGCAAGTCCCACATAAGCTGCCAGGCAGAATATGCCACCACAGATGCGTATAAGGATTTTCCTTTTTCCGTATATTTTCTTCTGTCTGCTCCCTTCGGCCTTCTGGTGTCCGGCTTTTGTACTCTCTGCCTTTTCAGACCTTTCAGTCTTTTTAATATTCTTGACTTTTTCAGGATTCTCAGCTTTCTGGATTTTCTCGGCCGTCTCGTTTTTAGACTGCTTAGTCCGCTCCTTCTGCTCGCCCTCCTCCGCTGCCTCATACCCCACACGTTTCGGCGCATAACTGTAGGTAAGCATCATGACCAGCAAGGCCACATAGATCATCACGATAGAGGCTATCTGATAGCTGACGTCGTAGGTATAATTACCGGCCACTTTTAAGGCCGTCCCCAGCGAAAAGACATCGGTGATCAGCAGCGGCTGTCCGCGAAAAGCCTCCATATAGTAATTGACCAGCGTAAAGGTAATTCCAAATCCCAGATAAAAAATACTGCCCCCACGCAGATCGAATATACACATTGCTATGCCCAGAAGCAGATACGATCCCACTAATTCCGGCAGGAAATTCTCTCCTCCCCAAAATGTCAGATTATCTATGGATAACAGCCACAGGAACAGCACTAAAAGCGGCAGTAAGGCTACTACAATCCGACGCACGTATCTCACTGCCGTTCCCTCAAAGAAGAGCAGCACCAGCACGGCAAGAGAGATGATGACAGGCACAATGATCATCCATCTGCTGCTCACATAGCTTGCATACATGTACCCGCTTTGCTGCAGGCTTTTTCCACTCATGGTGCTGTCGTCAAGAATCACCTCTCCTGCTTCGTTATCATAAAGGTAGAGGCAGGTCGGCGATCCTTCATTGCCGGTCACCATCCAGGAAACCCAAATCTTTTCCCCCTGACTCACCGGTACTGTCATATTAAATACACTTACGTAATCAATGGGATCCGCCAGCAGGTCCTCTTTAGAGACCTCCATGCGGATGATTTCGTTTCCCTCATCTCCATATATGCGAAACACCAGATTTCCCGTAAAATCCGGCTTTACTTTTTTCATTCTGACCGTTACATTGGTCAGTACGCCATCCTGTTCCGGAATGATCAGACTTTTATACTCTTTATCATTTTCCAGGAAGATTTCTTCGGCATCCTTGCCGGAGGCAGGCTCGTAGCTCAGTACATAATTTTCTGTGACGCTTAATTCGTCTTTGTGCGTTCCTGTATAAAATAAAAAATAAGCCAGTGCTGCTAATAAAATCACAGCAAAGACTGTCCTTTTTCTTTTATTCGTCTCCTTGTATTTTCTCTTTGTGCTTTTACTTATCTTTTCTTCATGCTCTTTTTCTTTTTCTTGTTCTTTTCCCTGTAGTTTTTCCTTAACCTTGCTATTATCTGTTTGTTCCTCTATTTGTCTCTCTATTTGAGAAGCTTTCTTATCACTATTTACTTTCTCTTCTGCATTTGCTTTCGCTTCTAAATTTGCTTTTTCTTCTGCGTTTACTTTCTCTGCTATATATGCATCGTCCGTGCTCTTATTGTTTTTATCTCCCACGCTGTTTACTCCAATTACGTTTTTATTTTACTTCTCATTTCTATGTCAGACATGATAGAATGAAACAAGCAGAAAGCGGAGATACACTGTAGTGTTCTCAGCATTCATATCCATTCAGATTTAAAGATCACTAACCATCCACCTTCTCAACCAAAGGAGACCATCATGCTCATACTCGTATTTATCCTGCTCATTATAGCACTCATTCTCTTTGCTGCCAACGTGCGGATTGTCCCCCAGGGGCGTTCTTTCGTCATCGAACACCTGGGCAAGTATAAGACTTCCTGGGGCGCGGGGCTGCATGTGAAGATGCCCTTCATCGAGCGGGTAGCGAAAAATATCAGTTTAAAGGAGCAGGTACTGGATTTCCCGCCCCAGCCTGTCATCACCAAGGACAATGTCACCATGCTCATCGACTCCGTGGTCTTTATGAAGGTCTTTGATCCGGAGCTGTATACCTACGGCGTGGAGAATCCCATCGCCGGCCTGCAGAACCTCTCTGCCACCACCCTGCGCAATATCATCGGTGAGATGGAATTAGACCAGACCCTGACCAGCCGGGAGGTCATCAATGGCAAGATGCAGCTGATCCTGGACGAGGCCACAGACCAGTGGGGCATCAAGGTCACCCGTGTAGAGATCAAGAATATCCAGCCACCCAAGGAGATCGAGGAGGTCATGACCAAGCAGATGCGCGCCGAGCGTGAGCGCCGTCAGACAGTCTTGGAGGCTCAGGCACACCAGGAGGCGGTAGTCTCCCGAGCCGAGGGTGATAAGAAGGCCAAGATCCTGGCTGCCGAGGCTGAAAGAGATGCACAGATTGCTCTGGCAGAAGGTAAGGCCAGATCCTTAAAACTGGTCTACGAGGCCGAGGCACAAGGCCTGGAGGCCTTGAAGGGCGCCGACATTTCCGAATCCGTCCTTAAATTAAAGGGCATCGAGGCGTTAAAGACAGTAGCCGACGGCCGTGCCACAAAGATCTACATGCCCACGGACCTCACTTCTGTAGTCAGCAGTCTGGGCGTAGCCGGCGAGGCCCTTGGCATCGGTGATGCCACCGCCATTGACAAGACCGCCAAGCTCGCTCCCGCCCCCAAGGCAGACCCCTGCATCCGCGAGACCACCAGTCACGAGGGAAAGCATGCGGCCATGGTGAATCAGCAGATTGAAATGGAGATTGCAGACGCTGTGCAGTAGAGTCATTTCATCACACAGATTGTTCGTAAAGCAAAAGAGCACATCATGGGATGTGCTCTTTTGCTTTCAGCATAATATTAGTTAATGTACAACACTCATGTTCTCGTCAATCCAATTCTGCACCATTTGAACACTTACATTAAGATAGTGAGCTATTTTATCAACCTTCATTCCATCCGCTGCCATGGATAGTGCAGAAGACTTTGCTTTTTTTATTTCACCTTTTTTTTCTCCACTGGCGATACCTTCACTGTAAATCTGTTCCATTTCACGGCACATGAATTCCACTCCTTTCTGTGTTTCTTTCAATTCGTATACTCTTTCAGCCAATATCTTGCTATGCATGTCCTCCGCATTTTTGCAGTAAAGATCATGCATCAATCTGCCCAACTCTGTGTTCTCTTGTTTCTTTGAATTTACATAAATAATATGAGCTTCATCTTTAAAATTATCGTCAATCTCTTCAATTTTCCTATCAATATGGTAAATCGGAAGTCCATAGCCGAGCACATCATCTCTTGTAATGAAGATTACGTAGCTTTCCGGAAGCTCATCAAAATCCTGCCCTGGATTTAATGTGTTCATATCCATTAAACCGCTATGATATCTGGCTCGTTTTGGAGATGCACCATCATTATCCTGTTGGATTTCCACATCCATCTGTTTTCCATCTGAATCCCTGACAACGCAATCCATAACAGCCGATCGCCCCTGTAAATTCTTATAGTCCTTCTGAAGAACCTGATCAATAACTTTCAGTTCCTTTTTACCCATAATTGTCTGCAGAATATATTCCGTGCATTCCCTTTTCTTGAACACATTCCGCATAAGCACATCACTCATAATGGTAAGTTCTTTTAGGATACCTCTGTACCTTCTGTAACGTGTTTCTAATTCTTCTGTTCTCATATTTTCTTCCTTCGACACGTACGCTTTCACCTCCATTCTGTTCGATGTCAAGGCACTTTTACAAGCATCTTGCGTTTTAATTTCATCTTAGCATCAAAATTATTTTTTCACAAACCATTATTCATTATAAAAAAGAAGGGGGTAACGCATTTCTGCGTTACCCCCTTCTTAGACATGCCTTATAAAACAAGACGTATTGGCATCATGTAAGAATATTCCAACTTAATAATTGACGATCTTACCAAAATCAGCCTTCAGCGCTGCGCCGCCTACCAGGCCGCCGTCGATGTTGGGCTGTGCGAAGAGCTCTGCTGCCGTTGCTGCATTGACAGATCCGCCGTACTGGATACGGATGGAGTCTGCAGTAGCCTGGTCATAGATCTCAGCTACGGTCTCACGGATAGCCTTGCAGACTTCCTCTGCCTGTGCGGAAGTAGCGGTCTTGCCGGTGCCGATCGCCCAGATAGGCTCATAAGCGATGACCATGGAAGCAGCCTGCTCTGCAGTTACGCCCTGCAGGTCAGACTTAATCTGCATACGGATCCAGTCTAAGGTGATGCCCATCTCTCTCTGCTCTAAAGTCTCACCGCAGCAAAGGATAGGGGTCAGGCCGTGCTCGAAAGCCTTCAGAACCTTCTTATTGAGCATAGCGTCATCTTCCTTGAAGTACTCTCTTCTCTCGGAGTGGCCGATGATCACATACTTAACGCCGGCATCTACCAGCATGTTAGGGGAGATCTCGCCCGTGTAAGCGCCCTTCTCCTCATAGTACATGTTCTCAGCGCCCACTTCTACGTTGGTGCCCTTTACAGCCTCTACAACAGGGATGATGTCGATAGCAGGTACGCAGTAAACTACGTCTACCTTGTCACTTGCTACCAGGGGCTTTAACTCCTCTACCAGCTTTACTGCCTCGCTGGGGGTCATGTTCATCTTCCAGTTGCCTGCGATAATTTTCTTTCTAGCCATTGTCCTTTGATCCTCCTGGATTTATTTGTCGTTCATTGCTGCTACGCCGGGAAGCTCCTTACCCTCAAGGAACTCCAGGGAAGCACCGCCGCCGGTGGAAATATGGGTCATCTTGTCGCCAAAGCCCAGCTGGTTAACAGCTGCTGCAGAGTCGCCGCCGCCGATGATGGTGGTAGCATCTGTCTCAGCCAGAGCCTTTGCTACAGCGATAGTACCTGCAGCCAGGGTAGGATTCTCGAATACGCCCATGGGGCCATTCCATACAACCGTCTTTGCGCTCTTAACAGCTTCTGCATAGAGCTCTGCGGTCTTAGGTCCGATATCGCAGCCCTCTCTGTCAGCGGGCATGTTCTGTACATCTACTACCTGTACTTCTACCGGTGCGTCGATGGGGTTCGGGAAATCGCCGATGGTCACTGCATCTACAGGAAGCAGCAGGCTCTTGCCGAGCTTCTCTGCCTTCTCCATCATTTCCTTGCAGTAATCGATCTTGGTATCATCTACCAGAGAGGTACCGATCTCATAGCCCTTTGCCTTCAGGAAGGTATAAGCCATACCGCCGCCGATGATCAGGGTATCGCACTTCTCCAGAAGGTTAGAGATAACATTCAGCTTATCAGCTACCTTAGCGCCGCCGAGGATAGCTACGAAGGGACGAACCGGATCCTCTACTGCCTTGCCCAGGAAGTTGATCTCCTTCTCCATCAGATAGCCTACTACAGCTACGGGAGCTAAGCTTGCCACACCTACGTTAGAGCAATGTGCTCTGTGTGCGGTGCCGAATGCGTCATTGACAAATACATCGCAAAGGGAAGCCAGATCCTTGGAGAATGCCTCGCCGTTCTTGGTCTCCTCAGCTCTGTAACGAGTGTTCTCTAAGAGCACTACATCGCCGTCCTTCATCTCTGCTACAGCAGCCTTTGCATTGGGGCCTACTACTTCAGGATCAGCAGCAAACTTCACAGGCTGGCCGAGGAGCTCGGAAAGTCTCTCTGCTACAGGAGCCAGAGACAGCTTGGGATCTGCTACTCCCTTCGGCTTGCCAAGGTGAGAGCAAAGGATCACCTTGCCGCCGTCAGCGATGAGCTTTTTGATGGTGGGAAGGGCAGCTACCAGACGGTTCTCGTCGGTGATCTTGCCTTCCTTGAGAGGTACGTTAAAGTCGCAGCGGCAAAGTACGCACTTACCGCTTACATTGATGTCATCAATAGATTTTTTGTTGAGTCCCATGATTTGTTCCTCCTTACGAAATCATTTTCCATGATATAAAAAACAGGGTCCGGCCCTCTCAAAAGGCCGGACCCCATTGTGAATCCCTATTCTGTCTGCCGGGTCTGCAAAGAGACATCAGCAGCTCTCTGAACAGCTCACAGCTGCGGTATCAGGCCGCGGATCTTACTGTAACTCAGAGAAGTACTTGATGGTACGAACCATCTGGCTGGTATAGGAGTTCTCATTGTCATACCAGGAAACAACCATAACCTGGGTGTTGCCGTCTTCCATAGGAGAAACCATGGTCTGTGTAGCATCAAAGATAGAACCATAGGTGCTGCCTACGATATCGGAAGAAACGATCTCATCGGTGTTGTAACCAAAGGACTCGGTAGCTTCCTTCTTCATCTGCTCGTTAACCTGCTCCTTGGTAACCTGACCCTTAACAACTGCTACCAGGATGGTGGTAGAACCGGTCGGTACCGGAACACGCTGTGCAGCGCCGATGAGCTTGCCGTTCAGCTCAGGGATAACAAGGCCGATTGCCTTTGCAGCGCCGGTGCTGTTGGGAACGATGTTTACAGCGCCTGCTCTGGATCTTCTCAGGTCACCCTTTCTCTGAGGGCCGTCAAGGATCATCTGATCACCGGTGTAAGCGTGGATGGTGTTCATGATACCGGACTGGATAGGAGCAAGGTCATTCAGAGCCTTTGCCATAGGAGCTAAGCAGTTGGTGGTGCAGGATGCTGCAGAAATAACTGTATCATCAGGCTTTAAGGTAGTGTGGTTTACATTGTAAACGATGGTAGGAAGATCGTTTCCTGCAGGAGCAGAGATAACAACCTTACGAGCGCCGGCCTGGATGTGAGCCTCAGCCTTAGCCTTGGAGGTGTAGAAGCCGGTGCACTCCAGAACAACGTCTACCTTCAGCTCGCCCCAGGGAAGCTCTGCTGCATTAGCCTTCTTGTAGATGGTGATCTTCTTGCCGTCAACGGTGATGGAACCCTCGTTGTCGCCCTCACCCTCTTCATAGCTAACGGTATCAGCCAGTGCATACTTGCCCTGAGAGGAATCATACTTTAACAGATGTGCCAGCATCTTGGGGCTGGTCAGATCGTTGATTGCTACTACTTCATAGCCCGGAGCATTGAACATCTGTCTGAATGCAAGACGACCAATACGGCCAAAACCATTAATTGCTACTCTTACTGCCATTTTAATTTCCTCCTAAGTGAAATTTAAATTTATGCAACAATTCGGCAACGTAATTACATTGTCAAATTTTTGTCAGCACCACTATTTTAACCAATCAGGCGGTAAAATTCAAGTCGTATTCAGTAAAAATACTATAAACCGCTTTCGCTGTTGATATGCTATTGATGAGCTGCTGATAAACTGTTGTAAATCTAAAGAAATAATATTACACTCCTGTAGAGATTACAATAAAAAATCTGCTGTTGCTGTGCGGTCGCCGGCCAAGAGAACGGGTAGCGGAGAGTGTCCGGGTGCAGGGGCCTTACAAGAGCCTCGGTACTTAGCTCGCGTCCTTTGCGAGCTTACGTACCGCTAGGCTCTTGTACGGAGCCGAGAGGCGTCCCCAAACCCGGATACCTCCGACAGGACCCGCTCTCTTGGCCGGCGACCGCACCTCCACGCAATGAAAAACCAATAACCAACCTTGATGTTTTAATTTGAGATCTAGAACAAAAGGAGTTTACCATGCCTATTTTAGCTGACTGCCACTTACATTCCCATCACTCCGGAGACAGCGAGACCCCTATGGAGGAGCAGATCGAAGCCGCTCTTTCGGCAGGTCTTACGTCCATGTGCTTTACGGAGCATTTTGATAAGGATTTCCCCTATGCTGCCAATCCGGAAATAAATCCTGCAGACTATGGCTGCTTTGATTTGGATATACTTTCCTATCATAAGGAATTTATGGAAATGAAAGAGCGATATGCTGGCCGAATTGATCTAAGATACGGTGTGGAGCTGGGACTGCAGCCTGGACTAAACGGATTCTATCAGAATTTTCTGGCAGCAAATCCTTCTCTGGATTTCGTCATCGGCTCCACACATCTGGCCAATTCTCAGGGAACCGATCCCTACTATCCCCGTTTCTATGAAGGGCGAAGTGATGCAGACGCCTATCGGGAATACTTTACCTATGCTCTTTCCTGTCTGCAGAGCTGTGACTGCTTTGACAGCTACGGACATCTGGACTACGTAGTGCGCTACGGCCGGAATAAGGATGCCGATTATCATTATGCTGATTTTGCCGACCTCATTGATCCGATGCTGCAGATTCTGATAAAAAAAGAAAAAGCGCTGGAGGTAAACTCAGCGCCTTTATCCAAGGGATGCAAGGATCTCAATCCCTGCCGGGATATATTAAAAAGGTATCGGGAGCTTGGCGGTGAGATGATCACCGTAGGATCTGATGCACACACGCCGGACCGCATAGCCCTGCACTTTGATCAGGCAGAAAGAGCCTTAAAGGACTGCGGTTTTAAGTACTATTTCACTTTTCTTGATAGAAAACCCAAGTGGCATGCTTTATAGTATAGTCCCGCCGCAAAGAATGTGCTCTCCATCATAGAAGACAGCCGCCTGTCCCGGGGTGATTGCCCGGACTTTATCCGGGAAGTAGGCACGGATTTCATCTTCCTTTGTCCTCTCCAGCACGCAGCCGCTTCCTTTGTGTGAATAGCGGATCTTGCCCATGGCCTTTCGTCTGCTGCCCACCGGAAAGTCCTCCGGTGCTATGGACATGAAATTCAGATGGTCACACAGCAGGGTATGGCCAAAGACATCCTCTCCTTCTCCCAGAATCACTTCATCAGTCTGAGGGTCTATTTTCGTGACAAAGATGGGGTGTCCCATGGCCAGCCCCAGTCCTTTTCTCTGGCCGATGGTGTAGTGGGTAATACCTTTATGACCCCCCAGATCTGTGCCGTCCTTCCACACAAAACGTCCCGGCCCCGGTACCCTCTCTCCTGCTTCTCTTTCCAGAAATGAGGCATAGTCATCATCCTGGATAAAGCAGATCTCCTGGCTGTCCGGTTTGGAAAAGACAGGCAGACCGGCCTTTCTGGCGATTTCCCGAATCTCTTCCTTGTGATATTCTCCCACCGGCATCAGTGTATGTGCCAGCTGTCCCTGGGTCAGATTGTAAAGGGCATAGGTCTGATCCTTTGCCGCTGTCACAGAGTTGGTGACAGCGTATCGGCCACCCGGAAGTTTTTCTATTCTGGCATAATGGCCTGTGGCAATATAATCTGCGCCAATTTCCATGCTCCGGCGAAGCAGCGCTTCCCATTTCACATATCGGTTGCAGGCAATGCAGGGATTGGGCGTCCTGCCCTGCAGATACTCCTCCGTGAAATAGTCCATGACCTTTTCCCGAAAGACATCTCTGAAATCCATGACATAGTAGGGAATGTCCAGAACAGCTGCCACCCGGCGGGCATCCTCCACAGCGCTCTGGCCGCAGCATCCTCCCTCTTTTTCGATGGAACAGGCATCATCAGACTGCCAGATCTGCATGGTAGCTCCGATGACGTCATATCCCTGCTCCTTCAGTAAATAAGCAGCCACGGAGGAATCCACACCCCCGGACATACCTACCACTACTGTTTTTTTCATAATACGTTTACTCCATATTCCACACTTTTCTCACATCTGGTGACGCACCACCGCATATTCATCTCCACTGCGGTAATAGGGGCATCCTTTGGATCGCCTGGTCAGAAAATGGTACATCTCATCCTCATCCAGGGAAAGGCCGCAGCTGTAGCTTTCATCCTCCTGGTCATACTCATTGTACATGCAGTCATCACATTGATTGTTCATAGCTGATATTCTCTTCCGTATTTTCCCCACAGGCAGATGCAGCGCCAGATGCTGCCTCAATTTTCTCTGAAGATGCAGCGTTGGATACTGTCTCTACTTTCTCAGAGGATACAGCGCTGGATACTGTCTCTGCTTCTTCTGCAGATGCCGCCTCTACTTCCTCTGCCGACACCACGCCGGCTGCCTCCAGAGCCTCCTGGGTAGCCCGGATCACCGGGGAATCCCCCTCCTCTAATTTAATCTCGCTGACATCCACGGAAACTGGCTGCTGAGGCACATATTCTGAAACATTCTGCCCACTTGTATTTGTCCGGAAATTCATGTTATCCATATCATTTTCTATGTTTCCCGGATTATTCTCCTTGTTTCCAGTGTTCTCTGCCTGCTGTTTTTCTGTGTTTTCCTCGTCCCTTGCAGCATCCTTTTCCATAGGGTAGGTAACGCCCATGCGTCTGCGCACTGCATCCATCAGCCGCATCATCCGCAGGGTCTCCGCATGCGGCATTTCCGGGCACTCCAGCCAGCCTTCCTTCAGGGCCTTCAGGCAGGCGCTTACTTCGTACTCATAGCCGGTCTTCTGCTTCGGTCTCTTATAGGTTTTCAGTTTGTTATAGGCATTGTCATATACCGTCAGGGTCTCAAAGTTATTGATGTTCTCGATGACCATGTAGCCCTTGGAGCCCTGAATGACGCCCATTCTGTCACTGACACCCAGCATAGAGGCATTCAGTACCGCCATCCGGCCGTCTTTATAGATCAAAGTGATGCTGTCCTGCTCATCCAATCCTGTCTCTGTGTAGGTGCAATGGGCATCCATACGCAAAATATCGTGGCCGAACATCATGCAGGCAAAATTAAGGGGATAGACGCCCACATCCAGGAGGGCACCGCCTGCCAGCTCCGGATCAATGAGACGCTTCACCCAGCGGATATTGTAGCCGAGATTCGCCGTCAGCATCGCCGGATCACCGATTATGCGGCTGTCCAACACTTCCTTGATGGTCTGATACATAGGCATGTACCGGATCCACATCGCCTCCGTGATAAAGACATTTTTCTCCTCTGCCAGACGGAAAAGCTCCTCCGCCTGCCCGGCGTTTACCGTAAAAGCTTTTTCGCACAAGACAGGCTTCCCATAGGAAATGCAAAGCTTCGCATTGGCATAGTGCTCTGAGTGAGGTGTAGCGATATAGACCAGATCTACCTTTTTATCCTGCAGCAGTTCCTCATAGGATCCGTAGGCCTTCTTAAATCCGTTCTGTTTTGCGAAGTCCACCGCCTTATTAAGGCTTCGGGAAGCCACTGCATAGGCTCTCACCCCGGACATACTCCGAATCGTCTCCGCCATGAGTCCGGCGATGTTGCCGCATCCTAAAATTGCCATATTTACTTTTCCAAACATACTGCACCATCCTTTTCCTTACACTGATAACATTTACAGTTTCGGTATCAATTAAATGGAAAGTCCTCATCCATTTCTTTTAAGCTTTTTCACACTACGTTTATACACCAATGTCTGAGATAAAATGTTTTCCCATATTCCACATATTCCACATATTCCCTATATTCCCATAAGTCACAACTCCTCATGAGAGCAATCTAGCGTCGGAGTCTGGGAACTTTTGCCTCTGGTATTCTCATTATATATCAAAGATGCAAAAAGAGGGAGAAAAAAGCATGCTGCCTCTTCTCCCTCATCTCATTATACATAACTGCCGGATTGCATTTCACACATACGTCAGGCACTTCCGGAATAATCCTCTATACCGAAGCATTCTGTAATATAGTGGAATGTGCCAAAGCACGATCCACCGGCCTTCGGATAAGCGCTGACCTTCTTTTCACGAAAGATTCGCGCTTGCATGCGTCCCTGCACTTTTATGAAAAAGTGAAGTACTCGGACTTTACGTAAGCGGTCTCTCCGTTATAGGTCACCTTGGTCCAGCCGTCGCCCATCTTCATCTGCACATCCAGCACATCACCCTTGTAGACTGTGCCGATTTGCTCACCGCCCTCACTCTTTCTGACCGCAACGGTGTCCTTCGCTGTAGCCTTGGTGGGATTGGCCACCTCATCAGAAGCAGTATCGGCCTGTGTAGTATCGGTGCTCTGTGCAGTATCTGTGCTCTCCCCGGTGCTGTCCTGACTCTGGGAAGCGTCTGCAGCTCCTAACTCACCGGAAACGGCGGTAAAGTATTCTGTCTTCACATAGCCTTCTGCGCCGTTAAAGCTGATCCTGCTCCAGCCATTGTCTTTACTCTCTAACAGCTGATAATTAGCACCTGCCTCTGTCTGGCCGATGATATCGGCTGTCTCGGAATCGGAGGAACGCACATTGATGACGTCTGATGCCTGCAGATACTGTGTGGTGCCGGTGCTCTCTGTGGAAGTCTCCTGGGTTGCTTCGTCTGTCGTCTCTTCTGTGGTCTCTTCGGTAGCACCCTCGCCCACTGCCTGTCCGTTGGCTGCTGCCAGGGCCTCGCCTACGCTGACATCGATCTGAGAGCTCAAGTCATCCAGGAAGGTCTGGAGATCCTCATCCGCTGCCAGCAGATCATTGTATTCGGCCGTCACCTTATTATTCAGATCTACCACATCATTCTGAAGAGAGGTATCCTTGATGTAGTCCGTGACATCCTCGGTCTCCTCGCCCTCATTGATATAGAGGCTGCCATCTTCATTGGTGCACACGTACATGGTCTGTAGTCCGGGGACTTCCTGCTCGTAATCCTTGAACTTTACCTTTGTATAGACATAGCAAATATAAGTGCCGTCCTTGGGACCGGGCTTGGAATACACATCCACGGTAGTATAGGAATCAATATACTGTCCGATCGCCTGGATACGAATCTTCTCCGTGTCGTCAATGCCGGGGTCGATACTACTGATGGTATCCGCATCCGCATTGGCCAACGCCATGTAATATTGATTGATCAGATTACACACATCCGGATAGGCATTTAATTCCAACGCCGGCTCCTGGCTTTCCTCGCTGGAGGCACCCTCTGCGCTCTCTGCGCTCTGTGCCTCTTCTCTGGCTTTGGCATGGCGATTGGCATTGACTGCAATCAGCACAGTCACCAACACACAGACAGCCAGTACAACAGGCATGATGATTCGCAGATGATCTATCACCCAGACCCTGATCTCATGCCAGGCCTTCTCCACCCCTGCGAAATCAATCTGATTGCGGCGGCGGTTTCTCTTTCTGCGCTCTTCCCGCTCTCTCTGGCGCTCCGCGCTCTCCGCGAACTGCTCTGTCTCGTTTATCTCTTCATTGTCGTTTTCTATATTGTCGTCCCAGTTATCCTGAAAATTATCCTGGAAATCATCTTTTCTATCCTGCATGAGAAGCTATCCCTTCCTTTCCGGTTGATCTCTCCTCCCCCTTCATATCTCTTATAATCCCCATAAAAAAAGAAAATGCACCCGACAGGAATCGAACCTGCATCAAAGGCGTCGGAGGCCTCCGTTCTATCCATTAGACTACGAGTGCATTTACATATGTTGGTCATAAAGACCTAGGTTATAATAGCATAGGCAGGCACAGTTGTCCAGTA
The DNA here is from genome assembly GCA_963593905.1 of bacterium. Classification (GTDB taxonomy): domain Bacteria; phylum Bacillota; class Clostridia; order Lachnospirales; family Lachnospiraceae; genus CAG-791. Next base: position 33,687 of record CAVBBL010000015.1, on the reverse strand, counting down.
AGGAATTCGTGAAAAAATATTGAACTTTCTGCCGCGCCTTCTATCACTGCGCCGCAGGTCATGGTTATAGCATGCCCGGACATCCACTGTATCATAGCAAAAACCCACAGGAATCAGCACGCGACTCCTGTGGGCAATATACAAATTCTTATGCTCTGGAAAGATACTCACCGGTTCTGGTATCTACCTTGATCAGCTCACCCTGCTCGATGAACAGCGGCACCTTAACCTGTGCGCCGGTCTCTACGGTAGCGGGCTTGGTAGCACCGGTAGCGGTGTTGCCCTTTACACCGGGCTCTGTCTCAGTAACCTGCAGAACTACGTTCAGCGGGGGCTCAATAGCATAGGCATTGCCATTAAAGGAGCAAACCTTCACGACCTCATTCTCCTTAACGAAGTCAAGGGAATTGCCTACTACTTCCTTGGTCAGGTCGAGATTCTCGAAAGTCTCGCTGTCCATGAAGTAATACATATCACCGTCATTGTACAGATAGGTGTGATCCTTTCTGTCGATTCTCACTAAGGGGAACTTTGCCTCAGGCTTTAAGGAATCCTCTACAGTGGTGTTGGTGATGATATTCTTAAGCTTTGTTCTGACGAATGCAGCACCTTTGCCGGGCTTAACGTGCTGGAACTCGATAATCTGACATACCTTTCCGTTGTAATCGATGGTCATGCCGTTCTTAAATTCATTTGCTGTGATCATTCTGAAACACTCCTTCTGATGTATTTTCACACTATCGCGCCGCTCCCACATATCTGGCGGCAGGAGAAGTGCGCCGTATAATTCCATAATAGTTTATACTATGCGTTTTTCTTTTTCAACTGTTTTTTGCAGCCAGGATGTAATCGATGGCCTCCAGATAGCCCTCCAAACCGTGTCCCACGATCTGTTTGTCGCAGGCCGGTGCTGTCACGGAAACCTTGCGGAACTCCTCTCTGGTATTGATATCCGAGATATGTACTTCCACCTTTGGCACGAAGACACTCTTTAAAGCATCGTGAATGGCGTAACTGTAATGGGTATATGCTCCGGGATTGATCACCACACCGTCCGTGCCGTCGTAGTAAGCCTGCTGCAGGCGATCGATGATGGCACCCTCGTGGTTACTCTGGAAGCACTCTGCCTCCGCTCCTGCCGCTGCGGCCTTGTCCTGGATCATCTTGATCAGGGAATTGTAGCTCTGGTCGCCGTAGATAGACTTCTCCCGGATACCGAGGAAATTAAGATTGGGGCCGTTGATTACTAAAATTTTCATACTTTTACATTTTCCTTTCTTTGCCGCATCCTATCCTGCGACAGCACGAGGAGAATTTTGTGCAGGCAAATCCTCCGATGTAATCACGTGAATGGATGATGTTTACATCAACATCATCCATTCAGTTTGAAAGAAATACCATCAGGCATTTCTTTCAAGTTCACTTTTCTTTACCGCAGTTTGTCTGGATGTCACTATCTGGGCCAATCGTAGCTCCTGCAATGATTTTCACGATTTCCGCAGGACTTTTCTCATCCACCTGCACCTGCACCATGGCAGCGTCCTCATAGGCGCTGCGGCGCATTTCCATCAGGGACTGCACCTTCTGTGCTCTGTCTTCCCCCTGTAAAAGGGGTCTGTCTGTATTGCCAGCCAGACGCCGGAGCACCGTCTCCGGTTCGATCTGCAGCCAGACCACGGTTCCCAGCTGCTGCAGGAGTCTTCTGTTTTCCTCCCGCAGGATCATACCGCCGCCGGTGGAATACACACAGCCTCCCTCTCTATTGGCAGTCAATCTGCGAAGAAGTGCCGTCTCTCTGTCCCGAAATCCTTCTTCCCCTTCCTCTGCAAAGATTTCATTGATGCTTCTTCCCGCTTCGTGCACCAGCAGCTCGTCGGTATCTGCAAAGCAGCAGCCCATCTCTGTTGCCAGCTGCTGTCCCACTGTGGTCTTACCGCTGCCCATAAAACCGATCATCACGTAATTTTGTCTGCTCACACCGTTTCTCACTCCACAAGTTTTTACTACTTACTTCTGCTTAAGTTTACTTCTGCTTAAGTTTACTTCTACTTAAGTTTACTTCTACTTAAGTTTATTTCTATTTAGGTTTATTCCTGCTTATGCTTATTTCTGTTTCATTATACCCGACTTTTCCGACACACATCTCTTATTTTAAACTTCCGTCGGATACTTCTTTTTGCAGTCTTTCCATGACCGCCGCAGCCTGCTCGCTGCTTACATCTACTTTGTTCCAATACTCATAAGCGGCAACCCCCTGCCACAACAGCATGGCAAGTCCGTTGGCAGTGCGGCCCCCTGCTTCTCTGACCAGCCTGAGGAACTTCGTCTCCTCCGGTCTGTAGATCAGGTCAAAGGCATAGGCTATCCGTGAGAAAAATGCGGGCTCTGTCACCGGTGTATCCTCGCAGTGGGGATACAGTCCCACACTGGTGCATTGCAATACGATCAGACCTCCGTCCGGCAGACTGCTGTCCTTTGGATCTTCCATCTGCGCATAGGTCAGGGCTTCCACCTGCAGCTCCGGATAGTTTTTCCTTAGTTCTTCTGCCAGCAATTGGGCCTTTTCCAAAGTGCGATTGACGATCCACACACGGCCCGCCTGCTGCTGTCCGCACAGGAAAGCCGCCGCTCTGGCGGCGCCTCCTGCCCCTAAAAGAACCACATTCTGTCCCTGCAAGGTAATTCCGTCTTCTCTAAGAGCTCTCTCCAAGCCAAAGATATCCGTGTTATATCCGTCATATCCCCCTTGCTCGTCATTGCGAACCAGCGTATTGACAGCGCCGATCCTCGCTGCCATGGGCTCTACATTTTTTAAAAAAGTAATGACGTCGCTTTTATAGGGAACTGTAACATTCATTCCCAACAGTCCCAGGCCGTAGCCGCCCTTCACCGCATCTTCCAGATATCCCGGTTCCACCGGAAGGGGCACATAGATCAGATCCTGTCCCAGCTCCTTGGCCAGAGTATTGTGAATCGTCGGGGAAAGGGTATGTCCCACCGGATGCCCAATCAGACCGCAGAGTTTTGTTTTTCCGTTAATTTCCATTGTTTCCTTCCCATACCTCCATACCGCACTTATTGCGGCATCGCAATGCGAATTTCGCGCAGGCGTATCTTCCGCCTTACTCCATCCTGACAGAAGGAGGCAGAACACCTCTTTTTTTCCTGTACCAATTATACACGCTGTAGGTAGCCAGTACCACTCTGTCGAAATAGCGCTTTATCACGATTTGGATCTCCTCATGGGGATCCATGTAGCGCACCATGTAGGAGGGAATTCCGGCCATATTAGCCCCCAGGATATCCGTCAGAATCTGGTCTCCCACAAAAAAAGTATGGGCCGCATCTGTGCCCATTTTTTCCATGGCCAATCTGTATTTCTCCGGCTTTGGTTTGCCCGCCTTATAGATATAGGCAGCGCCTTCCACCGCATCACAGAACATCTTTACTCTCGGCTCTTTATTATTGGATAAAAGCATCACCTTGTAGCCCAGTGCATGGAGTCTGTGGAAAAGTGCCTTCGCTCTCTCATCTGCCGGTGCCCCATGGGGAACCAGCGTATTGTCTATGTCAAAAATAATCCCCCGAAAGCCCAGCTCATAAAGTTTTTCATAATCGATGGCATAGGCGGAGGGTAAATATTCCTTCGGGTATAAAGAAAATCCCACTTTTCTGTCCTGTTCTTTCTTTTTATTTTTTTATTTTAATCCCCTTTCTGCGGACAACCCACGCCAGAGGAATCACAAATAAAAACTAACATTTATTTTGTAATCAAGGCTATTGGTGCCGCAATTATTGCGGCACTAGTAAAAGAATTTCGCGAAAGCGAATTTTCTCCTGCCATCACACATTGCTGTCGTTTATGGCATTTCTTTCAAACTTTCTTCTTCAGCTGCCGGCTGTGTTCCGCCTTCATGACTTTCTTCAGCTCGTCCATAAAGGTCTCCACATCCTTGAATTCCCGGTAGACAGAGGCAAAGCGCACATAGGCCACCGGATCGAGGCTGTGTACCTTTTCCATCACCAGCTCACCGATCTCTCTGCTGGAAATTTCCTTCTCCTCCCGGCCAAAAATCTCTGTCTCCACCTCGTCCACCGCCTTATTAATCTGGTTGACGCTGACAGGCCGCTTGTGGCAGGCACGCAGAATGCCTCCCTCAATCTTGGAGCGGTCATAGGTTTCCCTGTTGTTGTCCTTTTTGATTACCACCAGTGGAATCGTCTCAATCTTTTCATAGGTGGTAAAACGTTTGCTGCAGGAATCACAGATCCGCCGGCGTCTGATGGAATTACTCTCCGCAGGCCTGGAATCAATGACTCTGGTATCCTCTTTTCCGCAATAGGGACATTTCATAAACTTACCCCCTCTGTATTTCAGGTTAGTACTGGACAGTTTTCTATCTTCGTGTTAAAATGACGATTGTTCCGCAATACGCAGATGTAGTTCATCGGTAGAACGCTAGCTTCCCAAGCTGGAGAGACGGGTTCGATTCCCGCCATCTGCTTTCTTCTTAACAGCCGCTGCTTTTGCAGCGGCTGTTTTTTATTCTTCGATAATCAGATACAATCAGCTATATTCCGTCATTACATGGTCTGCAATGCCAAGGATGACCGGATGAATTCTTTTATCCTTCAACGATCAGATATCTGCCGTCCCCTACGTCAAATACCTCTGCCGCCTCCAGGATACTCTCTGTCGTCTCGCCGCTGATATCTGCGCCCACCTCTTCAAAATAGGCCAGCACTTCCCCGGCATTCTTTGCTACCACTGCCATGCAGTCCTCTAAAAAATAAGCGGCTTCCTCCCGGCTTTCTGCCACCGGCTCCGGGAAAAGCTGTTCCTGCTTTTCCAGAAAGCAATCCAAAACGCTGTCGTCATAATCCTGCTGCATACTATCCCCCATTTCTGCCTCTAAGCCTTCATCTCCGGCACGAACACCCTGTTATTCTCCGGCTCTGCAGATTTCTTCGCTGCCTTCTTTGCTTCCAGGCCGAATACCAGCTGGGAATTGATCAGTTCCTTTCCGGTTCTGTCCACCCGCACATAGGAGCCGTCCGGCTGCATGACCTGTGCCTTTACGGTATCCGCCAACTCTGTCTCCAGGATATGCAGTGCCTTCTGCTGGATCTCCTTATCCTCTAAGGGGAACATGATCTCCACCCGGCGGTCCAGGTTTCTGGGCATCCAGTCTGCACTGGCTGCATAGACCTCCGGCTGTCCGCCGTTTTCAAAGTAGAAAATACGACTGTGCTCCAGGAAATTTCCCACAATAGAACGCACGGTGATATTCTCACTGATTCCCGGCATACCTACCCGCAGACAGCAGATGCCCCGGACGATGAGGTCGATCTTAACCCCCGCCTCGCTGGCCTCATAAAGGGCTGCCATCACATTGGGCTCACAAAGGGAATTCATCTTGGCGATAATATGCGCCGGTTCCCCGTTTTTTGCATGCTCGCTCTCCCGGCCGATCAGGTACAGGAAGCGGTCCTTCAGCCACAGCGGTGCCAGAGATAAGCTGTTCCAGCTGCGGGGCTCTGAATAACCCGAGAGCATGTTAAAGACAGCGGTGGCATCCTCGCCGATGGTCTCCTTACAGGTAAACAGGCCTACGTCCGTATAAAGCTTTGCAGTGGAGTCATTGTAGTTACCGGTGCCAAGATGTACGTAGCGGCGGATGCCATCCTCTTCCCCTCTGACCACTAATGTAATCTTGCTGTGCGTTTTAAGTCCCAGCAAGCCGTAGATAACATGGCAGCCTGCCTTCTCCAGCTTCTTTGCCCAGATGATGTTATTTTCCTCATCAAAGCGCGCCTTTAATTCTACCAATACAGTGACCTGTTTACCGTTTTCTGCTGCTTTCGCCAGGGCGGCGATGATGGGAGAATTGCCGCTGACACGGTAAAGGGTCTGCTTGATGGCTAATACTTCCGGATCCACTGCCGCCTGGGCCACGAAATTCACCACAGGCTGGAAACTCTGATAGGGATGATGCATGAAAATATCTCCCTTTCGGATCTCCTCAAAAATATTGCAGCCGGCAGGCAGTTCCGGCACCTCCTGGGGTGCAGGATAGCTATGCTCCTTCAGGTGGTCAAAGCCGGCTAATCCGTAGACCTTCATCAGGAAGGTCAGATCCAAGGGGCCGTCGATCCGGTAAATCTCATTGGACTCTAATTCCAGTTCGTTCTCCAGGATATTTAAGAGTCTGTCATCAATGCCGGCCTCTACCTCCAGGCGGATAGCCTCTCCCCATTGCCGCTTTTTCAGCTGCTTCTCGATTTCCTTTAACAGATCCTCTGCCTCATCCTCGTCGATACTCAGATCCGCATTTCTCATCAAACGGAAGGGATAAGCGCAGACAATATCATAGTTCAAAAACAGCTTGGGCATGTTCCTGCGGATCACTTCCTCTAAGAGGATGATCCGGGTCTTCCCCTCCTCTGTGCCGGGAAGGCGGACGATTCTGGAAAGAACGCTGGGCACCTGCACCGCTGCAAACTCCAGCTCATCCGTTTCATTTTTGCCTTTTCTGTGGCGAAGCAGGCTGCTGCCCTCTGCCCCTTTCTTGCGCTGCAGCAAAGCGCCCAGATTCAGGGTCTTATTGCGCACCAAAGGAAAAGGTCTGGAGGAATCCACAGCCATGGGCGTGAGCACCGGGTAAACCTCCTCCTCAAAGAAGTCGTCCACAAAGGCAGCCTCCTCCTGGGTGAGATTTTCATAGCTGGTAACCACTTCCAGCCCTTCCCTCTTTAAAGCCGGCAGCAGCTCGTGGTTATATGTCTCATACTGCTCCTCTACGAATTCATGGGTCTGGTTTTCAATCTCATTGAGCTGTTCGCTGGGCTTCATGCCGGCGATATCCTTTTTCTTATATCCCGCATTCTCCTGGTCCTTGAGAGAAGCCACACGAACCATGAAAAATTCGTCCAGATTAGAGGAGGTGATGCTCAAGAATTTAAGTCTCTCAAACAGAGGATTTTCCTGATTTCTGGCTTCTGATAAGACTCTCTTGTCAAACTGCAGCCAGCTCAATTCTCTGTTCTGATAATAGGACGGATCTGCAAAACGTTTTAAAGCCTCGCTGTTTAATTCCTTTGCCATGATAAACTCCATTCTTTCCTCTTTACGCCGCCTTTTTTACGGCTGTTTGAGGAGAAATCGCGATGGTGATTTCTCCTTTATATCTTCTTCTGTCTGATCACAGGCCGAACGTTAAAGATTTCTTCAAAGAAGTCGGCACGTCTGTCAAAGAGTCCCTTCTCCAGCGTGATGTCCTCCTGGGTCTGGACACCGATGATCATCTGACCATCCTTTAAGGATATTTTGACATCCTTAAATTTCTGCTTATGGGAGCGGTCCAGTCCGTTGGCGATGCGCAGGATCGCCGTCAGCTTGGCGATGACCAGGTAGGCTTCTCTGTCGATATCCGACGCTGTCTCCTGTTCCTCGTAGTAGATGAAATCGCTGTGATTAAACTTCACTACATTGGCCACGATCTCTCTCTCGATGTGGGAGAGGCCGATGATCTCTGTAGACATAATGATATTGTAAGAGCACTCTGCCAGATTCACCAGACTGATGTACTTGCCGCAGTCGTGCAGTCTGGTGGCGATGCGCAGCAAGAGTTTTTCCCGCTGACCCAGGCCGTGAATAGACTCTGTGGCATCAAAGATACGCAGTGCAATAGTCTCCAGTGTCTCGCTTCTGGCCTTAATGCCCTTGTAGCGCTTACTGATAGTCCGGGCACAGGCCACGATATCTTCCTCGAAGTTGTGCGTGGGCAGCAATATCCCTGTCTCTTCCGCGAACTCATAGACCATGCCATCGCACAGCGTCACCCCGGGCGCCCAGATCTGCTCTGCATTCATGGTCTCCACCACGCACTTTACCAGCATACCCGCAATATAGAGAAGGGGTACATTATCATCCGGAATTCCCAATCTTCTGGCGGCATCCTGACGGTTCTTCATCTTGAGCTTTTCGATGAATTCCAGATAAGTGGGAACCTCTACATAGCCCGGTTCCTGATTGCCGTTAAAGGAACGATTCTGCATCACCGGGGAAATGTAATCGTCCACCACGATGATATTGTGAATCTGCCGATCCTTCAGATAGAGATTCTTAAATACCACCAATTGGGAATTCACCAGTTCCTCGATCAGGGATGCATACTGGGCAGAACGGGCATCCAGATGATGCAGCTGCTCATAGAGGCGCAGTACACCTAATTTCAGGTTCTGGGTCTCCACCAGATGATCCTTGTCAAAAAGAGAAATCTGAATGCTGCCGCCGCCGATATCCACGATGGCAGTTCCCTTCTCAATGATTTTGGTAAACCCCTCGCCCTTGGAGGCGATGGACTTATAATCCAGGAATCGCTGCTCGGAATTTGTCAGGATATCCACGTGAATCCCTGTCTGGCTCTCGATCTGATTAAGGACAATGGAAGTATTCTCTACGCCTCGGATGGCGCTGGTACCGTAGGCCTTGTAATCCGTCACCTTATAGACTTCCATGATGTTCTTGTATTCCAGCAGCACTCTCTTTAGTTCTTCTACATGCTCTCTGCTGAGCTTGCCCATATTGTAGGTATCGCTGCCCAGAGCCACTCTATGGGAAACGCTGTCGATCTGACGAATGCCCCGTTCCTTGGAGCACTCGAATATCTTCATTTCCAGATCATAGCTGCCCACATCAATCGCTGCAAATCTGCGTATTGCCATAATAATCTCCATTTCCGGGATGTTGCCGTGCCTCCGCCGACCAGGGAAGCGGGTGGCGGAGAGTGTCCGGGTGCAGGGGCCTTACAAGTGCCTCGGTACTTGCGAGCGTTCTTTGCGAGCTTATGTACCGCTAGGCACTTGTACGGAGCCGCGAGGCGTCCCCAAAGCCGGATACCTCCGACAGGACCCGCTTCCCTGGGCGGCGGAGGCACCCCTCAGCACCCCCAGTAGCTATTTGCTATGCCTGCTCCTGCTATACCTGCTTCCATTATGCCTGTTCCTGCACACCCAGCAGATGATCAATGAACTGCTGCGCCGTTCTGCCGGAGAGTCCGCCGTGGCGCATCTCCCATCTGGACGCTTCCTGCCGCAGGGTTTCTGCATCCATCTGAATCTGATTCTTCTTTGCCAGCTCTGCCACGATCTGCTGGTATTCCTCCATGGAGGGTGCGCCAAAGTAGATGCTGACGCCGAAACGACTGGACAGGGAAAGCTTCTCCTGCACGGTGTCGCCGCCGTGCTTATCCGACAACTCTACCCCATCTCTGTCGTGGAAGCTCTCCTTGATGAGATGGCGGCGGTTGCTGGTGGCATAGATCAGCACATTCTCCGGCTTCTTTTCCAGTCCGCCCTCGATGACAGCCTTCAGATACTTGTATTCGATCTCGAAGTCCTCAAAGCTAAGGTCATCCATGTAGATGATGAACCTGTAATTACGGCTCTTGATCTGGCTGATGACATCATTGAGATCCTGGAACTGATGCTTGTACACCTCAATGATACGAAGTCCCTGCTCATAGTAGGTATTGGCGATAGCCTTAATGGAGGAGGATTTGCCTGTACCTGCATCTCCGTAGAGCAGGCAGTTATTGGCCGGTCTTCCCTGGACAAAGGCCTCTGTATTTTCGATGAGTCTTTGCTTGGCGATCTCATATCCCACCAAATCGTCCATTTTTACATGACGGATATTCAGGATGGGAACAATATGCACGCCGCTCTCATCATGGGCGATGCGGAAGGCCTTGTGCAGACCGAACTTGCCCACGCCATAATCGTGATAGAAATCCGTCAGGGCCGCCTTCATCTCCTCCGGCGTCTGCGCATCATTGAATTGTTTGGCAAGACCGCAGATTCTGTCTCTGATTCGGGTATTGTAAACCTTACTCTTGGCAGTGCAGGGTTCATAGCGAAGTACCATGGAAAAAGCCGGCAGATCCAGTGCTGCCATCAAGGGAGCAAAATCATAGTCATATAATTCTTTAAAAACGGCGATGTCATGGAGCACTGCCTCATTGATCGTTCCCTGCACAGCCCCCCTGATCTCACAGGAACGGCTGTAGCTGTTTTCATTGTTTACCAGGAGGTTGGCCAGATAACAATGCCAGAGATTGCCGTAAAAACCGCTGGAATCCGCCAGCTCTATGAGCTTGTGCATGGCATGATACATAATGTCCTGGGCTTTTCTCTTTTCCTCCTCGCCGGCTGCTGCCTGCTTTAAGCCTTCCTCCATGAGAAAGACCACATCTTTTAAGATCTTTCCTTCTTCTTTACCGAAATCTCTGTAAACAATCCACTCGTGGTTACGCATTTTTCTGTACCTGTTTTATTCCTTTTTCTAATCTTATCTTATATATGCCCGGCATCAAGTGCTGTCTCAGGCTTTCTCGCTTCCCTGGTAATTTCCCAGTATCCGCATATTCTTTGCCTCGTCCCGCAATCCCCGCAGAGCATTTTTGACGGAGCTCTGGTTTAAGTTTCCCTCAAAATCTATAAAGAATCGATACTCCCAGTTGCGCTCCTCAATAGGACGGCTTTCGATCTTAGTCATATTCAGGTCATTGTAGATGAAATGAGAAAGAATATGATACAGAGAGCCGCTTTCGTGGGAAATCTCCAGACAGATGCTGATCTTGGAGGCGTCCTTCTGGAATACCTTCTGATTCGTGACGATGATAAACCGGGTGGAGTTATTTTCTGCCTGGTTAATGCCCTCCTTCAGAATCTGCAGTCCGTAAGTCTTTGCCGCATATTCACTGGCAATAGCCGCCTGGGTGATGTCCCCTTCCCTGGCCACCTTGGCCGCCGCAAAAGCGTTATTCTGCATACTCTCCTGTCTCCATGCGGGATGCTCGGAGAGGAAATGCTCACTCTGCATCAGCGACTGCGCGTGGGAGTAGACTGTCTTAATGGTATCCAGGCTGGCGCCCGCCGGTGCCAGCAGACAATGTCTGATGGGAATGATCTGCTCTCCCACAATATAATTCTCATATTCCACCAGAAGGTCGTAGATCTGACTGACAATTCCTGCGGTGGAATTCTCAATGGGGAGGACGGCATAATCTGCGGTTCCCTCCTCTATAGCAGTCATGGCATCCCGGAAGGTATCTACCGCAAAATGGCTGATCTCCTCTCCGAAAAATTTCTTCATAGCCGCCTCGGAATAGGATCCCTGCGCTCCCTGGTAAACCACACGGATTCCCTTTTTTACCAGGGAATCCACCTCGATGAAGGGGAGGCGGTTCATGCTGCCGCTCTCCTGAATCAGCTGGTATTGCTTCTTGCGGCTCATGGTCATGATCTGCTCAAAGAGCTCCTTCACACCGTGCTTATTAAAATCATTGCTGGCCATGGCCTGCACGGCTTCCAGCTTTTGCCGCTCTCTCTCCTGATCCAGTACTCTCTTGCCCGTAGCGATCTTATAGGCAGCCACCTTTTCGGACACTGCCATCCGCTTCTCATACAGCTCCACCAGTTGTCTGTCTATCTGATCTATCTCATTTCGGCATTTCGTCAAATCTGTTTCCAATGTATTCTCCTTAACCCACTTCCATACAGCTTGTATAATCCTTACCAGTTTACCACAAACTGTAGTAGCGAAAAAGTAAAATGAAGGTCAAATATACCAAACTTCAGCAAACTTTTATGGAGAGAAACACTGCTTTCGTGTTCCCCTCGCCGGATGTACTAAGGAAATGCTGATTTAAGCAGCCTTTCCCTAGCATTTATTCATAATAGATCCGTCCCTTATCGGCCAGCACCGGTTTTTCTCCGGGCTTTGCCACGATCCTGGCCACCTGACAATTGTGGGGAATGGGCGGACGACTGGCAGGATCCTGTGCCCTGTAAAAGGGAAGCAGCAAAGAGCTCATGGCACAGCCGTGGGTAGTCACCAGAATCGTCTTATCCTGCAGCTCCTTTCTTCCAAACAGATCTTTTAGAAAATCCTCTGCCCGTTTCTCTACGCTCTGCACCGTCTCTGCACCCCGGGGCATGACAAATTCATCCGGTCTCACAAAGAAGTCCCGAAAATCCTTCACCGGCAGCTCGTAATTGTCCGCTCCGCAGCCAAGCCCCTCCCAGGGCCCGAAATTGATCTCAATGATCCGCTCATCGGTGCAGACAGGCAGAAGTTCTGTCGCTGCCGCTCCTTCAGTTTCTTCTTTCCAGACGTTGTTCTCTTTGTAACTGACATTGTCCTTATGATTGTCGTTTTCTTTGCAGCCGGCATTTCCCTTGTGATCGTCGTTGTCCTCGCAGCGAACGATTTCCCTATAATCGGGATTTTCCTTCAGAAATGCCTCCGCTCTCTCCCTGTATCCTGCATTTTCCTTTAGGATTTCCTGTGCAGTCTGCCTGGCCCGCAGCAAGGGGCTGGAGAAGCAAAAATCAAAGGGAATATCCCTCATGCCCACACCGGTCTTCTGTGCCAGAGCGATACCGTTTTCATTGAGGGGAATATCTGCTCTCCCCTGCAGCTTTCGCTCCTTATTCCACCTGGTTTCTCCGTGACGAATAATGTAAATTTCCATACTGCTCCTCATTTTGCAGACGCCATGCGCCGGAGGAATCGCAAAACAAATTTCCGATTTGCTTTGCGATCAGGGCTATTGGTGACGCCTGCGGCACCAATAGCTGTGCGAAAAATATGCTTTCGAGCGTATTTTTCGCACGTATCCTCATTACTGAACGAATTCCTTAAAAAAGCAGGATGAGCATTCTCACCCTGCTTTTTATTATTGCGTTTTTTCAGGCTGATGCCCATGCAGATTGCTGTTATTGTGAATCTTCCTCGACGTTCTCTTTACTTTCCTTCGTCTCCCCGTCACCGCTGCTCTGACTCTGGGAAGATAATCCTTCCTTGATGATCAGATCCCGGTGCACATCGGTGGAAATGCCCTGTACCTGACCGCCTGCGGTGTACTGCCAGCAAGCGAACTGATAGGGGAAGTACAGGGAGGAATCACTGCTGGTAATCCACTTTTCATATTTTTCCAGCTGGGTCATGTCCAACAGCATGGTAAAGCTCACCAGATTTCCGTAGATCACAGGCGTATAGCCGGCATCCTCCAGCGTTTTGCAAAAGGCAATGGTGTTTTCCGTCCACTCTGCCTTGCTCTGTCCCTCCGTATCCTGATTGCCGTCATCTGCCGTGCTGACGGGCAATACCCAAACTGCCACGGGAAGAGAGGTCTTTACCCCTTCTTCCTCCATCTCCTGCAGCCAGGAGACCAGCTCCTTAGCCTGCTCCCTGCACTCCTCCGGAGCGGCATGGGACAAGGTATAATAAACACCGGTCCTTAGTTCCGCCTGATCTGCGCCGGTCAGATTGTGTTCAAAGTAGGCATCCCGAAACGCCGTGCCGTCCATATCCCCGCCCCCGGCGCAGATATAGGCAAAGCTGATCTGGTCCTGGGCTGCCTTTTCCCAGTCGATATATCCTTCCTTTTCGGATACATCAATGCCCTGCCTGGTCTGAATCCTGCTGTTCGTTCCCTTATATTGCAGGCGCCCGCTGTCATCCAATGCAAAATCCGACTCGGAAAAATTGTGCTTGAGCACCGAAGAAATCACAGGATAAAAGTAATACCGTCCGCCGCTTAATACCACGATATCATTGGAGAAAAGCTTCCGCAGCATACCGGTGGTGCTGTCCCCGGACTCTAAGGAGCTCTGAATCTGCTGCAAGATGGTATTGCGCTCTGTCATGGCCGCACTGTTTTTGGTCTCATTCAGACTCTTTTTCAGTTCTTCCTCTGTATAGAGCTGTTTCTCTTCTCCCTCTTCCAGATTCAATTCCGCATAAATTCTGTGCAGCTCCTGCACATTGGCCCTGGACCGAATCAGCAGAAAGACGCTGAAGGACACTGCCGCAAGGGTGATCAGGCTCAGCACGATGATATTGACCAAATACACCGTTCTGCGGTGATTGCTGTTTTCTTTTTCTTTCTCTTTTTCCTTTTCTGTATACAAAGGATTTTTTCTCATGGACATTTACCGTCTGGTATAAACATTTCTGTCAGTTATATTGTTGAGATTGATCGTATTCCTGAATATAAGCCATTTTCCGGCATTTATAAGGTGTAGTTATCCCCAACCACTGTACTAGATATTGGTGCGCACCAGTTTAGGCTGATAGCCTTCCTTCTCCAGGCAGCGGATGATTTCGTTCTTGTGCTCTGTTCCGAAGGCCTCCAGGGTAATCCGCAGTTCCACCGCTGCATTGCGGTTGATGGAAACGAACTGATTGTGCTCCAGCTTGATCACATTGCCGTTGGCTGCCGCAATGATGCCGGATACTCTGCTTAATTCTCCCGGCTTATCCGGCAGCAGCACAGAAACTGTAAAGATACGATCCCGCAGAATCAGTCCCTGCTGCACCACGGAGGACATAGTAATCACATCCATATTGCCGCCGCTTAACACAGAAACCACTTTCTTGCCCTTGGCATCGATATGCTTTAAGGCAGCTACGCTCAAAAGGCCGGAGTTTTCCACGATCATCTTGTGATTCTCCACCATGTCCAGGAATGCCACTACCAATTCCTCATCCGGTACAGTGATCACCTGATCCAGATTTTTCTGGAGATAGGGGAAGATCACACTGCCGGGGGTCTTGACAGCGGTACCGTCAGCAATGGTATTGACCGTGGGAAGGGTGGTCACCTCTCCCTTTTTGAGAGAAGCTGTCAGACAGGCTGCCCCTGCCGGCTCCACGCCGATCACCTGTACGTTGGGCTTAAGAAGCTTCGCCAATGTGGAAACGCCGGTAGCCAGTCCACCGCCGCCGATGGGAACTAAAATGATATCCACCAGAGGAAGTTCCTTGATGATTTCCATAGCAATGGTGCCCTGGCCGGTAGCCACACGGGGATCATCGAAGGGATGGATAAAGGTGTATCCCTTTTCCTTAGCCAGCTCTAATGCCTTTTCACAGGCCTCATCGTATACATCACCGTGAAGCACTACTTCTGCCCCCAGTGCCTTGGTGCGGTTTACTTTGATCAGAGGAGTGGTGGTAGGCATAACGATGACAGCCTTTACCCCATAAGCCTTTGCGGCATAAGCCACACCCTGCGCATGGTTGCCGGCAGAAGCGGTGATCAGCCCCTTTTCTCTCTCTTCCTGAGTAAGAGTACTGATGGTATAATAAGCGCCCCGGACCTTATATGCACCTGTGCGCTGCATGTTTTCAGGCTTTAAATAAACCTTTCCTCCAGTCTGCTCACTCCAGTAATCCGAGTAGATCAGTTCTGTGGGGCGGGTTACCTTTTTCACCGTCTCATATGCTTCTTCAAATCTGGGTAAAGTCAACATTTCCGTATCCATAATTACCTCCTTATGTCGCAGCTTGCTGCGACGACGTGAGGAGAAATTCGCGAAGGCGATTTCTCCGATGCGATCCTCAGGGATGCCCTGGCATCCCTGAAATGATCATGAAATGCCATCAGGTATTTCATGATCATTATCCTTAAGCCGCAGCTCGTCTGCAGCTATATTTCCTGGGGATCAGCCTCATCCGTTTCTCTCTCGAATAATGCTGTCACAAAATCATCAGGGTTAAATTTCTGCAGATCTTCCATCTTTTCTCCCACGCCAATGAATTTCACCGGGATGTGCAGCTCTGACTGCACAGCAATGGCTATACCGCCCTTGCTGGTACCGTCCATCTTTGTGAGGATGATGCCTGTCAGATCAGTGACATTGCCGAACTCTCTGGCCTGAGACAGGGCGTTCTGACCGGTGGCACCGTCTAATACCACCAGATTTTCCCGCATAGCCTCCGGGTATTCCCGAGAGATGATCTTGTCCATCTTGCGCAGCTCTTCCATAAGATTTTTCTTGTTATGGAGACGGCCTGCGGTATCACACAGCAGTATATCCGCTCTTCTGGCCTTGGCTGCACACACGGCATCATAGACCACGCTGGCGGGATCGGAGCCCTCCGGGGCACTGATGATATCTACCCCTGCTCGGTTCGCCCATTCCTGCAGCTGCTCTCCTGCCGCTGCCCGGAAGGTATCTGCCGCCGCAATGAGTACCTTTTTGCCCTGCTTTTTGTAAATGCCTGCCAGCTTGCCTACAGAGGTGGTCTTTCCTACGCCGTTGACACCGATGACCATGACAATGGAAGGCTGTTTCTCAAAATCGTAGGCATGTTCATCCACCTGCATCTGCTCGCTGATATTCTGGATCAGTAATTCCCGGCAAGCCTGCGGCTCGTGAATGTGCTGTTCCTCCACCTGCTGCTTTAGCTTGGTCAGAATTTCGTCTGTGGCATGGATTCCCATATCCCCCATGATCATGATTTCTTCCAGTTCCTCGTAGAAATCATCATCGATGGAGGAATATCCCAGAAATACCCGGTCCATGCCGTGTACGATATTATCTCTCGTCTTAGTCAGTCCGGCCTTCAGGCGGCTGAAGAAGCCCTGCTTCTGCACAGTCTCTGCTTCTGGCTCCGGTTCAGATTCCTGTTCTGACTCACTTTCTGACTCCCGTTCTGACTCAGGTTCAGCTTCCGATTCGGATTTCTCCTGCGCCTCTTCTGCCGGCTCCTGTATTTCTTCCGCATCTGATTCCGCTTTTTGTATTTCAGAATCTGTGGTTTCTATTCCTGGTTCCGCATCTTCCGTCTCCAGATCCAAGGTCTCTGCTACAGGCTTTGTTATTTCTGTCTCCGAGTCTGCAGTTTCTATTCCCGGTTTTACTTCATCCATCCCTGGGGATGTGTTTTCCATTTCCGGTTTTGTCGCTTCCATCTCCGGGAATGTTGTTTCTATTTGGGATTCTGGCGCTTCCGACTCCGAAGCTGCGTTTACTATTCCCTGTTCTGTAATCTCTGTCTCCGAAGCTGTATTTTCTATCTCCGGATTTGTATTTTCCGTTTCCGGCTCTATGTTTTCCTTCTTCTTGGAGCGCCAACCCCAAAAATCAAATTTAGCCATATTCACCTCTCTATGTTGCAGCTTATCTCGGTTTGTCTGCGGCTGCATGAGGAGCATTTCGCGCAGGCGAATTCTCCGATATGATCACTCTCTGCTTTAAGCACTCAAATCCTTGTCAATCAGATTCACGCTGACCAATGCGGATACGCCCTTCTCCTGCATGGTGATACCATACAATCGATCGGCCTGTTCCATCGTGCCCCGTCTGTGGGTGATGACAATAAACTGGGTGTCCTTTGTCAGCTTGTGCAGATATCCTGCAAAACGGCTGACATTGCTCTCATCCAGTGCTGCCTCGATCTCGTCCAGCAGACAGAAGGGAGAAGGCTTAAGGCTCTGAATCGCAAACAAAAGCGCTATGGCTGTCAGAGATTTCTCACCGCCGGAGAGCTGCATCATATTCTGCAGCTTCTTGCCCGGGGGCTGCGCGATGACCCGAACACCTGCCTCCAGAAGGTCGGCCCCTTCCATCAGCTCCAGTGTGCCCTTTCCGCCGCCGAACATCTCCTTGAACACCAGATCAAATTCCCTATTGATCCGAGCGAACTGTTCTTTAAACTGTCTGCGCATAGCCTCATCCAGCTCCAGGATGATGCCCTGCAAGGTTTCCTCTGCCGCCACCAGATCATCATGCTGTCCTTTTAAGAAAGTATAACGCTCCATCAGGGTTTTGTACTCCTCGATGGCGCCCATATTCACATCACCAAGGCTTTTGATCTTTCCTTTTAAGGCAGCGATTTCCTTTTTCATGGCGAAAAGATCTGTCATGGATGCATCCCGCAGCGCTGCTGCATCCGATAAGGTGATCTCGTACTCGTCCCACATGTAATTGATCTGGGCTTCCAGCGCATTTTGCAGCTTTTCCTTCTGGGCATTTAAGCGGTAAACTTCCTTATCCAGAGAATTCTGCTTTTCCGCCAGGCTTTCTCTGGTGGTAAAGAATTCCTTTTGCTTTCCGGAGAGTTCTTCCTTTTTCTGTATGCTCTCCTTAAGCTGCTTTTGGGCATCGGACTGGGTGCTGTGGGAGCTCTCGATGGTCTTTTGGATCTCCTGGATATTTTTTTCACGCTGGCTCATCTCTTCTTTGCCCTGCGCAAGGCTCTGTACGATTTCTTCCAGTTCCTTCTTTGTCTGCTCCGTCTCCTGGCTGATGCGGTCCAGATTTTCCTGCTTGAACTGGAGCTGCTGGCGCATTCTCTCTATTTCCACATCCCATGCAGCGGCAGCTGTATTCTTTTTCGCCTCTTCCTTTTGCAGGGCATCCAACTGCTCCTGCCAAAGGGTGATCTGCGCTGTGGTATCCTTTTCGTACTGTTCGGACGCCGCCAGCTTTTCCGTGATTTCTTCCTTTTCCTTTACCACGGCTGCTGTCTGCTCTTCTATGCTCTTACTCTCTTCTTTGAGCTGTACAAAGCTTCCCGCCGCCTGTTTCTTTTTTTCTTCTTCATTGACCACATTCATGCGGGCGGTATTCTGCTCTAGGAATTTGCTTTGCAGCTCACTGCGGATCTGCTCCAATTCCTGCCGCATGGCCGTGCGGGCACTTCTCGTCTCTTCTATTTCCTGATTCAGCTTGTCAATAGCCTGCAGCTTTTCCTTTACCTTCTGTTCCAGCTCCGCCATTTCCCGGCGCCTTCCCAGGAGGTTACTGTTTCCTCTGTAGGCACCGCCGCTGATAGCACCGCCGGGCACGAAAAGTTCACCCTCCAGCGTGACCATTCGCAGGGAATGGCTGTGCCGACCGGCAATCTTCACCGCATGATCAAAGCTGTCCACAATCAGGATACGCCCCAGCATGGCCTTGGCCACATTGCGGTATGCCGGCTCCGTCTCCACCAGACTGTCCGCCAGACCGATGACGCCCTCTTCCTTTAATACCTCCGGTTTGGAGAATTCCTGGGGGTGGGCGATGCTGGTCAGTGGCAGGAAGGTAGCACGGCCTGCCTTTTCTCTCTTTAGCATGGAAATCATCCGCTTGGCAGTGGCCTCATCATCTGTGACGATATTCTGAATATTGCCGCCTAGCGCCACCTCGATGGCAGTCTCATACCTGGGCTGCGTCTTTAAGAGATCAGCTACTACACCCAGCAGGCCTTTTTCCTTGGATTTATGCTCCATGACCTTTTTGACGCTGCCGCCAAAGCCCTCATAGCGTTCTGTCAGATTCACCAGAGATTCCAGCTTGGTCTTTTCCTTGTGGTATTCGATCTGAGCATCCCGCAGCTTTTGATCGCAGCCGGTCAGCTTCTCCTTGGCCTTCTGAATCTGTGTTTCCTTCTCCTGCTGTGCCTGCCGCAGTTCGCTGATCCTTGCTGTCACTGCCTCAAAAGCTTCCTTTAACTGGCGAATCCGCTCTTCCTGCTGATTTTCCTGTGTTCTGGCACTGACGAGGCGGGAAGTCAGCTCGGACTTTCGTATACCGATCTGCTCTTCCATGGTACTTAAACTTGCCAGGCGGGATTTAATGGTAGCCCGCTCGCTTAATGCCTCCAGAATCCCGTTTTTGCCATCCTCGATCTGCGCGGCGCACTCTGTCACCTGCGCCGCCACTGTCTCATGCTCTTTTCTGGCCTTTTCTCTGGCATCCGTCAGCTGGGAGAACTGCTCGTCTATCTCCTTTTTTTCCTCCAGAATCTGGTTTTTCTCCGCCTGATAGCCATCCAGCTTTGCCTGCATATTGGATTTACGGACAGCGAAATGCTCTGCATTACTCTTTGCTGCCCGAATCTGCTCCTCGTAAACCTTGATATCCCCTTCCAGTTTGCCCCGGACGATGCTGGCATCGCTGATCCGGTTCCTGGTCTGTTCCATCTCCGTTTCCAACTGTTCTAACTGCGTCTGGATATTTTCATAATCGGATTTGGCAGCTTCGTATTGCTCCTTCGCCTGCGCAAGGTCTCTGTCCGCAATCTGCTGCTTTTCTGTCATTTCCTTTAGTTCTTCGCCGGTCTTTCCGTTTTCGATCAGAAATGCATTGACGTCCAATGTCTTTAAGCTTTCTCTGGTCTTTAGATAAATTTTTGCTTTTTCCGACTGCTTTTCCAGAGGGCCGATCTGCTTATCCAGCTCAGCCAGGATATCATTGACACGCACCAGATTCGCCCGCTCGCTCTCCAGCTTCTTCTCGGAAGCCTCCTTGCGGCGCTTGAATTTCACGATACCGGCAGCTTCATCAAAAAGCTCCCTTCGATCCTCCGGCTTATCCGAAAGGATTTTTTCGATCTGGCCCTGTCCGATAATGGAATAGCCCTCCTTACCGATGCCGGTGTCATAAAAAAGCTCATTGACATCCTTCAATCGGCAGGCCGTCCCATTCAGCAGATATTCACTCTCACCGGATCGGTACAAACGCCTTGCCACCGTCACTTCCTCATAGTCTATGGCCAGCTGATGATCGCTGTTATCCAGTGTGATGGCCACGTAGGCATAGCCCAGGGGCTTTCGAAGCTCTGTCCCGGCAAAAATAACGTCCTGCATGGAGGCACCGCGCAGCTGCTTGATTCGCTGTTCACCCAGCACCCAGCGCACGGCGTCCGCGACATTACTTTTGCCCGAACCGTTCGGTCCCACGATGGCGGTTATTCCATTGTGAAATTCGAATTTGATTTTGTTTGCAAAGGATTTAAATCCCTGTATTTCGATACTCTTAAGATACATGCAACTCCCTGTGTCCCCACTTATTTCGCAGAAACTTTCCTATTGATTCATCTCCAGAAGGAGACGATGCGCAGCCTGCTGCTCCGCCGACTTTTTGGATCTGCCCTCTCCGGTCTGCACCTGTTTGTCATCGATCAGAACAGCCACCCGAAACACCTTGCAGTGCTCGGGTCCGCATTCCTCCAATACCTCATAGCGGATCGTCTGTCCCTGCTGCTGTATCTTTTCCTGGAGGATGGATTTGGCATCATAAAAGAGTCTTTTATTTTCCAGGTCTGAGAGGATGAATTTCATAATGAAATCCTGGGCTTCCTCCACTCGGCCGCTGTCCAGATACATGGCGCCTATAGTAGCCTCCATGACATCGGAGATGATGGAATCTCTCTGACGTCCCCCGGTAGCCTCTTCACCCTTTCCCAGACGAATAAAGGCCTCCAGGCCGATGTCTCTGGCACAATAGGCCAGAGCCGGCTCGCAGACCAGTGTGGAGCGCAGCTTAGAGAGCTCTCCTTCCTTCTTTTCCGGATATTTTTTGTAAAGGACAGTGCTGGAAACCATCTCCAGCACTGCATCCCCCAGAAACTCCAGGCGCTCATAATCCTGACAGCGATTGATCTTATGCTCGTTTACATAAGAGCTGTGGGTCAGCGCACACTCCAGCAGACTCTTGTCCTGAAAGGAATAGCCGATCTTTTTCTCCAGTTTTTCCAGTTCTTCCCTTGTTTGGTAATTCATCTACTTGCCTGCTCTTGCTTCCTGAATCAGCTTTGCTGCCTCTCCCACTGTCTTCACATTCTGAATCTCTTCGGTGGGAACCGTGATCTTAAAGACCTTCTCAATGCTCATGATCACCTGAAACAGATCCAGGGAATCAGCTCCAAGATCATCTGTAAAGGTAGTCTCCTCTGTGATCTCATCCGGATCTACGTTTAATACATCAGCAATGATATCCTGCAGTTTTTTAAATTCTTCCATGATTTTTCCTTCTTTCTGTTCTTTTATTTATTGTACGGCTTTTACTGTTACTACGCATGCTTCACATGATGGCAGATTCCATAATGCAATTGTATGCTTTTCTGACGTCGCCCTTCACTGTCGGGGTGTAAAGCAATATCACAAGCCGATTCCTTAAGCACAGTTTCTGTCCATGCAGCCGCTATTCCGCAGCCGCCCTCTTCTTTGTGCGGTCCACCAGCTTCATTTTGCTGCGGAATTGCCCATTGATATCCTTCTCTTTAAAGGTGATGCACTGCTCAATGGCATGCTGGATCACGATAGCCTTGGAATTGCCGTGGCTCTTCACTACCAGCCCATTCAGTCCCAGAAGAGGAGCTCCCCCGTAGGTAGAAGTATCAAACTTCTTCAACGTTCCCTTTAAAGCCGGCTTGATCAGCAGCGCACCGATTTTGGTGGGAAGACTGGAGAGAAGTGCTGTCTTGATCTCCCCCAGAAGCGCGGAAGCCACACCTTCGTACATCTTTAATACCACATTGCCTGCAAAGGCATCGCAAACCACCACGTCTGCTCCCCCTGCAGGGATCTCTCTTGCCTCAATACTGCCGATGAAATTGATAGTCTCACACTGCTGCAGCAGCGGGAAGGTCTCTTTCACCAATGCATTGCCTTTTTCGTCCTCTGCCCCGATATTCAGAATCGCCACCCGGGGATTCCGAACGCCTACGATATTCTCCATATAGATGGATCCCATCTGGGCAAACTGCAGCAGCCAGGAGGACTTCGCATCCACATTGGCTCCGCAGTCGATCAGCAATACCGGCCCCTTGGTGGTAGGCATCAGGGGTGCCAAAGGCGGTCTCTCAATTCCCTTGATCCTTCCCACAATAGTCTGTCCGCCTACCAAGGTAGCACCGCTGCTGCCGGCGGTCACAAAGGCATCGCACTCGCCGTCATGGACCATTTCCATGCCCTTTACGATGGAGGAGTCCTTCTTTTCCATAATAGCCTTGACCGGAGACTCTGCCATCTCGATCACCTCGGATGTATGACAGATACTGATTCGATCCTCCGGCCATCCCTCTTCTCCTGCATATTGCTGAAGTGCTGCCCGGACCATCATCTCTTTGCCCACCAGGGTGACCTTCAGCGAAGGATTCGCTCTCACAGCCAGCAAAACACCCTTCACCACTTCATCCGGTGCGTGATCGCCGCCCATGGCATCCACTGCCACATTAATCATATCACTCATATTTACCTCACTATGCCGCAGATTACTGCGACAGCTTCTTTATGCCGCAGTAATCTGCGGCTGTGTGATGGAAAATTCTTTTTGACATCTTATCTATATTACTAAATGAACATTTAAAAATCAATCAACGCCGGCAGTGTGAAATTAAAAAGACCGACACAGTACTCTGCATCGGTCTTTCTGTCATCTGGAACAAAATATGATTATTAGTCCTCGTTCTTGATGATCTCTTTCTTATTGTAGGAACCGCAGTTCTTGCAAACTCTGTGAGGCATCATCAGGGCGCCGCATTTGCTGCACTTTACCAGTGCCGGAGCAGACATTTTCCAGTTTGCTCTTCTCATATCTCTATGGCTCTTAGAAGACTTATTCTTCGGACAAATAGACATTCGTTACACCTCCTTAGCATTCCCTTTGTCATGGGAGAGATTGCTGTTCCCCATAGGGAAAGCTGGGCACAAGCCCAAAACACAAGGCATATTATACAGGTACATGCCATGATTGTCAACCATTTTTATTTGCAAAGTGCGTAGGTCTCTCTGGCAATGGCCAGTTCTTCATTGGTGGGAATCACCAGTACCTTTACCTTGCTCTCCGGTGTGGAAATAATTCTATCCTCACCTCTCTTGGCATTTTCCACAGGATCCAGAGCAATGCCCAGATAATGTAGATAGGAGCAGACCTTGTCCCGGACAATGTCACTGTTCTCTCCGATACCGGCGGTAAAGCAAAGTACATCCACACCGTCCATGGCTGCCGCATAGCTGCCGATATATTTGGCTACGCTGTAGCAAAAGCTCTCTACCGCACGCACGCCGTCCGGATTACCCTCTTCGTAGGCAGCTTCCAGATCTCTGGAATCGGAGGAAAGGCCTCTGGAGAGTCCCAGCATGCCGGACTCCTTATTCAGTATCTTCATAATGCCATCGATGTCCAGGCCTTCCTTATGCGCGAGGAATTCGATGATGGCCGGATCGATACTGCCGCAACGAGTACCCATAACCAGACCGTCCAACGGGGTCATACCCATGGAAGTATCTACGCACTTGCCGTTCTTCACAGCAGATACGCTGGCGCCGTTGCCCAGATGGCAGACAATGGTCTTAAGACTGTCATAGGGCTGTCCCAGGAAAGCCGCTGCCTCTTTGGATACATAGGAATGACTGGTGCCGTGGAAGCCGTAACGGCGCACCTTATCCTCTTCGTAATAGTGGTAAGGAACCGCATACAGATAAGCCTTTTCCGGCATAGTCTGATGGAAAGCCGTATCAAAAACTGCCACCATAGGTGTATTCGGCATTAAAGCTCTGCATGCTGCAATACCTGTGAGATTCGCAGGATTATGCAAAGGTGCCAACTCCGCACACTCCTGAATAGCCTCCAGCACTTCCTCATCGATGACCACAGAGCTGGTGAACTTCTCTCCGCCGTGGACTACCCGGTGTCCCACTGCTCCAATCTCATCCAGAGAAGTGATAATGCCGTTTTCCGGATCTGTCAGGGCATCCAGCACTAACGAAATAGCCTTCTTATGATCGGGAATTTCCACGGAAACCTTCTGCTTCGGCTTGCCGTCCTTTTTATTTTCATAGGTAAAAGAACCGTCCAGTCCGATTCTCTCACAAAGCCCCTTGGCCAGTAATTTCTCAGCCACCGCATCTATTACCTGAAACTTTAAAGAAGAACTTCCGCAATTGATTACAAGAATATTCATACTTCTCCCTTTCTATGCCGCAGCTTGTCTGCGACAATGTGAGGAGAAATTCGCGAAGGCGATTTCTCCGATGTGATTCTGATGAGCTTTTGCAGAACAGTCGCCAACAGCCGACAGCGCCATGAGGCATTGTCGGCTGATTGCATCTCTGCTTTGCAGGCAGATGTGCCTGCGTCCACTCTTATCTTATAAAGAAAGCTGTGCCTGTACAGCCGTCAGCGCTACCACGCCTACGATATCCTCCCAGCTGCAGCCTCTGGACAAATCGTTTACCGGCTTTGCGATACCCTGAAGCATGGGGCCGTAGGCCTCTGCCTTTGCCAGACGCTGCACCAGCTTGTAGCCATTGTTGCCTGCATCCAGATTCGGGAAGATCAATACATTGGCCCTGCCTGCCACCGGGCTGCCGGGAGCCTTGGACTTTGCTACCTCCGGCACCATAGCGGCATCCGCCTGCATCTCACCATCCACCAGCAAGGAAGGATACTGCTCATGTGCGATCCGCACTGCCTCTGTGACCTTATCTACCAGCGGATGCTTTGCACTTCCCTTGGTGGAATGGGAAAGCATAGCTACAATGGGCTTTGTGCCTACCAATGCCTGGAAGCTGCGGGCACTGCTGTCGGCAATGGCTGCCAGCTCTTCACTGGTGGGATCCTGGTTCAGACCGGAATCTGCAAAGATAAAGGTACCGTTAGCGCCGTATTCACAATCCGGTACTACTAAAAGGAAGAAACCGGATACCAGCTTCACTCCGGGAGCAGTGCGCAGAATCTGCAGAGCGGGGCGAAGAGTATCTGCTGTCGCATGGCAGGCACCTGCCACCATGCCGTCTGCATCATTGTTCTTTACCATGACTACGCCGAAGGTAAGGGGATCGTTTAAAAGGATCTCTCTGGCTTTCTCCGGGGTCATACCCTTGTTCTTACGGCACTCATAGAGCACGTTCACATACTCATCCAGCTTAGGAGTAGTCGCAGGATTGACCACGGCTACCTTTTTCAGATCCAGCTCCAACCATCTGGCACCTTCCATGATCTTCTCCTCATCACCTACCAGGACCAGATCGGCAATACCCTCCTCCATGATGTGGGCAGCGGCCATTAAGGTTCTTCTGTCTGTGGTCTCGGGCAATACGATGGTCTTTTTGTCTCTTCTGGCTTTTTCCTTGATGGAATCAATAAATGCTGACATTGCTTTCTCTCCTTTTGTGCTATAATGGGTCTCGCAGTGCTCCTGTGTACAACGGGCACTGGCTGTACCATTTTATATGTACTTACTATGTACTGATAGATACCTTCGATACCGGACTGCCGTCCTTTTCTCCCTATCACGGACAAACATACAAAACAGCTTTTGTTTTGCACATTTCCCCGGCAATTCCGGCAATCTGTACCTTTATTATAAACCTATACATATTGTATACAATAAATTCACGGTGCTGTTCAAGTTTCTTTTTCAATACATCCCGATAGTTTTTTAACAATCTGGCAGCAGGCCGTGATAAAGGAGATTCTTTGAGAGTTACAGCTGTTATCGCAGAATGCAATCCCCTGCATCAGGGGCACGTCTATCTGCTGCAAAAAGCCAGAGAGAACACCGATGCGGATTATCTGTTGCTGCTGATCAGCGGCGATTATGTGCAGCGGGGAGAGCCTGCCGTCATTGACAAATATGCCCGCACCTTAGCACTGCTCTCCTGCGGTGCCGACGCCGTCTTAGAGCTCCCTGTCCCCTATGCCTGCTCCGGCGCGGATTATTTCGCCAGAGGCGCCGTCAGCCTCTTAGACCAGCTGGGCGTGGTCACCACCCTCTGCTTCGGCTCCGAGAGCGGCGATCTGGCAGCGTTGGAGAAATCCGCTGCCCTTTTGCAGGAAGAATCCGTATCCTTCCAAAAGGCCATGCAGGAAGGCCTGCGATCCGGTCTTTCCTATCCGGCTGCCAAAGCCGCTGCCCTGGCTCAGAATGCCCCGGCCGGTTCTAACGATCTGCTGGCCACCGAATACTGCAAAGTGCTCCGGCAGCGCGGCAGCACCATCCGCCCCCATGCGGTCTGCCGCACAAAGGCCGCCTCCGCCTCTTCTCTCC
The DNA here is from genome assembly GCA_963593905.1 of bacterium. Taxonomy (GTDB): domain Bacteria; phylum Bacillota; class Clostridia; order Lachnospirales; family Lachnospiraceae; genus CAG-791. The sequence continues at coordinate 7,070 of CAVBBL010000015.1, read as the reverse complement.
GGCAAATTATGCTCCCACAGGAAAAGAAACATAAGGAAGAAATAGAACTGGAAAAAGAACTGCCTCCGCCCCTGTATGCCTTGTGGCAGGAAAGATTGGGAAAAAGCGCTCCCCTCGGCGCCGATGATTTTTCCTGGCCATTGCTCTACCGACTGCGCATGGCCGACCTGCCGGGACAAGCACTGACAGACTACCTGGATGTCTCTCCGGCATTAGCAGCCCGTATAGAAAAGTGCCTGCCTGCCTTTACCACCTATACAGCTTTCTGTGGGCTGGTAAAAAGCCGAAATTTCACCTACACCCGCATATCCAGAGCTTTGCTGCATATCCTGTTAGAACTTCGACAGGATGACCTGGCGCAATGGATCGATGCAGGCATAACGGGATATGCAAGGCTTCTGGGCTTTCGAAAACAGGCGGCTCCCTTGCTCAGCGCCATCAAGGAGAACAGCAGTATTCCTCTTATTTCTAAACTTTCCAGAGGCCCCGACCTTCTGACGCCTCCCTTTGTTTCTATGCTGGAGACGGATATTCGCACTTCCATGCTCTATCAGGATGGAGCACGGCAGAAATATCACAGCTCCTTGCCGCAGATTCACGAGTGTCAGCGCTCTCCGATTGTGCAGTAATCTGCATTTACGTTAAGACATAGAGAGTGTTGTCATGTTGATGAGTTTTCGTATTGCGGTGTTGCTGTGTAGCCGCCGGACAAGGGAGCGGGTGGCGGAGTGTATCCGGGTGCAGGGGCCTTACAAGAGCCTCGGTACTTAGCTCGCGTTTTTTGCGAGCTTACGTACCGCTAGGTCTCTTGTACGGAGCCGAGAGGCGTCCCAAACCCGGATATCTCCGACAGGACCCGCTCCCTTGACCGGCGGCGGACGGCGTGTGTCCAAGTGCAGGGGCCTTACAAGAGCCTCGGTACTTAGCTCGCGTTTTTTGCGAGCTTATGTACCGCTAGATCTCTTGTACGGAGCCGAGAGGCGTCCACAAACACGGATACCTCCGACAGGACCCGCTCCCTTGGCCGGCGGCGGACGGCGTGTATCCAAGTGCAGGGGCCTTACAAGAGCCTCGGTACTTAGCTCGCGTTTTTTCGATATGTACCATGCAAAACGATATAAAGATAAGGACCAACCATGAATACAGAATTCTTTAAGAAAAACAGCTATCTGAAGATTTTTGCCTCCTACTATCGGCCCCATATCCATCTGTTTGTCCTGGATATGTTCTGTGCCCTTTTGGTGTGCCTCATTGACCTGGCTTTTCCCACGGTCTCCCGGCACTGCATGCAGCATCTGCTGCCGGATCATGCCTTCGGCACTTTCTTTGCTGTCATGGCCATTCTGGCAGGCGCCTACGTGCTCAAAGGGATTTTGTACTACATCATCACCTACTGGGGACATCTTTTGGGCGCCATCATGGAGACAGACATGCGGCGGGATCTCTTTGCCCAGATGCAGCGGCTCTCCTTTTCCTTTTATGACCGCAACCGCACCGGGCAGCTGATGAGCCGGGTCACCGGAGATTTGTTTGAGATCACGGAGCTGGCCCACCACGGCCCGGAGGATCTGTTTATCTCCTGCGTCACTATTTTAGGCGCCTTTTCCATTATGCTCTCTATCCGCTGGGAGTTGGCAGTGGTGGTCTTTGCGGTGATTCCCGTCTTTCTGGTATATACGGCCTTTACCAGACGAAAAATGATGGATGCCTCCGCCCAGCTGAAGGTCAGGCTGGCCGGTGTCAATGCCGAGGTGGAATCCGCCATTTCCGGCATGCGCACTGCCAAAGCCTTTGCCAATGAAGAAAATGAACGGACCAAATTTGGTCTGGCCAATGAGCAGTTTCTATCCTCCAAGAGAGGCTATTACAAGATTATGGCGCTGTACCAGTCCGGCATGGAATTTTTCATGGGTATCCTCTCTGTGCTGGTCATCGCCATCGGCGGCTGGATGATCATGATCGGCAAAATGGATTTTATTGATTTAACCACCTTTGCCCTGTACATTACCACCTTTATCACACCCATCCGCAAGCTCTCCGCCTTTGTAGAGCAGTATATGCAGGGCATGGCAGGTTTCAAGCGCTTCACCGCCCTCATGCGCGAGGAGCCGGAAATCCAGGATGCACCGGAGGCAGTACCTCTCGGTGAGGTAAAGGGACATATCACCCTCAAGGATGTTACCTTTCATTACCAGGGAGATGAACAGCCTGTCCTCTCCCATGTGAATATGGAGATACATCCCGGAGAGACCATCGCTGTGGTAGGTCCTTCCGGCGGCGGCAAGACTACTCTCTGCCAGCTCATTCCCCGCTTCTACGATGTAACAGAGGGTTCTCTTTCCATCGACGGCAAGGATGTGCGCCTCCTGCAGCAGGATTCTCTGCATCAGGCCATCGGCATCGTACAGCAGGATGTATTCCTTTTCTCCGGCACCATCAAGGACAATATCCTCTACGGAAAACCGGATGCCTCCTTTGAGGAGGTGGTGGAAGCTGCCAAACGGGCAGAGATTTTCGAGGACATTCTGGAAATGCCCCAGGGCTTTGACACCGAGGTGGGCGAACGGGGCGTACTTCTTTCCGGCGGACAAAAGCAGCGCATTTCCATTGCCCGGATTTTCCTTAAGAATCCTCCTATTCTCATCCTGGATGAAGCCACCTCGGCATTGGATACCATTACAGAGGCCAGGATCCAGCATGCCTTTGATGAGCTGACCAAGGGAAGGACCACCCTGATTATCGCCCACCGCCTCTCCACTATCCGCAATGCCTCCCGAATCATCCTCATCGATGAAGCAGGCATCAAGGAGGAGGGCACTCACAAGGCGTTAATGGCAAAAGATGGAGAATATGCTGCCCTGTACAAGACCCAATGTCTGGTAGAGGCCTAAATTTACAAATGGAGATTAGTGCGAAAATAATGAGAATCAGAGATTCTCATTATTTTTCGCACAGCTATTGGTGCCGCAGGCGTCACCAATAGACCTGATCTGAAATCAAATCTGAAATTTGATTTCAGATTCCTCCGGCGCAAAGCGCCTGCGGAATGGAGATTATTATGAAAAAAGAAAATACATCAGAAACCATAAACCCGGAAGCAGGTCACGCCATTCCCTCACAGCACCATAAAAAGAGCACCCTGGGGGATGCTCCTTCTAAAAAAAGAAATCTGCTGTTTCGCTGGTTTTTCTATATCCTTGGCATGTTGATTCTGGCTATGGGGCTTACCTTAAATACGAAAACAGGTCTCGGCTCCTCCGCCATTATTTCCGTGCCCTACACCATCAGTGAGGGAATGGGCCTTAGCTTTGCAGACCTGACTTTGATTCTTTACGTCATTCTGGTGGCCGCCCAGTTTATCTTAAACGGCAAGAACAGCCGCTGGACAGATCTGCTGCAGATCGTACTGAGCATCTTCTTTACCAGATTCCTAAAGATCTTTGAAAATCTGGTCCATTATCAAAGCGGCTTCCTTCCCACGGATCTGCTGGTATTGGTGCTGGCGGTGGTATTCACCGGTGTAGGCGCCGCCATGACCGTGGATATGGATCTGGTCCCCAATCCCGGGGATGGCATCGTCAACTGCGTAGCCAAGCACGTCCACAAACCTCTGGGCCTGACCAAAAACATCTTCGATATCTGCTGCGTAGCCCTTTCCCTGATTATCGGCACAGTACTTGGCAATCCTCTGTACGGCGTGGGGCTTGGCACCATCGTATCCATGGTAGGTGTGGGCCGCTCCATTGCAGTCTTTAATCACTTTGCCAAAAAGCCCATGCAGTCCCTATCCGGCATAGACGCACCGGATAAGGACTGACCGACTAATTGGCTGACTAACTGGTCTACCCTCTCACTTGTCCGTTTCCACGGATCTGATATTTATAGGAAGTCAGCGCTGGCAGGCCCATAGGACCTCTGGCGTGGAGCTTCTGGGTACTGATGCCGATCTCCGCTCCAAAACCGAATTCAAAGCCATCGGTAAATCTGGTGGATGCATTCACATAAACACAAGCCGCATCTACTTCTCTCAGGAACTGATCCGCACTGTCCTTATTTTCTGTGATGATACAATCGGAATGTCCCGTATTATAACGATTGATATGCTCTATGGCTTCCTGCAGGGAAGAAACGGTCTTCACGGACATAATATAGTCCAGATACTCTTTTCCGAAATCTTCCTCTGTAGCAGCCACAGCATTCGGCAGGAAAGGTCTTGCCTGCTCATCGGCCCGCAATTCCACGCTGTGTTCCTTCATAGCCTGTGCCAGTAAGGGCAGGAAGCTTTCTTTGACGGCCTCGTGCACCACCAGAGACTCTGCGGCATTGCACACACTGATCCGCTGGGTCTTGGCATTCACTGCAATAGAAACGGCCTTTGCCAGATCAGCATCTTTATCCACATAGATATGGCAGTTGCCTGTGCCTGTCTCGATCACCGGGATATCGCTCTCTTCCACTACGGCGCGAATGAGTCCTGCACCGCCTCTGGGAATCAGCACATCCACATATTCTCTCATCTTCATAAATTCCCTGGCAGCACTGCGATCTGCTGTAGCAATGAGCTGTACCGCATTGGGATTAACCCCACATTCCGAAAGTGCTTTCTGCAATACTTTTGTAATGGCCTCATTAGAGGAAAGTGCATCACTGCCGCCCTTTAAAATGGCAGCATTGCCTGCCTTAAAGCAAAGAGCAAAGGCATCTGCTGTCACATTGGGTCTGGACTCATAAATAATGCCGATCACTCCTAAAGGCACACGAACCTTGCTGATGCACAGGCCGTTTGGTCTGGTAAATTCCTCCATGACCTCTCCGTTGGGATCGGCCAGCTCTGCCACCTGCAAAAGACCCTCTGCCATCTGTGCGATACGCTCACCGGTCAGAAGCAAACGATCCTGCATAGCCTGCCGCATGCCGTTTTCTTTTGCTCTCTCCAAATCCTCCTGATTAGCCTTTAAGATCTCCGCCTCGTTATCCACCAGAAACTTTGCTGCCGTCTTTAATACTTCATTCTTTTTTTCTGTTGTCAGACGCTGTATCTCGTATTTCACTCCTGCCCCGTCCCGGCAGATCTCTTCTACTGTTTTCATCATAGTTACCTCATTATGCCGCAGCTTGTCTGCGGCAGCACAATCACGTATTGATGACGCTTACAGCATCAATACGGTTTGAAAGAAATGCCATCAGACATCTCCTTCAAACTATTTCCTTTTCTGTTATGATGCAGCCTGTTTTTTTGTCATGTGCCTCTGCAGGAATCTCCTTGATCACCTGCAGGGAAAAAGCCAATGCCATGGTCTCACATTCCGGAAAGCGTTCCAAATATCGGTCGTAAAAGCCGCCGGCATAGCCAATGCGGTTGCGGGCCCGGTCAAAGGCCGCCCCAGGCATGATCAAGAGCGTAGAGTGCCTTTGATTTTTTCTCTTTTTTTCACCCACGTCCTTCTGTTCGCCGGCTTTTTGTTTAAACTTTCGTTCTTCCAGCGCGGGAGGCTCCAAAATCCCCCATCTGGATAATTCCAGATGTTCACACTCCTCTTTGTCCTTCACAAGGAAAAACGCCATCTCTCCCGTTTTATCCTCATAAGCCGATGGCATCACTCTGGGCAGATAGACCTTTTTGCCATCCTGCAGGGCCTTATGAATCAGCGGCAAGGTCTCCACTTCACTGCGAAAGCTCACATAAATCAGGATATTCTCTGCATTCCTGTATTGCTCTGCCCTCAGTACTTTCTCCGCAATCTGCCTGCTGTATGCCCTGCGCAGATCATCGGGCAGTGCATCTCTTTTCTGCAGGATCGTTTGCCTGATTTCTCTCTTTAATTTTTTTCGATCAACGCAGAACCTGCTGTCATTATTTTCCGTCAATTTCAAACTTTTCCTTCATGTGATACAGTGCGAATACCATTACGCAGACAATCTATCCGGTCATTGGACGTACAGACCGTACATCCGATTAATGGACATACAGACAGTATATCCGATCAATGGACGATTTCCTTTGTCACCCGATCCGTGAATTGCTGCCACTTCCCAATATCTTCCCAACATCTTCCCTGCACGGAATCTGTCTAGTAATCCAGTTCCTCCATATAGGACTGGAGATCAAAATTCTCTTTTTTATTCTGCCTGAACAGGGTGCCCACATTTTTGCCGGTAATGACATCGTGGATGATATTCATATTCTTGCTGTTGACGATCACCATATCGCAGCCGCTGCTGGTGGCGATCTTGGCTGCGCTCAATTTGGTGGCCATACCGCCGGTCCCTCCTGCGCTGCCCGGCGTCGCCTTTCCCATATTCATCATCTCATCCGTTAATTCCGGCACATATTCGATGAAGCGCGCATCCTGATTGGATCGGGGATCATCCGTATACAGACCGTCCACATCTGAGAGAAGGATCAGCAGATCCGCCTCCATCAAGGAGGATACCATGGAAGCTAAGCTGTCATTGTCTCCCACCTTGTACTCGTAGGTAGCCACAGAGTCATTTTCATTGACGATGGGAATCACATCCAGCTTCAGCAATTCCGTAAAGGTGTTATGCAGGTTGTATTTGCTCAGACTGTTGGTAATGGTATTCTTCGTCATCAGAATCTGCCCTGTCAATTGATTGTAATCCTCAAAGCACTTCTGGTAGATCATCATCAATCTGGCCTGTCCAATGGAAGCACATGCCTGTTTTACCGTAATAGGGCTGTCGCTTTCCACACTCTTTGTGCCGATACTCACTACCTCCCGTCCTACGGCAGTTGCGCCGGAGCTCACTAAAATCACCTCTTTGCCTTTATTCTTAATATCGGAAAGTTCCCTGGCCAGTCGGTCTATTTTGTGATAATCCAGGCGTCCTGTTTCCGGCCGCAACAAAGAAGAAGTGCCCACCTTGATCACGATGCGTTTTCTCTCCGGCAGATGTCTGCGGTATTCTATTCCTTCCTGATGAAGGACACTTTCCTGACTCTGTGTCTCCTGTTCCATTTTTCTCCTTTCTATGCCGCGGTTTACCGCGGCAGCACGAGGAGAATTTCGCGCAGGCGAATTCTCCGATGTGATCTTGCATTGATGACG
>CAVBBL010000014.1:0-66018 GCA_963593905.1 bacterium | reverse complement strand
AGAATTCGCCTGCGCGAAATTCTCCTCGTGCTGCCGCAGTAAACTGCGGCATAATGAGGTAATGATGAAATTCGGAGAAATCGCCTTCGTGAATTTCTCCTCGTGCTGCCGCAGACAAGCTGCGGCATAAAGAGGTAAAGTGACAAAATGACGGTATATCTGATCCTCACAGCGGTGGTATTGGTGCTGTGCTGTTTTGTACAATCCTGTGCAGAAGAAAACTGCGGCAGTGACAGTGGGTATCTGAGACTGCCCGGTGTCGGCCGCAGTCTTTTTATACGAAATAGACGGGCGCTGTCCGGCGGGTGTCTTTTGGGTATTCTGGTGCTGCTGACACTGACGGAGTCTTTGCGGATCAATATCGGCAACGACTATGCACGCTACGTGGAATTCATGCATCTGGTCCGCTCGGATGCCTATGTGCCCACGGAGGTGGGGTTTAACCTTTTTGTCAAGCTGATCTATGGGATGTGCGGCTATGAGAATTATCTGCTGGTTTTTGCACTTTTTTCCCTGCTGACATGCGGGATTTTTCTGCTGGCTATACGGCGGCAGGCGGAGAACTTTGCTTTTTCCTTCTTTTTATTCATGATGTTTGGCTACTATTTTCAGAGCTATAACACGGTGCGCTATTACCTGGCACTGGCGATGGCCGTGTATGGGATCCGGTATCTGCTGGAACGGGCATATCTGCCATTTCTGGCGGTGATTCTCCTGGCGGCCACCTTCCATAAATCTGTATTGGTGGTGCTGCTGCTATACCCACTGGCACTGGCACCATGGAAAAAATGGCATCTGGCGGCAGGCGCACTTTTTTGCTGCAGTTTCCTTTTCTTTCAGGATTTCTGGCTTCGGGTGGTGGTTTTTTTATATCCCTCGTATGAGGATACAGAATATCTTACCGGCAGCGGCCTGCAGTACGGCAACATTCTGCGCTGTCTGGCGGTGGTGGCGCTGGCGCTTTTGAATTACAAAGGGGCTGTGAGGGGGAGCAGACGAAATCGGTTTTATTTTTACTGCAGTCTGGGAGCATTGGCACTGTATACCTTTTGCTCTTTCCTGCCTATCATTTCCCGGATCGGTTACTATCTGACCGTGACCCAGATTTTCTTTTTGCCATCCATTCTGCGGAGTATTCCGGAGGAGAAAAGGAAGCAGAGATATTTCTGGACGGCGGTGGTGATTCTGGCGGCGGTCGCCTATTTTGCACTGTTTCTGCACCGGGCTTCGGCGCAGAATATCAAGATTGTTCCTTACCGGAGCTTTCTGTTTACAGATATGCCCAAAACTCTGTCGGAGGTCAATTGAGTTGGAAGAACAAAATGTTTTTTTCTCTGTCATCGTGGTTTGTTACAATGCCGGGGAAAAATTAAAGGAGACCATAGGAAATATCCTATCCCAGACCTGTGAGGATTATGAAATCATCGTGAAGGACGGGGGATCGGAGGATGGAAGTCTGCAGAAATTGCCGCAGAATAAGCGAATCCGCGTCTTCGCACAAAAGGACAAGGGCATCTATGATGCCATGAACCAGGCTGTGGAAATGGCAAGGGGGCAGTTTGTGGTCTTCATGAACTGTGGAGATTATTTTCACAGCAGAGAGACACTGGAACAGGTAAAGACATTTATCCTGCAGAGGGAGATATCTGAGCAGAACATTAGAGAGCAAGGCCTGCATGGGCGGGAGCCAAAGAACGTGCGGCAGGAATTGCAGAGTGTGCAAAAGAGTGCACAGCAGGATGGGCAGCGTAGTGCACAAAAGAGCGCACGGCAGGAGGGACAGCATAGTGCACAAAAGAGCGTACAGCAGAATGGACAACACGGTACACAGAGGAAAAGCAGCGTTTATTACGGAAATATTTTAGAAAAGACCAGCGGACAGATTGTGGTCTCCAATCCCAGAATGGATGATTTTGCCTGCTTTCGCAATGTACCTAATCATCAGGCCTGCTATTACAGCAGGGAACTTTTGACCGAGAGAGGCTTTGATCTCTCTCTGCGGGTACGGGCAGATTATGAACATTTTCTGTGGTGCCGGTATCGGGGCGGGGCAGAACTGATTTCCATGCCGTTTACGGTGGCCGACTATGAGGGAGGTGGATTTTCGGAAACGGCAGGGAACCGCCGGATCTCCGCAAAAGAGCACAGAAAGATCACGGAAGAATATCTGCCGGGGTGGAAATGCATGCTGTTTCGTGCTTATCTGCTTCTTTCGCTGCAGCCTTTGCGGGAAAAAATAGCCCAGAATCCCAGGACGGCATCTGCCTATGATGCCCTGAAAAACGGAATCTATCGCCTGATGGGAAGAAATAACAAAAAGAATTAACAGAAGGAAATACCAGATAAAGGAAATACCAGATAGATTGAATAGAATGAAATACCAGAAAGAACTGGCAGAAAGAATTAACAGAAAGAGCTAAAAAAGAGCTAACAAAAAGAGCTAATAGAAAGAACTAATAGAAAGAACTAATAGAAAGAACAGGACTTCAATGAAGATACTATGGGTTTGCAATATCATGCTGCCGGCCTTTGCCAGAGCGAACCATTTGGCCTACTCGGACAGAGAGGGCTGGCTTTCCGGCAGCTTTGAACGGATACAGGAAGAAAAGGAGCGGCTGCAGACCAGACGCTGGGATCTGCGCAGCAGCGGACAGGAGAGTCTGCAGGAGCAGACAGACGCGGATGAGGCGCTGCCGGCAGGGAGCCTGATTGAGCTGGGGGTATGTTTCCCGTCTCCGGAGGGTTTCGGAGATTTCCATAAGCGGCTGGAGGGGGTGGAATTTTACGGCTTTCAGGAGGATCTGAATACGCCGGAAATCTACAAGCCGGAGCTGGAAAAAAGATGCAGGGAGATCCTGGAGGATTTTAAGCCGGACATAGTCCATCTCTTCGGGACGGAATTTCCCCACAGTCTCGCCATGGCCAGGGCTTTTCATGATCCTGCCCATCTGCTGGTGGGAATCCAGGGAATCTGCGCCAGTGTGGCAGAGGTCTATATGGCGGATCTGCCCTATAAAGTACAGCGCCGGGTGACTTTTCGGGATTTTGTAAAGAAGGATTCGCTGTTCCAACAGCAGGAGAAATATAAAATGAGGGCGCAGACAGAGGCAGAAACATTGCAGCTGACGGGGCATATCACAGGCCGTACGACCTTTGACAGAGAGCGGACAGCGCGGATCAATCCCAAGGCAGTGTATCATCCCATGAATGAGACTATGCGCTCCGTTTTTTATGAGGATCAATGGAAACGAGAGCAGGCAGAGCCTTACAGCATCTTTTTAAGCCAGGGAGATTATCCTCTGAAGGGGTTTCATTACATCCTGCAGGCTATGCCGGATATTTTAAAGAAGTATCCGCAGGCACATCTGTATGTGGCGGGTAATTCCATCATTGGCAATGTGGGCGGTGTCATACCGCCGAAGAAATATCCCACGCCGGTGTGGATCACCTCCTATGGAAAATATCTGCTGTCCCTCATCGAAAGCAACGGACTGAAGGGCCATGTGACCATGCTGGGGAAGCTGAATGCCGGGGAGATGAAGGCGCAGTTTCTCAAAAGCCATGTCTTTATTTGTCCCTCTGCGGTGGAGAATTCTCCGAATTCCCTGTGCGAAGCCATGCTTCTGGGCATGCCGGCGGTAGCTGCCCGGGTGGGAGGTATTCCGGATCTGCTGGAGGATGGTCAGGAGGGTCTGCTTTACAACGAGAGCAGATATGAGGAATTAGGCGCCGCGATCAAGACGATTTTTGCAGACGATGCGCTGGCAGAGCGGCTGGGAGAGAATGCAAGGCACCGCGCCGGCATCACTCATAATCCGGATGTGAATTTTATGCGGCTGACAGGGATATACAGGAGTATGATGTAAGGCTGGCAATCTCGCTTCTGCTCACGCCGCCGTTAGACAAACTGCGGTATAAAGAGGTGAAAATGAAAATTACCTTCGTATCCAATTATATAAATCACCATCAGATTCCTTTTTGCCAGGCCTGTTACGAAAAGCTGGGAGAAAATTTCATCTTTTTGCAGACAGAGCCGATGGAGGAGGAAAGAGTTGCCATGGGCTGGGGGGCGGATTTGACGGCGCTGCCCTATCTGCGACTGTACTATGAAGAGGAAGCGGCGGGAAAAGCCCTGATCGCAGACAGTGACCTGGTACTCTTTGGATGGTCCGGCCTGGAGGAATTGGCGCAGCAGCGCATGCTGGCGGGAAAACCGACGGCGCGGGTCAGTGAGCGGATCTACAGAGAAGGACAGTGGAAAGCCATCTCCCCCAAGGGGCTGGTGCATAAGTACCGGGAGCATATCCGCTTTCGGAATCAAAACTGCTGGCTGCTCTGTGCCGGCGCCTATGTGGCTTCTGACTTTGCATTGATTCACAGCTATCCGGGCAGGATGCTCCGGTTTGGTTATTTTCCTCAGCTGCAGACCTATACAGATGACCAGCTGAAGGTATTTAAGTCACCAGGTGTCCAAGAGAGAGAAAAAGTATGCAGGGGAAATCCTGATACAGTGGAAGAGAGGAACGGGGCGGCGACAAACGAAGCACTGACAAACGAAGCGGCGACAAACGAGGCATCGACAAACAAAGTGCTGACAAACGGAGCATCCATAGTTCGAATCCTGTGGGCGGGGCGTTTTCTGCCCTTAAAGCACCCGGAATATGCGCTGCATATGGCAAAAAAACTTCGGGAGCAGGGAATTTCTTTTCATTTGGAGATGATCGGCGACGGAGAGATGCGGGACGCTCTGGAGGTGTATCAAAAAGAGAACGAATTGGAGAATTGCGTGACATTTCGAGGGTTTCTGCCGCCGGAAAAGGTGCGGGAGACGATGGAACAAAGCCATATCTTTCTCTTTACCAGCAATCACCTGGAGGGCTGGGGAGCAGTGGTTAATGAGGCTATGAACAGTGCCTGCGCAGTACTGGCCGGGACAGAGGCGGGCGCAGTGCCCTGGCTGATTCGGCATGGCGAGAACGGTCTGCTCTATAATGGAGAGGATGAGGCGGATTTCCTTACCAAGGCACTGTATCTGGCAACTCATCCTATGGAATGCCATGAGATGGCACAGAAGGCTTATCAGACCATCGTGCAGGAATGGAATGCAGAGGTGGCGGCGACCCGTTTCCTGGATTTTGCAAAGTGCGTGACAGAAAGGAAAAACTGGCAGCCGCCGGCGCAGGGACCTATGAGCAGGGCAGAGGTAATCCGGCCGTATCTGAAGGTGCCGCGGCTGCATGGCGACACGGAAAGGCAGGGATGAGCACATAGGAGAAGGGGAATTCGCCTGGGCGAAATTTTCTCCATGCGCCGCAGATTAGCTGCGGCATAGGAAGGCGGTTATGATCAGGAGACATATGATTTTTTACGGCAGAGTCCAGGGAGTAGGCTTTCGCTATTATTGTTATCACAAGGCAACTCAGCTGGGACTGACAGGCTGGGTGCGCAATCTTTATGATGGCTCTGTGGAGATGGAAGTACAGGGGAGAGAGGAACAGATTGACGAGCTGATTCTTTTCCTGGAAAAACAGACCTATATTGTCATTGAGAATTTTGAATCCAGGACGCTGCCGCTGGAGGCAGAGGAAAGAGATTTTCGGAAAATCTATTAAAAGCAGATCTGTCTGGGAGTTATTATGCTGGCGCAGAGCAAGGACGGAGAGATGCCTGCAAAACCTGCAGTCTGCGCCGGCTGCTCCTTTCCTATGGGAGATGTGCTGCGTGAGAATCCGCTTCCACTGCACCTTGACCTTACAATAGTGGTAAGGTTTAGAATTCTTCCGAAAAACAAGAGGAGGAATTCGACGTGAATGATGAAAAAAAGGATCTGACATCCGGCAGTGTATCAAAGGCAATCCTGCGCTTTGCGCTGCCTTATCTTTTGTCCTATTTTCTGCAGACCTTATATGGGATGGCGGACCTGTACATGATCGGTCGCTTCGGCGGAGTCAACGATACCACGGCGGTGGCAGACGGCAGCCAGGTGATGCATATGCTGACGGTCATGATCGTGGGACTGGCCATGGGCACCACAGTGATGGTGGGCAGAGCCGTCGGTGCCCGCAAAACAAAGGAAGCGGCGACGGTCATCGGCAATACAGTGACGATGTTTATGGTGCTGTCGCTGCTGTGCATGACCGCACTTTTGTGCAGTGTGGGAGGAATCGTATCGCTGATCAGTGTGCCGGCGGAAGCGGTGGAAGGTACCGTGGCTTATCTGACGATCTGCTTTATCGGTATTCCGTTTATCACCGCCTATAATATTCTCAGCGCTATTTTTCGCGGTATGGGTGATTCCAAAAGTCCTATGTATTTCATAGCGGTAGCATGCGGTGCCAATGTGCTTTTGGACTACATTTTCATGGGGGTGCTGCACCTGGGACCGGCGGGGGCAGCTCTGGGGACTACACTTTCCCAGACCCTCAGCGTGATTTTTGCCCTGACGGCAATCTGCAGAAAGAATACAGGCATCCGGCTATGCCGCATGGATTTCATTCCCAGGAAGACGGTCATGGGACAGCTGCTGCAGGTCGGTCTGCCGGTGGCGGTACAGGACGGCTGTATTCAGGTCGCCTTTATCGTGATTACCATTATCGCCAATCAGCGTGGATTGACTGATGCGGCGGCGGTAGGGGTGGTGGAAAAGATCATCAGCGGTCTGTTCATCGTACCCTCCTCCATGCTGGCCACGGTTTCAGCGCTGGTTTCCCTGGATATCGGTGCAGGAGAGCACGAGAGAGCCGGCCAGACCCTTCGCTTTGCTACGTTGATGGCAGTGGGATACGGGATCATCATTGTTCTTCTCATCGAGTGTACGGCGCCTCTGGCGGTGGGACTCTTTACCGGCGATGCGGCGGTGGCAGCTGCAGGCAGTGCTTATCTGCGCAGCTATATCGTGGATACGATCTTTGCCGGTGTCCATTTCTGCTTCACGGGATTTTTTGCCGCTTATGGCCGATCCTATATTGGCTTTCTGCACAATATTCTGGCCATTGTACTGGTGCGTGTGCCTGGGTCTTATCTGGCGTCTAAATTTTTCCCGGATACCCTGTTTCCCATGGGGATGGCGGCACCGGCCGGGTCTCTTTTATCGGTGTTGATTTGTGTGGGAATCTATTACTTCCTGAAAAAGAGGGGGACGCTGCAGAAGGCGAAATAGAGATGTATGGTCAAACTGCATTGATGCCGTAAACGTCATTAATGCCTCATCACATCGGAGAAATCGCCTTCGCAAATTTCTCCTCGTGCTGCCGCAGACAAGCTGCGGCATAGAAAGGAGAAATATGGAAACGCGAACATTGTATACCATCGGAGAAGTGGCAAAGATGTTCCGGGTCAGCATGGGAACCCTGCGCCACTATGAGCAGGCAGGGCTGCTGCAGCCGGAATATACAGATCCGGAGACCAACTACCGCTATTACGGTGTCCGACAGTTTGAGGTGCTTAATACGATTCGCTATCTGCGGGTACTGGAATTCTCTCTGCCTCAGATCAGAGAATTCCTGCAGAACCGGGATGCGGCGGTGATGGAGGATAAGCTCCTGCAGCAGCAGGCTCTCATAGCAGAGAAAAAGCAGGAGCTGGAAAAGATAGAAAAAAAAATCCGTCACCGGCTGGAGGCTTTGCAGGATGCCAGAGGCGCGGTGCTGGATGAAATTTTTCTTTGTGCCAAAAAAGAAAAGCGAATGGTGCTGATGGAGGAATCTCTGCATCCGGGGACATACCTGGATCTGGAACTTCCCATTCGGAAACTGGTGAAGAACCAAAAGGATTCTCTGGTCTTTCTGGGAAAGATTGGCGTAGGAATCTCCCGTGCCTCTATGGAGGCTGGGAAGTATGATTCCTATGAGATGGTCTTTCTTCTGTTGGATGAGGAAGATGCTTATGAGGGAGAGGTGTGCCGGCTGCCGGCGGGAGAATATGTGACAGTCCGGTTCTGCGGCGGTCATAGAGAGTCTCCCGGTTATTATGTAAAGCTGATGGAATACTGCAGAGAGAATCGGCTGGAGGTGACAGGATTTTCTCAGGAGATTACACTGATCGATGACGGTATGACCGGGGATGCCTCCCAGTTCGTGACAGAAATTTCCATTCCGGTTAAAAAGATTGAAGAAGATTGATATGATGCAGCAGCCGCAGCAAGCTGCGGCATATAGAGGTGACGATGAGCAATACATTGATTTCGGTAGTGGTGCCGGTATATAATGCGGAGAAATTTTTGGTAAGAACGGTAGCTTCCATACAGACCCAGACAGATCAGAATTTTGAGATTCTGCTGGTAAATGACGGCTCCGGGGATGGATCTCTGGCGCTTTGCCGGCGGCTGGAAAGGGAGGATCCTCGGATTCGGGTCATTGATCAGGAAAATCAGGGGGTATCGGCAGCCAGAAATGCCGGCATTCAAGCGGCAAAGGGAGAGTGGATCAGTTTTGTGGATTCTGATGATCTGGTCTATCCGGGCATGCTGGCGGCTCTGCGCGCAGGTATGGAGAACGCCTGCAAACAAGGGCATAGAAATGTGCAGATCCAGGTGGGCAGAGAGGAAATCGACGAAGAGGGAAAACTGTTGCCGGCTGCAGTGACAGCGCCGAAGGAGCCGACATGGATTTCCATGGAAGCATTTGCCAAAAGCCTGCTGCTGTATCAGGGGGATTCTTCCTTTTGCACTAAGCTGACACCAAAGGCTTTGCTGATAGAACATCCCTTCCCGGTGGGGAGATTGGCAGAGGATTTCTACCTGGAGATGGAAATGGCACCTCACCTGGACGGCGTATATGACCTGCCCCAGATCGGCTACCGGGTGGTGCACAGACGGGGGAGTCAGACCAGAAGAGCCCGGGCAGGGCAGTTTTCCAGAGTTTATATTGCTATTGTGGAGGCTGCGGATTATGTGGAGAAGGAATTGGTGCTTTTATATCCGGCGCTGAAACAGCCGGCCAGGCATTTCGGTCTTTTTGAACGGCTGGATTATCTGCTCCATGTGCCGATCAGGGACATGAAAAAAGAAAATGCCTTTTATGTGCAGGTGTGCAGATATTTAAAGAAGTACAGACATGATGTGACACAGGATCCCTGGATGAGCAAAAAAGAGCGTCTTTATTTGCGTTTGCTGACGTGGGCGCCGGTGCTGACCAGACGAGTGCATCGGCTGACCATGAAGATAAGAGGTATCGAGGTGTAACAGATCGACACATGAGGAACCGGCGGCATGCATTTTTGCTGATGAGAGCATCTGTTCTTTTGAAAAACGGATGCTGGATGGAGAAAAGCACTGGAGGAAAGTTAATAAAAAATATGGAAAAATAGAAATAATGGTTTTATAATATTCCCAATCGTGCTATGCATAAGAAGCGTCGGAAGGTACGCGGTCTGAAGGTCCGTAATCCCGGCGCATGAAGGAGGAGAAGACGATGGAAAAAAAGAACATTGACTGGTCAAATCTCGGATTTGGATACATGGTGACGGATAAGCGCTATGTCTGCAACTATAAGGATGGTGCCTGGGAAGAGGGCGGCCTGATCGATGATCCCATGATTACCATGAGCGAGTGCGCAGGTGTGCTGCAGTATTCTCAGTCTGTATTTGAGGGTCTGAAGGCTTACACCACCGAGGACGGCCATATCGTCTGCTTCCGTCCTGATCTGAACGCACAGAGAATGCATGATTCTGCACTTCGTCTGGAGATGCCCGCATTCCCGGAAGATAAGTTCGTAGACGCTGTGGTACAGGTGGTAAAGGCCAATGATGCCTATGTACCGCCCTATGGCACCGGCGCTACGCTTTATATCCGTCCTTATATGTTTGGCTCCAATCCGGTCATCGGTGTAAAGCCGGCGGATGAATATCAGTTCCGTATCTTTGCTACACCGGTTGGTCCTTACTTCAAGGGCGGCGCAAAGCCCATCACCATCCGTGTCAGCGATTTCGACCGTGCAGCACCGCACGGCACCGGCAACATCAAGGCAGGTCTTAACTATGCCATGAGCCTGCATGCCATCGTAAGCGCACACAAGGAAGGCTTTGATGAGAATGTTTATCTGGATCCGGCTACCAGAACCAAGATCGAGGAGACCGGCGGCGCAAACCTGATCTTTGTAGATGAGGACGGCAATCTGGTAGTTCCCAAATCTGATTCCATTCTGCCTTCTATCACCCGCAGATCACTGGTTTATGTGGCAGCAGAGTATCTTGGTCTTAAGGTGGATGAGAGAGAAGTATACTTAGATGAAGTGAAGAACTTCAAGGAGTGCGGCCTGTGCGGCACAGCAGCTGTTATTTCTCCTGTCGGCAAGATCAATGACCACGGCAAGGAAATCTGCTTTGCCAGCGGTATGGAGAAGATGGGCGAGACCACCCAGAAGCTGTACGATACTCTGACCGGCATCCAGATGGGCCGCATTGAGGCACCGGAAGGCTGGATTAAGGTAGTAGAGTAGAATTAAATTTAAGGTATGCGGCAGTTTCCATGCCATATTTGCACAAATTTGCCCCGGGAGTTTTGCTCCCGGGGATTTTTATATCTGCATACAGGTGGTATCTTTGTGATAAGATAAGGCTGTATGAGAGTGTTGGAAGGTGTACAGACACAGACGGCGGAATGGATACAAGGTATCTGTACAGAATGGGGGATAGTGTGAAAAGAGTAATGCGGGATATGGGAAAGGGTGCACTGATTCTGGTGTGCGGCATAGTACTTGGCTTTGCTGCACTTTGCCTGATTCACCTGATTCCGGTAGATAAAATGTATCAGAACGTGGCGGCGTCCAAGGATGCCATTAATGTTCATCAGCAGATCGTCGGCGGCTACGTAAGCACCACGGTGGATAACTATACGGACAGCATCATGCTCAATGAGGCGATCTGCGACATTGATACAGGATTGATCGATAAGGTCGTCAATAACTACCAGGTCAATTACTGGAAGGGATATGATCAGCAGGGAAATCTTATGCATTATCTGGATGGCGATAAGGGGTATCGCTACCAGGGTTACAGCCATTATTGGGGCGGCCATCAGATTTTCATTAAGCTTATGCTGCTGGTGGGAGATTACCCGGATATTCTGGTTTTCAATACCATTGTGCAGTCCCTTCTGGTCATGGCCATCATGATTCGTCTGCAGAAGATGGGAAAGGGGTATGCGATCCTTCCCTTCGGAATCATAATCGCCTCCATGATGCCGGTGACCATTGCGCTGTGTATGCAGTACTGCACGGTATATTATGTAACGATCCTCGGCAGTTTGCTATTACTGAAAAGATATGAAAAAAATCCCCATGCCGACATGAGCCTTCTGTTTTTAATGATTGGAATGGCCACCAGCTATGTGGACTTTCTGACCTATCCCTTTGTGAGCCTGGGAATCCCGCTTGTTTTCTGGCTGATGCTGGAGCAGGAGGAAAAGCTGAGCAGGAAAATTGGCAGGCTGTTTTGGAACAGCGGATTCTGGTGTGTGGGATATATCGGCATGTGGGCCGGAAAGTGGATTCTGGGGAGCATCCTCTCGCCGCAATCCGGCTCTCTTGGCATGGCAATCAATTCGATTCTGTACAGAGGATCGAATACTTCTACAGATGGAACCATATCCCTGATGGGTGTCCTGATGAAAAATGCGTTTGTGTATATCAAAAAGCCGCTGCTGGCAGTGCTGGTTTGTGTGATTGCCTTTTATTGCTGCAAAATATTGAAAAATAAATCGCTGACGGCGCAGAATATTAAAAGAATGATTCCCTATGTCATTGTGGTTTTTTATCCGCTGATATGGTACAGGCTGGCAGAAAATCATTCCTATGAACATGCCTTTATGGCGTACAGAGAGCTGGCGATTGGATTGTTTGCGGGACTAATGATTCTGGCATTGCTGGCAAAGTCCGATAAGACGCAGCCGCAATAAATTGCGGCATATAGAGGTGAAATGACTAAAAATGACTGATGTCATTTTTAGTCATTCTAAGGATGCCGTAAACGTCATCTATTCATGATCGCAAGGAGAATTCGCCTACGCGAAATTCTCCTTGCGTAGCCGCAGACAAGCTGCGGCATATAGAGGTGGAAATGATGAAAGAGCAGGAAAGAATACAAAAACTGCGGGACATCGTGACGCAGTCAGACAACATCGTTTTTTTCGGAGGCGCCGGTGTTTCTACGGAAAGCGGCATACCGGATTTTCGCAGTGTGGATGGTTTGTATCATCAGGAGTATCAGTATCCGCCGGAGACCATCCTGAGTCATACCTTCTACAGGCAGAAGCCGGAGGAATTCTTTCGTTTTTACCGAAAGAAGATGCTCTATCTGGATGCAAAGCCCAATGCAGCCCATCGCAAGCTGGCCCAGTGGGAAAAAGAGGGGAAACTTCGGGCGGTCATTACCCAGAATATTGACGGGCTTCATCAAAAAGCCGGTTCCCGGAATGTACTGGAACTTCATGGCAGCGTGCTGCGCAATTACTGTGAGGAGTGCGGTAAATTTCATAGCGTAGAGGAAATCCTTCGCTCTGAGGGAATACCTCGGTGTGAGTGTGGCGGCCGGATCAAGCCGGATGTGGTTTTGTATGAAGAAGGGTTGAATCAGGATACCATACGGTCGGCGGTGCACTATTTGCAGGAGGCAGAGGTGCTGATCATTGGAGGTACATCCCTGGCTGTGTATCCCGCGGCGGGGCTGATTGATTATTTCCGGGGGAAATCCCTGGTGCTGATCAATAAGAGTGCTACTCCCAGAGATGCGTCAGCGGATTTGTGTATACAGGGGAGTATCGGGGAAGTGTTGGGAGGTATGCCGTAATGCCTATGGTGATAGAGGAAGGCGATGTGGTCAAACTAAAGAAAAAGCACCCCTGCGGCAGTTTTACCTGGAAGGTGCTGCGAAGCGGTGCGGATTTCCGCCTGGCATGTACCGGCTGCGGCCACCAGATTATGATTGCCAGACGTGCCCTTGAAAAAAACGTGCGCAGCATAGAAAAAGCAGATATTCCACAAGAAAATCCTTGAAAATGTGGAAATCCCATGGTAAACTATAGCTCCGTGGGGATTTCCCCGCCCAATTGCGTCGAAGCACAGAATGTGCCGATGTGACAGGGCAGAAACATTTTTCCTTGCCCGCAGAGATTACGGGCCAGAGACCAGAAGGAGGTAGAAACAGCATGAACAAATACGAGTTAGCCGTTGTTGTGAATGCGCAGATTGACGATGAAGCAAGAGCAGCCGTTGTTGACAAGTGTAAGGATCTGATCACCAGATTCGGTGGCACCGTCAGCGATGTAGATGACTGGGGTAAGAAGAAGCTCGCTTATGAGATCCAGAAGATGAACGAAGCTTACTATTACTTCATCCATTTTGATGCTGAAGGCGCTGCTATCGCGGAGATCGAGAGCCGTATGCGTATTATGGACAACGTCATCAGATATTTATGCGTTAGACAGGACGAAGCTTAACAGAAAGCGGAGGTTCGCATGAACAAAGTTATACTTATGGGACGTTTGACCAGAGATCCTGATATCCGATATACACAGGGAGAGAATTCCATGTGTGTGGCCAGATATACACTGGCAGTAGATCGGAGAGTTTCCCGCAATAATGCAGACGGAAATACCGCTGATTTTATCAGCTGTGTGGCCTTCGGCAAGTCTGCTGAGTTTGCAGAGAAGTATTTTCACAAGGGAATCAAGCTGGTGGTATCCGGCCGTATCCAGACTGGAAGCTATACCAACAAGGATGGTGTGAAGGTATACACTACCGATGTAGTGGCAGAGGATCAGGAATTTGCAGAGAGCAGAAATGCTTCTGCAGGCAGCGGTGATTACGGCAATAATGCCGGTAATTACGGCGGATATAATGGAAACGGTTCCGCAAATCGTGCGACAGAACAGCCTTCAGCAGCAGGTGACGGCTTCATGAACATTCCGGATGGAATCGATGAGGAGTTACCCTTTACCTGATAGGCGCGAGAAGACCTGCACCGATGAGTGACAGGCATGAATACTACAGGAGGTAAAGACCATGGCTTTTAATAAGGGCGATAGAGGCGACGCACCTTTCAAGAAGAGAGGCGGTTTCCACAGAAAGAAAAAAGTCTGCGTATTCTGCGGCAAAGATAATACAATCGATTACAAAGATGTAGCAAAGCTGCGCAAGTACGTTTCTGAGAGCGGCAAGATTCTTCCCAGAAGAATCACAGGTACCTGCTCTACTCATCAGAGAGCAATGACAGTTGCAATCAAGAGAGCACGTCATCTGGCTCTGATGCCTTATACCGAGGAATAATTTTCCGAAAATCAGCTCCAATCCGGGATGCACACAGAGGCAGACGGGTTGGGGCTTTTTTTGTTGGTTCACAGGATTTGCTGTCGACCTGCGGGCATTGGTCTTTGGAAGATTTGTGCGAAAATTTTCTGACGGAATGGGTGGAAATGCAGGCAAATCTTTTGGTATAGTAAAAGGCAGTATGTGATAAGGGGAGTAACGAAGAGAAGACGGTGCAATAACGAGATCACTTGCGGTGATCGGTATCAGAAAATTCGCGTTCGTGAGTTTTCTTCGTACTGCCGCTGCTTTGCAGCGGCATAGAAAGAGGAATTTATGCTTCCACAGGATCCTATTATGTTATACAGTTATCTGAATTTGAAACTTCGCGACCAGTATTCGTCTCTTTCCGCTCTTTGTGAGGATATGGATGAGGATGAGCAGGGAATTATAGACAAGATGAGCAGTGCGGGGTTTATTTACGATAAGGAAAGAAATCAATTTCGTTGAACAATATAAAGAAACAAGAACAGAGAAAAAGTAAAAGGGAGGCGTGCATCCATGGCAACCTATGTGATCAGTGATATTCACGGCTCCCTGACGGAGTTTAAAAAGCTGCTGGATAAGGCCGATTTCCAATATGACAGGCGTGATCACCTGTATGTGCTGGGGGATTATGTGGATTGGGGGCCTAAGTCCATTGAGACAGTGCAATATCTCATGCATCTGAGCAGGCATGCCTTTGTGCATTGCCTCATGGGAAATCATGACCTGATGTTTCTGCAGACCATCCGAAACGTCCTGCCGGACGGGCAGACCGGACCTGCGGCTAATACATGGCTTTATGCCAACAGGGGATTGGATACCTGGGAGAAATACCGCAGTCTGACCGGGGAGGAGCAAGGAAATATAGCCAAATGGTTAAATCAGCTTCCTTACAGCGCGATGGCCAAAGCGGAGGGGAAAACCTATATGCTGGCGCATGCCTTTCCTTACCACTACGACATGGAGTATGCGCCCTCTGAAATCAGGCGGCGCCGGGAGGAAGCGGTGTGGAGACGCCTGATGCTCCGGGAGGATCCCTTTGGAGGATACCGGGGAAAGGTACACTATGACAGACTGATCTGCGGACACACGGTTACCAAGTATTATTATAACCAGCTGCGCTATGTGGTAGACTGGCCTTTCCGGAAACCGGAGGCACATAAGCGCAATCGGATTTTCATCGGGGAGCGGTTTACGGATATTGATTGCGGTGCTAAGTGTATGTATTGCGAGAATGATGAGGAACCGCTTTTGAGAGAAGCAGCTGCCAGAGCCCAGCTGGCATGTCTGCGGCTGGAGGATGGAAAAACGTTTTATGTTCGCAGGCCGGAGACGGATCTTCCTGTATCGGAAGAGGAAAAGCGGCAAAGGGCAGAGAGAAACAAGAGAAGAAAAGAGCGGGGCGCCAAAAAGGGACAGCCCGCCGACAAACAGAAGCAGGAGAATGCTGAAAACGGTATTCAGATGCGGCTGGAAGATTTTATGGATCTGTCCGGGAACTAAATGGCCGCAATAATTGCGGCATGAAGAGGTGAAATGACTAAAAATGACCGATGTCATTTTTAGTCATTCTAAGGATGCCGTAAACAGCATCCTTATGGATCGCAGAGGAGAATTCGCCTGCGCGAAATTCTCCTCGCGCAGCCGCAATAAATTGCGGCATAAAGAGGTGAAAATGACAGAAGTACCATCTACACAGACAATTGCTGCGATCATCATCTGCGCGGTGGTTGTGCTGGCAGCACTTTTTCTGATCATCCGAAGATGGAGGAGACGCAGACGGTCCGGGACAGTATCCATGGATGAGATGGAAGGTCATGATTTTGAGTTTTTCTGCGCAGATCTGCTGCGGGACGCCGGTTTTACCGACGTGGAGGTGACCAGAGGAAGCGGCGATTTCGGCGCTGATATACTGGCACAGAAGGATGGTGTCACCTACGCCGTGCAGTGCAAATGCTACGAGGGGGCTGTGGGTGTATCGGCAGTGCAGGAGGTATTTGCCGGCAAAGCTTTTTACGACTGTATGGTGGGAGCTGTGATGACCAACCAGTATTTTACGGGGCCAGCAGTGACGGCAGCGCGAAAATTAAATATTCTTCTATGGGATAGGGGATTCCTGAATGATATAATGCAGGGAGAATAGAGAAAATTTTTCTGACAAGAGAAAGAAGGGGTTATCTATGGACAGGCAGGCAGTGAAGGAACAAATCAAAGCAGGGCGTACCGTACTGGGTATTGAGTTTGGCTCTACCCGTATCAAAGCCGTTTTGATCGGTGAGGACAATGCGCCGGTAGCATCCGGCGCCTATGATTGGGAAAACAGTCTGGAAAACGGAATCTGGACTTATTCCATGGAGGAGGTTACCAGAGGACTGCAGGGCTGCTATGCAGCCATGGCGGCTGAGGTGGAAAAGGAATACGGCGAAGTGCTGACCAGGGTGGCGGCTATCGGCATCAGTGCCATGATGCACGGATATCTGGCTTTCGACGGAGCAGATAATCTGCTGGTGCCTTTCCGTACCTGGAGAAATACCATGACCGAAAAGGCAAGTGAAGAACTGACAGAGCTTTTCGGCTATCATATTCCCCAGCGCTGGAGCATCGCTCATTTGTATCAGGCAATCTTAAACGGCGAGGACCATGTGAAGGATGTGCGCTTTTTCACCACGCTGGCCGGCTATGTGCATTGGAAGCTGACGGGACAGAAGGTGCTGGGCGTAGGCGATGCCTCCGGTATGTTTCCTATTGATGAGAAGACAGCGGATTTTGATCAGGAAATGATCGGACAGTTTGATCAGCTGGTGGCGGAGAAAGGCTATCCCTGGAAACTGGAAGAACTGCTGCCTAAATGCCTGCGGGCCGGTGAAGATGCCGGTACACTGACAGAGGAAGGGGCAAAGCTTCTGGATGTATCCGGTCACTTGGAGGCGGGGATTCCTCTTTGCCCGCCGGAGGGCGATGCCGGCACCGGCATGGCAGCTACCAATTCTGTGGCTCGTCGCACCGGCAATGTCTCCGCCGGAACCAGCGTCTTTTCCATGATCGTATTGGAAAAGCGTCTCTCTAAGGTGTATCCGGAGATCGATCTGGTGACCACACCTGCCGGAGATCCGGTGGCTATGGTGCACTGCAACAACTGTACCTCGGATCTGAATGCCTGGGTAGGCTTGTTCGGAGAGTTTGCGGCTGCTATGGGGATGCAGGCGGATAAGAATCAGCTGTTCTCCGTGCTCTATAAAAAGGCTATGGAAGGGGATGCAGACTGCGGCGGTCTGTTGGCTTATAATTATTTTTCCGGCGAGCATATTACCGGCATGGAGCAGGGGAGACCCCTCTTTGTGCGCAGACCGGAAAGTCATTTTACCCTGGCAAACTTCATGCGGGTGCATCTGTTCACATCCCTGGGTGCTTTAAAGACCGGCATGGATCTGCTGACCAAGCAGGAGCATGTGGCCATCGACCGTCTTTTGGGACACGGCGGCCTCTTTAAGACCAAGGGGGTAGGGCAGAATATTCTGGCAGCGGCTATGAATGCGCCGGTGACGGTGATGGAGACGGCCGGAGAGGGCGGAGCCTGGGGTATTGCACTGCTGGCTTCCTACCTGGTAAACCGTCAGGAAGAGGAAAATCTGGAGACTTTCTTAAACCGCGCTGTATTCGGCGGAGAGCAGGGAGAGACCGTAGAGCCGGATCCCGCAGACGCGGCAGGTTTTGAGGAATTCATGAGAAGATACAGTGAGGGTCTGGCCATCGAGAGAGCGGCGATCGATCATTTACTGTCTTAAAATAGGGAAGGGGATACACCTTATGCTGGAAGAATTAAAAAAACAGGTTTATGAGGCAAATATGCTGCTGCCGAAATATGGACTGGTGACCTTTACCTGGGGAAATGTCAGCGGTATAGACCGGGAAACAGGCCTTTTTGCCATCAAACCCAGCGGTGTGGAGTATGAAAAGCTGACACCGGAGGATATGGTCATCGTGGATTTAGAGGGGAATAAAGTAGAGGGAAAGTATAATCCCTCCTCCGATACGGCTACCCACGTGGAGCTGTATAAGGCTTTTCCTTCTATCGGAGGTATTGTACACACTCACTCCTCCTACGCCACCA
The DNA here is from genome assembly GCA_963593905.1 of bacterium. GTDB lineage: Bacteria > Bacillota > Clostridia > Lachnospirales > Lachnospiraceae > CAG-791. The sequence goes on along the minus strand of CAVBBL010000014.1, from coordinate 47,622 downwards.
GCTGGGCGCAGACGGGACGTTCTATTCCGTGCTATGGCACGACCCATGCAGATTATTTCTACGGAGAAGTGCCTTGTCTGCGCTGCCTGACCAGAGAAGAGATCGAAGAGGCTTATGAGGAAAACACCGGCCATCTCATTGTCAATGAATTTGCCAGACTGGGAAAGGATCCCGAGGCGGTCCCGGCGGTGCTCTGCAAGAATCATGGTCCTTTCGCATGGGGAAAAGATGCCATGGAGGCGGTACACGGCGCTGTGGTACTGGAGGAAGTGGCCAAGATGGCCTACAGGACAGAGTTGATCAATCCCAAGGTGGAACCGGCGCCCCAGGAGCTGCAGGATAAGCACTATTTCCGCAAACATGGCGCCAATGCCTATTACGGGCAGGGAAATTAAAAAGAAAAGTTGCTGTCGGTATATTACTGTACAGATGCTGTGCGGGTTTCTATCCGCGCTCGCCTGGCCGGGACGATAATGACGACACTGCCGGAAATTGTGCTAAATGCACGAAAATGACCTTGGAAAACGCTGATAAAAACGTTTCTCATAGTCTATATGCAAAGGAAATGCTGATTTCATCGGCATTTCCTTTGTTCTCCGGATAAAATATGATATAGTATTTCTTTGGATAATGAAATGAGGGCAGCGGCGGGCTGCTCAGAAATGTGAGGATGACTATGGACAATCTGGAACTGCAAAAAATGGCCAATGAAGTCCGTAAGGGTATTGTGACGGCTGTGCATTCGGCAAAATCCGGACACCCCGGCGGATCCCTGTCTGCAGCAGATATTTTCACCTATCTGTACTTCGAGGAGCTGCACATCGATCCGGAGAATCCAAAGGATCCTGATCGGGATCGTTTCGTACTTTCCAAGGGACATACGGCACCGGGCCTGTATTCCGTCATGGCACACCGTGGTTATTTCCCGGTAGAAGAGTTAAAGACGCTGCGCCATGTGGGTGCTCGTCTCCAGGGACATCCTTCCATGCAGTATCTCCCCGGCCTTGATATGAGCAGCGGCTCTCTGGGACAGGGTATCTCTGCAGCCTGCGGTATGGCGTTGGCGGCTAAGATTGATGGTAAGAATCACCGGGTATATACGCTGCTGGGTGACGGTGAGATCGAGGAAGGTCAGGTCTGGGAGGCAGCTATGTTTGCCGGCGCCAAGAAGCTGGATAACCTGGTAGTCATCGTGGATAATAATAATCTGCAGATCGACGGCACGGTAGAGGAAGTAAACTCCCCTTATCCTATTGATAAAAAATTCGAGGCGTTCAATTTCTTTGTCATCGAGATAGATGGTCATAACTTTGATCAGCTTCGCAGCGCTTTCAGTGAGGCGAAGGCAATGAAGGGGCGTCCCACGGCAATCATCTGCAAGACCGTCAAGGGCAAAGGCGTCTCCTTTATGGAAGATCAGGTGGGCTGGCACGGCAAGGCACCCAATGATGAGGAATACGAGATCGCGATGAAGGATCTGGAAAGGATTGGTGAGGCATTATGTCAGAAGTAAAGAAGATTGCGACCAGAGAGAGCTACGGCAATGCCCTGGTAGAGCTGGCAGAGGCTTATCCGGATCTGATCGTGCTGGATGCTGACCTGGCAGGCGCTACCAAGACCGGTGTCTTCAAAAAGGCACATCCGGATCGTTTTTATGACTGTGGTATCGCAGAGGGTAATATGATGGGCGTAGCTGCAGGATTGGCTGCTTCCGGCAAGATTCCTTTTGCCAGTACCTTTGCCATGTTTGCGGCGGGCCGTGCCTATGAGCAGGTGCGCAATTCCATCTGCTATCCTCACCTGAATGTAAAAATCGGTGCGACTCATGCAGGCATCAGCGTAGGAGAGGACGGTGCCAGCCATCAGTGCAACGAAGACCTTGCCCTGATGCGCGTGCTTCCCGGTATGGTGGTTATGTGCCCTGCGGATGATATCGAGGCAAAAGCAGCAGTGAAGGCTGCCCTGGACTATGTGGGACCGGTTTATATCCGTTTCGGAAGAGCAGCGGTGCCGGTGATCAACGATCCGGATTATCATTTCGAGATCGGCAAGGGTACCTGCCTGAAGGAAGGCAAGGATGTGTCTATTATTGCCAACGGTATCTGCGTGCATGCCAGCCTGGAGGCAGCAGAACTCTTAAAGGCAGAAGGCATTGATGCAGAGGTGATCAATATCTGCACCATTAAGCCCCTGGATGAGGAACTGGTACTGGCTTCTGCAAAAAAGACAGGCTGCGTAGTGACGGCAGAGGAGCACTCTGTCATCGGCGGTCTTGGCGGTGCAGTGGCAGAGCTTCTTTCCGAAAAGCTCCCCACCAGAATGCACAGAATCGGCATTAACGACCGCTTTGGAGAGTCCGGACCGGCCGCAGAGCTGATTGCCAAGTATGGCTTGGATGCACAGGGAATCTATCACGCAGTAAAGGAATTTGTAAAGGCATGATTTTCTTTTCACCCTCCATTCTCGCAGCGGACTTCGGACAGCTGGGTGAGCAGATTCGCCAGACCGAACGGGCGGGAGCACAGTTTCTTCATATCGACGTTATGGACGGACTTTTCGTCCCTTCTATCTCCATGGGGATGCCTGTCATCAAAAGCCTGCGGAAAGAGACCGGGCAGCTTTTTGATGTACATCTGATGATTCGGGAGCCCATCCGCTACATCGAGGAATTTGCAAAAAGCGGTGCGGACTATATCACCTTTCATTTGGAGTCCTGTCAGGATGCGCAGGCGGTGATCAATCAGATCCATGCCTGCGGTAAAAAGGCGGGGCTGGCGATCAATCCCGGGACAGAGGTGACAGCGGTCGTTCCTTATCTGGAGAGCATCGACATGCTTCTGGTAATGTCTGTGGAACCGGGCTTTGGGGGACAGGCCTACCTGCCTCAGTCCACCCAGAGGCTTCGCCAGGCGTCGGCGCTGATCAAAGAACGGGGACTCTCTACCCTTTTGCAGGTAGATGGAGGTGTGGATAAAAATACAGTGGATCTGGTGCTGCAGGGCGGTGCCAATATGATTGTGGCAGGCTCTTCTGTATACAGAGGAGATCCCTGTGAGAATACCCGATGGTTCATGGAACATTTTGCCGCCTGGGAAGAAAAAAACAGAGAAAAATAAAGAGGCAGCCGAGTGTGTGCAGCACCCGGCTGCCCTTGCTATTTATACGGGAAACCTCTATACTAAAATGTTGCGAGACATATTTCCCGCGTCCCTGCAGGGAGGCGGAGAGTAAGGAGAAGGGGCTATGATTCATTTTGCAAATCCCAAGATAGACCGCAACGCCCTGTGCTGGTGCGGAAGCGGGAAGAAATACAAGAACTGCCATGAAAATTTCGATGAAAAGGTGCGTTCCTTTGAACTGGAGGGACACATCGTGCCGGACCGCAGTCTGATTAAGACAGAGATGGAGCTGCGGGGCATTCGGGAAAGTGCCAGGATCAACATCGCCGTACTGGATGAGGTGGCTGAGAAAATCCATGCGGGCATGTCCACCGAGGATATTGATAAGATCGTATATGATAAGACCATCGCTATGGGCGGCATTCCGGCGCCGCTGCATTACGAGGGATTTCCTAAGAGTGTGTGCACCTCTATCAACGAGGAGGTCTGCCACGGCATCCCGGCAGCAGACAGAATCCTGAAGGATGGAGATATCATCAATGTGGACTGTTCCACGATACTGAACGGATTTTATTCGGATTCCTCCCGTATGTTCTGCATCGGCGATGTGTCTCCGGAAAAGCGTAAGCTGGTGGAAGTCACCAGGGAGTGCGTGGAGATCGGCCGTCAGGCAGTGAAACCCTGGCATTTTCTGGGTGATATGGCAGCCCAGGTGCATAAGCACGCGAAGGAAAACGGATATACCATCGTCCGGGAAATCGGCGGTCACGGCATTGGCCTGGAGTTTCACGAGGATCCTTTTGTCAGCTATGTGACGACGCCCGGGACAGAGATGCTGATGGTACCCGGACTTTGCTTTACTATCGAGCCCATGGTGAATATGGGGACGGATGAAATTTTCCAGGATGAGGAAAACGGATGGACCATTTACACTGCGGACGGCAAGCCTTCCGCGCAGTGGGAGATTCAGGTAGTGGTGACAGAGGATGGCTGTGAGCTGATCTCTTATTAGGAGGAAAACCAATGCAAAATAAAGGAAAATATTACATTACGACGGCAATTGCCTATACATCCGGCAAGCCCCACATCGGCAACAGCTATGAGATCGTATTGGCAGACAGCATCGCCCGCTACAAGAGAGCAGACGGCTACGATGTGCATTTTCAGACCGGCTCTGATGAGCACGGACAGAAGATTGAGACCAGAGCGATTGAAGAAGGCATGAGCCCGAAGGAATTCGTGGACATGACAGCAGGCACGATCCGTCATCTCTGGGACATGATGAACACCTCTTATGATCACTTTATCAGAACTACCGATGAAGAGCATGAGAAGCAGGTACAGAAGATTTTCAAAAAGCTCTATGAGCAGGATGATATTTACAAGAGCGAGTACGAAGGAATGTACTGCACCGAGGATGAGGCTTTCTACACAGAGTCTCAGCTGGTAAACGGCCGCTGCCCGGAGTGCGGCGGAGAGGTGCACCCCGCCAAGGAAGAGGCTTATTTCTTCCGTATGAGCAAGTATGCTGACCGCTTGATCGAGCATATCAATACCCATCCGGAGTTCATTCAGCCTGTATCCCGCAAGAATGAGATGATGAACAACTTCCTTCTGCCGGGACTGCAGGATCTGTGTGTTTCCAGAACCTCCTTCAAGTGGGGCATTCCCGTGGACTTCGATCCCAAGCATGTGGTCTATGTATGGCTGGATGCACTGACGAACTATATCACTGGCATCGGCTATGATGCAGACGGCAACAGCTCCGAAGAATATAAAAAGAACTGGCCGGCAGATCTGCATCTGATCGGCAAGGATATCATTCGTTTCCATACCATTTACTGGCCTATTTTCCTGATGGCTTTGGGAGAACCTCTTCCCAAGCAGGTATTCGGTCATCCCTGGCTGCTGCAGGGCGGGGAAAAGATGAGTAAGAGCAAGGGCAACGTGATTTATGCGGATGATTTGGTTTCTGTATTCGGCGTAGACGCTGTTCGTTACTATGTACTCCACGAGATGCCCTATGATAATGACGGTGTCATCACCTGGGAGCTGATGGTGGAGCGGCTTAACTCTGACCTGGCCAACACCCTGGGCAATCTGGTGAACCGCACCATTTCCATGAGCAACAAGTATTTCGGCGGAGTGGTTTCCAATCCGGGAGCAGCGGAGCCTGTAGATGAGGAATTAAAGGCGGTTGTCACCGGTGCCTACGACAAGGTAGAGGCAAAGATGGACGAGCTGCGGGTGGCTGACGCATTGACGGAGATCTTTGCAGTGTTTAAGCGCCTGAACAAGTACATTGATGAGACCACGCCCTGGTCGCTTGCTAAGGATGAGGCAAAGAAGGATCGCTTATCCACAGTACTTTACAACCTGATTGAGGGCATCACCATCGGTACATCTCTGCTGGCACCCTTTATGCCGGAGACCTGTGATAAGATTGCAGCTCAGTTAAATACCGGACTTCGGGATTTTGCAGATGTGAAGAAATTCGGCCTGTATCCTTCCGGCAATAAGGTGACGGATGCACCTGAGATTCTTTTTGCCCGTCTGGATAAGGAAGAGATCCTGCAGAAGGCGGAGGAGATTTCTGCGCGCCAGCGCGAGGAGTATATGGCACACCAGCGCAAAGCGGCTGCTAATCTTCAGGCAGCAGGCATTGCACTGCCGGAGACCATGAAGCTGGCGTTGGAGGCAGATAAGGCAGCGGCAAAGGCTGCAGAGGCAAAAGTGCCTGAGGTAGAGGCGAAGCCGGAAATCGAATACGATGATTTTGCAAAGATGCAGTTCCAGGTAGGCGAGATCTTAGAGTGCAAGGAAGTACCGAAGTCCAAGAAGCTCCTTTGCTCTCAGGTCCGCATCGGCCAGGAGACCAAGCAGATCGTCTCCGGTATCCGCAAGTACTATTCTGCAGAGGAGATGGTAGGCAAGAAGGTCATGGTGCTGGTGAACTTAAAGCCGGCCAAGCTGGCAGGTGTCCTTTCCGAGGGCATGCTGCTTTGTGCGGAGGATGCGGATGGCAATCTGGCGCTGATGACGCCGGAGGCAGATAAGAATATGCCGGCAGGTGCTGAAATCTGCTGATTTTTCCACTGTGGGGGTTACACTGTTGCACCGAGGGAGTACGGGGCGCGGTAGAAACAAATAACCTTGATGGCAGACGAGAATCTGAAATTCTCGTCGCCCCTTCGCAGCAAAGCTGCTCAGAAATGAGGGGAGTGTGAAAAATATGCCCGATGGCATATTTTTCGCACAGCTATTTGTTTCCGAAAGAAACAAATAGCCCTGATGGCAGACGAGAATCTGAAATTCTCGTCGCCTCTTCGCAGCAAAGCTGCTCAGAAATGAGGGATAGCATGGAAAAAATCAGATTCACTATATCATCCAGAGATGAGGATCATACACCGGTACAGTGCGTGAAGTGGCTCCCGGAAGAAAAGCCCAGGGGAATCGTGGTGCTGGTGCACGGCATGGCAGAGTATATCGAGCGTTATGAAGAGCTTGCTGCATTTCTCTGCAGCAGGGGATATCTGGTGACCGGAGAGGATCTGCTGGGACATGGGCAAACGGCGGAGTCTAAAGAGGACCTTGGCTATTTCTGCGAGCAGGATCCGGCGACTGTATTGGTCAGAGATGTGCATAGACTCAAAAAAACCGTGCAGTCAGAGTACCCCGGACTGCCGATCTTTATCCTGGGACACAGCATGGGATCCTTTATTACCAGAAATTATCTGTGCCGCTACGGCACCGGCGTGCAGGGAGCTGTGATCGTGGGCACCGGCATGCAGTCCAAAGTCCTTTTGTGTCTTTCCAGAGGGATTGCAGCCGTGCAGGGTGTCCTGTTTGGCAGCCGGCATAAGGCGGAACTGATCAATGGCCTGGCTTTCGGCGGCTATAATAAGCAGATTCCGGATGCCAGGACGCCCATGGACTGGCTCTCTGTCAGAAGAGACAATGTAGATGACTATAATAATGATCCTTTGTGTGGATTTACCTTCACAGTCAATGGATTCAGAACGCTGTTTGAGCTGATCTGGAGACTGCACGATCGGGATCTGTTGGAGAAGATGCCCAAAATGCTGCCGGTACTCTTTGTGGCAGGCAGTGCGGATCCGGTGGGAGATTACGGCAAGGCAGTGGAAAAGGTATACAAGAGCTTTCGGGATGAACTGGGCATGCAGGATGTGACCATGCATCTGGTGGATGGAGACAGACATGAGGTGCTTAATGAAGATGACCGGGAGACGACCTTTGCGGTCATCGCGGACTGGATGGAAAGCAAGAAGTAGAGAGCAAGCTAAAATTATTTTGCATCTTTTCCGGCGCAAAATAATTTGCTGCCTCTTCGCAGCCGGGTATTTTCGTCGCTTTTTTGCGGTAAAGCGGTTGGCTGCTCAGAAATAAGGAGTGTTATGAAAAGAAAAACAGCAGTCAGAATCATGACAGTTTGGATGGTGGCTGCGATGGCTGTGACACCTGCGGCAGGGGCGTGGGCAGCGGAGAACGGCAGCTCAGAAACTGCCTCTCAGATCGCCGATGCGGTGACGGAGGCTTCTGCGGACAAGGTGCAGGAGATTCTGGAATATATGAAGGAAAAGGCCTCCGAGGGAAAGCTGGAAACCGACGAGGACATTCAGAACGCCATCGCAGAGGGCGAGGAGAAATATCAGATCCAGATGGATGAAGGGCAGAAGCAGCGGCTTCTGGAAGGAATAGAAAAGCTTAAATCCATGGGACTTTCTGCGGGGCAGATCGTAGAGGAGGCGGCATCCGCTTATGAGAAATACGGAGAGGATGCGGTGAACCACGTGGGAGAGGTGGCAGGCCGGGCCATCGGAGATACAGTAAAAACAGGACTTACCGGTTGGATACAGGGTATACTGGACACTGTAAAAAATGCTTTTCGCAATTTTATCGGGGATTTCTTTGCAAAACTCGGCTGAGGATGAAGAAGGGGTGTAAACCGGAGCAGGTAAGGCAGGCGGATATGCCGGATCCTGATTTTATGAGATGAGAAAGGAAACACAAAGCAAATGAGCAAAATTTTTGACCTGGACAGTCCGATTATGCGGTTCTTAAGCCGGCTGGCAGACCTGCTTTGGCTGAATATTTTGGTGATCGTCTGTTCCATTCCGATTTTCACCATAGGTGCTTCGCTGTCGGCCATGCACTACCTGCTGCTGAAAATGGTTCGCAATGAGGAAGGGTATATCACCAAGTCCTTCTTTAAGGCCTTTAAGGATAATTTTAAGCAGGGAACTCTGCTTTGGCTGATTTTTCTCGCTTTTGCCATCGTCTTCGGTGTGGATATCTATATCCTGAACTATTCCGGGGCGACTTTCCCGAATTGGATCCGGATTGTATTGGTAGTAGTGGCACTGATCGTATTCTGTGTATTTCTATATACTTTTCCGCTGCAGTCCCATTTCGTCAACACAGTCCGGGGGACTTTGAAGAATGCGGCGATCATGGTGGTGGCTGCTTTCCCCCGCACATTGGGGATGCTGGCCATTACAGCAGTGCCCTGGATCGTACTTTACCTGGTGACAGCAGCATTGCCCATCGTGGTCATGTTCGGTATTTCCGCTCCCTCCTATGTGTGCGCTATGCTGTACAGTCCGCTGTTTAAGAAATTTGAGCCGGAGGAAGAGGAAAAAGATCCGGATGCCATGCCGGAGGGACTCTATGATGATACACCGGTGCAGAATCCGAGCATGATCGACGCGGCAGACCGCAGGGCCAAAGAGGAAGACGGCGCAGCCGAAGAAAGCAGTCGGGTGTAACAGGTGCAGGAAAACAGTGTAAAGACAGTATAAAGTCTGGATAGCAATAAGCAGAATCACTTAATGGTGGTTCGTCAAGATGTATAGAAAACGTGGATTCCCTTGGGCATAATTTCCAAATACAGGGGAATCCACATTTTTTGTGAGCAAATGTTACAATACTGGGAAAAAACTTTGTAAAAAACGGGCATGTTCATTCAGGAGAATGTTGAGTATACTGAATACAACAGATTTCGATAGAGCACTTCTATTATAGGAATTAAGAACGGAGGCAGAAGCAAATGGCAAGTTTATCATTACAGAATATTTGCAAGAAGTATCCCAATGGTTTTGAAGCAGTTAAGAATTTCAATCTTGAGATCGCAGATAAGGAATTCATCATTTTCGTAGGACCTTCCGGATGTGGTAAGTCCACTACCCTTCGTATGATTGCAGGTCTGGAGGATATTTCTTCCGGTACACTGAAGATCGACGACAAGGTTGTTAACGATGTAGAGCCCAAGGACAGAGATATCGCAATGGTATTCCAGAACTACGCTCTGTATCCTCATATGTCCGTTTACGACAACATGGCATTCGGCCTGAAGTTAAGAAAAGTTCCGAAGGACGAAATCGACAAGATGGTTAAGGAAGCAGCAAAGATCCTGGATCTGACTCCTCTCCTTGATCGTAAGCCGAAGGCTCTGTCCGGTGGTCAGAGACAGCGTGTTGCTATGGGACGTGCTATCGTACGTAATCCTAAGGTATTCCTGATGGACGAGCCTCTGTCAAACCTGGATGCAAAGCTTCGTGTACAGATGCGTATCGAGATCGCAAAGCTGCATCAGAGACTGGGCACCACCATCATCTACGTTACACACGATCAGACCGAGGCTATGACACTGGGTACCAGAATCGTCGTTATGAAGGACGGCGTTATCCAGCAGGTAGATACTCCTCAGAATCTGTATGACAAGCCGCAGAACCTGTTCGTAGCAGGATTCATGGGATCTCCGCAGATGAACTTCCTGGATGCTGTTGTTAAGGTATCCGGTCAGGAAGCATTCCTTACCGTAGCAGGTCAGGATATCCCGCTTCCGCCTGCAAAGGCTAAGAAGGTCATCGAGGGTGGCTATGACGGAAAGACCGTTGTTATGGGTATCCGTCCTGAGAACGTTGACGATTCTGAGATGTTCGTAGCAACCTCTAAGTGTGTATTCGAGTCCAAGATCAAGGTTTACGAGCTGCTTGGCGCAGAAGTATTCCTGTACTTCGATCTGGCAGATACACCTCTGACCGCAAGAGTAGATCCTCGTACCACTGCAAGACCTGGCGATACCGTTAAGTTTGGCTTTGATACCGAGAAGATTCACGTATTTGACAAAGAGACCGAGCAGATTATCACCAACTAGGAAGCTGCCAGGCAATTACATAGTATGTGACAAAGGGGGAGACATTATGTCTCCCTCTTTTTTAAATCTTGCGAAAAAAATAGCCAGCGTGTAAACTGAGTACAAGTTAAGGTTTACAGAAAATCTGCTAGAGAACTCGCTTTCGCGAATTCTCTTCGTGGTATCACAGACAAGCTGCGATACAAGGAGGCGAATCAACAGAAATTTCCTGATGTCGATTTCTGTTGATAAAGCCTATGCTGCAGGCAGCATAGGCTATTGATCACATCGGAGAATTCGCTTTCGCGAAATTCTCCTCGTGGTATCGCAGACAAGCTGCGATACAAGGAGGTAAAAATGATTTCTTCACAGGTTATTAAGAACTGTCTGGAAGAGCTGCGCAGTATTACCAAAGTGGAATTTTGCGTGATGGACTTAAATGGTATTGCGGTGGCTATGACAGAGGGAGCACCGGAGCCGGATCAGCAGCTGATTACCGGATTTGCCAGAACACCTGTGGATTCACAGATCATTGGCAATTGCTATCTGCTGAAGGTGGAAGAAGATGGAGAGCCGGCTTATATCCTGGCAGCCACCGGTGAGAGTGAGCATACCTTTATGGTCAGCAAGATTGCTGTCAGCGAGCTGCGAAACCTCATGGGGGCCTACAAGGAAAAGTACGATAGAAACAACTTTTTCCAGAATCTGCTGTTGGATAACCTGCTGCTGGTAGACATCTACAACCGGGCCAAGAAGCTCCATATCGAGAATAACGGTCCCAGAGCCATCATCATGATCGAGGTGGAGGACGAAAAGGAAGGGGACAATACTGCATCAGAGATGCTCTCCAGCCTTTATACCGTGCAAAACGGTGATTACCTGACAGCGGTGGATGAGAGCAGTGTGATTATCATCAAGTCTCTGGATTCGGACACAGCTTATGAGAAGGTGGAGGAGGCAGCTACCGTGGCGGTAGATATGCTCAATACAGAGGCTATGCTGAAGGTGAGAGCATCCTACGGCACCATCGTAACGGAATTAAAGGATCTCTCCAAATCCTACAAAGAGGCCAAGATGGCCATGGATGTGGGAAAGATTTTCTATGCGGAGAAGAGAGTGATCTCCTATAATGCACTGGGCATCGGCCGTCTGATCTATCAGCTGCCGGTGAATCTGTGCCATATTTTCATCAATGAGATCTTTGGAGATGATGTGCTCTCCAATCTGGATCAGGAGACATTGACCACCATCAATACCTTCTTTGAGAATAATTTGAACGTCTCAGAGACTTCCAGACAGCTGTTTGTGCACAGAAATACCCTGGTGTATCGAATTGAAAAGCTGCAGAAGAGCACGGGACTGGATATTCGTACCTTTGAGGATGCACTGACATTTAAGATTGCATTGATGGTTGTCAGCTATATGAAATACTTGGATGAGCAGAATTTCTAGGGAAATGCGCTTTTGTGAAATTTTGCCCCGTGTGATGGCAGGCAGTTAAGCTGTGGCAGGCGTAAAGTGATAAAAGTAAAAGAGAACGAAAGAGGGGCATAAGAATCGCCTGACTTCGTTCTCTTTTGTTTTAAAAAATAGTATCTGTTCAGCGCCTGCAACAAGAGAAATTGGGATTTCTATAGCAAATTCGAGAAGGAGTGGAATAGCTACAGAATTTGAAAAAATGAGTCGCTGTTTTGCTGGCGATTGTACTGCGGAGTGGGTGTTCGTTTATAATCCTGTGCCGTCAAAGGCAGGAATAAAGCTCTCGGAGGCGGTCTCTCCGCCCTGAACAAAGCCGTTTTCTATGCCAATCTCTACGGCATAGTCCACCAGAGCATCGTATTCCTCGGCGGTGAGGGGGCGGGAGAGCAGAGGGTCCTCTGCGACCTGAGGCATAGGCGTATACTGACTCATGAGGCTGATAAAAATCTGATTGCCGAAAGTATCATGGAGATAGCGCAGGACGGCTTTGCTGTCCCTGGCACATCCGGGAAGTGCCAGGTGCCGGACGATAACCCCTCGGACCATCAAAGGATCCTGCGCATCATCTTCACAATCCAAAGAGCTCTTACCGTCGGAAAAGAGGGGCGCACCTGTCTGGCGCACCATCTCCGTGATAGCGCGGCTGGCGTAGGAGAAGTAGTCAGAAGCCTTTGAATAGCGAAGAGACAGTTCGGAGGAGATATATTTGAGGTCAGGCAGATAAATATCTACCAGTCCCTCCAGGGCCTGAATGGCTTCTACCCGCTCATAGGCTGCGGTATTGTAAACGACAGGGATGGAAAGCCCCTGTTTTTTGGCCTCCCGGAGCGCGGGAATGATAAGAGGCAGATAGTGGGAAGGAGTGACCAGATTGATGTTATGGGCCCCCTGCTCCTGCAGAGAGAAAAAGATCTCTGTCAGATGCTCCGGGGCGATTTCCTGTCCTGCCTGACCTCTTGCAATGTCATGATTCTGACAGAATACACATCCCATGTTGCAGCCGGAAAAAAAGACAGCGCCGGAGCCTCTAGAGCCGGAGATGACAGGCTCCTCCCACTGCAGAAGGGCGGCTCTGCCGGCATAGAGCGCGGCAGGCTCCCGGCAGTAGCCCAACTCACCGGCCAGCCGGTTGACCCGGCAGTTCCGAGGACAGAGCTGACAACGGGCAAGGGATTCAATTGAACAGAAAGAATAATCATGCATGGTATTTTATAGATTACAAAAAAACTGCTGTGCATAGCAGGATCCTGACACGGTACTGCAGCGATGGCTCCGCCAGGCACCCTCACGGCACATGAACGATTCTGCTTAGTGCTGCTTTGTTCCCAATCTGACACGGTTCGCAGAGGCTCATTGCGTAAGACCCAAACTTCAACACCACCGCCCACAGGCAGCTGTCAAGACCCCGCCATGCACAGCAGACGAGACTTCATTTACTATAGCGAAATAAGAAGCGATTGTCAACTTTCCGTGACTTTTACAAAGTGTTTTCTGTGACTTTCGCAAAGTACTCATGTGAGCTTCATAGGAGCACTTTATGATACCGCTTTACTTGCTGCAATTTTCACAAAGTGCTTTCCGGCAGCATGCGCAATGCCTGCCTTTTCCTTTTTTCTTCCTTATTGCGCAGGCGCAGTTCCCGGAAAAACAGCTGCAGGATTTCGGTGCATGCAGGCTGCAGGACGCCGTCTGTGAGAATGACCTGGTGATTAAAAGCAGGATTCTGCAGAATGTTCAGTAAGGTGCCGCCGCAGCCGGATTTGGGACTGGGAGCCCCGACCACCACCCGGTCCATACGGGCCTGAACGATGGCACCGGCACACATCTGACAGGGCTCTAAGGTGACATAAAGGGTGCAGCCCTCCAGCCGCCAGTCCCCCACGACTTTGGAGGCACGTCGTATGGCGGTGATCTCAGCGTGAGAGAGGGTACATTTGTCGGTGTTGCGGCGATTGTATCCCCGGGCGATGATGCGGCCCTCATATACGATGACGCAGCCGATGGGAACTTCCCCCAGTGCCAAGGCTTTTTTGGCCTGTGTGAGAGCGGCTTTCATAAAGTGCAGATCCTCCTCGGAAGGCTGATCATTTTCTACGTGTGTATCATTTACAAGAGGTTTGTCCATGTGCATAATCCTCGTTTCCGGCTATACTGTGTATGTGTGACTTGACCAAAACAGACTGTTTTGATAGGATTTGGGGTATATAATACATCCGGTAAGGTGCGGGCAAAGGAAAGTGCAGTTGCAGTATGTCTGACAAAGCATCTTTCAATGCACAGTGCAATCCGGTTGTCAAACATCATAGTATGCTATCAGGGGCAAAAGGTCAAAAGTAGTTTGTGCCTGCACAATGAGAATTTTGACTGTAGCACCTCTGGCGGATCGCACGGGTCTGCAGGGTAAAATCCGGCGAGGGAAACGTTTAATCAGCGTTTTCCGGAAAACGTACAGTATCCGACAGCTCCGGGCTGCGGTATGGAAAGGGAAGGTTAAAGGAAATATGAAAATTTCTACAAAGGGAAGATATGCAGTCAGAATGATGCTTGATCTGACATTACATAACACGGGAGAATACATTTCCTTAAAGGACATATCCAAGCGGCAGGAGATCACTGTCAAATATCTGGAGCAGATCGTCACGGCACTGACGAAGACCGGATTCCTTCGCAGTCAGCGGGGCAACAACGGCGGTTATCGTCTGGCCAGGGCACCGAAGGATTATACCATCGGAGATATTCTTCGGGCCACGGAGGGCAGTCTGGTGCCGGTGGCCTGTCTGGAGGATGACCCCAACCAATGCAACCGCAGTGCAGAATGTGTGACACTGCCGTTCTGGCAGGGACTGGCTAAGGTGATTAATGACTATGTGGACTCTGTCACCTTGGAGGACCTGGCAGACTGGTCCAATCAGATGGCCGGCAATGACTATTCTATCTGATGGCATGTACATTTTGCTGCAAATCGATTATGATAGAGGGATGACAATAAATGGGTACATACCCAGAACAGATACAGGAGGATTCCGCAAAGGAATGCTTCATACAGGTGCCGCAGATTCTGCGGCTAAAGGAGGTACTACATGGCAGAGCAGCTGTTACAGGTGAAGAATCTGTCTGCATCTATTGAAGAAGGGGAGATCCTGCATGGTATAGATCTGCAGGTGAGCCAGGGGGAGACACATGTGCTGATGGGGCCTAACGGTGCCGGCAAATCTACCCTGGGCTATACGCTGATGGGCAATCCGGCTTATAAGGTGACCGGAGGATCCATTTTATTTGACGGAGAGGATATCACGAATCTCAGCGCAGATAAGAGAGCAAAGATGGGTATGTTTCTTTCCTTCCAGAATCCGTTGGAAGTTCCCGGACTTTCTCTGGAGGCTTTTTTGCGAAATGCCATCAGACAAAAGACAGGCAAGCCCCTTAAGCTCTTCGCTTTTAAAAAGGAGCTGGAGGAGACAATGGCCCTGCTGAATATGGATCCTTCCTATGCGGAGAGAGATCTGAACGTGGGATTTTCCGGCGGTGAGAAGAAAAAGGCGGAGATCCTGCAGCTTTTGATGCTGCGCCCGAAGTTGGCTATTCTGGATGAGACGGACTCCGGCCTCGACGTAGACGCAGTGCGCACGGTATCCATGGGTATCGAGGAATACCAGAAAAAGAGAGGGGGCGCTCTGCTGATCATTACGCACAGCACCCGTATTCTGGAATCTCTTAAGGTGGATTATACCCACATTCTGGTGAAGGGCAAAATGGTGCATACCGGCGGCGCGGAGCTCGTAAAAGAGATCAACGAGAATGGCTTTGAGAAGTATATCGAGGAGCGGGAAGAGAAGTAAAAGCGCGCAGAAATGAGGGCTAATGGAAAAGCAAATCGTGCAGGACATCGACAGAAGTCTTTACGACTTCAAGGACGATGAATCTGCTTTTTACAGAATTGAGGCGGGACTGACAAAGGAGATCGTAGAGCAGATCTCCGAAGAAAAACATGATCCCGCGTGGATGAAGGCGTTCCGCTTAAAGTCCCTGGATCTGTATAATCAGCTGCAGGTACCGGAATGGGGACCGGATATTTCGGAACTGAACATGGATAATATCGCCACCTACGTGCGCCCTAATACGGATATGAAGGGCAAATGGGAGGAAGTACCGGAGGATATCAAGAATACTTTTGAAAAGCTGGGTATCCCCCAGGCGGAGCGGGAGTCTCTGGCCGGTGTAGGCGCCCAGTATGATTCGGAACTGGTGTATCATAATGTGAAGGATGAGGTAGCTGCACAGGGCGTGGTCTACACGGATATGGAGAGTGCGCTTACCGGCGAATACGCGGATATGGTGCAGGAGTATTTCATGAAGCTGGTGCCGCCCACGGACCATAAGTTTGCGGCGCTTCACGGTGCGGTTTGGTCCGGCGGTTCCTTTGTCTACGTGCCCAAGGGGGTGAAGGTGGACATTCCCCTGCAGTCTTATTTTCGTCTGAATGCCAAGGGGGCAGGACAGTTCGAACACACCCTGATCATCGTAGATGAAGGGGCAGACCTGCATTTTATAGAAGGATGCTCTGCGCCCAAGTACAATATTGCCAATCTCCACGCCGGCTGTGTGGAGCTCTATGTGAAAAAGAATGCACATCTGCGGTACTCTACCATAGAGAACTGGTCCAAAAATATGTACAACCTGAATACCAAGAGGGCGTTGGTAGAGGAAGGGGCGACCATGGAGTGGGTATCCGGTTCCTTCGGCTCCCATGTCTCCTACCTGTATCCCACCACAGTCTTAAAGGGAGATGACTCCCATTCGGAATTTACCGGCATTACCTTTGCGGGAGCGGGGCAGAACCTGGATACCGGTGCCAAGATGATTCATATAGGAAAGCATACCTCCTCCTATATCAACACCAAGTCTATCTCCAAGGGCGGCGGCATCAGTACTTATCGAAGCAGCATAGAGATCGCACATTCTGCTGCGCAGGCCAAGGCATCGGTGTCCTGCGCTTCTCTGATGCTGGATTCCCAGTCCCGGTCAGATACCATCCCGGCGATGATCGTAAATACCAATGACGCAGATGTAGGACATGAGGCAAAGATCGGCCGCATCAGCGACGAGGCTGTGTTCTATCTGATGAGCAGAGGTATCAGCGAGGAAGAGGCGAGAGCTATGATCGTCAGCGGTTTCGCCAATCCTGTCAGCAAGGAACTGCCTCTGGAATATGCGGCAGAGATGAACAATCTGATCAAATTGGAAATGGAAGGCATGTAGACGCGGCGACGGACGGCTTTACAGAAAACCGACATGTTTAAACGCGCAGGGAGTGAAAATACACAGGAAGACACTCCTTTTCGGAAAGAGGTAGAGTGGCGATGGAAGCCATAAAGATCAATCACCTTCCGTCTTTGACCTGGAATAAGTTAAAGATGAATGAAGGAGAAATAAAAGAAAATACAGACTGTAATACCGCCGTGGAGACGGTATTTGAGACACTGCCCGTGGGACTTACCAGTCGGCGTATCAGCCATAAGGAGGGGGAGGTGTGGATTCATGACCACGCACCGGAACAGACCACGGAGCGTTTCGTGGCTGCGAAAAAACCGGTATATCACCCTCAGAAATTCGGTACAGGAGCCGGGGCGGAGTTTGATGCTCTCTTAGAGAAAGAAGGCGTACAGGCGACTTTGGTGGTGGCAGAGAAAGATGCCAGGATCAAGGAGCCGATTTTATGGAATACGCTTTTTCAGGATGGCAATCGGGCGGTGGATGAACAGATCCTGCACCTTGAGGAAAATGCCGAGGTCACGGTGGTCATGAGCTGGGAAAGCGACAGAAAGGCAGGGGGATTTGCGGGAGTTTCCACAAAAATCCTTCTGGAAAAGGGAGCAAAGCTCCATCTTACCAGAGTGCAGCTGCTGGGAGAGCATTATACCTATGTGGATGACCTGGGCGCTACTCTGGCAGAAGATGCACAGATGACATTGGTGCAGTTGGAGCTGGGGAGTGAGAAGAACTTTGCCGGCGCAGAGATCAATCTGACAGGTAAAAAATCTTCATTCAGAGCAGCGAACGGCTATCTGGGGGCAGGCAGTCAGCAGATAGATATTAATTACAATGTGATTCAGCGTGGGAAAAAGACCAACGCGGATATGACCTTCAGCGGTGTGCTGCGGGATCAGGCGCAGAAAATCTTTCGAGGGACTATTGATTTCAGAAACGGATCCGCAGGCTCTGCGGGACATGAGCAGGAAAATGTGCTTCTGCTGAGTCCTGATCTGTCCAATAGATCCATTCCGGTGATCCTTTGTGAGGAAGAGGATGTGGAAGGAAGTCATGGCGCTACCATCGGGCGGTTGGCGGAGGATATGCTCTTTTATCTGGAGACCAGAGGCATCGATCAGAAAGCGGCAGAGGAAATGATGGTGCGGGCCAATCTGGGCGCTGTGGCCAGAGAGATACCGGACGAAAATCTGCAGGAAAAAGTCATGGCATATATAGGAAAATGCTGATAGTTTTTGCTTGAGAATAGCGTGAAAAAGCGCAGATAAAGCATAAATGCAGAGGTAAGTATGAATAACTTTCGAAAGGATTTCCCGATCCTGCAGGGATCGGATGTCATATACTTTGATAATGCGGCAACCACCCAGCGGCCGGTGCAGGTGCTGGAAGCTATGCAGGCTTTCAATAATGAGTGCAATGCCAATCCCCTTCGCGGGCTGTACGGCTGGAGTGTGGAGGCGACGGACCGCTATGAGGCAGCCAGACACACCGCCGCCCGTTTCGTGGGAGCAGAGGGAGACTGCGAGATCATCTTTACCCGCAATACCACAGAATCCCTGAATCTGGTGGCATACAGCTATGGCCTTTCTCATGTGAATGAGGGGGATGAGATTGTGGTCTCTGTTATGGAGCATCACTCCAACCTCCTGCCCTGGCAGATGGTGGCCAGGCAGACTGGTGCGAAGCTGGTATTTCTGGAATGCACCTCGGAGGGTATCCTGACCGAGGAGGAGATTTGTAATAAGATTACCCAGAAGGCGAAAATCGTAGCGGTGGGACATGTTTCCAATGTGCTTGGCGTGACCAATCCGATTCGTCGTCTGGCAGACAGAGCCCATGAGATGGGAGCAGTGATCGTGGTAGACGGCGCCCAGAGTACGCCGCATATGCCTGTGGATGTACGGGCACTGGGGGCGGACTTTTTTGCGTTCTCCGGACATAAGCTGCTGGGGCCTATGGGAATCGGCGGACTCTATGGCAGGAAGGAACTGCTGGAGGAGATGCCGCCCTTCTTAACCGGCGGTGAGATGATCGAGTATGTGACCAGAGAGAGTGCTACTTATGCGCCGGTACCGGAGAAATTCGAGGCAGGCACTGTCAATGCCATGGGAGCTGTGGGTATGGCGGCTGCCATGGATTATCTGTGCGAGGTGGGGTTTGACACCGTAATGGCGACAGAGGAGAAGCTGACCATCCAGCTGATGGAAGAACTGGCGCAGATTCCGGAGGTGACAGTCTATGGATCAAAGGATCCGAAGAAGCACTGCGGCATCGTGACTTTTAATATAGAGGGGTGTCATCCTCATGATGTGGCATCGGTGCTGGATTCCGAAAAGATCGCTATCCGGGCAGGACATCACTGTGCCCAGCCTCTGATGCAATACATGAAAGTGTCTTCTACGGCGCGGGCCAGCCTTTATTTCTATAATACGGAGGAAGAGGTGCATCGCTTTGCACAGGCGATTGCTAAAGTCAGGGGGTGGTTAGGCTATGGAGCTTAAACAGCTGTATCGTGAAATTGTCAATGAACATAATCTGCATCCCTCTCACAAGAGAGATCTGGCAAATCCTACGCTCGTATTAAACGGTGTGAATCCCAGCTGCGGCGATGACATCAATCTCCAGCTGCAGGTAAAGGACGGAGTGATCGAAGATGCAGCCTTTAACGGTAGTGGCTGCGCTATTTCTCAGGCTTCGGCGGATATGATGATCGATCTGATCCTTGGAACGAAGCTGGAAGAGGCATTGAAGCTGGCCGGAGATTTCATGGGCATGATCAAGGGGACGGCCACGCAGGAGCAGATAGAAGGCCTGGATGAGGCGGCGGCGCTGCAGGATATTTCTCACATGCCTGCCAGAGTAAAGTGCGCAGTCCTTGGCTGGCGCACCATGAAGGAAATGGTGGAGAAATTAAGCGAGGAAGGCTCGGGAGAGAGCGATGGCCTTCACAGTGCCCAGGCAGGGAGTGAGTGCGGCGCGGCAGCGACGATCTGCAAGACAAACTGCGGCAATGAGAGCTGCTGCACAGCCAGGAGAGAGCAGTAATCAGACGACAGAAGAAAGTGCTGGAAGGGGACAGCAGCCAAGTTGGCAGCTGACAGCGCGGGGAATGGGAGTATGTCGGATTCCAATATCACAAAGAACGCCCTGGCGGCGTCTATGAAAAAACTGATGCAGGAGAAGCCTTTCGAGAAGATTAGTGTCTCAGATATCTGCGAGGACTGCGGCATTAACAGAAAGAGCTTCTATTATCATTTCCGGGATAAGTATGATCTGGTGAACTGGATCTTTTATGTGGGGTTTATCGGGGGTATGGATTTAAGTGCCTATCATACCGGATGGGACTGGATGGAGGATATCTGCCGTTATTTTTACAGAGAGCGGGTGTTTTACCGGGCGGCATTGAAGATAGAGGGGCAGAATTCCTTCAAGGACTATCTGGTGGAGACAGTGTGGCCTATCGCCCAGTTCTTTATGCAGGATATATTGCCGGGAAACGGAGAGGATGAGTTCTTCATCACTTTCATGATCGATTCGCTGATGACCTCTCTGGTCCGGTGGCTCTCCGGAGGGTACGGCCGGGAACTGGATGCAGCAGAATTCCTTGGGAATGTAAAGAATATTGTTTTGAAAGTGGCAGAATCTCTGCAGGAAGAGGATGCGGCTGAAGGAAATGCATAGAAAAAGACAGGAGGCGGGAACGCTTCCTGTCTTTTTTCTATGTAGTGGGCATAATCTTTGTTTTTATTTACATAGCGGGCATAATCTCCTGCAGCGCTTCTACCAGTGGCTTTGTGAAAGCAAAGCTCTCCCCTTTATGGGCGGCAGGCTGAAGGATTCGTCCCTCTGTATCCAACTCCAGCATGGTCTCGTGATCGGCGATGATCCGGGAGATGTTCTTCACATCGGCGTAGCAATCGATGGGGAAGCAGGGCGTCGTGGGATGAAGCCTTGCTTCATAGCATTGTTTCCCCAGAGCGGAGTGCGCATTGTCATCCGCCAGCAAAAAGAGAAAAGTGCTCTCGGTAGCCAGGGCTGTGCGCAGGGAAGCCAGCAATACAGAAGAAGTTTCCTCCTGCAGGGCAGCATTCACATCGTCGGTGGAGTAGGACTGGTAGATGGCGAAAAGAATCTTCTGATCCCGGAGAAGGGAGGCGGTCAGGGCAGATTCCGGATCGTCTGCAGGCAGAATCACCACAGCATTTTTGCAGCCCTTGAGCATCTGAATCTGCGCAGCGGTCAGGCGTCCTCTGGGGCGGTACCACATAAAAGCACAGTCGGTGTATTTGGCCATGAAATTAACCAGCTCGTAAGAGTCTGCGGAGACACCCTGTTCCAGAATATGATAGATATAGATGCCCATCTCCATGCCCTGGGTGATGATCTGATCCATGGCGTTGAGGTTCAGAGCACCGGCATTGGTGTTGTCATAGTGGAGATAGGGCTCGCTGGGGAGGGCAAAACGGCAGCTCTCCTCTCGGGAGCGCAGAATCCTGGCGCCATAAGTCCAGCCGCTGTAACCTACGTTAATGCCGAAGGTGCGCAGGGCATCATGGTTGGTATTTTTGAGCAGGGAAGCCATCATATCATAGTAGGGACTGTCCTCGTTGGAGAGGATCTCCTGCATAATGCTAAAAACGGTATTCTGAAAACGGCTGTTGCTGAACTGCCGGCCCAGATCCGCAAGGCGGCGTACACTGCGCTTGGGATCCTCTTCCATTTCCTTGAGACCGCGGGCGACAGCGGCGTTGATCATGGCCTTGGTGATGGTGTGTTTGTTCACGATAGTATTTCCTGTCCTGTGTATATGCTGTATTTTGAAAAGTTTATGAAATGGTGTGATACCCGGCTTACTCCGCACTTTGCGCCTATGCCTCACTTCATTTTATGCTAAGCGTATCTCAAGGAGGACCTGATATCATGCAATCTGAGGGTGATAAAAACCATCTATAAGCATAAGATATTTTGCAGAAAGATAAAAGGACAAATTGCCCGGAATGTACGGGAATGTAACAGAAAAGGAAAAATGTTACACAATACACAAAAAAAGAACACCGCCCCCACGAACCACCTAAGATCCACAGACACAGTGCTCTACGTGCGCCTTCAGGGACTCGAACCCTGGACACCCTGATTAAGAGTCAGGTGCTCTACCAGCTGAGCTAAAAGCGCTTATTTATTTGTCGCTGTTTTTCAACGCAAGTGTTATTATAGTCACTTCGTTTCCTTTTTGCAAGACCTTTTTTGAAAAAAATTAAAAAAATTGAAAAAAGGATACAATTAGCGGATTTAAAGCGGTTTGGAACTGTTTTCATACGGAAAGACAGGGTATAATAAATAGAAATTTAGGGAAGCTGCGGCTTAAAGAGGTAGAAATGATTTTTGATACGCATGCACATTATGACGATCAGGCATTTGCAGCTGATCTGGAAGATGTATTGGAAAAGTGCAAAGAGGCAGGTGTCGGCCGCATGGTAGATGTGGCCTCCACGATAGAAAGTCTGGAAAAATGTCAGGAACTGGCAGGGAGCTATCCACAGATTTACTGTGCATTGGGAATCCACCCGGAAGAGTGCGGGGAGATGTCCGAGGAGACAATCGACCGGATTCGGGAAGGCATGAAGGAGTCCAAGGCACTGGCGATTGGAGAAATCGGTCTTGACTACCATTGGGAGACGGTGAGCAGGGAGACGCAGAAGTATTGGTTCCTACGTCAGCTGCAGTTGGCACAGGAATTGGATAAGCCGGTGATCATACATTCCAGAGAGGCGGCGGAGGATACGCTGTCGATTCTGCAGAATCATGCACCAAAGAGAGTAGGGAAGACTCCCGGCGTCATTCACTGCTTTTCCTACAGTAAGGAAATGGCAGCTGCTTTTTTGAAACTGGGGTTTTATCTGGGAATCGGCGGTGTACTTACCTATAAAAATGCCAGAAAACTTCGGGAAGTGGTGGAAATGGCACCTATAGACCGATTGGTATTAGAGACCGACTGCCCCTATCTGCCACCGGTGCCGCATAGGGGAGAGCGGAACAGTTCTGCATATCTGCCGCTGGTGGCGGCGCAGATCGGTGAGATCCGGGGTATGGATGTGCAGGAGGTCATTGCCGTCACAGAAAGAAACGCAGAAAAGCTCTATGGCCTGGCAGAGTAAGGAAAATCTGTCGGCACGTCATTAAATAAACAGGAGAACAGGATATATGGCAAATCTGGCATCAGCGGGAGAGACCCTGCGTGTATTGGACAAATTCGGCATTCGCGCCCGAAAGAAATTTGGACAGAATTTTCTGATCAATGAAAATGTAATCTTAAAGAGCATAGAGGCGGCAGGCATTGGACCGGAGGACTGCGTGTTGGAAATCGGGCCCGGCATCGGCACTATGACGGGACTTTTATCAGAGGCTGCAGGACATGTGATTTCCGTGGAAATCGATACTTCTCTGGAACCGGTGCTGGCGGATACGCTGCAGGACTGCGACAACGTGACCATCATCTGGCAGGACATTCTGAAAACGGATCTGGCTGCGCTTTCCGAAGAATATAACGAAGGAAAGCCGTTTAAAACGGTGGCAAATCTGCCTTACTACATTACCACGCCTATTCTTATGAAACTTTTGGAGGAAAGAGGACTTTTTCAGAGTATCACCGTGATGGTGCAGAAAGAGGTGGCTGACCGCATTCGGGCGGTGCCGGGGACAAAGGAATACGGCGCCATTACCCTGGCGGTGCAATATTATGCCGAGCCGGAGCTGGTGACATTAGTGCCGCCCTCCTGTTTTATTCCCCGTCCCGGTGTGGATTCTGCAGTACTCTGCCTGCGGGCCAGACAAAAACCGCCGGTGGATGCGCCGGAGAAATTTCTTTTTGCAGTCATCAGAGCCTCTTTTAACCAGCGCCGGAAGACACTGGCCAACGGCATCGCCAACGGATTACAGTACGGAGGGAGAAATTTCAGCCGTGCAGAGGCGGAACAGGCACTGGAGGCGGTGGGGCTTCCTGTCAACGTTCGGGGAGAGAAGCTGTCCCTAGAGGAATTTGCCGCTTTTTCCAAGGCACTTTTAGGAGAATGAGAGATGCTGCCTTTTTTTGACACGCGCAGCGGCGATATGATAAACTAAAGGTTGCAAATTTTGATAGAAAATAGAAGAAGCCGGGACGGGAGACCGTTTCCGCGAGGGAGCTATTTTGGATAAATATGAATACAGAGTCTGTGTAGAAGAAATCAACGCGCTGATTGCGGAGAGGAGATTCTCCGAAGCGGTGGAAATCGCCGACACCATAGACTGGAAGCGTGTTAAAAATGTAAATATGCTCTGCAAGATCAGTGATCTGTACAAGATCAACCGTCGTTTCGAGGAGAGCAGAGACATTCTGGAGATGGCGCATGATCGTTATCCCGGGGGGAGATCCATCGTATACGGTCTTTGTGAGCTGGAGCTTCGTCTGAATGAATTCGTCAAGGCGGTGACTTACTACAACGATTTCGTGGCAATGGCACCCAGGGACCCGGGACGCTATATCCTGCAGTACAAGATTTATGTCGCCCAGGGCGTGGGTATTGACGAGCGCATTGCGGTGCTGGAAGAGTTAAAAAAGCATGATTACAGGGAGAAGTGGGCGTATACACTGGCAGCTCTCTACAATCAGGCGGGCATGACCAGTAAGTGCGCCCAGGAATGCGATGAGATGATCGCGGCCTTCGGAGACGGACGATATGTCATCAAGGCATTGCAGCTAAAGCAGGAAAAGACCCCGCTGACAGCGGACCAGACCACCAGACTGGAAGAGTTGACCAGACCCATTCCTGCGCAGGAGGTGGAAGAGGCCGTGCAGCAGCCGGATTACGGTCAGGATGGTCAGCGTGCAGAGGCACCGGTTTATGACCAGGATGTCCAGCAGCAGTATGGCCAGGAACAGGTATATGGGCAGCAGTATTATGATCAGGAAGCATACGGACAGCAGCCGACCTATGAGGAAGGCAGTCAGTATGCGGGAGCAGCAGCCGACCAGCCGTCGCCCTATCCGGAACAGGGACAGGAATTCTATGCAGAGAATGGGGCTTACGGGGAGAATATGCCTTACAGTGGCACACCGCAGGAGCAGAGTCAGGCAGGCTATGAACAGCAGGGTGGTTACGGAGCCGGCGGTTTTGAAGAACCTCAGGAAGAAATTCAGGTAAAGCCCTTAGATGAGAGTCAGTTTAACACCATCAACCTGCAGCAGACCGTGGCGGCAGGTGTGAAGGAACTTCTGAAACAGGAGCCTCCCAGAGAGGACGATGCAGCCAGAAGGGCAGCGCGGTCTGCAGCAATTTTAAAGGAATTGCAGGAAAATGAAGAGAGGCAGGAACAGGAGGCACAAGGACAGGAAAAGGAAGAGCATCCTGCGCAGTCCGAAGATTCCGCAGCCGTAGAAGCACAGTTCCCCCAGCCGCAGGAGCAGACACCTGCAGAAAATACAGAAAACACAGAAGCAGACGGAGAGCAGGAAGTTACAGAAGAACTGGTCGGAGCCGGTGCTTATGCCGCACAGGAAGAAGCGCAGGAGGAGGCTATCCGTGCAGCGGAGTATGCACAGCCGGCGATGGAGCGGGAAACAGGATCTGCACAGACTGCAGAAGAGGAACAGCCCCGGGAAGCAGAGAAGGACACAGAGACATTCCGGCAGCCTGAACAGATGTCACCTGCGGAGCAGACGACATCTGTAGAGGAAACAGCCCCTGTCACCGGAATACTGCCGGACGAGCAGGATGATTTTGCAGTGTTGGGGAGAGAGGCAGCGAAGCCTGCAGGAAGCGGCCAGAAGGCATCCTGGGGAGAACTTCCGGGAGAAGCACTTTGGCAGCAGACACCGGAGCAGGTGGTCAGCTCTGCTTATGATGCGGTATTGGCTCAGGAGACAGACGGTCAGTACTCCATGGCACTGGAAGAGGGAGAAGTCCCGGATAAGCAGATCACCGGTCAGTTGGATATTGAAGGTATCATGGCGGAGTGGGAAAAGATTCGCCGGGATAACGAAGAAAAGAGAGCCAAGGAGAATCGCCAGCGCGTATTGCAGAATACCGGACCGATCATTGCCAAGTTTGAGGAGACCTCCAAAAAGGGTGTTCTGGAGCATATGGAGCGGGAGATCGAGGCAGAGGCCCGCATTAAGAGGGAAAAGGAAGCGAGACCCGTGGGAAGCGAGCTCTCAGACGGTCTGTCTGCAGAGGAACGTCAGAGTGCTGCCGTGGCAGCGGGACGTTCTGTGGGACGTGCAGTGCTGGAGGATGAGATCGCAGATGAGGCCACAAAGAAGTGGTCTCCTTCCGCAGTGCTTCGCACCTTAAGAAAGGAACAGGCGCTGCAGAATCTGTCGGAGGACTACTTCCCTCAGAGAGAAGACAAAGAACAAGAGCCTGCAGCACAGAATACAGCGCAGGAGCCGACATTGGAGGAATCTCTCCGGAAAGAGGACTCTTACGTGCAGCCCGAGGAAGAGGCTTCTGTACAGGAAGAAGCATCCTACGAGCAGGAAGAAGACGATGCTTACGAGGATGACAGACAGGATGAGGCATACCTGCAGGAGGAAGAGGCAGAGAAACAGGATCATTATATAGAGGATTCTGAGGAATCCCAGGAAGAGGCACAGGAAGACTTCCGGGATACCTATGAAGAGGAAGAGTCCGAAGACGAGGATGGCTATTACAGCGATTCTGAGGAAGAAACTGTTCCCGAAGAAGAGGAAGAAGAGCAGGCGCAGGAAGAGGCAGAGGATGAGCCGCAGGAGGAAGAGGACATGCCTGTGCGCAGAGCCAGAAATACGCCTGTGGAAGCTTTGCACGAGACCCAGGATCTCACGGAATTTGCCAAGGGCAAATACGGCGATCCGGAGGAGATGACCGAGAATCAGAGGCAGGAGCGGCGCCGCAGCGTAGATGAAAACCGCAGCCAGCGTCAGCACTCCGCTTCCGAAGAGGAAAAAGTGCGGGCAATGACCAGAGAAGAACGGGCGTTGTTCGGACCGTACTTAAGCGAGAAGAATTCCCGTCGGCAGATTCTGCAGGCAATCGACAAGGTAAGCCTGGCAGCCTGCACAGGCAATGTGATCGTGACGGGAGATGACGGACCGGGAGCATTAAATCTTGCCAAAGGGCTGATTCGGGAGATTCAGCTGACAGATCAGAATTTCTCCGGCAAGGTGGCCAGATCCACCGGTGAGATTTTAAATCGCCGTGACTTTGCACCGGTAATCGACCGACTAAGGAATGGTGCGCTGATTGTTGAGCGGGCAGGAGAATTAAATGATGCCAGCGTGAAGACGATGCGCAAGGCGCTGCAGAGTGAGGAGAGAGGATTGATCGTCATTCTGGTGGATACCAAAAAGGCGATGGATAATTTCCTGGCACAGCATCAGGCGCTGGAGGAGCACTTCACAGCCCGGGTGGACATTCAGGCTCTCGATAATCACACACTGGTTCGCTATGCCAGAGCATATGCCCGTTCCAAGGATTACAGTATCGACGAATTTGGGGTTCTGGCTCTGCATACGAGGATTTCCTCCAAGCAGACCATCGATCACAATGTGACCATGCGGGAAGTCCGGGATATGGTGGATGATGCGATCTATTATGCAAGTAAGAAATCATTGTCTCATTTGATGGATATACTGCTGCGCAAGCGTTATGATGAGGATGACAGGATCATTCTCAGAGAGAAGGATTTCCAGCATTATTAAAGGACGCGCGAAAAACGAGTTTGGGGGAATTGCGATGTCATCAAAAAAGAAAGCAAACAGAGCAAAAAAGAATGCAGCCAAAAAAGTGATCAGCACGAAAAACACCACACCGTCCGTGTCTGCTGAAAAGGTGGCAGTTGCGGAGAATATTTCGGAATTGTCGTCTGATGCAGCAAAGAAGGAAATGGCGCCGGAGAAGGTGTTTATCTCCGACGATGACTGCTACCTCTTCGCACAGGGCACCCACTATGATATTTATGACAAGCTGGGTGCACACCCTTCCGTGGAAGAGGGAGTGAAGGGATTTCACTTCGCTGTATGGGCACCCAATGCGGCGGCCGTACATGTGGTGGGCAGCTTCAACGATTGGGATGTGAATCAATATCCCATGCACAAGATCAATGATGGCGGTATCTATGAGCTCTTTATCCCTGGAGTGGGAGAAGGTGAACTGTACAAATATCTGATCAGCACGCAGGATGGCAGAGCACTCTACAAGGCAGACCCTTATGCCAATGCAGCAGAGCTGCGTCCCGGCACTGCTTCTAAGACAGTGGATATTTCCGGTTTTGACTGGAAAGATGCCAAGTGGGAGAAGGCACGGGACGAGAAGGACAACACCAAGGAACCCATTTCCATTTATGAGTGTCACATCGGCTCCTGGATGAAGCATCCGGACGGCGAGGACGGATTTTATAATTACCGGGAGTTCGCAGACCGGCTGACAGAGTATTTAAAGGAGATGCCTTTTACGCACATAGAGCTTATGGGCATTGCGGAGCATCCCTTTGACGGCTCCTGGGGATACCAGGTGACCGGTTATTATGCACCTACATCCCGCTATGGCACGCCGAAGGACTTTATGTATCTCATCAATAAGATGCATGAAAACGGCATCGGTGTTATTCTGGACTGGGTACCGGCACATTTCTGCCCGGACGAGCACGGTCTTGCCTGCTTCGACGGCCAGTGTATTTACGAGGATCCGGATCCGCGCAAGGGCGAGCATCCTGACTGGGGCACCAAGATCTTCAATTATGCAAAGCCGGAGGTGAAAAACTTCCTGATCGCCAATGTACTCTACTGGATCCGCAAGTTCCACATTGATGGTATCAGAGTAGATGCAGTGGCTTCCATGTTGTATCTTGATTATGGCAAGAAGGACGGCGAATGGGTGCCGAACCAGTACGGCGGCAACAAAAACCTGGATGCCATTAATTTCTTCCATCATCTGAATTCTGTGGTTCGCGGCACTTATCCGGGCTTTATGACCATCGCCGAGGAATCCACTGCATGGCCCAATGTGACCAGCGATATCGGCGGTGAGGGACTTGGATTTTCCTTTAAGTGGAATATGGGATGGATGCACGATTTCTGTCAGTACATGAAACTGGATCCCATCATGCGCGCCGGTTCCCACTATGCCATGACTTTTGCCATGAGCTATAATAATTCGGAGAATTATATACTGCCTTTGTCCCACGATGAGGTAGTACATTTGAAGTGCTCCATGGTGGAAAAAATGCCCGGCTACCAGGTAGATAAGTATTCCAATCTGCGTGCGGGGTATACCTATATGCTGGGACATTCCGGCAAGAAGCTGCTCTTTATGGGACAGGAGTTCGGTCAGGAGAGAGAGTGGAGCGAGGCCAGAGAGCTAGACTGGTTCCTGCTGCAGAATTCCTGCAATGCGGGCATGAAGAAGTATGTGGCAAAGCTTCTGGAGATTTATCGTCAATATCCCTGCCTGTATGAGATCGACAATGACTGGGCGGGCTTTGAGTGGATGAATGCAGATGATAAGGATCGGAGCATTTACAGCTTTATCCGCCGCTGCACTTCTGATAAGAGATGTCTGTTGTTTGTACTTAACATGACACCGGTGGAGAGAGTAGGATACCGGGTGGGTGTACCGGTCAGCGGTAAGTATAAGCTGCTGCTGAACAGTGCTTTAGAGGAGTATGGTGCACCGGCGGACTGCAAGGTTCCTGCTGTCATCGGCGCCCAGAAGGGAGAGTGTGACCGCAAGCCGCAGTATTTGGAGTTCACCCTGCCCGCATACGGCGCATTGATCTTTGAATTTTAATCGGAGATTCGCTCCGGCGTAATTTCCGCACATAGTCGCAGCTGGTCTGCGGCATGGAGAGGTAATACATGAATATACATGAATCCGCAGAGGATTATCTGGAGACCATTCTGATTTTGCATGAGCGGCTGGGACAGGTTCGTTCCATTGATATTGTCAATGAGATGGAATTTTCCAAGCCCAGTGTCAGTGTTGCCATGAAAAAGCTTCGTGAGAATGGCTATATCGAGATGGATGGCAATCTTTTTATCACCCTGACAGACGCAGGGAGGGAGATCGCAGAACGGATTTATGCTCGCCATCGCCTGTTGAAAAAGGTGCTGATGGCCATCGGTGTGGATGAAGAGACGGCGGCGGAGGAAGCCTGCAAGATCGAGCATAATATCACCGAGGATACCTATAACCGCATCAATGATTACTACGAAGCCCATATGAAGAAGCAATAGAACAGCCGGGACGGAGCAAGGCTGTACAAGGGCGGACGGCAGGAAACAACAAGAAAAGCAAGAAAATAGAAGAAACAAAAGAAAATAGAAGAAATAAAAGAAGCAGAAGAAGGAGCACCTATCCCATGGCTGAGAAATTACTGGATAACAAGACAATACTCGTGACAGGAGGAACCGGATCCTTCGGCAAGTGCTTTTCCAAGTACGTGCTGGAGCATTATCATCCGAAGAAGATCATCATCTACTCCAGGGATGAGTTCAAGCAGTTCGTCATGGGCAATGATCCTTTCTTTAAGGAACATGAGGCGCAGATGCGCTATTTCATCGGGGATGTCCGGGATAAGGAGCGCTTAAAGAGAGCACTGGAGGGTGTGGATTTCGTGATCCATGCAGCGGCTTTAAAGCAGGTGCCTGCCTGTGAGTACAATCCTGCAGAGGCTATCAAGACCAATATCAACGGTGCACAGAATGTGATCGATGCCTGCCTGGATACAGGCGTTAAGAAGGTAGTCGCCCTTTCTACAGACAAGGCGGTCAACCCGGTGAACCTTTACGGCGGCACGAAGCTGGTTTCTGATAAGCTTTTTATTGCAGCCAATGCATATTCCGGCAGCAAGGATATCAATTTCTCCATCGTGCGCTACGGTAATGTGGCAGGCAGCCGCGGTTCTGTGATTCCTTTTTTCCACAGCCTCATTCAGAAGGGCGTCACAGAGCTTCCCATCACAGATTACCGCATGACCCGGTTCTGGATCAGTCTGGAGGAGGGTGTAGCGCTGGTGGTGAAGGCATTAGAGGAGGCAAAGGGCGGCGAGACCTTTATCAGCAAGATTCCTTCCTTCTATGTGAAGGATCTGGCAGAGGCTATGCTGCCGGGCTGTAAGACGGTAGAGACAGGCATTCGCCCCGGAGAAAAGCTCCATGAAATCATGGTGACCACCGAGGACTCCCAGACGACCTATGAATACGAGAAGCACTATATCGTATATCCTCAGATCGTGTGGAATGAGAGACAGACACCGGATCTCTCAGGCTGCAAGGTGGAGGAAGGATTTGCCTATTCCTCCGGCAACAATACAGAATGGCTCAGTGTGGAAGATATTCGTCAGAGACTGGTGGGCTTTCATTACGAAGAAGATTAACCGGGGAGGTTGACGAAGCTGACAATGGCTGCACCGTGAATACGGAGGCAGCCATTCTCTATGTCGTGACGAATTTCTCCTTATATAGCCGCAGACAAGCTGCGGCTTAAAGAGGGAAAATGACTAAAAATGACCGATGTCATTTTTAGCCATTGCATTGATGTTGTAAACACCATCAATGCGTGATCACATCGGAGAAATCGCCTGCGCGAATTTCTCCTCGTGCAGCCGCAGACAAGCTGCGGCTTAAAGAGGTAAATATGAAACTTAGCGTGATTGTACCGGTCTACAATATGGCCGCGGAGGGGAAGCTGCAGCGCTGCATGGACAGTCTGCTGGCGCAGACGATAGAGGACTACGAGATCCTGGCAGTGGATGACTGTTCTACCGATGATTCCATGGAGATCCTTCGTGGGTATGCAAAGAAAGATTCCGCCCATGTACAGGTATTACAGTGCGATCGGAACCGGAAACAGGGCGGCGCCAAAAACCTGGGCTTATCCAGAGCACGGGGAGAATGGATCGGTTTCGTGGATGCAGATGACTGGATTACCCCGGATTACTACGAGCGTCTGTTAAAAGAAGCGGAGAAAACCGGTGCAGATATGGTAGGCTGCGATTATTCCCTGACGGAGCAGACCACTATGGAGGTGGGACAGATCGTCCGCAATAATCGGCCGGAGCAGACTGGGATATTAAATGAGGAAAAGTACCGTTCCCTTATCCTGGACAGCGGTTCCCTGGTGGTTAAAATCTACAAGAGAGAGATCATTTTGGGGTGTGAGAGCAGATTCCCGGAGGATATTTTTTACGAGGATAATGCCATTGCCAATACATGGATGCTGAGATCCCATCACTTTGCCTATATACCGGAGCCTTTGTATTACTACTATCAGCACGAGAGTTCCACCGTGCACACCATTACCAGAAAGCGTCTGGAGGATCGGATGCAAGCCGGCAGACTGATGGTGGCGGAGGCAAGGAAGTACGGCTATCTTCAGCAATATCTGCCGGAGATTCAGTTTTCCTTTACCATGCTCTTTTATATCAACACCCTTTTTTCTGCGATGCCCTGCATGAAGGAAAAGGGTAAGTATCGATTTGTCACCGCCATGGGCAGGGAAATGAAGGAAACTTTTCCGGATTTTCAGGAAAATCCTTACTACAGAGAACGAGTGGGAGCGGAGGAAAAGAAGCTGATTGCCATGCAGATGAAATCTCCCCTTCTTTTTTATATATATTACAAGGCGTTGTGGACCTATCGAAAGCTGAGACGTAGGTAAAGGAATGACGCAGCAGCCTTTTTTAAATGATCACGTTGCCGCAGACAGACTGCGGCGGAAAGCAGCAGATATGAAACTAGCAGCAATCATCGGCGCCAGCGCCGAATCGGTACATACCATACAGGCCGCCAGAGAGCTGGGAATCTGTGTCACAGCGTTGGATGGCAATCCGCAGGCAGAGGGACTGCGGGCAGCTGACAATGGGGAAGTAGTGGACATCTCCAAAGAGGAGGAGACGATAGACAAACTTCGGGAAATTGGTCCGGATTTCCTTTTGGTGGCGCCCATCGGCAGATACCTGACCACCATCGGTGCTGCCAATGATGCCCTGGGACTGCGGGGAATATCCGGAGAGGCCGCCAGGCTTTGCACGGATAAGTGGGCATTTCATGAAAAGCTGTCGGCAGCGGGACTGCGTTCCTGCAGCTGCAGCCTTTTAAGTGCCAGATTCTGGGAGAAGCGATCTGACCAGACTGCCCAGATTGGTGCTCTTTTTGCCAAATTACAGGGCATGCATTATCCGGCCATCATCAAGCCCCGCTACGGCTCCGGCAGCAGAGACATCAGTATTGTGCAAAGCTATCAGGAAATGCAGAAGAAAATCTCTTCCATTTCCTTTCACGCAAAGGAAGATTTTGTGGTGGAGGAACTGGTGGATGGGCAGGAATACGGCGTAGACGGCGCAGTGGTGGGGGATACCTTTCAGCTGATTCTGCTGAGGAAAAAGCTGGTGACACCGCTCCCTGCCAGACAGGCTGTAGGCTATTATTCTGTGCTGCCCGGAGAGATGACCGAGCAGATGCAAGATTATCTGCAGAAGGTGATCAGCCTGCTGGGGCTGCGGGACTGTCTGCTCCATGCAGATCTGATCTGCGCAGAGACACAGGAGCAGGCTGCCGGGAATCCTTTTATCATCGAACTTTCCGCCAGACCCTCCGGACACTATCTTCATGATCTGTTTACGCCATTGGCTACCGGGGTGGATATGGCGGCGGAGATGGTGCGCTATCAGATCGGGGAGCCTTACCGCTTCCTGCCGGACAGTGTCACCCCTATGCTGATTCGCTATTTTGACTTTACCGGAAAGGCGGCAGGAAAGATTCCTACGGCGGAGAGGGCCAGAGAGGTTCTGACAGAGCATGAGCTGCCGGTATCATTACTGCGATATGAATGTCATATTCATCCGCATGAGAAACTGGCGCCGCCCAATACAGGACACGTGCTTATGGAACGGGGATTCTTTATCCTGAAAGCACTGCAGAAGGATATTGGCCGGCAGGAGGCGGAATATCTGTTGGAGCGAGGTGCAGAGCGGATTCTGGAGGCCTTTCAGGTGACAAAGTAGGCGGCCGGAGCGAAAAGCGCTTCAAGATGGTGGCAGAGAGAAGCTTCGAAAGCAAATAGAAAAGTAAATAGAGAAGCAAATAGAAAAGTAATTAGAGAAGCAAATAGAAAAGCAATTAGAAAAGCAAATAGAGAAGCAATTAGAAAAACAATTAGAAAAGGGCTGAGCAGGTATATTACTTACAGAGCCGCATAGTTATATTACTTTTGTTGTTGCGCAAATGCAGGCAATGCATATATGATGATACAAGGGTCAAAAGCGCGCAGCGCAGCACTCTTGTATTCTATGAGACCGGATACCTTTTGTTCCCGGTATCCTATGATGCGGTATCATATGATGAGGTATCATAGGATACAGTATCATAGGATGAAGAGAAAAGGATTGAAAGAAAACAGATAACGATAAGCTGCCGAAGTGGAAGTCGGCGACAAATGACTGCGGAGGGAGAAGAGTAGTATGGATACAGTCAGTATGTTTTTTGGGACCTGGTGGTCACTGGTTCCGCCGGTATTAGCTATTGTGCTGGCATTGATCACCAAGGAGGTATATCTGTCACTGTTTTGCGGTGTGCTTCTGGGAGCACTTTTTACAGCCAACTTCCAGCCATGGGGCACCTTTGAGACCATGTTCACCACCATGACATCCAGCATGGATTTAAATATCATTATTTTTGATGTATTGCTGGGTATGATTATTGTCCTGATGTCCAAGTGCGGCGGCACAGCTGCCTACGGCAATTGGGCTTCCAAGCGCTTAAAGACCAGAAAGACATCCTTGTTTGCCACAGTGGGACTTGGCATTCTGATCTTTGTAGATGACTATTTTAACTGCCTGACGGTAGGCTCAGTCATGAGGCCTGTCACCGATAAGCAGAAGATTTCCAGAGCAAAACTGGCCTATATCATTGATGCCACGGCAGCACCGGTGTGCATCATCGCCCCGATTTCCAGCTGGGCGGCAGCCGTCAATTCTTATGTGCCGGAGGACAGCTCCCTGACAGGATTCCAGCTGTTTTTGAGCACCATTCCCTATAATCTGTATGCGATTCTGACCATCTTTATGGTACTTTTCATCATTGGCATGGACATTGATTTCGGTCTGATGAGAAAGCATGAGTGCAATGCCAAGGCCGGCGATCTGTTCACTACAGGCGGCGAGGAATTCGCCCAGGCTGCCGAAGAGGAAGAAAAAGCGAGAGCAAATACCAAGGGACACGTCATCGATCTGATACTTCCCATGATCGTGCTCATCGGCTCTGCGGTGCTGGCTATGATCTACACCGGCTTCCTGAGCGGCGCCGGCAATGTGGTGGATGCTTTTGCAAACTGTGATGCAGAGATGAGTTTGATCCTGGCTACTCTGGTCACGGTGGTATTTATGGCAATCCTGTATTTGCCCAGAAAGGTCATCACCTTCCAGGAGTTCATGCAGTCTCTGCCGGATGGCGCCAAGATGATGATTCCCGCTATCCTGATCCTGACCTTTGCCTGGACATTAAAGGGCATGGGCGATAATCTGGGCATCGGCACATTTATTGATTCCACAGTAAGTCTGTCCGGCAGCGTGGCGGTTTTCGTGCCTATGATCATGTTCTGCATCGCACTGTTTCTGGCATTTTCCACAGGTACTTCCTGGGGAACATTCGCTATCCTGGTGCCCATTGTCATCTCCATGTTTAACCATGTGGATGAGAAGATGATGGTCATTGCAGTCTCCGCTGTATTGGCAGGCGCTGTCTGCGGCGACCATATTTCTCCTATTTCCGATACCACAATCATGTCCAGTGCCGGTGCGCAGTGCCCGCACTTAAATCACGTGCAGACACAGATGCAGTATGCCGCTGTGGTCATGGGCGTCTGTGTGGTGGGTTATATCATAGCCGGTGTCACAGAGAGTTGGTGGATTACCCTGCTGATCTGCCTGATCATCGAGACGGCAGTGCTGATGGGTATCAAAAAGAAAGTAGAGAGCAAGTACGGCGCAAAAACAGCCAAGGCTGCAGAGTAGAGCCGGGCAAAATGCCCGGGCAAGGTGCAACAATGTGGTGCAGCAGATACACAGCGGCACCCATTGGCTAATGCAATAGGATGCCGGGCAGGAGAGTTCGTATGTCCGGATTTCATGAGGTGGGAATTTGAAAAAAGAAAAAATCCTGACAGTTCCCTATATCGACCAGACTGCAGACTGGCCCACCGGGTGCGAGAGCGTCTCGGCGGTGATGCTGGCAAAGTATCTGGGAGCAAGGTGCAGCGTGGATGAATTCATAGAAAATTATCTGGAAAAGCGTCCCATGCAGCGCAAGGAAGGACGGCTGTACGGTCCTGATCCCAACCGGTATTTTGCCGGCAGTCCCTATGATCCGGACTCCTTTGGCTGCTATCCGAAGGTGATGGTGCAGGCACTGAATCGGCTTTTTGCACAGGAGGGACTGCCCTATCAGGCACAGGATGCTACCGGCGTCCCTACCGAAACACTCTTGCAGGAGCAAATTGATGCCGGTATGCCGGTTTTGTATTGGACCAGCATTAATTTAAAACCCACCTACGTGGGACCGGTGTGGAGCCTGGAGGATGGCAGCGGGGACTTCACCTGGGTGTCCAATGAGCACTGCCTGGTGCTGGTGGGATACGGGCAGGAGGGGGAGAAGGAACTCCTTTTCTGCAACGATCCCTGGGAGAATCACGGCTGTATCGGCTATGACCGGAAATTGGTGGAAGAAAGACACGCGGAACAGGCAGGGAGAGCAGTCGTAATCAGCAAATCAAAGTAGCCTTGCAGGCGGGAGGCGGCAATATTACTTCCAAAGGAGTGTAAGAAAGAAACATCTGACAGTCTGAGAGTGTTTCTTTTAAGTGTTATTGATTGTACAGTATATTGCGGCATAGAAGGGAGAAGACATGAAAACAGACATCGAAATCGCACAGGAAGCCAAAATGGAACCCATCACCGAGGTGGCAGGACGCCTGGGAATCGAACCGGAGCAGTTGGAGCAGTATGGCCGGTACAAGGCAAAGCTGTCCGGCGAGTATCTGGAGAGTCTTAAGGAGCAGCCGGATGGCAAACTGATCCTGGTGACAGCCATCAATCCCACCGCGGCAGGAGAAGGCAAGACCACCATCAGCATCGGTATGGCAGATGCCTTCCACAGACTGGGAAAAAAGGTGATGCTGGCACTTCGCGAGCCTTCTCTTGGTCCTTGCTTTGGCGTAAAGGGCGGCGCAGCCGGCGGCGGTTACGCCCAGGTAGTGCCTATGGAAGATCTGAACCTGCACTTCACCGGTGATTTTCATGCCATCACTTCCGCCAACAACCTTCTGGCAGCTATGCTGGACAATTCCCTGCACCAGGGCAATCCCCTGGGAATCGATCCCACCAGAGTGGTATGGAAGCGCTGCATGGATATGAATGACCGATCCCTGCGCAACATCGTCATCGGCCTTGGCACCAAGGTGGACGGTCCTGTGCGGGAGGATCATTTCGTCATCACGGCAGCCTCCGAGATTATGGCGGTTCTTTGCCTGGCCAGCGATATGGAGGATTTAAAGAAGCGGATCGACCGCATCGTAGTGGCTTATAATTACGACAATATGCCCGTGACAGCAGGAGAGCTGGGGGCTACCGGTGCCATGTGTGCCCTCTTAAAGGATGCCTTAAAGCCCAATCTGGTCCAGACCATGGAGCATACCCCTGCCCTGGTACACGGCGGTCCTTTTGCCAATATCGCCCACGGCTGCAATTCCATGCGCGCCACCAAGGCAGCACTGAAAATGGCAGATTATGCCATCACAGAGGCAGGCTTCGGCGCCGACCTGGGAGCAGAGAAGTTCTTTGACATCAAGTGCAGAATGGGTGGCCTTAAGCCGGATGCCGTAGTGCTGGTGGCCAGCGTGGCGGCCCTTAAGTTTAACGGCGGCGTAGCAAAGGCAGATGTGCATACGGAAAATCTGGAAGCACTTGAGAAGGGCATGGTAAATCTGGAGAAGCATATCGAGAATCTGCACAAATATGGGGTGCCGGTGGTAGTGGCATTAAACAGCTTTGTTTCCGATACGGAGGCAGAGTCCGCTATGATCGAGAAATTCTGTCAGGAGAAGGGCTGCGCAGTTTCCAAGGCAACCGTATGGGCTAACGGCGGCGAGGGAGGTATAGACCTGGCACAGAAGGTGCTGCAGGCTATAGAGACCGAGGAGAATCATTTCCATGTCCTTTACGAGGACAGCCTGTCCTTAAAGGAAAAGATCGAGACCATTGCAAAGGAAATCTACGGTGCTGACGGCGTAAATTACACCGCAGCGGCGCAGAAACAGCTGGCCAGACTGGAGGTGCTGGGCTTTGGCAACCTGCCGGTATGCATGGCCAAGACCCAGTACTCTCTGTCGGATGACCAGACCAAATTGGGGCGTCCCACAGGTTTCTCCATCACCGTAAGAGAGGTGTATGTATCGGCCGGGGCAGGCTTTGTAGTGGTACAGACCGGCTCTATTATGGCTATGCCCGGCCTGCCCAAGCAGCCTGCAGCCGTAAAGATCAATGTGGAGAATGACGGCAGGATCGAAGGATTGTTTTAAAACCGCTGTATAAATCGCAGCGGAATGGGGAGTGTGGAAAATATCCTCAATATCAAATGAGGATCAGAGATTCTCATTGTTTTCACACAGCGAATGATACCACAGGCGTCATCAATAGCCCTGATTGCAAATCAAACAGTGATTTGATTGGCGATTCCTCCGGCGCCGAGCGCCTGCGGAAGGGAGGTTACAATGTCAGAGGTTTATTTTACAGATTTCAGAACTCATGTGGGCACACCGCTTCCGGAGAAATTAAAGAGACTATGTAAGGTCGCCGGTATCGGCAATATCGAAATGGAAGGCCGCTTTGTGGCGATTAAGATGCATTTCGGAGAGCTGGGCAATATCGCCTATCTGCGTCCCCAGTATGCAAAGGCTGTGGCGGATCTGGTGAAGGAACAGCAGGGCATTCCCTTCCTGACAGACTGCAATACCCTGTATCCCGGGAGTCGGAGAAGTGCGCCGGAGCATCTGGACTGCGCCAATATCAACGGCTTTAACACGGTTACTACGGGCTGTCAGATCATCATCGGAGATGGCCTGAAGGGTACAGACGATGTGATCGTTCCGGTCCGCGGGGGAGAGTACTGCAAGGAGGCTTACATCGGCCGTACCATAATGGATGCGGACGTATTCATTTCTCTGACACATTTTAAAGGCCATGAGGCCACGGGATTTGGCGGTACTCTTAAGAACATCGGCATGGGCTGCGGCTCCAGAGCCGGCAAGATGCACCAGCACAACAGCGGCAAGCCGGTGGTCAATCAGGATCTATGTCGAGGCTGTCAGCGGTGCGCAAAGGAGTGCGGCTCCGATGCAATCCGGTATGAGGATCACAAAGCTTTCATCGATCCGGATATCTGCAAGGGATGCGGCCGCTGTATCGGCGCCTGTTCCTTCAATGCCATCAGCAATAAAAACTCCAATGCCAATGAGATTTTAGGCTGTAAGATCGCAGAGTACTCGCAGGCAGTCTGTGACGGTCGTCCCTGTTTCCATATTTCCCTGATCACAGACGTATCTCCAAACTGTGACTGCCACGGGGAAAATGACGCGCCGATCCTGCCCAATATCGGCATGCTGGCCTCCTTTGATCCGGTGGCACTGGATCAGGCCTGTGTGGATCTATGTCTTGCGGCGCAGCCGATTTCGAATTCGCAGCTGGGAGATCATCTGGCAGATCCCCATTTCCATGACCACGGGGATCACTTCATGAACAGCAATCCCAACGTGCGTTGGAGAGAAACCCTGGAACATGCGGAAAAGATCGGACTGGGCAGCAGACAGTATGAATTGAAGAAAATAAAGTGATTTTTCTCACGGTGTTGCATCAAAAAGAGGTGGATATGAGTAATTGGGAAAAGGTACAGCTGGTAAAGGAATTTTCCGACCAGGGTGTTGACTGCTACAAGCTGGCAGGGGGAAACTACGTCAATGAGTATTATGTGGTCTCTGAGGCAGAGACCAGAAAACTGATGAACAGTCCGGAGGTTGTGGGCTATGAGGTCTATCACTGTCTTATTCCTGCCACTTCCCAGATGCTCTATTATCTGAAGGAGAATAAAAAGGTCACCACGGCCAATATTCTCTCTATTCTGCGTGGCGCATTGAATTATCCTCTGGAGGAGAGCTGCTACCGGGAGCATATTCGGGTGCATGACATCAGTTTCCTTTCCAGCGAGAGAGTATTTACAGATGATGCTATTACCGGTCTGGAGATCAAGTACAGTAAGCTCACCATGGTGCCGGACAGCACCCTGATGATCGGGGACATCATTGCATCCGGTGCCACATTGGTGCACTGCATGCGCTATGTCATTGATTTCTATCGGGAGCATGGGGCGCAGCTGCGCAACATCATCATCTTTACCATCGGCGGCACCAAGGGCATCGAGATCCTGGAGGAATTCACCCAGGAGATCCGAACATTCTGGCCCAATTTTGAAGGTTTTATCACCGTATTTTACGAAGGTATCTTTTCCACCTATCAGGACAAGGGCGTTTCCGGCATCAACCTGCCGGATGTAGATTTTTACTGGAAGGACGGTATCATTGCTCCGGAGTTTCGCAGAGAGACCCTTTCCATGCAGAATCCCCTGTTTGAGAAGTGCATCATCTACGACGGCGGGGCCAGACGTTACGAAATTCAGGAGCATGTGGATGAAGTGCTGGCCTTCTGGAAAGGCATGCTGGAGCGTGCGGACCAGATTGATATGCAGGCGCTTCTGGAGGAAAAACTGGGATACCAGCTGCCCATCAGCTACGATGAGTGGATCCGGTGCAACCACTATCAGTCCATTGAATCTCCGGATACCAGATGGCTTTATCAGAGTGAGATGCGCTATGCAGACTGCCTGAAGGATATGAAGTTAAAGGATATCGCCAAGCAAAGGATCAGTGAGTTCACAGCAGCGCTGTGCAAATATATGCTGTAAAATGAGGAGTGGAGAGTAGTGTGAAAAATATGCCCGATGGCATATTTTTCGCACAACTATTGGTGCCGCAGGCGTCACCAATAGCGCTGATCTCAAAGCAAATCTGAAATTTGCTTTGAGATTCCTCCGGCGCAAAGCGCCTGCGGAATGGGGATTATTATGAAAAACGAGAAACAAAAGAAAGATGTTGATTTCGCTGACCGCGCGGTGCCGGCAGAGAGCAGGAAGGGCATGCTGACCATGTTTATGATCATGCTGGGCTTTACCTTTTTTTCCGCCAGTATGTGGGTAGGTCAGGAGCTGGCAGAGGGACTGGACTTCTGGGGATTTCTGGAGTCATTGCTTTTAGGCGGCGTGATTCTGGGTGTCTACACCGGTCTGCTCGGTTATGTGGGCGCAAAGACAGGTCTGTCCTTAGACCTTCTCTCCCAGCGTGCGTTCGGTATCAAAGGCTCTTATCTGCCATCTGCCATGATCAGCTTTACCCAGATCGGATGGTTCGGCGTAGGTCTTGCCATGTTTGCTATTCCGGTGTCCAAGGAACTTTTGGGCGGCAGTAATTTCGCTATGTGGGCATTGGTCATTCTGGCTGGCGTGTGCATGACAGCTTCCGCCTATTTTGGTATTGATTCTCTGACCATCGTCAGCTACGTGGCCGTTCCCCTGGTGGCAATCCTTGGCACAGTGGCCATGGTCATGGCAGTCAATCAGGGCGATGGCACCATCATTGATCAGTTCGCAGCTTCCAGCGGAAGTCTGACAGTGATCGGCGGCGCAGGTCTGGTAGTAGGCTCCTTTGTCTCCGGCGGAACAGCTACACCGAACTTCTCCCGTTTTGCAAAGAGTGCCAAGTCCGGCGTGATCACCACAGTGGTTGCCTTCTTTATCGGCAATTCCCTGATGTTCTTCTTCGGCGCAGTTTCCTCTATCTTCGTAGGAGGAAATGATATTTTCGAGGTCATGATTCGCCTGAATCTTTTCTATCTGGCAGTGTTGGTGCTGGGCCTGAATATCTGGACCACCAATGACAATGCACTTTATTCCGCAGGCCTTGGTCTTGCCAATATCTTCCATCAGAAGAAAAAGCCCATGGTGCTGATTTCCGGTATCATCGGCACCGTGGCCGCTGTATGGCTCTACTACAATTTCTGCAGCTGGCTGAATGTATTAAACTGCACACTGCCGCCGGTGGGTATTATCCTGGTGCTTGGTTATTTCATGCACAAGAGTGATTACGAGACGGAAAATCCTCAGTTAAAGACAGTAAACTGGTGGGCTGTGGCCGGCGTCATTCTGGGTGCGGTAGTAGCCAATGTGCTGCACTGGGGCGTGGCTTCCATCAATGGTATGGTGGTGGCAGCTGTGTGCTATGTTGTGGGACAACTTGTAGAAAAAAGAAAGTAATAAAACATTACTGATTCTGAAAGACTAGGCAGCGGATATCTCAGCTAGGGAGTAGTGGCTACCCGCTCATGCCCCGGAGCGTGGCAGATGTCTCGCACCGTGCACTTTGCACCATTTTGCAAAGGATGCGAGCCATTCTGCCACGCCCCGGGGCATTACGTTTTGTCACAAGGATGAGTGATGTGTGAATTGTAACACATGTGCAGTAATGAATTTTCTGTTACAAAGCATTCTGTTTGCATTCTGTTTGGAAAAAAGAACTTGTAAAAAACAGAGATTTTTATTATGATGATTGCATAATATTACCGGCGTACCCATGCTCTGGGGACGCCGGTAATGTAGTAATTGAGGGAAAAGTCATAACTAACCCGGCTCCGATCGGACACTTATGACCATTGATTAT
Source organism: bacterium (assembly GCA_963593905.1). GTDB lineage: Bacteria > Bacillota > Clostridia > Lachnospirales > Lachnospiraceae > CAG-791. The sequence goes on along the minus strand of CAVBBL010000014.1, from coordinate 4,771 downwards.
CAAAGGAGGATTTTCACTATGGCACACGTAATCAGCGACGCTTGCATCAGCTGTGGTTCCTGCGCAGCACAATGTCCCGTAAACGCAATCTCTCAGGGCGATACACAGTTTGAGATCGACGCAGCAAGCTGCATCGACTGCGGTTCCTGCGCAGCACAGTGCCCTGTAGGCGCTATTTCCCAGGGCTAATAGATATAGCTTTTAGAATGGGATGGACGAAGTGAAGGAGCTCCGGGAGTTCCGGAGTGCCTGAGCGTCAAATGCACAGAAGAAGGAAGAGTGGTTATTTCGCGGGAAATAACCGCTCTTTTTTTGTGACTGGATGCGTGGTATACTTAAATGTCAACAGATTCTGCAGACAGCCTCTGTAGATAGTCAGCTGCAGAAAGGAGTACAGCTCTGAAGCCATGAATAATCGAGTGAAAATGAAAGGACGCCTGGCTAATTATTTCAACGCACCGGTCCGTCTGGGTTTCTTTCTCATTCTGGTAAATCTGCTGATTTACATTACAGATCTGACGGCAGGCATTATCCTATCCTGCTTTGTTGTCGTCTATTATGCCATTGTACTTTCCATGTACATGAATAACCGCTCTATGCTGATGAATGAGCTGGTGAGCTTTGCCACAGAGTATGGACAGATACAGCGCAAGCTCCTGCGGGATCTGGCACTGCCCTATGCGATTCTGGACGATGCGGGACGAGTTATATGGACCAATGCGGCTTTTGAGCGGATTTCCCACAGGGAGAAGGGATACCGCAAATCCATTTCCACCATTTTTCCCTCGCTGACCAAGGAAGTCCTTCCCACAGATGAGACGGATGTGAAGCTCCAGATTGATTATGAGAGCAGCAATTATATGGTGCACATGAAGAAGATTCCGCTGGATGAGATGGCGAAAAACAGCGACATCATCGATGCCACCGGCTACAACAGTTATCTGATTGCACTGTATCTTTTTGATGACACTGCTGTGCGGCTGGCAATCCAGGAAGTGGACGATCAGAGCGTGGTGATCGGCTTCATCTACATGGACAATTATGAGGAAGCCTTGGACAGCGTAGAGGATGTGCGCCGCTCTCTGCTGATCGCATTGATCGATCGAAAGGTCAATAAGTACATTTCCGCCTGCGACGGTATATGCAGCAAGATTGAAAAGGACAAATATCTGATTCTGCTGCGAAAGAAATCTCTCCGGGCTCTGCAGGAAGAGCGCTTCGAGCTGCTCTCGGAGGTAAAGACTGTCAATATCGGCAATGAGATGGCTATCACTCTGAGTATCGGTATCGGCCTGGACGGTCTGACCTACGCACAGAATTATGAATTCGCCAGAAATGCCATTGATCTGGCCCTTGGAAGGGGCGGCGATCAGGCGGTAGTCAAGACACCGGAGAATATCACCTACTACGGCGGCAAGAGCCAGCAGGTGGAGAAGAGCACTCGTGTCAAAGCGAGAGTAAAGGCACAGGCTCTGAAAGAAATTATCTCCGGCAAAGATTCTGTCTATATCATGGGACATCGGCTGGGGGATGTGGACTGCTTCGGTGCAGCGGTGGGTATCTACCGCATCGCCAAGACCATGAACCGGGAGGCACACATTGTACTAAATGAGGTGACCACCTCCATTCAGCCGGTATTGGAGCTTTTCCAGAATAACGAGGAGTATCCGGAGGATCTTTTCTATACCAGTCAGCAGGCAATCGAGCATGTCTCTGATAATGCGGCCCTGGTGGTGGTGGATGTGAATAAGCCCAGCATCACCGAGTGCCCGGAGCTATTGCGGCTGTGTAAATCCATTGTGGTACTGGATCACCATCGGCAGGGGACAGAGGTCATCGAAAATGCCACCCTCTCCTATGTGGAGGCCTACGCCTCCTCCGCCTGTGAGATGGTTTCTGAGATTCTGCAGTATACCGGAGAAGATATTAAGATCCGGGCAGAGGAAGCGGATGCTATGTATGCCGGTATTGTGGTGGATACCAATAATTTTGTGAGCAAGACCGGTGTGCGTACCTTTGAAGCGGCAGCATTCCTGCGGCGAAACGGCGCCGATGTCACCCGGGTTCGCAAGCTTTTCCGGGAAAATGCGGCGGAGTATAAGGCAAAGGCGGATGCCGTTTCCCAGGCAGAGATTTATAAGGGAGCTTATGCTATTTCTACCTGCACGAATCAGGACATCCAGAGTCCTACTGTGGTAGGCGCACAGGCGGCCAATGAGCTCTTGAACATCAAGGGAGTAAAGGCCAGCTTTATCCTGACGGAATATCAGAATCAGATTTTTATCAGTGCCCGTTCTATTGATGAGGTCAATGTGCAGGTCATCATGGAGCATTTAGGCGGCGGCGGTCACATGAACATCGCCGGCTGTCAGATGGATGATGTGTCTGTGGCAGAAGCCATCGGGGTACTCAAGCACACGATCGACACGATGATCGAGGAAGGAGAATTAGTATGAAAGTAATTTTACTGGCAGATGTGAAAGCACTTGGAAAAAAGGGTGATGTAGTAGAGGTCAGCGACGGCTATGCGCGAAATATGCTGTTGCCGAAGAAGCTGGGCGTAGAGGCTACCGACAAAAACAAGAATGACTTAAAGCTTCAGAAGGCTCATGAAGAAAAGGTGGCTGCCCAGAAGCTGGCAGAGGCAGAGGCTATGGCCGGCGACCTTGATAAGATCAAGATCACCGTCACCATGAAGGCGGGCGAAAACGGCAAGGTATTCGGCTCCGTTTCCTCCAAGGAAATCGCACAGGCTGCCAAGGATCAGCATCATGTGGAATTGGACAAAAAGAAGATCCAATTAGAAGAGCCCATCAAGAGCTTCGGTGAGTTTACCGTACCGATTAAGCTGCATACCAAGGTGACCGGCAAGCTTCACGTGGTGGTGAAAGAGAAATAGACAAAAATTTTCGACATCATGACCATATAGGAAGCAGAATCAGATATAGAGGTATTATTTGGATAGGATTCCATAAGCAAAAAGCTCATCAGAAACGACGAACGAATCGTTATCTGATGAGCTTTTTGTTAGTAAGGCTGCTGTACCGGGCCGGCCAGGTTGGCGAACTTGGTCAGCTGTGGCTGCCAGCTTAGCTCCACGGTGCCGATGGGGCCGTTACGCTGCTTGGCGATGATGATTTCTGCTACGCCCTTCTTTTCTGTATCCGGGTGATAGTAGTCGTCACGGTAGATGAACATGACTACGTCTGCATCCTGCTCGATGGCGCCGGACTCACGCAGATCGGAGAGCATAGGCCGGTGATCAGTACGGGACTCCACAGCACGGGAGAGCTGGGAAAGGGCGATGATAGGCACATTCAACTCTCTGGCAATGGACTTCAGAGAGCGGGAGATCTCGGACACCTCCTGCTGTCTGGAGTCGTTATTTTTTCCAGCGCTGCCGCTCATGAGCTGGATATAGTCAATCATGACCATGTCCAGACCGAATTCCAGCTTGTATTTCCGGCACTTGGTGCGCAGCTCAGATACAGAAATGGCAGGCGTATCGTCGATGATCAGCTTGCTTTGGCCGATATTGCCGGCACTTTCGATCAGATCCCCCCACTCCTGATCGCTTAAGTCACCTGTGCGGAGTTTCTGTGCATCCACGTGGGATTCCATAGCGAAGAGTCGGTTGGTCAGCTGCTCTTTGCTCATTTCCAGAGAGAAGATGGCGACGCAGCGATTCTCGCGAAAGGCAGCATGTTCTGCGATATTTAAGGCGAAGGCGGTCTTTCCCATGGAAGGACGGGCAGCCACCAGAATAAAATCAGCGGGCTGCATGCCGGCGGTGCGGTTGTCCAAATCCGTAAAGCCGGTAGCTACACCGGTGACATTGCCCTTCATACGGGAGGCCTCCTCGATTTTGCTCATGGCATTGAGCACGATCTGACGGATGGGTACAAAGTCAGATATATTTCTTTTTTGTGCTAGGGCAAAGACCTTTCGCTCTGCTTCATCCAGAATCGTGGCAACGTCCTCTTTTTCCATATAGCAGGTATTGGCAATCTCTTCATTGACTCGGATCATCCGGCGCAGCATGGATTTGTTGGCTACGATCTCTGCGTAGGTTTTTACGTTTGCAGAGGTAGGGACCTGAGAGACTACCTGCGCGATAAATTCGGTACTGTAGGATTCCGGAGGCAGATTTTTCTCCCGGAGCTTGCTCTGGAGGGTCACCGGATCTACGGCCATATCATTTTGAAACAATTCCAGAATAGCGCCGAACACCATGCCGTACTGTCTGGAATAAAAATCTTCCTGTGTCAGGATCTCTCCCGCGGTCTGGATAGCCTCCCGGTCCATGATCATGGAACCGATGACAGACTGCTCCGCATCCAGGTCGTGGGGCATTACCCTTCGGATTAATTCTTCTTCAGCCATGTTTTCCTTTCTATATTTCTCTTGATGATGGTGGATTGTATGTAAGCGTTTCAAAAAAATAAATTCCCTTTATGATGCAGGGAATCTGTTATAAAACCGGAATCGGTAGGGACTATTTTAGCATTTATTTCTTTGCCTGAGTAGACGGGAAAAATGTACAAATTCGTCCTTGCGAAATTCGTTACTATTTACAGGCGAGCCATTCTGTTGCGACGCGGTCATGCCCCGGGGCATGGCAGGTGTCTTGCGTCGTGCAATGGGTGCAAGCCATTCTGTTGCGACCCCCGGTCATGCCCCGGGGCGCGGCAGATGTCTTGCACCATGCACTTTGCGCCGTTTTGCTAAGGTTTGCCTCTCACCTTCGGATGGCCGGCCCTTAACTCGCATC
>CAVBBL010000013.1:0-66308 GCA_963593905.1 bacterium | reverse complement strand
TTTCCACATTGCCATGGGATGATTTTTTACTCTCTCTAACTCTTCACCTGTAAACAAAAGATCAGGCGTATAAATTTTCTGATTAAAATTATTCCAAAATAAAATCTGTTTCTCATCCACAATAAAATTGCTGCTCAAATACTCTTTTATTTCTTCCTGAACTTTTCTTAGTTCAAATCTATCACCATGCCTTAATACAGGATACAGGTCAGTTTTTATCTTCTGCATTGTGATTCTGTCTATATTCGACAAGTCATAACTGGATGGAGCATGTTCAGCACCAACAGCGCTGTAAAAAGCCACGCAGTTCTTCATACTCTCTAAATCTTTTTTATCAAAAAGCTGAAAACGAATCATGTTATGAACATCATAGATATCCCTGGCGGCTGAACGTGTTAATAGAGCAACTACTTTTGTACTGAAAATCTCTATCGGATTTACGCAAAGTACACTGCTTTTTTCTTCAACCCATGGAAGATTTACATTCCTTTTCTGCAGATCAAGTATATGCGTTCGCAGCATATAGTTGATTTCGATTTTCAGATTATCTTTCATACCTCCAGCATTTTCGTAATCATATACTCTGGATTCAAGAGCATGGTAGCTTTTGGATTTTAGGTTGATTCTATAGCCACTCGCTCTCATATATTTCTCAATATGACGTTTAATTTCTTCTTTATCGTCTACCATTTGCTCTCTGTTAAGATTTCCGACATAATCCAAATCAATATCCACTGATAATCTGGGAAGATCCATCATTGTAAGATTGATTGCTGTCCCACCCTTTAGTGCTAACTTATCTCTTAAAAATGGATCATTATCTATAAATTGAAGGATATCATACAAGCGGCAGACTTTTTCAAAAGTATCTCTTACAAATCCAAGCTCCTTTGCTGTTCTTCCCAAGCTTATTTTGTCATACTGTATCATATCCAAAATCTCCCTTCTCTATTAGGCTTCGCAGCTTTACCGGTACGTAAAGCATCCATTTTTTATCAAAAATAAGATCATTTCTATCTCGCAATAAATACTTTTTTGATTTGCTGGCATGTTTAAGACATGTTTTTATAAAAATATCTGTCAAGCCATCTATACCAATTAAATTTTCAAAAATATAACCGCACTTCTGATAAAGGAATCCGTTATTATAATTCTCAAGACATTGTAATAATATTTTCTCGTCTAAGACTGGGATAAGTTCTATGCACCTTAAAACTTCCTCTAATCCTGCAATCTTTTCGTAATCCTTTATACTGTCAACAACCGTCTGCTCAATATTGGTCATCTTTATATTTCCTTTTTTTGCTGTACAAATATTTTGATGATTTCTTGTCTGTTTATAATTCACCCCGTTATAAAAGAAATCTGTAACTCTTTTCTGACATGTAAAATACACGTTGTAAAATATTTGATTAGCATATCCATAGGCTTCAAAAGCGGAATGATGAGTTAAGCACGCATCCGGATAAATGTTGCTTGCAATCTGATACCGGTTAAATACAGGCTGATGTGCTTCCAGACTGATTGCAACATAATAATCTCTTCGCACCCGCTCGATCAGACCTTTTTCTGTGTAACTTGCTAATATGAATTTTGCAGCATTTACGGATCCTGTCATCTTAATCACATCACTGCAACAAAAGCTCCCCAATTCCACCATTTTTTCATAATATTTCATATAATCCACCTTTTTTGTTTTTATTTTATTTCAAAAAGGTAGTTTTTTCTATACTTTCATGTATTTTTTAATACAGTTTGCGTATGTAACACAATATGAATCCGAAAAGGAGGTTGCTAATGGTGCGAAAACTCAATAATTGTACATTGTCTAACATCATCAGAGGCACCATGCTTGATCAAATTGAGGATGAATACGATATCAAAGTTTTTGAAGAATACGAAGCAGACAAACAAGCAGGAACATTAAAAACAAGACCTATCGCAGACCTTTGGAAAGAGTTGGAATCCACGACGATAAGTTGGTCTTGATTCTCATCAATGTAGGTTATAGAAACCTTATTATCTCCAGTATTCCAATTTTCTTCCACATTTAGGACAATATGATATGCCATACAAATATTCTCTGTTTTTCTTTTTATCAGTAATCATCAAGCACCTCGAAAACAAGGGTATCGAAAATTGATAATCAGTTTTGTTTATAGACTTGTTCCCTTCACAAAAGCCACATATTTCTTTCCCCATAATCACTCCTTTTCATGAACAGTATCCACTATTTGTTAGAAACATGTGCTGCCAGGCACATCAAAAAAGAGGCCACAATTCGTGACCTCTCAACTTAATATTGATTCATTAAGAATGAATTAAATATTTGTCTTTACAACTGACCCACTATACCTATCAGCAAAACGGTAATTCCTCTTCCGGTATTCCAAAGGACATATCATTCCATACCGGCATGTTATTACTTGCTCCTGAACCTCCCGCTTCTGCTGATTCTGTTTTTTCTGTTTCCGGCTTACCCGTTGTTTCCGCTGCCTGTGCCAGGAAAGGATTATCTGTAGCAATTTCTTCTTCATCGACTGTATAATTTGCTGCCGATAAATCTCGTTCCATTGCTTCCCATTCTTTGGCTGTATACTGTCTTTCACATTCAAAATGTTTTTTTCCTGCATTGTCAGGCTTCTGCTGATCGCTGGCATTATTAGAAAAGACATTGAACTCCTGTTGGTCTATCACCACTTCCATGGTAAAAATTCTAAGTCCCTCTTTGTTAGTATAACTACCTGTGGACAGATGCCCGTGGATCACTATCTTCATGCCCTTCTTCAAATACTTTTCTGCGATCAATGCTCTTTTTCCCCAGACCACACAGGGAATAAAATCTGCATTGTTCTCACTGCTTTCCTTGCTTGTCCTTTTGTTTACTGCAAGGGTATACCTGGCTACTGCTTTGGGATTTTCTCCGGCTGTATATCGGATTTCCGGATCCTTTGTTAATCTGCCGCTCAATATTACACCATTCATAGAGTCACCTTCTTCTTTTTCTTTTTTACAGACCTCCGGCAGCCACAGCCGCCGAAGATCTGTAAGGTTTAACCTATCAGTTTTCCTTAATGCTTTTTCTATTTGCGATCCTTAGTGCTTCTTTCTATCTACTATGCTAAATGCTTTCTTCTAACTGCTTCCTTCTATCTGCTATCCTAAATGCTTTCTTCCAGACTCTTTTTTCTATCAGCTATCCCACTATCTCTACTGCGTAGAAACCAGTGTGATCTCGGCTGAGCCGTGGGAGGATGTGCCGTAGCTGGTGACTGCATTTGCGCCTACATAGCTCTGGGTGTTACTGAACTGACCGGAGATGTAAGAGGAACCGCCACCGCCGCCGGACAGAGGATAGGTGCCGCCGCCGTACCAGCCTCCTCCACCGCCGCCGGAGCCTACGCTTGTTTCAGAGCCGCCGTAACCAAAGCCGCCGCCCTGAGAGCCACCGGCAGTCTGTGAACCACCTGTCGCTACCTGACCGTTACCTGTACCGGAAGATCCCTGGGTAATGCCTGCTGCACCACCCCAGCCGCAGTCACCGCCGCCTCCGCCGCCTCCGGCAACGAGGATTCTGCTCTCTAAGCCATATTGCCAATTAGTGCCTGCGTTGATGGTTCTTACATCGGTAGCACCGCCACCGCCTGCGCCGTAAAGCTGACCGCCGAAGCCGCCGCCGTTGCCGCCGCCGTTCCAGCCGCCCTTTGCGCCTGCAGAAGAGGAGCCTTGCTGTCCTGCTTCACCTACGTAAATATAGAGGGAAGTGCCCTTGGTAAGTTTGATGTCACCCTGTACCGTAGCACCGCTCATCATCCAGCCGGTTTCTGATGCATAAGCACCGCCTCTTGCACCGGTGATCTTGATCCGGTATGTTCCGGTAGCAGGTGCTGTAAAGGTCTGTGCTGCGCCTGTAAATCCATATGTCCATCTGGTTTCCAGATAAACCGCATAGAAGGTTACGGGTGCGGTCACATTGCCGTAGCTTTCAATCCAGGTGCCGTTGCCGTTAGGATCGGTGTTCCAGCCACGGAAGAGATAGTAGCCGGACTTGGTGGCTGTTAAGCCTGTTGCCATGCTCTGGTTAACGTTGTACTTCACTGTACCGGAGCCTTTTCCTGCGATGTTTCGCTCATCCGTGGTAGTGCCGCCCTGGAGGATACCGCCGTTAGCGTTAAAGGTCACGTTGGTTTTCCAGTTCGCATACAAGGTTAAGGAAGATACACCGGAATCAGCACCGATGGCATTAAGTGCCTCCTTGCTGGTGTACTGCACGCCGCAGCCGTTACTCTGGGTATTCCATCCGGCATAGGTGTAGTTGCTGCCACGACCGTTTAAGCCGCCGTTGGAGACATCCTTATAGCTGCCGGAGGTGATAAAGTTACTTTCGGTATTTACATCGTAACCAAAGTTTACAGTATTTTTGCCCTGTCCATCGTTAAAGGTGGAGCCGTTGGCATTAAAGTTAATAAGGAACTTATGCACGGGCTTTAAGTCTACGCTGACACCGAAGCTGTCTGATACTGTCTGCCCTTTTTCTGCATAGAATACGGTAATGGCAACCTTATCACCGTCTGAGTTCATGACGTTGGTCACGGTTGCCGGGGAGAAGGTCAGCTGACTAAAGGCAAGTGTACCAGCTGATAAACTGATCTGTGAGCCGTCATCGTAGGTAACGATGATGTCACCGCCCTTAGAAGGACTAAAGTCTCCCGATGTAAAGGTATACTTGGTGGCCGTAGAGGAACTGATGGTGCTCTCTCCTACGTATTTAACCGTCAGGGACTTGGGCATGTGCATGGCTATCCCATTTAGGACGCTGCCGGTATCACCACCCGGAGGGTTATTAGAAAGCTTATTTTCCACCACGAAATCAAAGTGATTATCGCTACCTGTGATGGAAAAGGTTGCCTTGCTGCCGGAAACAGATACGCCCTCCTGCTTGGAAGTAATGGATTTAAGCTTGTACTGGGCGCTCTCTACTTCCGTTAATTCATAAGTGCCGATAGGAACATCGATAAACTCTGCATAGGCCTGGGGCACACCATTTAAGGTATCCTTGGTCTTTTCATTTAAGGTGACCGGCTGACTGTAGGTCTGGCCCGTCTTGGTGTTGGTAATCTTAAAGATAAAGCTTACTTTGTAATTCGCCTTTTCTTCTTCACTCATCAGAGAAGGATAGTAAATCTCATCTAAGGTCTTGCCTACCGTAACAGAACCCTTGATGATGGTAAGGCCAATATTCTGGTTAGCTGTGCCGTTGGCATCTACCGTGATGCTCTTGATCCAGGCAGTCTTGGCGATCTTTTTCTCCCAATCAGAAGAAGCCGTGATAAAGCTCTCTTCTGCCTCGGAGTCGATCAGGGATGCGCTCGCATCGTCCTCTCCTGCCTTTTTCCTGGTTAATCCGTACTGGTCGTCAATGTAATCCGCCACAATGTAATAGGTGCCGGCAGGAATATCGTCAAACATAAAGCTGCCGTCCTCTCCGGTTACAATCGGAGCAATCTTGTTATGGTTAGAGTCGTATACCCGATCTAATGCCACGCCGCCTACGGTTCTGTCCGCCGAAGAAGAGTTGTAACTATCGTGAGCCTGATACAGAGTAACCGTCACTTTATCTACTCTGCTTTCACTTCCTTCCATTAAGCCGTTGGCATTGGCATCTTCCCATACAGTACCGGAAAGATAAGGCGTGCTGACGATGGTCGCTACGGTTTCCGAAAGGGTGATACCCTTGCCGTTTGTGACAAAAGCATCATTATAATAGCGATCTCCCTTTGCCTGTACGCTGGTGTCAGCAAGATTTGCGGTCATGGAGATGCTTACCTTTTCATCCCATTTAAGGATGGTATCTAAACGAAGGGCTGTCACATTCTTGTTGGTGATGGTATAGGTAACGGTACTGCCGTCAAGAGTACCTTCCAACTTTGTCCAGGAGATGTTCTTGGAAGCATCGCTGTTATTTTCCAGAAGCTCCTGCTCTTCTGCGTTTCGCACAGCGGTATCTTCTGTGATATACAGGTACTTGCCGCTGTTCTTGTAAGCATCTAAGGCCTTTGCAGCATTGCTGTAATCTACCACAACTTCCTTATAATACAGGGAGCCGTTAAACTTACTGCTCTCGTTGTTGGTGCCTGGGTCGATTCTCTTATCGTTATTGTAAGGAAGAATGTCGATCATAGTGGACTCGGTATTTCTATGGTTGGGATTTTTTTTCTCATTATCGTTAGAAAGACCGACCTGCCACTTGATGTCCTGTCCCTTGGTGATAAGCGGTGTGGTAGTGGATTTACTTACATCCGGTGTGGGGCTGTCCTGGATATGGATCAGGTAATGGACGCCACCCTTACCATCGGCATCATCACTGGTGCTGTAGACTTGCGCATTTTTGAATTCCTTCTCATCGCAGTTTTCAACTTCATTACACTGATGAATCCATATCACAGAGGACTGCTCCCCGTAAAGTTTATCGGCATCGGAGAAATAAACCGTTGTCTGCTTCTCTCTCTCGATCCCCTCTACGGACTTATTTAAGTTACCAGCGGTTCTGGTAAGAAGGACGGATACAGGAACATAATCTCCATCCTCGCCGTTTACTACGATTGTACCGTCAATGTCCTTGACCTTCCCTTCACCGGCTGCCTTATCCGGGATCTGGAAAGTAGCGGTCACGCCGCTTCCTACGATCTTGGAAGTGGTAACACCGGGTTCCTCTTCTTCTTTACTTTCTGTTTTCCCATCGGTGCATACCCACGTATAGCTGACCATGTGGGAGTTAGACATCTTGATCAGGTTTTCATTGCCCAGGTTAAAGTCAAGCGCCTGGTTCTTTACCAGTCTGCTGTCCTTTGCCGTGATCTGTAACTGGAAGATATGGGCATAGGGCTTCTCGGTAATGGTCTTTGCACTCTTCGTGCCGGTGGCCGAAGAGCCTGTAGCGGAGTATTGCTTGGAATTATAAGGCACTGCCTCCTGGACGGCATCGGTATCCGCATCCGTGGAGACATGGCCGCCGGTGGCTCTCGTGGTGTCTACCGGTGTAACCGTGCAGTGAATGGTGTAATCACCGCTCTTTGTCACCTGTAAGTTATCACTGGATACATTCCAGCGAAGGTTCGGCTTGCCGTTATTGTAAAGATAAGCTGAGCCGTGGGGAACATCCATGGTGCCGATCTGATTCCCATCGGGATCAAGCAGCTCATAGTGAATATCCACGTAGGCATTGTTGATGCCATCTGGGATATAATTCTCCGCAGCATCAAAAGCGGTCTGTGCTTCCTTATAAGCGCTCTGGGCATCATTGTAAGCAGAGAGCTTCTTCGCTACGGCCAGCTGCAGGTCAGAGTCGGTCGGATCCGCTGCTGCCTTTTGCATGGCATCGGTGTATTCCTCGGAGGCCGTGGTAAAAGCACTCTTGGCTTTCTCGTACTTTTCCTTTGCCTTGGTATAGGTATCGGATACGTACCAGATGTTGTAATCCGCATCGGTAAAGAGGTTGTCTACGGTTGCCGTCTGGGGCGCATAGATGGTCAGGTTATCCGAAGGAATCTTATAGTTGATGTTTAGGTCTACATGAGGCACGGGATATGTCTCGATGTAGGACTTGCCGTCCGGATTAAGGGATGTATTCTTCTCCCAGGTCGGCATGTAATCCGCACCGGAGGGATCGGTGTTCTGATAACCGGTGGGCGTAGACGGATAAAAAGCAGAAGTATCGCTGTTATTCGTCTCGATCTGGTTGCCGCCGAAGGTGGTCTTTGCATTGATAGGGAACTCCACCACCAGCTTATAACCGTAATCTCCTGCATGATAGACAGCGGCATCATCTGTTATGGTAGACGCATACAAATCTTTATCATAAGAAACCACCGCATTCTTTTCGTAATCATAGCCGGTGATCTCGATGATACTGCCGTTCTTTACGCTGACAGAGATGTTGGGATCGTTGGTGATATCCTCCCAGTCACTCTGATCTGCCCACTTAAAGCTTCCAACGATCCCCTTACTGTCTGCATCGGTGGGAATACCGTCAGAACCTAAGTTTGCAGGCACTCTGGGCACCTGATAGACCTTGATCTTGGTGGTATCGGTGATCTCAAAGGCATCGGACACCTCATCATGAATAGCAGAACTCATACCCGCATACCCACGCTTAGACCGCTCGGACTCGGATGCAATCTGAGACGGGATGCTGCCGATGTCCTCTACGATGCTTCCTGCATTCTCCGGGAGCTTGATGTATTTGCCGAAGTGGTTGCGGGTGTCGTTTTTATTGAAAGAGTAAGTATAGGTAAAGGGATTGCGGAGCTTGCCTGATGTTCCTTCTATATAACCTAATCCATTGTTAGCAGGATAATCTGAAGAAAGCAAAGACATAAAGATTGCCGTGATATGTCCGCTTGGATTTTGAGCAGAGCAAGGTACGTCATCAATATTGCCTGTAGAGAAAGCTCTATTCAGTTCACTGACATCATCATATCCAAAGTAATCTGCAAAGATGGTCACGCCACTGCTCTTTAAGGCTCTGGCGGTTGCCAGAGCATCGTTGGAAGTAGTGGCGGTCATCAGCACGTACTCGGAAGAATCACAATCATAGTGAAGGGATCCTTCTTCACCATAGCCATAGGGTGCACCGTCTGTCAGCACGATGATCTGGGTATTCTTCTCTCTCCCGGACTTTATCCAGCTCTGCGCCCGCTTCATGGCCAGGTCTGTTCTGGTGCAGTCCTGCAAATCACTGTCGGTCGTACCACCGGAGGCGATGTAATCCGCATAATCATTCTTGATGGTAGCCGCATTCATGATGGTCTGCACATCGCTGTCAGAAGTAATGATCAGACCATCTGCGTTATGATACCGCTCATAAATCTTATTGTTGAAGCCGATGACACCGGTGACTTTCATCAGGTGACTCTGCATCTGGGATTCTACATCACCGTTAGGGTCGATGTCTGAATAATAACCTTTTCTCGCCAGCGTGAGCTGATAATTGTTATTTTTCTTTATGTTCTCAATAATCGCCTTCGTGGAGTCATTCATCTGTGTCACTTTAGTCCCTGACGTAGATGCAGACTGGTCACGAACGAGAATGATATCTGCCCCCTCCGGTGCTTTCGTCTCTGTGTAGTGAGGCGTAGACTCATCATAGTAGGCCTGCTCGATATAGGTATTATAGGTAGACTGTCCGTTCATCGTCCCTGTTGCTGCGGACAGATATTTATCCATCTCGATACCTGTTTCCGAAAAAAACTGTACTTCCTTTTGCGAGGAATTACCGGAAAGGCTTAGATGATAGGTGCTCTTACTCTCTGCTGCGTAAACGCCTTGTATAGCCAAAGGTGAACCGGATAAGCAGGAGCTGGCAGCAAATATCGTCATCAGCATATAGGACAATGCTTTCTTTGTCTGCCTTTTTAACTTTCTTAGCACGTTTTTCCTCCCTTCGTACTGCTTTTTGGGTAACAAAAAAGGAGATTTTTCAATCTCCCTTTCTGCTACATATTTAAAAGGATTAAAAATGAGAAAAATTATGAGAAAACAATCTAATCATGAATGAAGAACATGAACACTACAATAGTAAACGCAACACTTACTTAAAGGTCTCAAAGACCTTTCCGTTGGAGGCAAAGCCGCTGATGCCAAAGAGTGCAAAGGCGTGCTTCTGCTCATTGGTGGCATAGACGCTGGCAGCGCTTTCTGCCTTGATGTTGATATACATCTTGCCGCCTACGTTGATCAGCTCCGGTGAGGAGATTTTCACGGGAGCACCGGCTGCATTTAAGATCAGTGCCTGATTTACCAGGTTCTTGCCGCTAAAGACGTTAAAGCTGTATCCGTCTGCTCCCACTGCCTCGGTAAAGACTACGCCTGCCGGAGAAGTCACGGTCATCGCACCAAAGGGATAGCTCTTTAATACTTCCTTATCCGTGATTTTTACTGCACTGGCAAGACCTGTAGAAGCTACTGTCATGGTAGTAGCCTGACCAGCTACTGCGGACTGCGTGGAAGCACCTGTCTGTACACTACCGGAAGCAGATGAAGCGATACTCCCCTGAGAGCTGGACTGACTGGATGCCTGTGTGCTGCTCTGCTGATTGTTAGATGCCGTCGGAGTCACGCTTCCCTGCGTCTGTGTAGTAGACTGTGCGAGAGCAGAAGCAGTCTCCTGTGTGCTAGTCTGGTTATTGCTTTCAGTGGATGTGGCGGTAGATGCCGAAGATGTATTCTCTATCTTACCCTGGCACGGATCAACCCAACCTTCCTCATCAGTTCCATACTGACTATTGCTATGATCTATATACTCAGAGTCATTACGAGTAATGCCGTCATCGAAGGTCTTATCCATGATATACTCAAAGGCTTTATTGCTATCATAGTTCATCTCTTCTGTCCATTCCGCTGCGTGAACCGGCATCCCGGAGAAAAGCATCGTCAAACCCATGGAGGCAGCGATCAGCACTGAAACTATACGATTTTTCATAAATTTTCCTCCTTTCAAGAAACTTACGATAATTTACGTTTTATTGTTAATTGCTTATTTTTGAGGCTTCTGGCAAGCCCAACGTAACAATTCAATCAAATCAATAATTGACTTAGCAAAACCATGTTTTGGATATACGCAAACCCTAAGATGATCCTGCTTTTTACTGCTCTTCTTCTGTCTCTTCCTGTTTCTTTTTGTTCCTGCGGCTGCTATAGAGCGCATCATTCTTGGATAGTAAAAACAGGATGTACTGGTTAAGGCTTATGCCCTCTTCTTTGGCATGTTCGGTCATGGAGCGATGTAGGCTCTTTGGAATACGGAGCTTAAACTGTCCGGAAAATTCGGTTCTTTCATCCTCCAGAGGAATCTCTTCCCCGTTTTCTACGGCAATCTCCGCCCATTTATACTGGGCTTTCTTGCCATTTTCTAAAGCCTCCTCCGCAGTGCTGCCTTCTGCAACACAGCCCGGTAAGGAAGGACACTCTACATGGTAGGTATTACCTTCTTCTCTGACCACCATGGGGCGAAGATTAAAAGCTTCGTAATAACCATACAGTCTTTTTGCTGTTGCCCTTTTTCTTTCATCATCGCTCTCGGCAACATGCTCAATGTAAATTTCCTTTGCAATATTACTTCTTTTTTCTTCTTTCATCTATTGATCACCTCCTGTGCCTTTATTATACATAGACCCATATATGGTGTCAACTATTTTTTGATGAATTTTATCATTTTTATGGTTTTTCTATCATTTCGTGTAATTCCTCCATGCCATTTCATAATCGCTGCCCAAATAGAAGGGACAGCTCTCATCGTAGACATTCAGGCCATAAGAGCGCATATCCTTGGCATCGACAAACTGAGTCTTTACGTATCGGATCAGCGGTACGGTGATGCTGCTGTTATTTAAGATTTCCTGTGCTGTCGGGTACTCGTAGTGTCCCGTGCCGCTGTTGTACGTAAAGTGTGCCTTTAGTTCATCCCAGCCTCCGGCATACAGGATGGGTTTGTAATAATAGTACCCATCAGAGTCATTGTATGTCCATCCATCCGGCAGATAATTCTTGTATTCGCTGACCGAATAGTAGTTCGTACCGTCCCAGGAAAAGCTGGTCTTACTCTTTATGTCATCATCGGTAAAATCAAGTCTTACTCTCACATACTCATCTACTACGCCATTATTGGCCACCTGAACTGCTTTTTCAAAGCTGATGAGGTAATGGCTGGTGTCAACGGTCGGTGTCTCATATGGATACTTCTCTACGATCTTGGAAGATACGTCCAGTGCCATGGTGTACTTATTGACCAACGTATCATCGGTGTCTGTCAGATATGCCCCCACATATGGCGCTGTCTTACCTACTATAAACAGTGCCGCAGACAAAAGGAAAATACCGACAAGCGGTAAATAGGATTTCTTATATTTACTCTTCATCGCTACCCCCTTTACTTATATTGATTTAAGCAGACGTTATAGATGTAAGTAAGTGTCTCCTCATCCAGCGTCCCTGTGGTGTCAATCACCTTGCCGTCCTTTAAGATGTCGTCTGCCTGGATTGCATAGGAATCCACTAAGATTTTCTCTACTTCATCTGCTGCGATCCGTGCTGTGCCGTAACGCTTATTCTGTACCTTATCAAAGAGCGCCGTAGTGGTATTCCCCGGTGCAAGCCTTGTCTTATAGGCGAAGATGTAAGTCTTTCCCTTCCCCTCATTATTGGTATTTACGCCGGTCACGATCTTATTATCAATGCTCGTCAGTTCCACCCATTCCTCATCAAAATGATTAGCATAGGCATTTTCATCATCTTCTGCCTGTTTTAGCCAAAAAAGATCATCCTCGGCAGCATCTTCCTTACTGCCGTCCTCTCCGATCAGAGAGATATTTTCTACCGGTGTAGTAATCTTTAAAAAGACGATGGCATCATTTTTTCCTGTATTGGTGATCTGGGGATCCTTGGCCGCTTCCTTATAAGGCGTCATCTGGGTATTGTCATCCGGCACGCCGTCCCCGTCTGAATCCGTAGCAGGATAACCAGGCTCCGATGCTTTGATCTGCACCTGTCCTACGGTAAAGGTATTTCTTTTTCCGTCTGTATAGGACAGATAAGCCAAAGCGCCGCCTGTTAAGCCGATGGCAATGCACGCACAGGCGATGGCTGCCGTCAGCATCCTGCTCTTTTGCTTTCTTTTCACACTACTCCTCCTTCTTTTATTTATTTTCAGGCAATCCGTTATCAGCTTTGTATAATCCATTATTAGCTTTATATACTATGTCATCCGCTTTGACCGGCTGCTTTCCCGTCTGGACTAAAACCGCCTGAATGAGTAACCTGGTGCTTGTTCCGGCACTTCCGTAACAGGTCGATAGGGTTATCATATCCTCCCCTAAGTGATCTTCCAGGGCGTTCGGCTCATAGCCTGACTCTCCTGCCGCCTCTTCCTGATAAGCTG
This sequence comes from bacterium, assembly GCA_963593905.1. Classification (GTDB taxonomy): domain Bacteria; phylum Bacillota; class Clostridia; order Lachnospirales; family Lachnospiraceae; genus CAG-791. The sequence goes on along the minus strand of CAVBBL010000013.1, from coordinate 53,374 downwards.
CCAGGTCTTTTTTCTCCGGTACTTTGTACTTATCTGAGCCGCTCTTCGTCAGGTATACAGCAAAAATCTCATAGCGGTTTACCTTGCCATCCGGCAGATACACATAGATATTTGGGTCGGTCAGCTTACTTAAATCCCGATACAGATATTTAAGAGAGCCGAATATGCTGCCGTTTTTCATGTTGTGACCGTAAAAAAAGGTATTGGTATCAGAAAAATCCTTCTCATTTGCCATGTCGATGAAGATACATCCGGCAGCGCTGCTTTCTCCTTCAAAAGTCCTGTTAAGGTACGTGCTGTTATCATCGGTCTGCACCACCGGATAATTGATTTCTCCATCCTTAAAGTAAATCCATGCCACCAGATCACTGTTTGCTTTAAGAAGCGGTGCAAAGTCTACGGTGATGGGCAGCTCCATCTGCTCCTCATCTGATTTCTCTGATTCCTCCGATGTCTGCTCTTCTTTTTCTACGACTACCTCTTCTTTTACTTCCTCATACTCTTTTTCTGATTTATGGGAAGCAGACCAGGATTGATAGATAAAAAAACCGCAGATAAACAATAGGAAGAAACAACCATAAAGGATGTACTGAAGGATCATCTTTCTTACCTTATGATCTGTTCTTCTCATGCCGATTTTCCTTATTTAATTTTGTTTTTCCTCTTTCCGGTTCTTTTTGACCAACCAGACGACGCCGCAGGCGCTGGCTGCAAAGATCAGATAGTAAAGGATGATGTTCTGCGTGGAATCCCACGTCTTTGCACCGGTGATGATCTTGGAGACTGTCTGTGCTACCGGCGTTACCGGTGTTGTTGCCGGTGTAGAGGTCTTTGCTGCTGTGCTGGCTGCACTGCTGCTGTTATCAGAGGATTCCTGACTGGGGCTTGGTTTCTCTTTATACTCACAGCTAAAGATCCACTGTACCTTGCCTTTGGTCATGGCATAGGCATTGCCTAACTCTGCCGGAACCGTCACCTTAAAGTTTAGCTTTGCGCTCTTGTTTGCCTTGATGGTGGCAAGCTTTTGTTTGAAGTCGGCATTTAAGCTTCCCTCATAGACCTTGGAAGTGTTGCCGTCCTGGGTAAGTGTGATGAGGAGCTGTATCTTATTGAGAAGGTCGTTGTTCTTCTCTAAGATTTTTGACTGGAAGTAAAGTTCGATGCTGTCATAACCATAGTTGTTATTTAAGTCCACGCTTCTCTCTAAGCTGTCACCAGGCACCAGATAGCCAAACTGTGCAAAGAAGTCCTCCGGTGCTGCCACAAGCTTTTTAGAATCATCCGTCATGGTGACGGTAAGTTCTACATTGCTCTTGGCGGCTGTCAATGTCTTATAGGTCGTCTCGTCAATGTCCTTGGCATCTTCCACTGTCACCTTACCCCAGGGATTCTGGATGCTGTAATTCGGTGTAATGTTTCTCGCCTGGATCGCTTCTGCAGTAATGCCTATCTTAAATTTCCCATTTGCCTTGGCATCAGTAGGAATGGTCACGCCGGTAAATAAGTCTACGCTGGCTCCGTGTTCGAGAATCTTCTTATAATAGAAGTAGTCCCCCACCTTGACGAAATCACCGTTTATACCCTGTAGATTACTATCCGACATAGCAACCTTGTCATTGTTTTCAGAAGTGTATGTAACCTGTACTCTGATGTAACACGGGATACCTTTGTTCGTGATCCGGGGGATCTTGGAAATCTGCTCTCCCGGCACTACGCTTTTATCGTTTACATAGCTGCTTTCCTTTCCGCTTGCATCCTTCTGATACTCCGTCAGGGAGATGTTCACCGATCCGATCTGAACATTATTCGTGACAGTATTGGATGTCACCGATACGGTAGCTGCCAGCGCAGTACCGCCGGATAGGACGCAGGATAAAAGCAGTGCGATCAGGGCAGATTGCCGTAAAAAGTGTTTCTTTTTTCTTTTCATGACTCTCTCCTGTTGTCATTCATGTATATTTCTTCCAGATGTACTTTTAATTGCCATTTCAATATGAGCCTTAGATCAACTTCATACTTCCCCAAAATAGACTGCAAGTATTACTGATAGTTCTTTAAGGTATCAATGTGCTGATTGGTTACAATCTGCCATACGTCAGCCGGAGAAGTCTTTGCCTGACCGTTCTGTACCTCTAACCAGGTGGACTGGATGGCATAAGTCTCTACAGGTATCTCATAGGTTCTGGGATTGGAGGAGCCGTCTGTAACGGCGATGTTCTGCAGTCTTACCTTATTAAAGAGCGGTGAGGTGGTCTTTCCTACTGCCAATTCCGTCATCTTATCTGCGGTGCCGTAGCCGTATACGTAAGTATGGCTGCCATCAGACTCTACCTTTTCCTTAATCAATGTCCATCCATCATTGATACCGTCTGTACCGTCTGCCTTGATGGTATAGAACATGGGAACCAGTGCAGTGTCAGCAATCTGGCCGTCCGCAGATGCTACCTTCCAGTCCTGATAGGGAATGGTGAATTTTTCAAAGACAAAACAGGTATTCTTGCCGGTATTCTTTACCTGAGGATCCTTATTGATCTCCTGACCGGGTACGACGTCGGTAGGTGGTGTCTCCGGGAAGTTTGGCTCTTCCTGCGTTACCTTTACCTGACCCACGGTAAAGGTATTTACCTTAGCATCTGTGTCGGACAGGTAAGCTAATGCAGAGCCTGCGCCGATGGCAGCCACAAGACTAAGTGTTAATACAGCAATCTTAATACTTCGCTTTTTCATGTTCTCTCCTTTAATTTTCCTTTTTGCTCGGTTTACGCTGCATGTGTTTTGTGTTATGAAGCATATAAAAAAACTGCCAACCGGCAGCTTTTTCCATAAAAAATGGCTGGCACAAATGTGTGCACAGCCTGGGTGGTTTTTGGACTTATGGGGATTCCTCTATCTCCCCAAGAATCTTTGTTAATAGGAAATACACCACTAAAATAGTAGCAATAATAATGATTCCCTTCCTGCTGGTAGCAAAGGAGATCCCATAGCCTAACCATGGAATCCAGAAAATGATTGTTCCTACCACCTGTTCCTTGGATACAGGGGATAAATCCTCGCTGTCATTGGCATCTCCCTTTGTGATATATGCCCCGTCACTTTCTGTCCCAACCACCCGATGGGTGATGATGGCTTCTCCGGTGGAGTATGCGATGATGTCTCCTACTTCTGGGGAAGTTTTATTCTCGTCTACAAAGACTACTGCTCCTGCGTCATAGGTCGGATACATAGAACCGGACAGAACTATCTTAGGCTCTACGTTAAAGAGCCTTGGGATGAGCATAACCAGTGAAAAGGAAAATGCCAGAGTGAGGAAGATGATTTCCAGGATTTCTAAAAATTTAAGATTCTTTTTCTGTCCTTTAGGTCGCTTTCGTTGCCCCCTGCATTGATTCTTCTGTTGATGCATCTTTTGTTCCTTCTTTTACTTCTTCTTTTTCTTCTGTCTCTTCTTTGGTTGATTCTCTTGGCGTAAAATAACGCACTTCCACGATCACCTCATCCTCGCTTACATTTTCCATCATTTCATTAAATGACGGCATGTTATATCTATTTAGATATGCCTTGATATCGAATCGATTTTTCTTGTCATAATCCATGAGTCGATGATATCTTTTGTGCTTTGTGATATCGAATTTCTTAGATTTGAATGGTCTTAACCCGGAAATCTGCAGGATACACTCTGTCCGGTTCATGGTGGCCAGCTCATCCTTTGTCATTAAGTCTCTGCCGGTACGCTGGAAATTAGTTCCTGCGCTCCGGCTCTGTCCACGGGAATCTGATGTTGTCCTGGTGTCTATGGTTTCTTTACCCAATGTCTCATTGATGTTGCGAAGGGTGGAACCTTCTTTACCGCCAAGGAACAGCATGGAATCGCAGTTACCGATGATAGTATCGGCACTGTCCTTATAGATGGCTTTCAACTGCGATTCTGCCTGTAATACGATAGCCGCAGAGATATTTCTGGATCGGATGGTGGCGATCAGCTTCTCAAAGTTCGGAATCTGACCGATATTGGCAAACTCATCCAAAAGGCACTGCACATGGACAGGCAAGCTCCCATCGTATTCATCATCAGCCTTTTTGCAAAGCAGATTAAAAAGCTGTGTATACATAATAGACACAAGAAAATTAAAAGTCGGATCCGTATCAGAAATAATGACGAACAGTGCTGTCTTTCGATCTCCGATGGTGTCAAGTTCCAGTTCGTCATATTCTGTGAGATCAAGAAGCCGTTGGATATTAAAGGGTGCTAACCTGGCAGCACAGGAAATCAGAATGGATTTTGCGGTCTTTCCGGCGGCCAATTTGTAATTGTCATACTGTCTGACGGCAAAATGCTCCGGTTTTTTCTCACGCAGCTCATCAAACATCTGATCTACCGCATTTTTGAAGCTTTCATCCTCTTCGCTGACCTCCGAGGCCTGCAGCATAGCGAGAAGCGTTTTAAAATTCTTATCACTATCCTGCCCTTCGTAAAAGATATAGCCGATATAAGCCATATACAGAAGCTTTTCTGCCTTTACCCAGAAATCTTCTTTTTCTCCTGCTCCCTTTGTATTATTGATTAGGGTAGTAACAAGAGACTGAATGTCCTCTTCGGAATGAATGTACTTGAAGGGATTATAGTGCATGGACTTCTCGAAATTGATAGTGTTCAGCACTTTAATGTTGTAAGGCTCATATATGATTTTTCCTTTTTTATCCCTCACATAGACAGGCTTGCCATGCTTATCCTTTTTATACACAGGCAGACCATTGGCATCTTTCATGGGATTTCCTTTTTTATCCTTTTGAATCTTTCTCTTAGGAGTGCCCCTTTCCAGCATCTTGCCGCACTCTACCAGGACAGTACCTTTCGGATCCGTAACCACGTAGGAACAGTGCATCTGCATGATATTGGGCTTAATGAAAAATCTCGTCTTGCCAGAGCCGCTGCCGCCGACAATTTCAATATTCTTATTTCTGGCATATTCCGGGCTGGTGGGCTTGCCGTTCATCATCAGGCCTTCTGTCTGGGTGAGGATGATATTGTCAAATTCATCCTCTGACATCAGGTAGCTGATTTCCTCCTTCGTGCCCCATCTGGCAGAACCATATTCATAGCCATCTCTGTATTTTTTCTTTTTCTTGAGTTTTTGCGTGATATAGAATTTAAAAAGCCCGGCTGCAATAAGGGCAATCAAGAGATCGTGTCCGTTGATGGACGGAAGCGGATTTTTAAATGCCCTGGATAAGTACATGATTGTTGCCAGAAATCGCCTGGAAAAATCCATGGAAGAAGTCTGTCTGTAAAGCCAGGAAATCTTGTCAATAAAATAGAACACAATAATATAGGGACTGTTTAAAATAAGAAGCGCCGTAATATCTATGTTTTTGATCTTGCATGTTATCTTATCCTGCAGCTTTCCCATGAAGCCTTTTCCCTTGCTCACTTACAATTCTCCCATGCTATCGGCCATCATGCTCTGTATGTGACTTTTTCTTTTCCTTTTGCTTTTCCTTGTTTCTTGCAATTTCTTTTTGTTTCTTCTTGAGATTCTGGGTAATTGAATCTTTTCCCAAGGCGTTGTATTTAGCCATTGCTTTGTCCAGAAAATGTCCCATGATTTCACGATCCTTGGGCTGATACGCAATGCTTATCATTTGCTCTCCGGTATCTTTATTCCGTACTACTTCTATCGAATGCCGGAGCTGTAAATTCTGTTCACGAAGTTCCTGCCGGAGGAAGTCATACAACTGTTTACAGATAGGATCCATAACAGTCACTGAATTTTCTCCGTTCAATCCCTGTAATTTCGATAAAGATACTAACCCATTATTTTCCTTTTCTTCCTCTGTAAGCGTATTTTCATTTCCCTCCTTGTTCTTTTTGTTGGGTCTTATCAGCGCTATGATCCATTTGCCAATTTTCGCTGCTGAATGCGCAGCAAGGCGCTTAGCCGGATCAATTCCCTTATGCTGCAGTTCCGACGACATATCCTCCTGCAAATTCATAATGCCTCCTAACCGGACGCACCACTTGTGGACATCATGTCCACAAGTGACATTTCCTTATAAACTTAATCCTGATTTTCTAAACTGCTGGCTGTTTCCACTTGTGGACATGGTGTCCACAAGTGGTCTGTCAAGCTTATGTCAGCCTATTAAACAGAAAACTGATTGGCCAGAAGCGGAACCAGCGTAAGTGCCACTACGATGATACCAGCGCCTGCCACGAACTGCTTTTGTCCCTGGGACTTAGATCCCGGATTATCGTTGGAGTATCCTTCCAGATAGTTAATAAGCCCCATGACACACATTACTGCACCGATGGCAGCAATGACCATTTTCATTACGTTTACGCCCTGTGTAAAAAAATCCATTTTTTTCTCCTTTCTATGCCGCAATTTATTGCGGCTGCGTGAATATTACAGCCTTTCGGCTAATGCACCAAAGTTCTTAATATATCCGTACATCTCTGCCTGTTCCTTATTCAGATCATCCAGTTTCTTTCTAAGATTGATGATCTCTGCAGAAACTTCCTTGTACCTCGTTGCACACTCCATGAAAGCACTCATTTTCTGCATGATGATATCGACGGGATCTTCATCATCTTCATCATCTTCATCATCGTCCTCATAGTCATCTTCGCTATTTCCTTCAGCGCCGGGAAGGATTTCTTTTCCATTTACCTCTACATAGGACTGTTCATCAGCAGTATCATGGCTGTCTGCTTCTGAGGGATCAAAGCCATTACTTTCCTGTGTCTGGTTATCAGCCTGTGCGGAAGTATTGGGAGTAGCAACTGTCTCCTGTGTAGAAACTGTTTCCTGCGCAGCAGCCTGTGCCGTGCTTGCAGCCACCGTATTCTCAGTATTCTGAGACTTTGCATCGCTGTGAGGCGCACTCTGTGACTGACTCGGCACGGGAGACTGCCCCTGATTCTGTGACTGCGGTGCTGTGTTCGGTACTGTGTTCTGTGTATTTTCCATATACTCTTTTTCCCCTTCTTCTGTGTTGTTTAATTCTGCTTCCTGATTTTCTTCCGGCTCACCGGAAATCTCACCAGATTCCCACGGATCAAAGCCTTCCTCTTCTGACGGATCAAAGCCATCACTTTCAGGCGATGTAAATCCCTCATCTGAGGAAGAATCCTGTGCTTCAGACGGATTCTCTATCGATTGGGGCTTCTGCTCCGTTGCCGCAGCTGTGCTTTCCTGCGTCTGTTCATCGGCCTGTGCGGAAGTATCAGGAGTAGAATCTGTCTCTTGTGTAGAAACTGTTTCCTGCGCCGTATTTTCCGTCTGCGGCTTCTCTGGTATAGTCGGCACAGTGGTATGTTTTATTCCCTCACTTCGTTCCTGGCTGCGAAATCGGTCTTGGGAATGTTCCTCTACCTCCTCTTCTTTTCCTCCATAGCGGTAGACTTCACGGGGGCGGTGCTCATTTTTTTTAACATCTCTTTCTTCACCGCTTTCATCTTCGTCCTGTTCTACGCTTTGACCTTCTCCATCTTCGTTTTCGTATTCTTCCTCTTCTTCGTAATCCTCATCATCCTCAAAGTCATCATCATAATCACCATTTTTCTCTTTGATGTACTTATAAAGGAAGAATCCGGCTACGAAAAGTACAGCGATTGCCAGGACAAAAATGTATATTGCATTTTGCGATGCGGAAGCTTTCTTTGCCTTTTCTACTGCATCAAGATCAGAAGATGATTCCTCTTCGGTATCAGCAATTCCATCGTCATCCTCAGAGGAACCCGAACCATCCCCAAAGACATCCTCCTCGCTGGGAATGATGGACACAGAACTGCTGCCTGTTGCCGTGCCGTCCTCTGACTGCTGTGCTATGAGAGAAAGCATTTCCTGCTCGGTGATCAGGGATGTCATGTACACGTTGTCACTGTCCCGATCTCCGTCAACGATGAGATAAAAATAATTGCCCGCCGGTGTCTGAATCGTATAAAAATGCTTGTTGTCAGCCGATGTAGCTGAATCAACAAGCGTCCCGTTTCCATCCGGTGTAAAGGTCTGCCCCGTGCCGGATGCTATATTTGATGTAGCACTGTTGTCATTTGTACCTGACGACGATGTATCTGAAGAGGATTCACTGCTGCCGCTGTCGGATACCTCCACAGCAGATGTACTGGAATCCTCCGGCGCACTGCTCTGGGCATGTACTGCCATGGCAGGCAGTGTACTTGCTGCCGACATGAGCAGTGCACATATGCCCAGAGCACATGCTTTCCACCTTACTTTTTTTATCATACACTCCTCCGTTTATTCTCTTGCACTTTAAAAGCCGCCCATATTGTATCCGTTGTCTGTTCTTGCCTCCTGTCCGGCTTCTGCAGGCTTTGTGTCAAAGCCAAAGGAATCCACCTGCATATTTGCTGTCTGTGATCCTTCTGCATCCGAGGATTCGGATGACGCATTGTCTGCCTGTTGCTCTTTGGACGGTTCCTGCGGCAGTTGCTCTGTCTGTGCCTCTTCCTGCTGTGCTCGCAGCTGCCTGATCTCCTCTACTACCTTTCTTACGGGCATTCCGTCTAACTCCCCTAAAATAATGGTGGATACCATGCTTTTGCGTTTTTCGTTATAGGCGATCAGCTTTTCCTGCTCCTGTGCTATGATGTGATTAGATTTCTCTATATCACTTTCCAGCTTATCCATCCTTTTCAGTAAAAGGTCTGTGCTGTCTCTTTCCATTCTTTCAAAAGTTCCTCCTTATCTTTGATATTCAGCCTTTAATCTGCCAAAGCCCACGAAATGACTTTGCCAATATTGTGTATCAATCTTTGATACCTTTACCGGATTGCCTGCATGGATCATCTGGCCATCTCCAATATAAATGCCCACATGGGATATACCCGGAAAATTGTAAGTATTTTTGAAGAAGATCAGGTCACCGGGCTGCGCATCTGCTGTTGACACATCATCGCAGACGCTCTTTAAACCATTTGTATCACGGCAGGCGAAGTCATCCTTTCCGATAGAATTTTTAATTACCCAGGATACAAAGCTGGAACAGTCAAATGCCGACGGATTATCCGAATAGTAGTCTGCTCCATGAGCAGCGCCGTAAACATAAGGCTTTTTCTCCTGGTCGTGAGCGATAGACAACATCTTTCCTACCAAAGTATCCGGCAGATCATCCACATTCATGTCGATTTTGCCGTCCTTGTAGTAGTAGGCATACAGATCATCCGGTGATACCTCGCCGCCGAATAATTCTGGTCTGTTTCCCGTAGCTTCCAGGTACAGCAGATACCTCTGGGACAAATCGCTTCCTAATTTTTCCTGACAGATCTCCGACAGGTTATGATTGATCAGCTTTGTCTTTAAGATCTTTGCCTGGTATTCCACCTCCACGTAGGTGGTAGTGGCGTTTCCCTGATCGTCAAATGTAGTCTGCGGCTCCGTTCTCGTCCTTGTTTCCGTCCGTTCTTCTCGAATGATCTCATACTGTCTTGAAAAGAGGTCTTTTAACTCCTCTGATATATCACCGGACTGAAAGTCACCTTTCAGGGCTGTAAAGTAAGATGCAAGCACGTTGCCGTTATGCGTGATCTCATCCAGCTCGTACTCATACTCATCGTAATCAGGATAGTCATCCGGTGTCCTTTTTATTTCCTGCTGCAATTCCTCTTCCAGCTTTTCGTACTGGTTATTCATGTCCAGAATGTCATTATTAGACGCCTTGTAGGTCGTAGCTGTTGTAGTGCCGCTTATAGTGCCGAAGGAAAGGAATGTAATTAAAAAGATGCAAAACAGTATCAGAAAAATAATCACGATCACCAATATGACCGGGAATGCCGCCGAAGCAAGTGTTCCTGCACCCGCCGACGCAGCTTCTGCAGACGCACTGCCTTCTGCTGCTGTTGCTGTACCGGTGGCAGCGACAGATCCACTGCCCGCTGCACCTCCGACAATGGCATCTCTCTCCCTGTTTGCTACTGCCTGGGCGTATTGCTGCTTTATTTTTTTCTTTTGGGCTTTCTTAGAAGCTTCCTTACTTGCTGCGCCGTCCTGCCCGATCTCTGCTATCCGATCAGCCTGCGGGCTGCCGTCATAGGATCGTTTAGCATCAGATGAAACTCATCCATAAAATACCGGGTATACTTTTGCTTTTTCCGGTTGGCAATGACTCTGTTCCACACATGATCCTGCACGGTCATCATGCCGATCTTTTTAAGCTGGGTACCAAGGGAGCGGATGTCGAAGCAGACCAGTCTGTTATTGATATCTACATTGGTCTGGTGGTTAAACAGATTAGAAGAGCCATGGACGAAGCGTGCCATGGCAGCTGCTACATTAGCTGCCTCATCGGTGTCCATCCCATCTATTTCAATGTACAGATCTTCTAACGTGGGCATATTCTCCGGTGAAGGATTTTTAAGGAATCGCTGATACACATTGCTGGCGGCCACATCGATGATAGAGGCCTGCACAGGGCTAAGCCCCTTTCTGCCGCCGATGACGATCTCCATCAAAGAGAGTATAAAGTCAATTTTCAGCTTTACCTGATCCTCAGCGGACTCCTCACTGTCATCACTGTCGATGGAAATATCCATCGGATTCATATAGCCGTGAGATGTCGGAGATATTTCAATGACCTGCCCCTGTAAGCTCTCTACCAATGGACGGTACTCTGACTCAGGATCACAGATGAATATGTCATCGTCTGTTGCCAGCCACACATTTTCGATTTCCTTCTTGGCAGACACGGATTTACCGCCGCCCGGAATACCAAGGATCAATCCATTGGGATTATCCAGTGTCTTGCGATCCAAAGTGATTAGATTACCGGAGATTGCATTGATACCGGAGTAAATCTGCTCTCCTGTCCGCTGCAGCAGCTCCACGGTGGTAAAGGGAATAAAGGCTGCGAGCGCTCTGGTGGTAAGATTTCTGGATACTTTGGTCAGATTCACGCCGATAGGCAGACAGGACATAAAGCCCTGTTCCTGTCTGAAATCCATGTTCTTAATATCGCAGGAACAGCCACGGGCGATAGCCTTGAGCTGGTCGATGATCCGATCCATTTTCTGCTTGGATTTATTAAATACGGTAATGAGGACGGTGGTGGTGAAATATCTGTCCTCGCCGGATTCCACTTCCTCCAGTGTCTTTGTAATGTCCTTGTTAAAGGTCACAATATCAGGCGGCAGAATGTCCATATCGTAGCCGTCCCGAACAGCCTTTTTCTGTTCCTTTACCTTGCTGGCCTCCACATCTGTCAGCTTGCGCTTTAAATACTTTACCGCCGACTCCTGGTCAAAGGATTTACAGTGAATAGCAATCAGCATGTTATTATCCACTGACAAAAGCTGACTGATGAATTTCTCGTCCAGCTTTGAAGTCAGGATTTGAATATGCATGGAACAGCCGAAATACTCCCCAGACTTAAAATAATTACCTTTCCGAAAATCAAAACTGGAAGGACAGATAAAATCCTTGGTGGAAAGTCCCGTCCGTGTGACCAGATCATAGTTAAACAAAAACGGGGAGAAATCCTCCGGGTTTAAAAGATTGCGCAGGACGTGCAGCCATTCGTAGCCACTTAGAGGTTTCGTCTTGACATCGATCCGGCGCAGAAGTTCCTGCAGATCCTGTTCCATCTGCAAAAGCTTTTGCCTTGCTGCCTTGATATTCTGGGCATCGATACCAAAGACGATATATTTCACTCTCACGTAATCATTATTTCCAGCTACCAGCTTATCGTGGATAATCTTATTGAAATCCTCCGTAATGGCACGGGCAGCCTCGTTCTTTACCGGAATCAGCACATCTTTTTCGATAGTATCCAAGTCTACTCGCTGTACAGCGGATACCACCTGTATATCCACGTTGGGATCAAAGTAGTTGTAAAAGTTACACCAGCCGTTAAAGAGATCCTCTTTGTAGAAACCGTCTGCCAGCTGATAATTGATGTCGGAAAAGGTCATAGCCTTTGAGAAATGATGATCGTTTACCATGCAGATTCCATCTTCCAGGATGGTCATAAACGGCAGTGTTTTCTGCGCTGAGATAGAACGATCCTTGTTTTTTCTGCGGACTTCTCTGACGATTTTCTTTTTCTGCTCTGCAGAAAGTACGCTTCCTGTATTTGCTCTTTTCTTTTTGTGGGAAGAATTTGCATGAGCGGCTGACTTTCTTTTTTTCCCGGCAACTGCAGACGGATTTCTGCCGCTTCTTTTTTTATCTTCTCTTGTGTTTCTTTTTTGCTTTTCCGGATGCTGCGGACTGCTGCTTTCCTCCGGCTTTTTTCTTTTTAGAAACCCCAATTTCCAGAACCTCCTCTCTATAGACGCACTCTGCTATGTACGCTATATGATTTTCTGTTTCATATGCCCTTATACCGGGGCGTTTAAACTTCACGCTGATCACATCCCGCAGATATTCCTCCATGTACCGATCATCCTTGGTATAGATTCCCAAAAAGAATATGGGAATCAATATGATGAACATAAGTACCAGAGAAACATCCACGCCTAATATCCCATGCATTTTCCAGTAAAAAAGCATTCCCAGTGCACCGGCAGTAAGCAGAAATACCAACTGTCTCTGGGTAAGTCCTGCTATGGCACGCTTTTTTATTTTGGATAAATCCTGGGGAACATCTACATATGCCATTTTTCCTCCATTTTGCCTTAACTTTTATCTAAACCAATCTTCGCTCTTATGTGCTTTATTGAGCCATTACCTCATTTATTGCTTACTATCTGCTCCTTTTGTACCTTTTCCGGCAGCACTGCCGTTTACAGGTTAATGGGCACCAAACAGTGACTTTGAAATCTGACTGGATTTCTTGATCACGACAAAACAGGTCAGCTCATAAATGATCAGCGTAACCAGATTTGTCATAAATTCTCCGTTTGCTACCAGATTAGCCGACATGACAGATAGACCGCCTAAAGCAAATATCATGATAAAGCCTTGCAAAGCCAGCGCCATGATATTAGCCAGATAGTTATTGCCGGTATGTCTCCATTCGTTATTGCCGAAGGTGGAGAGCGGTAAGGCTGCCACACTTGCATAAATGATCATTTCCATAAACCGGAAATAGACGATGACGCATGTGCAGATGTAAATGATCATCAAAAGAATGTAAAAGATCAGCAGCAATATAAAGTTTATTATTAGCTGTCCCATATCAAATTTAAATTGCTCTATCAGGGCACTTATATACTCATCATTGGAATATTGACTGAGATCTGCCTTAGAGGTAGTATCAATGCTCTCCGTTGCCTTTTGCACGATCCATGTCCCCAGGTCAAAAAAAGCCATGACGATTGTCCAGGCTTTGGAAACAAGGATGATGCCGACAAAGGATTTCACGATCCATTTCACAATAACTCTGTAATCTGTATCTGACAGGTTGTTCCTGTCTATCAGGATCTGGATCAGGTCATAACACATGACAAACGTCAGAATCACTCCGGCAATCGGAATGATCACCGATGTATTCATATTTTGCGCCAGAGTAAAAAGATGTGAATTGTAATTTTGCGGCGATGATCCGATCTTTTCGGCCAGACCGGTAGTCATATCATTGCAGGTAGCCAGAATGCTTTTCACCAACCACTTCATGGGAGCCGCCAGTAAGGATTTAAAAAAGTTTTCCAGTGACTCCATCAAAAATTCTCCCAATGCTTTTTCTCCTTTCCGGCACAGCCTTACACTTTACAGCTTATGCCTTATTTTTTATGCTAAATTATTTATCGGCAGCTCATCTGATCGTGTGAACTACGCAGCGCAAGTAACAAATTTCTCTGCCTAAAACGACCAATTAACCGCTAATAAAACATAACAGCCCAGTACAGAACGCCATTGCTATTTTCTGCTATGGCCGCTCCTATCCTCGTAAACTCCTTGCTGTCCATGGTGCGCAGATGGGAAGGACTGGTGATCCAGTCATACACCACTTCGTCAGCGCTGTGCTGTCCGTAAGCCACGATCTCGCCGTAACAAAGGTCGTAATAATTCAGATCGTTTTCCACCGTCCACCACAGCTGACCATTCGGCCTGGTATGAGAAAAAAGAGTGGTAAGCTCTGCCGCTCTCACTGAAGAAGTCACCATCAGTCTGTCGTCACGGACAAGGACTGCTTCCCCGACAGACGCTCTCTGCTGATTGATCAGGGCACATACCCTCTCCGCCTCCTGGACTAATTGTCCATTGGCAGCATTATTGGAACCGGAAGACTCGCTATAGATGTCGGAAGCATCGGCAGTCATTTCTGCTTTCACATAACGCATGGAAAAGCAGATCATAACCATAAGCAAAAATGTCCCCATGAAAAGCTTTCGATATCGCATCTGTCAGTCCTCCTGATTCTGAATAACCTAAGAAACCATGAAAAGATCGCTGTCCGAAATAGCGGCAGCTGCTGCTATTTCCTCAGGCGTTGTTGCCGTTAATACCTTTTCCAGCAGATCATAGTTATACTCACGCTGCTGGAAATCATTAAAGCCGTTCCTCTTCGTTCTCTGCTTATTATTTTCACTGTAGTCAATTCTGACAGGATAAAAGTTGCTAAAAGATCCGATAATGGCATTTTCAACGATTTGCTGCTGTTCAGTCACCTCGTAGGCCAGAGTGGAAAGTCTCTTTAAAAGCAATTTAAGGCCGTCATTGGTAATGACAGCCTTTTTCATTAGTCTCTGTTGTATGTACTTTTTAAGCGCCGCTCTCAAGTTTTCATCCGGCGTAAACTCATCGATAATCTCGTTATACGATTTTCGCTTCTGCTTTTTGACCGCAGGCGCCTCCGGCGCTTCTTTCTTACTTACATAATTATTTACTTTTGTATTTATACTTATAAGAGGTAAAGCTCGTTTACCTCTAGAAGTAAAAGGCGTTGACCTCACTTTGCAGATAGAATCCTCCTCTATATCCTTATCTATAGAGTCCTCTTTGGCTTCCCTCATTTCCTTTTCGTACTTCTCTTCCTCCCCCTCTTCGCCCATGATCAGGAAAATATTCTTCACATAAATGAGATCAGGCAGTGTCCGTCCACGGCGCTTGCGCTCCACCAGGCCGCATTCCTCTAGTTCCTTCATTCTCTTGATGGCCGTTGGTTTGGAGATGCGAAGCGTTTTCATGATCTCCCCAATGGGATAAATGATGTATATACGGCCATGCTGATCCATCTTTTTGTTGCGGATAGAAAGAAAAACCCTATTTAAAAGAAAGCTGTAGAGCAGCTTCGATTCATTGGCCAGCTTGTCAATAATATAGGGATGATTGAACAATATGTACGGCATCTTGAAGTAATCGTACTCCATTTCAAATTTTTGATAAAAATAAAAGGTTTTTCTTTTATCACACATAAGAGGATCTCCTTTTCTCAATTATATGTTTAAGCGCTGCGACACTCGTAATTTCCAATAAAAAAGACCGTATGGTTTTATGTCCATACGGTCTAAAATGCTTATTTATTAACTTCCTATACTCTAAACAGGATACAATCCTCTTACATAGCGTAGGAAACAGGCGGATGCAGATAAGGTGCAAGCTGGGGATAGATCACAATCTGTCCACCGGCTGAAGTCACAGTTTGTTCTGTCTTGATCAGCTGATTTTCTTCCAGTGCCTGTAACCCCTTACGGGTTTTCCGCTCACTGGCATGTATACGCTCTGCCAGATCATGGATTGTCCAAACGGAATATGCATGATCCTCCCCTGTAAATTTCCCGCTTCTGATAGAATCCTTTACGTCATTCAATACAAATGCGTAGATAAAGATACCGTCTGCCGTTAGGCCGGGAAAATTGGGAATCGTAAGCCAATCAGGGAAATAGAGATACATTTCATCGGTAAATTTAGAAGTGATACTCTTCCACGTAGGCATTAAATTTCTCCTTCTTCACTCATATTTATCCGGGCATCGTTATTGTCCGATTCTTCTGCATCATTGTCCGGCGTAATATGATAGCGTAATCTTCTTTCCAACTCCTCGCCGGTGTAATTACCTTCATGATGGATGACCATATTGGCCAGTATATCTGCCCAAAGGCTGGGCGTTTTCCGAAAATACTGTATCAAAATTATCCAGTTAGGAACCTCCGAAACATCTTTCAACTCAGAAAGATATTCCCTTAATTCCATAAGTGCATCTGCCTCATCGTAATCTTCTGTATGATTTAAAAGCTTGTCGATCTCATCCGTGACAAAAATACGGTAAACGGCTGCGGAAAATTCCACAATTAACTCATTAAGTCCATCCGGGTATTTTTCTGCGATACTCATTGTTGTTTCCGTTTCAGAATTTTCATTGTTCTGTTCTTCCTGTGCCAGCTGCTTTTCAAACTGTGTTTGTGTTTTAGCAAATTCCATTCCGCTCATATGCTGCCTCCTGATTTGTTTTGTTCAATGATTCCTGCTCTTGGGAATCTTTGACTGCTTTAACTATGCCTTCCCACACCAATATGGTACGCTGCCTGTTCGGGTATGGGAAGGCTTAGTAAGTTTATTTCTGTAAAAGTTCGTCCATTTCCTTCATGCGGTCAAGCGCTCTGAATACAGCTGCCGTAATCTCCTCCTGTGTGTATTCCGGCGGAAAATATCTTGCCAGCTGCTTATCATTCATAGCAAATTTACGTTTCTTCTCCGGATCCTTAAAAAAGCTGTACACGATCTCCGTCACCTTCTCATAATCCGCATCCTCACCGGAGGCTGCATTAGCCTGAAACGCCTCCTTTAATTCTTTTGCCTGTGCCTGGGAAGGAATCATGTCACTAAGCTCTATGGCTTCTAGCAGAACTCGCTGCCAGAGCTGTGCCAAAAAAGAAAGTTCATAGGCAGCATTCATCGTCAGCTTATTCTGATCCAGCATTTCCATAAGAGGCTGTATTAGGTTGCAAAGCTGAATATATCTGGCAATCTGTCTGCCGGACATACCCACAGCATTTGACAGATCATCTCTGCTCCTATTATCAGATGTTTTTGCAGCGTCGGGAGCAGAAACATCCTTGGAATTCTCTTCCTGTTCCGATGGATTTTGCTTTAATTTGTCCTGTTTTAAATCATCCAGCACCGTAGTCTTTCCCTGATGCTTCATGGCCTCATACTTGCACTTAAGACCATAAGCCAACTCAGAAGGGAGCATATCGCCTCTCTGAATATTGGTACCAAACATGATGATCCGTGCCTCATCATCCGTATAATTACGGACAATGACAGGCAACTCACTGATATGCAGCTCCTGTGCCACTCTCTTTCTGGTGTGACCGGCGATTATCTCATACTCCGAAGCATTCTCCGGCAAAGGACGGCAGAGAAGAGGATTTACCACGCCGATCTCGGAGACAGATTTTTTTAAGGATGCGAATCTGTCCGGCGGCATAGGCTTAAAAGTATGAAAGCGATTATCATGCAGCTCCTCTATGGGAACATTGATGATCTCTTTCTCGGAAGCACCGGCTGTAAAGAGGTCATTGAAGCTGGACATCTGCATCTGTGATCTGAGATCAATTTTCGTCATGAACATCCTCCTCCAGCACAAGCACTTCTTTTGTCAATGCATCATATGCAGCTGCGGCCTTGCATCTTTTGTCATGCACAAAGATACTGTAGCCTCCTGCGGTACTCTCCACGGCCCGGACAGAATGGGGAATCATGGAAGTGAATATATAAATGTTATCCTTATACACTTCCTGCACAAGACTGATGATTTCCCTTGCATGACAGGTTCGCTCATCAATCATGGTAAGCAGGATTCCTTCTATCTCCAGTGTAGGATTCATCTTGCGCTTTACATTTCCCAGCGTAGTAATCAGCTGCTGCAATCCCTTAATGGGAAGGAATGCGGCCTGCACGGGGATCAGCACTCTGTCAGCTGCCACCAGCGCATTGATCGTGACCATGCCAAGGGACGGTGTGCAGTCTATCAGAATATAATCGTAGTATTCCTGGACGATAGCCACATATTCCTTGAGAACCTGTTCCCTGGCCATGGTATTGACAAGGGATACCTCTACACCGGAAAGCTCAATATTGCTGGGAATTAAATCCAGAGAAACGTCTTTTCCTTCAATTTTCTCTGTGTGAGATAAAATACCATCCTGTGGCTCTACGCCGATATTATTAACAAGATTAGAAAAAACAGTAGCCAGGGTGTACTCGATTCGATCCGGCTCTTTAAAGCCTAAAGCAGATGTAAGACTCCCCTGGGCGTCCGCATCGATCAGCAGGACTCTTTTTCCCTCTTTTGCCAGGCCGATGCCTAAATTAATGCATGTAGTGGTCTTGCCTACACCACCCTTTTGATTTGCGATTGCGATTACTTTTGCCATAGTTTTCTCCTCCTTTGGCGAAAATAGATTAGTTGCACTGTGATGGGCACAGCTCCCGCAGCCTGCGCTGCAATTAAACAGAATATGGTGGCAGCAGTTGCTTTCTCACCATATAAAAAGGGCATGTGAAAAAACGAAAGTTTTTTCATGCGCCCTTAAGGAAGCCAATTCTGATTTGAGAGGAATCTCAACGAAGGAGTATTTTCTTATCTCGTAGTTAAAGCGGTTATAAAGATTTCTTAAATCAGAATTGGGAGGTATGAAGTCCTGTCTGCAAAGCTGCTGTATTTGCAAACAGGACAGTGCTGTCTATGGGAATCGAACCCATGCAAGCAGACATTTGGAGAAAGCCGAATACAGTTCATCGCAATCCAATTCTAATAAACTATATCCGGGGAAAAATGCCCGCCCCTGCCAGAACCACTGGGACAGCAGATATTTGTTTTTTGAGTAAAGAAAAAGCAATCAACTTTTCCGCTGATTGCTTTTGTCTATATGTTTGTTTTTTACTTCTCCATTAACTCCTCAATAGTGCAGCCCAGTGCCTTTGCAATACGGTACAATGTTTCTGCACTTGCTTTGTTAATATCCTTCCGACGCTGCTCGTACATCTGGATAGAGCGGAGCGTTACACCGGACTCTTTTGCAAGAGCGGCCTGTGTGTAGCCATAGGCTGTGCGGATGCGTTTCAGATTGGTGTCCTTGAAGTGTTCTCTGATTCTTTCATCCATTATGTCTGCAAATTTGGATATGTCAGCTTCGTGAAGCGTGTAGTACATCTTCTGAAGCTCGTCGAAGGAGACAACCTTAAATATCTCAGAATAGCTTCTTGCCGAGTACCACTGATAATAGGCGATCGCCCAACCAATCCAGTATTCCCGTGATCGGCCAATGGCTTCCGTTGGTTCTGCGTCAAGGCTTTTACCCGTTGTCTCAAGCACCACGTCCGTGGCAATCTCTATCCCGCTTTTGCCAGCCAGGACAGACGGCTCACCATTTTCCATGCGGTGGCTTACTGTGCTTACGATAAAGAGCTTTATAAAATCCTCACCGGATATTTTGCAGTTGTTCACGGCGTAGTCGAATGCATCACCTAAAGCAGACTGTGCGTTATTCAGATAGATTTCTCGGTATGCGTGGATCATCGTTTGTAACGCCTCCTCTAATGATATCCTGTATATACAGACCATCTGTCTCTTCCTCTAAGATCTTCAGATAAGTCTGATTGGTATCATCATCCCTTGCTTATACCAGGACAATCAGGTGACAGCACCATGCGATGCAGTAAGTCCGGTCAGAGCTGCCTGCTCATACTTATCACTGCTTTTCATTCAATGTCCGCATGGAATTCAAAATTGCCAGCACAGCCACGCCTACATCTGCGAAAACTGCCGCCCACATATTGGCAATGCCCAATGCACCAAGGAGCAATACCAAAATCTTAACTCCCAGCGCAAAAACTACATTCTGCTTGACGATGCGAAGTGTCTTTCGGGAAATCTTCACGACCCCGGCGATCTTGCGCACATCGTCATCCATCAGGACGATGTCAGCAGCCTCAATAGCGGCATCGGAGCCCATGCTGCCCATGGCAATACCGATATCCGCTCTGGTTAATACCGGCGCATCATTGATGCCGTCTCCCACAAAGGCCACCTTATCTTTATCTGCTCGTCCCTGCAGCAGTGCTTCCACTCTGGATACCTTATCGGCAGGCAAAAGCTCTGCGTGGTATTCATCAATACCGATGGCAGAAGCCACTGCGGCAGCCGTCTCTTTGCGGTCACCGGTGAGCATCACGGTCTTTTTAACTCCCACGGCCTTCATATCCCTGATTGCCTGCGCTGCGCCGTCCTTAACTGCATCTGAAATAACGATACATCCCTGATATACTCCGTCCGCTGCCACATAGACTACGGTACCGGCGCTTTCACATTTTTCATAGGCAATGCCGTTTTTCTCCAGAAGAGCACCATTTCCCAAAAGGACTTTTCTGCTGTCTACCACGGCAGACAAGCCATGTCCCGCACTCTCCTCTGCCTTCTCTACTCTGTCCGTATCCAGTTTCTTTCCGTAGGCTTCCCGAATAGATTGTGCAATAGGATGTGTAGAGAAAGCTTCACCGAGAGCTGCTATTTCCAACAGATCGTCCTTTTGTTTGTCCTGCACTTCCTGCTTATCCTGTACTTCCAACGTATCCTGTGTTTCCAGCTTACCATATGCTTCCGGCCTATTCTCTGTATACCGTCCATTCAGTGCGCAATCATCTTTTCTCTTTGCAGGCAGTATCTGTGTAACTTTAAATTCGCCCTTGGTCAAAGTACCGGTCTTATCGAAAACAATAGTAGAAACCTCTGCCATAGCCTCCAGATAATTGCTGCCCTTTACCAACACACCGATTTTGGACGCAGCACCG
Source organism: bacterium (assembly GCA_963593905.1). Lineage (GTDB taxonomy): Bacteria > Bacillota > Clostridia > Lachnospirales > Lachnospiraceae > CAG-791. Next base: position 32,681 of record CAVBBL010000013.1, on the reverse strand, counting down.
ATACCGCCGAAAAATCCCAGCGGTACCGAAATGACCAAAGCACAGGGACAGGAAATAACCAGAAAAATGCAGGCTCTCTGAATCCAGTCTGCCCATACACTGCTGTCTGCGCCGGCAATGAGCATGAGCAGCGCAGGAGGCACAATTGCCAGGATCACAGCGCCTATGGTAACAATGGGTGTGTAATACTTGGCAAATCGAGTGATGAAATTTTCCATCCTGGCTTTTTTGCTGCTGGCATTTTCCACCAGCTCCAGGATTCTGGCCACAGTAGAATCTTCGTAAGCTTTAGTGACCCTTACCTTTAAGGTGCCGCTTCCATTCAGACATCCGCTGATGATCGGATCTCCGGCCTGTACCTTTCTGGGCACAGACTCTCCTGTCAGTGCAGCCGTGTCCACGAAGGAGCTGCCCTCCGTCACGATGCCGTCCAGGGGTACTCTCTCCCCGGCCTTAATAACGATGATGTCATCAATCTGCACATCGTCAGGATCCACTTCCTCCAGTGCACCGTCCTTTTCCAGGTTTGCATACTCCGGTGCGATATCCATCATAGCAGTGATGGACTGCCTGGACTTTCCGACTGCATAGCTCTGGAAAAGCTCGCCCACCTGATAGAAAAGCATGACGGCCACAGCTTCTAAGTATTCCTGTACGCCGAAAGCGCCGAATGTAGCGATCATCATTAGGAAATTTTCATCAAACACCTGTCCGTGACGGATATTGATAAAAGCCTTGCGCAACACATCATATCCCACAATCAGATAAGGCACCAGAAAAGGAATCATCTGAAGCCATCTATTGGAAATCTGATCCAATGTTCCCGTTTTATCTAAAAAAAGCAGAACAATAAATAAAACAAGGGAAATCAAAATTCGATGCAACGACTGTTTTTGTTTTTTTGTCATATTAATCCTCATTTCTGAGCAGCTATGCTGCAAAGAGGCGACGAGAATTTCAGATTCTCTTAATCGAATTTCTAATTCGATTTGCCATCAGGGCTATTGGTGACGCCTGCGGCACCAATAGCTGCACGAAAAACACCCTATCGAGGGTATTTTCACACTACCTCATTTCATAATTGCATATTCAGCACTGACTAAATCCTGCCCGGTCAGTTTTAAAAAATCCGGATGTGCCTGTAACAGCAGCATCCGGAATACACTCATATCTTCTATCCAGTCACCCTATCATTCCCAAATACGAAAGGGAATGGACAAAGACACTTTCCGGTCTGATTAACGCAGAATCCTGCAGTCCGGCTCCACCTTGGCGCAAACCTTTTCCACCTCATCCATAATGGCGTCAAAGCGATCATCCACTGCATCCACAGTCATCTTCTGCATCAGGAAATTCACAGATGCATCATTTACACCATCAATTTTCTTAATGGCATCCTCCATCTTTGCAGCGCATTCTGCACAATCTAAGTCCTCGAGTTTGAATTTCTTTTTCATTTTTACCTCTTTCTGCCGCAGTTTACTGCGGCTGCACGAGGAGAAATTCGCGAAGGCGATTTCTCCGATGTGATTATGCATTGATGTCGTTTACGCCATCAATGCCGTTTGAAAGAAATGCTATCAGGCATTTCTTTCAAACTTACCTCTTTCTGCCGCAGCTTACTGCGGCTCTACTCTTCAATATGCTCCCGTCCCTGGGCAATGATCGTGGCTACATGGGCATCCGCCAGAGAATAAAGCACCTGTTTGCCATCCCGCCGATTCTTTACCAGTGCAGACTGCTTTAGGATGCGCAGCTGATGGGAAATGGCTGACTGTGTCATCTGCAAGGTCTGCGCGATATCACAAACGCACATCTCACTCTGAAAAAGTACAAAGAGGATGCGAAGTCTGGTGGAATCTCCAAACACCTTGAATAAATCTGCCAGATCACTGAGCTCATTCTCCTCCGGCATGCAGGCATTGACAGCCTGTACTTTATCCGGGTGCGGCTCAAAACAATCACAGCATTCCGCATCTCTTGCCTGTCTCTCAGAATCTTTATGCATGATGGCCTCCTTTTTTTGAACATTCAAACATATGAGCATTTATTCATATGTTTGAGTCAAATATACCCCTTCCATACAGCCGTGTCAAGGAAAATATATAAAAAGCCATTGGCATCCAAAGTGCTGTCGATCTGCGCTAATACTTCTCCCTCCTGCACGTGCTGCCCAGGCTTAACATATCCGTGAAAGAAACCGGCTCTGGGTGATCTGACCGTAACAAGATCCTCATCCTCCACAATCTGTGACTGTACCGGTTTGTAATCACTGTATGCAGCTTCCCCTCTGCCTCCAGCTCTTTGAGACGTCCTGCCAGATGCGCCGCCGTATATAATTGCTGGTACTCATTGCCGCGAAGGCTCCCCAACACACACAGAGCCTTTTCGCCTCTGCCGAATCGAAGTCCCTCTACCTTGAATTATTTTTACAGAAAAATCTCCACAAAAAATCTCCACAGAAAAAGGGCGTACAGATCATCTCTGTACGCCCTTGTACGCCGTCTTTCTTAAATACGCCGATCAGTCACCAACGCCAGCAAAATACAGCTTTCTATTTCTAACTTTCTATTTCTAGTTTTACCATCTTTCAATTGCCGATTAGACCGCCGGATATTGTATCCTGTATTATGCGCGAAATCGTTCATTATGTCAAACGATTCCCGATCGTCTGTACCGAAAGTTTACTCCTTTAATCCTCCTCGTACTCATCATACCAGTCATCCTCTGCCTCATCATAGCTTCGGTATATGTCCTTATTATCGTTGTAATAGGAGTCAGGATCCTCATCATAATAGTCATCTCTTTTTTTGCCGTAGACCTGCTCATAATGGGTATGACAATACCCTTTGCAGTAGGAAACAGCCCAATTTCTGCATCCGGAGTATTTGCACACCTTCGCAGTAGAAGAAGACGATTTACTGCTGGATTTTTCTTCCTCTTCTTGTCTCTTTTGTTCTATCTCCCGCTTTGTCTTCGCCTCTTCTTGTCTCTTTTCTTTCTTCAAAAGCGCCCAGTTTTTAAAACTGCCTTGTGGATACCTGCTACTGTATTGGTTAATAAAAACACCTTCATTATCACAGAGCATTTCTGAAGAAAGTTCATCTGCAATAACCTGCCATTGCTGTTGTTCTTCTGCAGACAATTCCGATGGCACGGAATCATAATCTAATATCATATAATTATTGCCGTGTATCCTATATGTATGCCTGCATAACTGCCCCCAATATACCCAATTTTCCTGGTTTTTCTCTTCCATACGGTCCTGTACATATTGGTACATAGAAAGCTTGGCTACTGGGTACTCCTCACCATTCGTTTTATACTTGAACACTAAACTATAATTATTTTTGTCGATATTATTTTGGCCCCCTTCCAGATACCCTTTATAAATTTCTCTTGATGGCTCCTGGGTAACTGTCACACATCTTCGCCAATACCTGGGAACATGAAGAACATAATATCTCGTACTGATTTCTGCGTACTTCCCCGTCGTCAAATGAATCGGCTGCAGCTGCTCTATTTGCCAGATAAAGCTGAGAATTGCTGCGACCAGCAAAGCCCCCACTATTACTTTGATAAAGATCATTCTTTTGCGTTCTTTAGCATTTCCCCCATCCATGATAACTCCCCTCTACATTCTCTCCGGAGCCTCGAAGCCCAAGGTATGAATGCAGGTAGTCAGTGTGCGCTCAGTAAGCGAAAGCAGTGCGATCCAGGATGCCTTTTTCTCTTCATCCTCTTCGGAAAGGATCTTAGTAGCATGATAAAAGCTGTTAAAGGCATTCGACAGCTCATAGATATACGCGCAGAGCTTGTGGGGTGCGGTCTCCTCATAGGCGGTGCGCATAACCGCATTAAACTGCGCCAGCTTCATCATCAGATCCTTCTCCAGACTGCTCTGGGCACTGCGGATGGTAAGACCTAAAAGGTCCTGACTGCCGCTCTGCTCTTTGTACTTAGCCAGAATGGACTTGATCCGCACGATGGTATACAGGATGTACGGGCCTGTATCTCCCTCAAAAGAAGTGAAACGCTCCATGTCAAAGACGTAATCCTTGCTGGCCTGGTTAGACAGATCACCGTATTTAAGGGCTGCCAGCGCTACCTGCTTTGCCGTCTTCTCGGCTTCCTCTTCCCCGATCTCGGGATTGCTGCGGATCTTGCCCAGCATCTCTTCATTGATGTCTGCGATCAGGCGCTCCAGGCGCATGACGCCGCCCTCTCTGGTCTTAAAGGGCTTGCCGTCCTTGCCGTTCATAGTGCCGAAGCCGATATGCTTTAAAACCGTATTTTCGTCGGTGAGACCGCACTTTTTCGCGCAGCGGAATACCTGCACGAAATGCAGCTCCTGACGTTTATCTGTCACATAGATGATTTCATCGGGATGGAATCGTTCTGTGCGCTGCAAAATGGTTGCCAAATCTGTAGTGGTATACAGAGAAGCGCCGTCGGATTTAAGGATGATACAGGGAGGAATTTCCTTGGAGTCTCCGGGATCTGTCACATCTACGACCAGAGCGCCGTTGCTCTCGTAGGCAAAGCCGCCTTCCTTCATCTTCTCTACCATAGGAGGGATAGCATCGTGGGCATCGGACTCCCCAAGCCACAGATCAAAGTCCACATCCAGATTGGCATAATTCTTTTTCATATCCGCCACAGAGACTGTTACGATCTGTTTCCAGAGGGCGCGGAATCCCTTCTGTCCCTCCTGCAGACGATGGGTATTATCCATAGCCTCTGCGTAGTAAGCCTCATCCTCTTTGGACTTCTTGCTGGCAAAGGGGTAGATCTCCTCTAACTCTGTCACAGTAAAAGGTGCTTCCTGGGGATATTCTCCCTCAAAGCTCTCATCGAAATAGGGAAGCTGCGGCTTTCTTCTCTTAAGCTCTGTGATGATCAGGCCCATCTGCAGTCCCCAATCTCCCAGATGAATATCGCTGATGACATTTTCTCCGTTAAATCTGGCAATACGCTTGATAGCCTCGCCGATCACTGCAGAACGCAGATGTCCTACGTGCAGCGGCTTTGCCACATTGGGTCCGCCGTAGTCCAGTACGATGGTCTTGGGTGCTTCAGAAACAGACAGACCTAGCTTCTCCTCACCGGCCATCTGTCCCAGATACTCTGCCAGAAAACTTTCCTTGATCCGCAGGTTCAAAAAGCCCGGTGCCACGGCCTCTGCCATGGAGAAAATGCTCTCCTGCTTCTCCGACAGCTTTGCCGCCACTTCCGTGGCGATCGCCAGGGGTGCCTTATGATAGCGCTTTGCCCCGGCCATAGCTCCGTTGCACTGGTATTCGCACAGATCCGGTCGATTGGAGGTGCCCACTCTTCCCAGATCTGCATCATAACCTGCTGCCTCAAAGGCCTCTGCCATCTCCTTTGAGATAATATCCATTAATTTATTCAAGGTAATCCCCCTTTTTTGTTTGCTTATCCCGCTGGGCTTTGGAAAATCCGCAGCCGCAGTAATTCTGTCTGTATAGTCCGAACTGCGCCGAAAGCTCTATAGATCTCTTATAGCCATTTTTCTTTTTAAAATCCGAAGGCAGGAAGGAAACGTCATATTCTGCAGCCAGCTCCTGTCCTATCTCATTTAACTTTGCAGCATTCTTAAGCGGACTGATGGTCAGCGTGGTGGTGAAAAAATCAAACCTCCCGGCCGCGGCCGCCTGCGCTGTCTTCTGCAGCCGGAGCCGGTAGCACCGAAAGCATCTCTCTCCTCCCTCCGGCACCTCTTCCAATCCCTTTGCCATTTCCAGAAAGCTTTCCGGATCATAGGGTGCTTCCAGAATCTTGATTCTGTGCGCACCGGATGTGGAGTGCATCTGAAAGATCTGCATTTCTTCATTTTTCTCCAGTATAGCCTGTGAGGAAATTTCCGTAAAGCGCTGCTCCTCTACCTGTCGGTTATAAACAGCGATCAGCCTTTTTTCCTCCGCCATGCGCTTTTCGTATTCTGCCGCCTGTGTAATATTAGGATTGTAGTAGTAGACGGTGATGTCAAAAAATTCCCGAAGGTATTCCAGGCAATGACTGGAGCAGGGTGCGCAGCAGCTGTGCAGTAAAAGACGGGGTGCCGGATCTAGTCCATGCACCCTGTCTGTAATCTTCTCCAGTTCTTTGCTGTAATTGATATGATTCTGTTGTTTTCCCATTTTTACCTTCATGCCGCATCTTTAGTGCGGCACTTAAGGAGAATTTTGCACAGACACATCAGATTATGCAATCGTACATGGACAACACTTCCAATATCCATGCCTTTTTCATTTAAAAGAAGTACTATCCGTACATTTCTTTTAAACTTTACAGCTGTGCAATGTCAATGATATCCAAATCTCTCTTAGACTGCTGCGCATGCTCCAAACTGGAGACCAGAGCTCTGGCTGTATCTAAGGAGGTCAGACAATTTACGCCGGTCTCGATAGCGGTACGACGAATCAGGAAACCGTCTCTGCTCTTATCTCTTCCCTGGGTAGGGGTATCGATGACCAGATCGATCTTATGTCCAAGGAGCAGGTCCATGACAGTAGGAGACTCCTGATTGATCTTATTGACCTGTCTGGCCTTGACGCCTGCATCCTTTAAGGCATTCGCCGTGCTGCGGGTAGCATACACAATATAGCCCAGTGCCTCAAAACGCTTTGCGATCTCGATGGCCTCGCCCTTGTCTGCATCTTTCACGGTGATGATCATCTGTTTGTGCTTAGGCAGGTTGTACCCGGCACCCAGGAAGGCCTTATACAATGCCTCATTAAAGGAAGCGGAAATACCGAGACACTCACCGGTAGACTTCATCTCCGGTCCTACGCTGATCTCTGCACCGCGGATCTTTTCGGTAGAGAAGACAGGCATCTTGATAGCCACCAGGCCTGCTTCCGGCTGAAGGCCGGGCTCATAGCCAAGCTCTGTAATCTTCTTGCCCATCATGACCTGCGCTGCCAGATCCACGATCGGAATGCCCGTGACCTTACTGATATAAGGAACCGTACGGGAGGAGCGAGGGTTTGCCTCGATGATGTAAACCTCTTCGCCGACGGCTATAAACTGTACATTGATAAGACCGATGACGTGGAGCTCTGCTGCCAGTCTTCTGGTATACTCTGCAATCTTCTCCTTCACCTGCTGGCTCAGGCGCTGTGCAGGATAGACGGAAATAGAGTCACCGGAGTGCACGCCGGAGCGCTCAATGTGCTCCATGATGCCGGGAATCAGGATATTCTCTCCATCACAGACGGCATCCACCTCCGTCTCGGTACCCTGCAGATACTTATCCACCAGAATCGGGTGATCCTGTTCATAGCGGTTGATGATGGCCATGAACTCCTCGATTTCCTTGTCAGAAAGCGCGATCTGCATGCCCTGGCCGCCCAATACATAGGAGGGACGAACCAGTACCGGATATCCCAGACGATTCGCCACGGCCTTGGCCTGCTCTGCGGTATAAACCGTCTCGCCGGCTGCCCTGGCAATGCCGCAGCGCTGCAATACCTGATCAAACAGCTCTCTGTCCTCTGCCGCATCTACATCTGCTGCGTCGGTACCCAGAATCGGCACGCCCATCTTCATCAAATCCTGGGTCAGCTTGATGGCGGTCTGACCGCCGAACTGCACCACAGCCCCGTCGGGATGCTCGATATCCACGATGTTGCGCACATCCTCCGGTGTCAGAGGCTCAAAGTAAAGCTTGTCCGCAATATCAAAGTCGGTGCTGACGGTCTCCGGGTTATTGTTGATGATAATGGTCTCATATCCCGCCTTGGAGAAAGCCCAGGTAGCATGTACGGAACAATAGTCAAACTCAATACCCTGACCGATGCGGATAGGGCCGGAACCAAGTACCAGGATCTTCTTGCGCTCTGTCACCTTGGAGGCAGCCTCATCCTCGTCCTTGGCATAGACGGAATAATAATAAGGTGTCTGCGCCTCAAACTCTGCGGCACAGGTATCTACCATCTTATAAACTGCCGTGATGCCGTTGGCAAGACGCATCTGTCTGATCTCTTCTTCCTCCTTGCCTGTATATCTGGCAATTACATTATCAGGGAACTCCAGACGCTTTGCCTCTGCCAAAAGCTCCGGTGTCAGGGGCTCCTTGCAAAGTCTCTGCTCGACCTTCACCAGGTTATGGATCTTGTCAATAAACCACTCATCTATCATGGTGATCTCATGAATGGTGCTGTAGGAGATACCCTTTCTCAGGGCCTCGGCAATCACCCAGATACGCTGGTCATCTACCACCGTCAGTCTGGAGAAAAGCTCTTCCTTGGAAAGGTGGGAGAAATCATAGCTGGTCAGGCTGTCCACATGCTGCTCCAGAGAGCGGATAGCCTTCATCATGGCACCCTCAAAATTGCTGCAGATGCTCATGACCTCACCGGTAGCCTTCATCTGTGTGGTCAGGGTGCGCTTGGCAGTGATGAACTTATCAAAAGGCAGTCTGGGGAACTTTACTACACAATAATCCAATGTGGGCTCGAAGCTGGCAAAGGTCTTGCCGGTAATGGCATTTTTGATCTCGTCCAGTGTATATCCCAATGCAATCTTCGCTGCCACCTTGGCGATGGGATAGCCGGTCGCTTTGGAAGCCAACGCAGAAGAACGGGATACACGGGGATTTACCTCGATAACACAGTATTCAAAGCTGGTGGGATGCAGGGCAAACTGCACGTTGCAGCCACCGGTAATCTCCAGCTCGCTGATGATATTTAAGGCTGCGGTACGCAGCATCTGGTATTCTTTATCGGAAAGTGTCTGGGAAGGCGCCACTACGATACTGTCGCCGGTGTGCACGCCCACGGGATCGATATTTTCCATGTTGCAGACAGTGATCACGTTGCCTGCACTGTCACGCATTACTTCGTACTCGATCTCTTTCCATCCGGAAATGCAGCGCTCTACCAATACCTGTCCCACACGGGAAAGGCGAAGACCGTTCTCCAGAATCTTTCTCAACTCTCCCACACTGTGAGCGATGCCGCCGCCGCTGCCGCCTAAGGTGTAAGCAGGTCGAAGCACCACGGGATAACCGATCTTTTCCGCAAAGGCCACACCATCTTCGATATTCTCCACCACCTGGGAAGGAGCGCAGGGCTCTCCGATCTTCTCCATGGTCTCTTTGAACATGAGACGATCCTCAGCCTTTTTAATAGTCAGGGCTGTGGTGCCAAGGAGCTTTACATTGTGGGATTTAAGGAAACCGGACTCCTCTAATTCCATACCAAGGTTAAGACCTGCCTGACCGCCCAGAGTGGGAAGGATACTGTCGGGCTTTTCCTTTTCAATAATCTTCTCCAGAACAGGGATGGTCAAAGGTTCGATATAGACTTCATCGGCAATGTCCCGATCCGTCATGATGGTGGCAGGGTTGGAATTGACCAGCACTACCTCGATGCCCTCTTCCTTCAGGGAACGGCAGGCCTGGGTGCCTGCATAGTCAAATTCGGCAGCCTGTCCGATGACAATGGGGCCGGAGCCGATAACCATTACTTTTTTTACATTGGGATTCTTTGGCATTGTACTCTCCATTTCTGCGCGGGTTCACTGCAATACCCGGGTAATCTATCAGGATATCAGGACTTATACCCACGGCATTGCTCTCTGCTGTCTCTGTCTACTGACCTTTTCGGATATTCTCGATAAATCTGTCAAAGAGATAGCTGGAATCCTGGGGACCGGGGCAGGCTTCCGGATGGAACTGCACGGTGAAGATATTCTTATTCTTATAGCGAAGTCCCTCGTTGGTTCCGTCGTTGACATTGACAAAAGCCTCTTCGCAGACTGCCGGATCCAGCGTCTTAGGATCCACTGCATATCCATGGTTCTGGGAAGAAATATAGACTCTGCCCGCTGCCAGATCCTTTACGGGATGATTGCCGCCTCTATGGCCGTATTTCAGCTTATAGGTATCTGCCCCTGTTGCCAATGCCATCAGCTGATGTCCCAGACAAATGGCAAAAATCGGCACATCGCTGTCATAGAGCTTTTTAATCTCTCCGATGATGGAAGTGCACTCCTTGGGATCTCCGGGGCCGTTGGAAAGCATAATGCCGTCAGGATGACTCTCCAAAATCTCCTCTGCACTGGTCAATGCCGGATATACCGTGACATCACAGCCTCTGGCCGCTAAGGATGCTGCGATATTTTTCTTAGCACCTACATCCAGAAGAGCGATATGCAGACCTTTTCCGTTAAGTTCCCGCACCAGGCTGGGGCGCTTCTCCTTCTTGGAGTGATCTCCGGCCCTGGATGCTTCATAATTTTCTTTATTGAACACAGCACTGCCGGATACCGGTCCGTTTTCCTCTAAGGATGCAGTACCCTGTATCTCGTATTTTTCCCGGCAGGTAACCTTTTCTACGACCTTACCGCAGGTATACGCATGGAGCTTCGGCAGAATCTCATCCAGCACGTAATTCTCATTGGTAGTGATCATGCCGTTCATGGTGCCCTTTTCCCGGAGGATCTTGGTCAGCATACGGGTATCAATCCCCTCGATGCCGGGGACCTCGTACTGCTCCATGAATTTCTGCAGGGACATATCACAGCGGAAATTGCTGGGGAGTTTGGCTGCTTCCCGCACAATCAGGGCATCCGGCCAGGGTCTCTCAGACTCCATGTCCTCTAAGCACACGCCGTAGTTGCCGATCAGCGGATAGGTCATGCAGACTGCCTGTCCCGCATAGGACGGATCCGTCAGCACCTCCAGATAGCCGGCCATCGAGGTGTTGAACACGATCTCACTGATCACCTCTTTGACGGCACCGAAATGACGGCCCGTAAACACGGTTCCATCTTCCAGAATAAGGAAAGCTTTCATGAATTACCTCCAGTTATAGAAATTTAGGCTGGCGCCATGCACCAGCTCGATTCCGCGTTGCTGCATCTCGCTGTACGGCTGGCGCCGTATACGGCCGAAAATGCAAAAACAGTCTTGCGTGCAAGCACGCGCCTGTTCTCCTACACCTTCGACGGACGCCATGCACCAGCTCGATTCCGCGTTGCTGCATCTCGCTGTACGGCTGGCGCCGTATACGGCCGAAAATGCAAAAACAGTCTTGCGTGCAAGCACGCGCCTGTTTTTACATTTTCGGCCTGTGCATGGCTTGTAGCTTAAACAAAGTATTTAACACCAGACTCGAACAGTTGCATATCCTGCTCGCCTACGATGTTCATAGCGACGCCTTCGCCGGCGCGCTCGCAGTGAGCCATCTTGCCCAGGATACGGCCGTCGGGGGAAGTGATGCCCTCGATGGCAGCGTAGGAGCCGTTGACATTCCAGGTCTCGTCCATAGACACATTGCCCTCCGGATCGCAGTACTGGGTTGCCACCTGTCCGTTTGCAAAGAGCTTGTCGATCCATGCCTTGGGCGCTACAAACCGTCCTTCGCCGTGGGAAGCCGGTGTCACATAGACATCTCCCAGCTTCGTGCCCGCCAGCCAGGGGGACTTATTGGTCACCACCTTGGTGTAAACCATGTGGGAAATATGTCGGCCGATGGTATTAAAGGTCAGTGTCGGAGATTCCTCATCCTGTCCTGTGATCTCGCCATTGGGCACTAAGCCTAACTTGATCAGTGCCTGGAAACCGTTGCAGATGCCCAGGGCCAGACCGTCTCTCTTCTGGAGCAGATCCAGGATAGCCTCCTTGATGCTCTCGTTGCGGAAAGCGGTGGCGAAGAACTTGGCGCTGCCGTCCGGCTCATCACCTGCGGAGAATCCGCCGGGGAACATGATAATCTGTGACTTCGCAATACTGTCTGCAAAGACAGCGGCAGACTCACGGATATCCTCGGCATTCTGATTGCGGAATACCTTGGTAATGGTCTTGGCACCGGCTCTCTCAAAGGCAGCGGCCGCATCGTATTCGCAGTTCGTGCCCGGGAATACCGGAATAAATACAGTAGGCTGTGCAATCTTGTGAGAGCAAATCGTAATCTGCTTCTCTTCATGCCGGGCAGCATCGTACATAGGGTATTCTACAGGTGTCTTATCCTCATAATCCTTGGTGGGGAAGATCTTCTCCAGAGGCTTCTCCCAGCTCTTTAAAGCATCTGCCAGTGCCAGCTGCTGCTCGCCCCAGGTAAAGCGTGCTTCCTCTCCTACTGCTGTCACGGTACCGATAATCCGGTAATTGTCGATCTCTGCCTCTTCTAAGCGGGCTGCTGCCTCAGGGCGCATCTCTACCAACAGATCGCCGATGCCGTTTTCAAAGAATTCCTTTAAAGCAATCTCGCTGTCAAAGGCTACCCCGAAGTGATTACCAAAGGCCATCTTGGCTGCTGCTGCCGCAGTGCCGTAGGCATCCGTAGCATATGCGGCGGTAATGTGGCCATCACGAATCAGCTGTGTCACCTTGCCGTAAAGCTCTAATACATCCTCATATACCGGTACGTCGAACTCATCCTTATCAATCCAGATCTGTACCAGTACATCTCCCTCTCTCTTTAACTCCGGTGTGATCACATCGGAAAGCTCTGCCACGTCTACCGCAAAAGAAACCAGAGTCGGCGGTACATCTATGTCATTGAAGGTGCCGGACATGGAGTCCTTGCCGCCGATACTGGCAAGGCCGTAGCCGATCTGCGCATCATAAGCACCCAGCAAAGCAGAGAAAGGCTGACTCCAACGCTCGGGATCCTGGGACATTCTGCGGAAATACTCCTGGAATGTAAAATGAAGCTTTCTGTAATCGCCGCCTGCTGCCACGATCTTGGCAATAGACTCTGTCACCGCATAGACAGCACCGTGATAAGGACTCCAGGAAGAGAGATAAGGGTCAAACCCGTAGCTCATCATAGTCACGGTGTCGGTCTTAGCATGCAGTACCGGCAGCTTTGCGATCATGGTCTGGGTAGGGGTCAGCTGATATTTGCCGCCAAAGGGCATATCCACTGTACCTGCACCGATGGAGGAGTCAAACATCTCCACCAATCCCTTCTGCGAGCAGGTGTTCAGATCAGAGAGCTGTGCTTCCATAGCTCCTGTAAAGTCATTGTCCTTTAACTTTTCAGCCACTGCAGGACTTGCGATCTTTTTGAAATAGTTGTCATCTACTCTGGGTGCTTCCACCTCTACGCTGGCTTCCTGATGGGCGCCGTTGGTATCCAGGAAGGAACGGGCGATATTGACAATGTCCTTTCCTCTCCAGGTCAGCACCAGACGGGGCTCCTTGGTCACCACGGCCACCGGTGTAGCTTCCAGATTTTCCTCAGCGGCATAAGCCAGGAATTTATCCTGATCTGCAGGGGCCACTACCACTGCCATACGCTCCTGAGACTCGGAGATTGCTAATTCTGTGCCGTCCAATCCCTCATACTTTTTGGGAACCAGATCCAGATTTACCTTAAGGCCGGCCGCCAGCTCACCGATGGCAACGGACACACCGCCGGCGCCGAAGTCATTGCACTTTTTGATGATGCTGCTGACTTCCTCACGGCGGAAGAGTCTTTGCAGCTTTCTCTCTGTAGGAGCATTACCCTTTTGTACCTCTGCGCCGCAGGTGGACAGAGACTTCTCGGTGTGCACCTTGGAAGAGCCTGTTGCACCGCCGCAGCCGTCACGACCTGTGCGGCCGCCTAAGAGAATGATGATATCTCCGGGATCGGAATTCTCACGAATGACATTTTCTCTGGCTGCTGCGCCCATGACTGCGCCGATCTCCATGCGCTTTGCCACATAATTAGGGTGATAGATTTCACTTACATGGCCGGTGGCAAGGCCGATCTGGTTGCCGTAGCTGGAATATCCCTTGGCTGCACCGGTAACCAGCTTCTTCTGAGGGAGCTTGCCCTTTAAGGTATCTGCTACAGGAACCGTAGGATCTGCCGCGCCGGTAACGCGCATAGCCTGATATACATAGCCGCGGCCGGAAAGCGGATCACGGATCGCACCGCCCAGACAGGTTGCCGCACCGCCGAAAGGCTCGATCTCTGTGGGATGGTTATGGGTCTCGTTTTTAAAGAATACCAGCCATTCCTCTGTCATCGGACCCTTGCCGTAGTCAATCTCGATAGGTACTACTACAGAGCAGGCATTGATCTCATCGGACTCTTCCATATCCGTCAGCTTGCCGTCTGCCTTCAGGCGCTTCATACCCATAAGAGCCAGATCCATCAGGCATACATACTTATCAGAGCGACCGGCATAGAGCTCTTCTCTGGTATCTAAATAGCTTTGATAGGTAGTCTCAATAGGAGTACGGTAATAACCGTCCTCAAATTCTACATTTTTTAATTCCGTTGCAAAGGTGGTATGGCGGCAGTGATCAGACCAATAGGTATCGAGTACCCGAATCTCTGTCATGGTAGGATCCCGGTGCTCCTGTTCGCCAAAATATTTCTGAATGAAAAGGAAATCCTCAAAGGTCATAGCCAGACCAAGAGAATCATAAAGAGTGTGAAGATCTGCCTGAGGCATAGCGTTAAAGCCATCCAATACGGCTACATCTGCAGGATCCGGATGCGTCAGCTTCAAAGTCGCCGGCTTCTCCATGCCGGTCTCACGGGAATCCACCGGGTTGATGCAATATCCCTTGATCTTCTCCAAATCAGCATCGGAAATATCTCCCAGAATCATATAGGTGGTAGCTGTGCGGATCACAGGCTGCTGATTCTCATCAATGAACTGCAGACACTGCTCTGCGGAATCCGCGCGCTGGTCGAACTGACCGGGCAGTGCCTCTACGCTGAATACCGCTGCGTTTGCCGGGATCTCAATCGTCTCTCTGTAAAGAATATCTACCGGCGGCTCAGAAAATACAGTCTTACATGCGGTCTCGAACACTTCATCTGATACATTTTCCACATCATAGCGGATAAAAATGCGGACATCCTCAAGACTGCACACGCCCAGGAAACCTTCGATTTCTTCCTTCAGCTGTTTGGCTGCTACTGCGTAGGGTTTCTTCTTCTCGACATAGATGCGTTTGACACCAGTTGCCATCGAACTCTTCTCCTCCTGCTCTGCTTAAGCTTGTCTCTTTGTATTTGTTCTTTGTATTACTCCTGAAAAAATGCTTTCGGACGGCTATGCCGCATTCCAAAAGCACCTTTTTCTTCCCTGATCCTCATACCGGATGAAACGGTGAACAAAAATGCACATACATTCGGACGCACTTCTCCCCTGTTTCAAACTGTTAGGAGTTATTATATATCACACGGGCCTCTTTTGTACAGTCAAAGCCAAAGCCCCGCTTGTATAATTTTTTGTGCAGATTGATGAAGGAGGGACAATTTCCGCACAAAAAAATCGCATTCATCCGATACGGATCAATGCGACCTTGCAAGCAGGGGAAGAGAGATTCGAACTCCCATGAACGGTTTTGGAGACCGTGATATTAGCCATTATATGATTCCCCTGTGCGGCACTCTCTCGATTGCCGACTTGTGAAGTATAGCACATTCATTTTGAATACGCAAGCAGTTTTTAGTGCAAAAAAACAAATCTGAAATTTGCTTTTGATTTTTCCGATGCGAAGCTCTCACGAAATGGAGATTAGGATGAATGATTGATTCCTCATCACACACTCTTCTGATATCCTACACCGTAGCTCTCTGCACAGTGTCTGGTGCGGCGTTTATACTGTGCCCGTCTTTTCCTGTGCTTTTCCATACTTAAGGGACGGAAAATGGTCTTTCTGCCGATAAAGCAGAAAAATTGGGAAACTAAAATACCCGGAAAAATACCGATGCTGTCTATGCCAACATCTCGAATCGTGGCAGTGCGGCCCACGGTAAAACTCTGATGGTACTCATCCAGTCCCGCATAGCCTACACAGATAATTCCCGCACACACGAGAAGCCAAATACCTCTGACGCCGTAAACGTAAAGAGGCACCGCCACCGTAACCGCCAGTACAAAATACTCTGTCACATGAGCAGTCTTTCGCACATAGTAATTCATCCGCTCCACATAATGCGCCTGCTGCGCCTCATCCCAGCCCATCTCCATATGCTCATTGATCTCTGCCACCACTTTTTGGGTCACCTTGGTACTCAGGGCTGCACTCTGGTCACCGTCCTGCGCAGAAAAATTGAAGATCATGCACATCACCAGGATGGCCGGCAAAAAAGACAGAGGCTTTAAAATAAAACGGAGCAGCTTCTTTATAAAGAGTAAGAAATATTTCAATCTTCACCCTCCACTGCAGCGCCGATATCCTGCATATTCACTGTGCGGCGGCGGCGCTTGCTCTCCTCAGCTGCCTGATAGATGAAATCCTTGATCTCTCTGGCATTTTTGATATTGGTAAGCACCAGATTCTTATCCGTCACATCGGAGGTAAAGCACCGCACGGTGCCTAAACCGAACATACGCTGAAAAAGCGTCCTGGTCAGTTCCACATCACTGACTCTGTACATGTAGCAGTCATTCTCTTTACTGGTCAGAAGACCGGATACGACCTGGATGTCATTGTCGTAAATCTTATATACTGTAAATGTAAAGGGAAGTCCCAAAAAGCCCCATCTTTTTCTCTCTTCAAAGCGGATTTCTCCCTTGGCATTCTCCGGTTCTCTCTTTATTTTCTTTATATTTTCCATTCTGTTCTCCATTCTGAGCAGACTTCATTAAGTAGTCTTTTCCAACACTTCTATAAAATTTATACTCCAAATAACGCCGTTTGTGAAGTATCACGTAAAAAATGACACAAAAGCGCCACAAAAAAAAGAGGTACAGCAGCCCGCCATCCTCTTTTTTCTTACTATTTTTTATTGTCGTTTATGTTTATCTGTGAACAAATGTGAACACACGCTGTGACTGCATTCCCTGTCAAGGGCGATATGGTTCCGCATCCTGCAGAATCTTCTCGCTGTATTCCTGCAGCTGGGTACTGGGTACATATTCCTCGTCATCAAACAGCAGCTCGTGGAGCATGATCACGTTCTCCTCCAATGTCCCCGGCACGATGCAGTTGCCGATGGCACGACTTAAATTAAAGGCCTCTCTGTGCTCCGCGAAAGGAAATCCCTCACTGGTAACCACCTGGTATTGAGAAAGAGCAGACGAAAGAGAAATAATCTCATTGATATCTAACGATGTGGAAACATTGTCCATGACCGCTGTCACGGCGCTGGCTAACTCTCCCGCAGAAACCGTCTTTGCCTTCTCGATCATGGCATTGATCACCGTGCGCTGCCGCTCTGTGCGCTTATAGTCATCACCGCCGCCATAGCGGATCCGGCAATAAGCCGTGGCCTGCATGCCGTTTAAGATCTGCTTTCCCGGCTTTTTAACTTCTATATAATCGACACCGAATTCATCTGCCATGGTCAGCTGATAATTGTTAAGGTGCTGGATTTCCACTTCCTCTACATCGATCTCCACACCGCCAAGCTGATCGATGGCCTCGATCAACCCCTCAAATCCTACTGTCACATAATCTGTGATATCCAGATCCAGATTCATGTTCAGCATATTGATGGCCTGCTCCGGACCGCCCCTGGCATAGGCTGCATTGCACTTATTATAGGTATCGTCGCCGATATTCAGGTAGGTATCCCGATAAACAGAAATCAGGGAGATTTCCTTTTTATCCTGGTTCACTGACATGACGATGTTGGTGTCACTTCTGGTGCCTGCCCCCAACTCTCCGTCTCTGGCATCCACGCCAAATAAAGCGATATTCCGATAGCCAAGTTCATGTTTCTCCGTGGCATAGGAAACCGGTGTATTGATCACGATGTTGGATTGGTCAATGCCGATCTTCTGTACAGAGTCTGTCATCTTGAGCACCACTGCCAGAGCGGCCAAACATCCCACCGCCATAACCGCCTCCAGGATCAAGAGGGGCAAATTGAACACGATTCGGAAATGTTTTACTTTTTTAGTCTTCTTCGTTTTTAAGTCCATCATATCGGCATTGTAACATGTTTGTGATATAAAGTACACATTATTGTAACAATTTGATTGTAATGCAGAAAGCTCCTGCACCATTCCTGCATAGTAACTATCCAATAGGAGTCTTTTCAGAAGTATCTCCGGTCAGCATCTTTATCGCCTATCCGGCAACTACAACTGTGAACTTTGCAAAAAAATGGCACGAAAAAGCCGTCATATCTTTGAAATCAAAGATATGACGGCTTCTGCTTTCTCACCGTAATTACTTACGGAAAAGCAAATTACCTGCTGTGATAAGGCCACAAACAATAGCGGGGCCTCCTAAAGAAAATCCTATAATAAGTGCAATGGTCATGGTAGTACCTCCCTTTTATTATCTTACTAAGCTCAATTTTTATGGATGTTTCACATCTTTCATCCTTTTCGTTTGCGTTGAGCTTATCATAAATGCCAAGGAGTACTAAAAGCGTAACAGGTCCCGGACTCACAGCGGCTTTGCGCTGTCTATCACCTTTCGGTAGGGTGCCATCATTCCTTCGTTCATACGATTGCCCTGTTTTTCCATAAGCTTGGTATGGCGCATCATAAAACCTACCAGCTGCATCAGCAGCATCCGCCCCCGCTGCTTTTGGGGAAAATCGTAAATACCGTGCTGCTTATAGAATTCATGATCTGCCTTCATAAAGCCTTGCATGACCCAAATCAGATCCCGGAATATCTTCATGCCGCCCACACCGTAAAAGTTCCTGGGCTGCAGGTAGCTGTATTCCAGGGCATAGAGGAGTCTGGAGAGCATAACACGATCTGAGGATGCATCTGTGCCCACACCGGAGAGGAAGTTGTGCCCCACATCGCAGCGTGCCTCAATGACGGTGCGCAGATTAGGCTCTTTTTCATATGCCCCACAAACGATATAACCAAAAGGCATTCCCTCGGTCACAGTACGATGGCCGTTGCAAAATTGACGGTCATCATACATCTTAAAGACAGGCCCCATGGAATGATCCTGAATGGTAAAGGCATAGACTATAGCTGCACTTGTCTGAATCTGTTCCCGCAGGAAGACGTCAAAACCATCGGTATAAACACATTTTCCGTTGGCAGCACAGTGAAAGCAGCCAAGACAGCCGCCCTGGAAGGGGTACTCTGCCAGATTGATAAGTTTGGTAGGACGAGGACAGGCCTGTCGGAAGGCTTCGATCCGAGCGGCAAGCGCGTGATCCTCCTTTTTAAGGTCTGCGACGATGGCAATAGGTTTATCCGAACTTATATCGTTACCTGCCGCATCGCTGCCGGCGCAGGATAAAATTGCTTCCTTCTCCATAGATTCTATAGAAATAGATTCTATAGAAGAAACAGTCTGTAAGACAATGGAGGGCGCACTCTCACTGATTCCATTTTCCACACACCAGATTGCATAGCGGAAAAAGGCAACAGCATCCTCCTGCCCCTTTGCCGTGGTCAGATCGTCCATATCTGCAGACAGCCCATGGATGATCCGCATGCCAAGATCAAAACAGTTGTCCTCCACATAGCGATGGGCTGTCACATCATAGAAATGCTTGGAAGTGGTGATCTGGGTGACGAATTTTCCGGAAAGGTCGGTACCACTTTCCTTTAACAGTCTAATGAAGCGATGCAGCTGGCTGGGTGCCAAAAATGTGTACACCGGATAGGAAAAAATGATCAGATCCGCTTCTTCTATCACTTTTAAAGCCGGAGATAAATCCTTTTCCAGAGAACGAATCTGTGCAGATACTAATACATAAGAAAAAACATGCTCCGGAAAGCACTTTTCCAGATATTGGCTGGTCATAGCCGTGATGGAATACTTTCCCCTTGGAGAGCCGTTTAAAATACAAATTTTCATAATCTTCCTTTCTATGCCGCAATTTATTGCGGCTACGTGAAGAGAAATTGCGCAGACGATTTCTCTGATACGATCTTGCATTGATGACGTTTACGGCATCAATGCAGTTTGAAAGAAATGCCATCAGGCATTTCTTTCAAACTTTTCCTTTCTGTCCCCCGATTTATTGCGGTCGTGTGAAGAGAATTGTTACGCTTCTTATACGTGCTGTCTATTATTATAAGCTCATCAAAACAAAAACAAAACGGCCGCAGATCAAACAGCAAGGAGCCGTAAATCACAACAATCTTATTACTACATCAAACACTTATTTAAAGGAGGAAATTATTATGATCTCAACCAGTATTGCAGTTATGTTCGGTGTTGCAGCAGGTCTTGGCACTATCGGCGCAGGTATTGCCTGTGTCTACAATTTCTTTAAGAAGCACTAAGCAAGGAAATATAAATCACATTAAACCTATTACTACACAAACCACTTACTTATAGGAGGAAATTTTCATGATCACAACCGGTTTTGTTATCATTCTCGGCGTTGCAGCAGGTCTTGGCACTATCGGCACAGGTATCGGCTGCGTCTACACTTACTTTAAGAATCACTAGGCAAGGAAATTTAAATCACATCAAACCTATTACTACACAAACCACTTACTTATAGGAGGAAAATTTCATGATCACAACCAGTATTGCTGTCATTCTTGGTGTTGCAACAGGTCTTGGTGCTATCGGCACAGGTATCGCCTATGTCTACGATCGTATGCACAAAAAATAGATTTTCCACTGATAAAGCAAAAATCAGTACTCCTGATAGTTTTTTCAGTTCGAACTGTGAACCGGGAAAACTATCTCCTATATAAAAAGCTGTTTCAGGCAATTCATCTTCCTGAAACAGCTTTTTTGATTCATTACAAACAGCGATAAAAATCCAAGGCACTATGTCATTGCATCACTTTCCTCTTCCTTCATCCTGCGCATCACCTGCCGCACCGCTGCCTTGTATTCCGGCATGCGCTGGGCTTTGCGGATTTCCTTGGCATAAGAGGCAGCATCCGGACGCCCCTGGAGCATGAAATTCCACAGATCCTTCATTTTAAAGAGAACATTTCTGTCATCGCCGATCACTTCCTGATATTGACTAAGCATTGCATCGTGAAATTCCTGAAAACGACTGTCTGCACTTTTGGTACTTTCAGTGTGGATTATTTTTTCATATACATCCTTTTTCTCGGGATACTCCTCTTTTCGAAGCGCTGTCACAATTCTTTCAGCCAGAGCTGGATCCCGCAGCAGCCCCCGTCCTATCATGATCGTCTCCACCTGGGGAAATGCAGCATGAAATGCCTGCACATCCCGCAAATGAAAAAGATCACCATTATAGACTACCGGATTTTTGCTCTCTTTCAGGATTTCCCTGAAAATATCCTGATGTACTGTTCCCCGATAAAACTCCTTCTGTACTCTGGGATGCACGATCAATTCCTTCACCGGATATTGGTTATAAATCTGCAGAAGCCTCTTCCACTCCGATGGATCATTTCTGCCGATTCTGGTCTTTACGGAAACAGCAAATTCCCCCTCTGTCACAGAAGGATCGTTGTAGACAGTATCCAAAAATCGATTCAATTCCTCCGGGTAAGAGAGGAACCCTGCCCCTTTCTTTTTTGCTGCCACAGTACCGGAAGGACATCCCAAATTCAAATTGATCTCCGCATAGCCCATCTGGGCAAATCGTCTGGCTGTCTCCAGAAAGCCGCCTGCGTGGTTCGTCAGAATCTGAGGCACCACCGGTATTCCTTCATTATTCTCCGGCAGCACATCCCTCATTTCCTTATTGCTCAAAGGCTGGTCGGGGCGCAGAGACACAAATGGTGTAAAATATTTATCCACACCCTTATAATACCGATGATGGAGCTGTCTGTAGGTATAGGTGGTGATTCCTTCCATAGGCGCAAAATAAATTTGCATAAGCGTATTCCTTTTTCTGCTTGTATATTGTATTCCGTAAATTCTGCAGCAAAGCCAGCATCACCTTTAAACCTCTGCCGACCATTATTTAAGGAAATTCCGATTTCATCAGCATTTCCTTAATTCCGCTTTATACGCCTTGCCCTCTTCCACATAGTGCAGGGCATTGGCCCGGTTGGCACTGATTTCTTCCTCCCGCAGACTCCGTTTTATCCTGGCAGGACTTCCCAGCACCAAGGAGTCGTCCGGAATCCTCATATTCTGCGTGACCAATGCGCCTGCCCCCACTATGCAGTTTTTTCCGATGACTGCACCGTTTAAGACAATAGCCCCCATGCCGATCAGTGTATTATCTCCTACTGTGCAGCCATGGACGATTGCACTGTGGCCGATGGTCACATCCTCGCCGATCTTGACACTGTATCCTTTATCCACATGAATGACACAATTGTCCTGCACATTGGTGCGGGCTCCGATCTGTACTGTTCCCGCTCCTGCGCGGATTGTGGCATGAAACCAAACGCTGCAGTCCCTGGCAATGGATACTTCTCCGTAAACAGCCGCATCAGGTGCCACAAAAGCAGATTCATGAATCTGTGGGGTTTTCAACATACTAATCCTCATTTCTGAGCAGCTTCGCTGCGAAGAGGCGGTGAGAATTTCCGATTTTGACTTCCGCCGGATCTCTTATCAGTACCTACGTCACTTTCAAACTACATCTCAAAATCCAGGCATACACGGCTTTTCACATTGGGTCTCACCTTTTTGTCCGCCACTGCCACATGCGCCGGATGAACAGCATAGCCCTTCAGAGATGCCTCATCCTCAAATTCTGTCTCCAGCATGGCATCTGCATTGGAGGAAGCCAGTCCATTGGTATGCACCTGGATCTTTAAAAGTCCGGGAATCTGTCCTGCCAATGCCTCTAATCCCTCTTTGATATCTGCCTTGATCTTTTCCTTTTCCTCAGGAGAAAATTCATCTTTTAACTGCCACAAAATAATATGTCTTACCATTTTAATCTCCATTCCGCAGGCGCCCCGCTCATCATATATTCCCTGCCTGCTGCTACATCCGCCTCCATGGTTCTCTGCAGTTCCTCCAGACCGGAAAATTTCATCTCCGGCCGCCTAAATGTCAGTAATCTGGTAACTGCTCTCTTTCCATAGACGTCTCCGTCAAAATCGTAGAGATAAGTCTCCACAGTAATGGCCGGCTGCCCGGGATGATCCTGTCTTGAAATCGTAGGTTTTTGACCTATATTGGTCATGCCGCCATACTTTTTCCCTTCTATCTCTACGGTGGAATAATATACCCCAAAGGGAGGAAGCAGCTTCGTCTTAGCCGGAATCTGATTGATGGTGGGAATTCCCAGCGTACGACCGATTTCATTGCCATGGCAGATGATGCCTTCCACACGGTAAGGCTCTCCCAGCATGGCCGCCGCCATCTCCATCTGTCCCTTTTCCACATATTGCCGGATCAAGGTAGAGCTTACTTCCATCCCCTCTATCTTTACCTTCTCCACTTCTTCCGAGGTAAATGCGCACTCTTTCTCCAACCCGTGCAAAAGTGTAAAATCACCTGCTCCCCTGTCTCCGAAAGAAAGATCTCTTCCTGCCGCCACGAACCTGGCATGCATTTGTCCTGCCATGATCTCACGGACAAAAGAAGCCGGATCTGTAGCCGCTGTCTGTTTTGTCAAAGGAAATTCCACCAGATAATCAATGCCGATTTCCTGCAGCACGTTCCTTTTTTCCTCGGGAGTCATCAGTTCCTTTACATCTCCTTTTCCAAAGAAAACCGCGGGAGAAGGTGCAAAGGTAAAGACCGCACTGCGCAGTCCGTCCTCTTTTTTCTTCTGGATCGTCTCCAGAATCTTTCGGTGCCCCAGATGTACGCCGTCAAATTTGCCGATGGCCATGGCGGTTGGCTCTTCTATATGAAATTCTGTTGTACCGGATAGTATTACCATAGTTTTCTCTTTATGCCGCAGCTTATCTGCGGCTGCTTGGGGAGAAATTCACAAAGAAAATTTCTCAGATGTGATTAAATTGAATGTCGTTTTACGTCACTCGCTTAAACATTGATGTCGTTTACGGTTGAAAGTTCTCAGAACATTTTTTCCACCACCAGCATGCCCTTTTCCTGATCAAAGCGATAAAGGCCGCGAAAGGCGCCGTCCTGGGCATAGATGCGTACCCGTTCCTGTGTCCTAAGCGGCGGCAATTTCTCAGTATCCTTTTCCAGATCGGTCACCTGCGATAGACGCAGTGCATTGCCGTTATCCAGAAAACGCTGTCCCTGCTCTGTAACTTTAAGCGCCACTGCGTCATCGAAAAAGCTCTCAACAGGCTGCACATATGGTCTGATGCGTGCCTGCCTGTCTTCCTCTCCCGGATTCTGCTCTTCTCCCCTGGCGATAGCCTCAATCTGTCCCACGGTCAGGGCATCCTGTAAAAGGAAATTCCCCACTCTGGTGCGAAGCAGGCTCTCCATGGCGCCACCCACTCCAAGCTTTTGTCCCAGGTCGTGGCATAATGTCCTGATATAGGTACCCTTGGAGCATCGTACTCTCATCTTGACAAGGGGCAAATCGATCTCCAGAATCTCCAGCTCATAGATTTGTACTTCTCTGGCCTTTCTCTCTACGGTCTGTCCTGCTCTTGCCAGTTCATAGAGTTTTTTGCCGTTTACTTTGAGTGCAGAATACATAGGCGGAATCTGCGCATAGGTTCCCAGAAAAAAGGCTGCCCGGCTGCGAATCATTTCCTCTGTAACGGTTTCTTTCACTTCCTGTGCCGACCTCTGTGCCAAAATCTGACCACTCATATCCTGCGTGTCTGTCTCTACACCCAGGTGGAGCACCGCCACATATTCCTTATCCCGATCAGCTATGAGATCACACAGCTTCGTTCCCTTGCCGAGGCATACCGGCAAAACACCGGTTGCATCCGGATCCAAAGTTCCGGTATGGCCGATTTTTTTCTGCCGCAAAATCCCCCGGAGCTTTGCCACCACATCATTGGAGGTAAAGCCGGCCTCCTTGTATACTGTCAGCATTCCGTCAAGCATTGTCTGAAACTTTTAACCTTTCTTTAACTGCATATCAATGCTCTCGGAGAGATTATTGATAATATCGTGATAAGGCGCAGATGCTGTAAATCCCGCTGCCCGCATATGACCGCCGCCCCCGTAAAACTTAGCTACTGCCGCTACATCCACGCTGCCGTCGGAACGAAGACTCACTTTATAAGTCAGGGGTGCTACCTGATACATAAAGATAGCACACTTTACGCCCTTGATCAGCTTAAGCTGACTGGCGATTCCTTCCAGATCCTTTGCGGTCACCTGATAGAAATCCATGGTTTTTCGCTCAATGACACTGACCACACACTGCCCATCCATAAAGCGAATGCTCTCTAAAAGTGCACGCCCCATGATCTGCGTCTGCCAATAGGTCTTTTCATAAAAGATAGCGTTGATGATTTGTGTGAAATCAAAGCCATAGGAAATCAACTCACCGGCGGTGGTCATGGTCTCCTGAGTCGTATTGGAATACTTAAAGACGCCGGTATCCGTCATCATGCCGATATAGAGTGCTCTGGCAATAGGTTCATCCATGAGACTGCGGTCCAGCAAACGGCATACCATCTCACAGGTGCTGCTGGCCCTGGGATCTACTTCGTTCACATCTCCGTCGCCGGAATTGGTCACATGATGGTCAATATTGATCTTTTTTACTGCCTTATCAAAGAAGGGCTTTGCCTTTCCCAGCCGATCTGCCGTGGTATCGAATGCAATGAAGGCGTCATATTGCTCCACGTCTGTCTGATAGTCAAAGCGAATCTGCTCTACTGCGGGCATATATTCCCTTATGGCATCGGAAAAATCTTCCAGAAAAACATCTATTCTTGCTTTCGGCATCAGTTTCGTCAAATATAAGTAAGTACCCATGCAAGCACCGATGCAATCCCCATCCGGGTGCTCATGGCCGCTGAGGGCTATGGTTTTTGCTGTTTTTAATTCTTCTGCTAAATTCATACTCCTCCTCTCTGCACCTGTAAAGCGCAAGGAACCGGTATCTTTCTCTGCAGAGTGATACCGGTTCGCATGCCCACAGCCAAGTGCGCCCAGGAAATCCGCTTTGCCTTCTGACTTCCCGGATTCCTGATATTCACCCCTTGCCGTCTTATTATCTTTCTGTTTAAGGTGCTCCCTACTCTTCGTCGGTCCCCTCTTCGTCCTCGAAAAGTTCATCCTCTGCCGGAGGTTCCTCTCCCTGTGGTTCCTCGCCTCTGGCGATTTCTGCTGCTCTGTCAGCAGCAGAAACCACATCGATCTTATGGCTCATAGCCACGCCATAGGCGATGGAATCATCCAGGATAAAGCGCAGCTCCGGGGTATTGCGCAAATTGACCTTTTTAGCCAGCGCACTGCGGATAAAGCCTTCCGCACTGCGCAGTCCCTCGATGGTCTTCTTTCCCGCATCTCCTCCTGCATAAACGCTGATCCAGACCTTGCATGTCTTTAAATCCGGCGCCACCTCTGCCTGCATGACACTGGCCAGCTTGTCTACTCTGGGATCCTTCAGCTCCCGACTGATGATCTCTGCCAGTGCCCGCTGCACTTCATCGTTGATGCGGCGGTTCTTCACACTGTTTTTTCTCATGTTCTCGGTACCTCTACCATCTCATAAGCCTCGACGATATCAAGCTCCTGCATCTTGTCAAAGCCCTCGAATACCAGACCGCATTCGTAGCCTTCCTTTACTTCCTTCACATCGTCCTTGAAACGCTTTAAGGATGCCAGTGCGCCCTCGTAAATCTGCTCTTCTCCTCTGCGGATGCGGATCTGACAGCCTCTCTTGAAGACACCGTCCAATACGAAGGAACCGGCAATGTTGCCCACCTGAGATGCCTTGAAGATCTGACGAACCTCCGCATGACCGATGACCTTCTCCTCGTAAACAGGTGCACGCATGCCCTTCAGTGCTGCCTCCACATCATCGATAGCCTGGTAAATGACCTTATACAGACGCAGATCTACACCTTCGTGCTCTGCCATAGCCTTTGCAGTGGCGTCAGGACGCACATTGAAGCCGATAATGATCGCATTGGAAGCGGAGGCCAGTGTCACATCGGACTCATTGATGGCACCGACACCACCGTGAATAACCTTTACCACGACTTCCTCATTGGACAGCTTCAGAAGGCTCTGCTTTAACGCTTCTACACTGCCCTGCACATCTGCCTTGATAATGATATCGAACTCTTTCAGGTTGCCTTCCTTCATCTGGGTGAAGAGATCATCCAGACTCATGCGCATTCTGGTCTCCTCAATCAAGGTTTCCTTATGCTGCGTCTTGTAGGTAGCTGCATAGGATTTAGCGGTCTTGTCGTCATCATGGGCCAGGATGACCTCACCTGCGCTGGGCACGCTGGAAAGACCCAGAATCTCAGCCGGCATGGAAGGTCCGACTTCCTTGACACGTCTGCCCTTGTCATCCACCATGGCACGAACCTTACCAGAGCTCTCTCCTGCGGAAATAAAATCTCCCACATGCAGGGTGCCCTTCTGTACGAGGATATTTGCCACAGGACCTCTGCCCTTATCCAGCTTTGCCTCCAATACAAGACCTCTTGCACGGCGGTTGGGATTAGCCTTCAGTTCCAGAATATCCGCCGTCAAAAGGATGGTCTCCAAAAGATCCTCGATGCCCTCGCCGGTCTTGGCCGATACGGGAACAAACTCGGTGGATCCGCCCCAGTCGGTGGCTACCAGCTCATACTCGGTCAGTTCCTGCTTTACTCTGTCAATATTGGCATTGGGTTTATCGATCTTGTTAACAGCAACGATGATCTCGATGCCTGCTGCCTTGGCATGATTGATTGCCTCTACAGTCTGCGGCATTACGCCGTCGTCGGCAGCGACCACCAATACAGCGATATCTGTGGAATTGGCACCGCGCATACGCATAGCAGTGAAAGCTTCATGTCCGGGCGTATCCAGGAATGTAATGGGACGATCATTGGCCTTTACGGTATAAGCACCGATGTGCTGTGTGATACCGCCTGCTTCCTTATCGGTGACATTGGTCTTACGGATAGCATCCAAAAGGGAGGTCTTGCCGTGGTCAACGTGACCCATGACGCAAATGACCGGAGGACGGGATACAAGGTTCTCTTCCTGCTCCTCTTCTTCCTTGAGCAGTTCCTCGATCACGTCTACCTTTTCTTCCTTCTCGCACATAATTTCGTACTCAATGGCGATATTTTCAGCTTCTTCGAAGGTCAGCTCGCTGTTTACTGTCATCACCTGCCCCTGCAGGAAAAGCTTTTTGATGATCTCTGCGGGCTGCATATGCATCTTTTCTGCCAACTCACGGATGGTGAGCTTTTCAGGCAGTGCGATCACCTTGATCTTTTCTTCTTCCGGTGCCTCTTCCTTCTTTTCCGGCTTAATGAAGCGGCCGGGACGATTCTTTCTGCCGTTCTCCTCGTCGGTGTAAATCAGATCCTTCTTGGAGCGCTTATCTCTCTCCTGGTTCTGTTTCCGGCGATTTTCATCCCGATGCTTCTCTGCATCCTTTACAAAAGGCTCATTGCCAGTCTGTGCCGGCCTTCCGGGGCCTGCATTTCTGCGATTGCGGTCGCCGCCAAAGCCCGGACGGGAACCGCCCTGACCGGGTCTTCCCTGACCGAAGCCGCCCTGGCCGCCGCGATTGTTATTAAAGCCGCCCTGGCCGGGTCTGCTCTGCCCATAGCCGCCCTGGCCGCCGCGATTGTTGTAACTGCCCTGACCGCTCTGGCCCTGTCTGTTCTGACCGTAGCCGCCCTGGCCGCCGCGATTGTTATAGCCGCCCTGACCGTTCTGGCCCTGTCTGTTCTGGCCATAACCGCCCTGGCCGCCGCGATTATTATTGTAGCTGCCCTGACCGTTCTGGCCCTGTCTGTTCTGACCATAGCTGCCCTGGCCGCCGCGATTATTATTGTAGCTGCCCTGGCTTCGCTCACCGTAGTTGTTGCTTCTCTGGGCGTCTCCTGTATTTCTTCTCTGCTCGGTCGCTCTGCTGTCCCGATGTTCTCTGACAGCGCCGTTTCTTTCCTCACTGACGGGTGCTGTGCTTGCCGCATCGTTCTGCGAAGGCTGTGTCTGAGCGGCATTTCCCTGAGGAGCAGTTGCAGACTGTGCCTGCGTATCCTGCTGTGCATTCACTACGGGAGTTGATGCCATGGAGACAACAGGGGCTGCATCATTCCTTGCTACTGTCTCTGCCGATGCCGTCTGTGCTGCACTCTTAGCAGCTTCCTGTACTGCGCTCTGCACTGCGCTCTCCTGCACCTTTTCCTCTGTCTTCGGCTCTGTCTTGGGCTTTGGCTGGGTGGACTTCGGAATCGGCTTGTGATAATCCAGATCCATCTGAGAAGGAGCTGTCAAAGGCTTAATAGGATGATACATGGTCTGTGCAGCCATGCGTCCGCCGTTGTTTCTGTTATTATCTCGGTTATTTTCACGCTTTGCAGGGCGCTGCTGCTGCGGTCTTGCTCCTCTGGAGGAACCTGTATTGCTGCCAGCACCTGCATTGCTGCCGGTGCTGTAGGCTCCGGTGCGGCCGCCCGATGTAGCATGTCCCTGTGAGCCGTTGGTCACGATAATGATCTTTTTCTTTTTGGGTGCAGCGCTCTTTTCTGCTGCCGGCTTTGCAGCCCCGGTCTTTTCATTTTTCTCTGTCTTTTCTGTTTTTTCCACTTTATCCGTTTTTTCCGCCTTCTCTGCTGCCGGCTTCTTTGCAGCTTCTGTATCTGCTGCTTTCTTACCGAACTTCTTTTCTACCATTGCTGCTGCTTCCTCGTCTACGCTGCTGCTGGCAGTCTTGGCCTCGATTCCCTTTTCATTCAGAAATGCAATGATTTCCTTCCGATCTGCTCCATACATCTTTTCCAGTTCACTGATTTTCGTTTTCGCCATTGCAACCTCTTTCTTCCTCGCTGCCAAGCAGCTTTATCATACTCTCCGCAAACCCTTTGTCCGTCACTGCCACACAGGATCGGTACTCCTTGCCGATCGCATTGCCCAGTGACTCTTTTGTCCCATGATGCCGCAGCGGCACCTCATAAAAGGAACACATATTTCCAAAGCTTTTCTCTGTATTCTTCTGTGCATCCTCTGCCAGGATCACCAGATAAGCCCGAAAGCCTTTAACTGCCTTTTCTGCAGCAAAATTACCACTTTCTATCTTACCTGCCTTGGCTGCCAATCCCAGAAGCGATAATACTCTATCCTTCATCGTCAGCCTCCTTCCCGGCCTGCTCCGTATGCGGAGAGGCATGAGGAGATGCCCCTGCCAGGCTCTTCTCCAATGACCGATAGATTTCCGACGGCACATTCATGCCATAGGCACGGTTTAACGCCTTTTTCTTTTCTGCCAACTGCAGGCATGCAACATTCCTGCATAGATAGGCGCCCCGTCCGTTGGCCCGTCCTGTGGTATCCAGAGAGATTTCTCCCTCCGGAGAACGGATAATCCGCACCAGACTCTTTTTTTCTTTCATCTCTCCGCAGCCAACGCATTGGCGCATCGGAATCTTTTTCGGCATGCTGCTTCTTTACCTCCCTATGCCACTGTCTGCAGCGGCATCTTGAACACTCTGTGCTGCCGGCACAATGACAGGATTATGGAAAAATCCTGTTTAAGCTTCCTCGTCTTCCTGTACTTCTTCCTCTGTATCTTCCTGTGCTGCATCCTCTGCATTTTCTTCAGGATCTTCTTCAGACGCAGCAGCTTCCTGCACATCGTCCTCTACTGCATCCTCAAGCTCCTCAGCGTCTTCGGCTGCATCCTCCTCATATGCCTCATCCTCGTCAGCATATTCCTCGTCCTCGTCATATTCGTCGTCCAGATAGTCTTCGTAGCGGAAACCGGGCGCATCCTTTGCCTGTGTCTCGCTCTTGATATCGATCTTGTAGCCGGTGAGGCGGGCTGCCAGACGGGCATTCTGTCCTTCCCGTCCGATTGCCAGAGACAACTGATAATCCGGCACGACTACCTTGGCGGTCTTCTCTTCCGGATCAGCAAAGACCGCAACGATCTTTGCCGGAGAAAGAGCATTCTGGATGAAATTGCCAGGATTCTCGTCCCAGTTCACGATGTCGATCTTCTCACCGTTTAATTCTTCCACGATATTATTTACACGGGCGCCGTTCATACCTACGCAGGCACCCACCGGATCCACATTGGGATCGTTGCTGCACACTGCAATCTTGGTACGGCTGCCGGCTTCTCTGGCGATGCTCATGATTTCTACGGTACCGTCGTGAATCTCCGTAACTTCCTGCTCGAAGAGTCTCTTGACCAATTCCGGATGGGTACGGCTCACCATGATACGGGGACCCTTAGGTGTCTCCTTGACTTCCAGGATGTAGACCTTGATGCGCTCTGTAGGACGAAGCACTTCGCCGGGCACCTGCTCCTTCTCACTGAGGACACCGTCTGCCTTGCCGAGGTTTACTGTGATGCTCTTGCCCATATTGCGCTGTACGATACCGGTGACGATATCTTTCTGCTTCTCATAATACTCGGAGTAAACGGCTCTGCGGTCTTCCTCACGGATTTTCTGCAGCAATACGTTTTTAGCGATCTGGGTAGCAATACGACCAAAGGACTGGCTGTTGATCTTTACTCGCACCACATCTCCCACGGCAGCTGTGCGCTTCCACTCCTTGGCATCCTGCAGAGATATCTCCAACAGATCATCCTCCACGTCCTCCGGTGTCGCTACTACTGTCTTTTCTGCGTAGCATCCGAACTCGCAGCTGTTTCGGTCTATCTCTACTGTTATATTATCTGCCTTGCCATAATTATTCTTACAAGCTGTCAGCAGTGCATTCTCAATAGCCTCAAAAAGAGTATCCTTACTGATATTTTTCTCTTTTTCCAGTGCATCCAAAGCTTCCTTGAGATCCTTATTCATCTTTGCCTACGTGCTCCTTTCTTTGGTGCCGGCTCTTTGCCGGACGTATTTCTGTGACTGTATACCGATGTCTGAATGAAATGCTGACAGGATCAAAAGTCCAGTGCCAAACGCAGCATAGCGATATTCTTACGCACAAAGCTCTGCTGACTGCCATCCTCCAGGATGATCGTCACCTGCTCGCCGTCGAAACTCTCCAACTCTCCTGCAAATTCTTTACTTCCCTTAGGCTCCAAAGGCTTGTAGAGCTTTAATTCCACCTGTTCTCCCAGGCTATACTGCAGATGTCTGTCCTTGGTCAGAGCCCGGCCGAGTCCGGGGCTGGATACTTCCAGCACATAAGCATCCGGAATGATGTCTTCCTGATCCAGCACATCGGAGAACGCTCTGCTGACCTCTACGCAGTCATCGATGGTAACGCCGCCATCCTTGTCGATATAGGCGCGAAGGTAATAATCGCCCCCCTCTTTAATATAATCCACATCGTAAATCCGCACGCCGTGTGCCTGTGCGATGGGCATCAGCAATTCCTCTGCCTTCTGGGCGTAGCCGCCCTTTTTGGAGGATGCAGTCTTCTTATTACCCTGTTCTCCCATGTATTTTCCTCTTGGTTTCTCTTATCTGTGCTTTATTCATCATTTCTATTTTCGGGCATAGAAAAAGTGGACTTCGCCAGTCCACTTTCATCATCCCTACGTTTACCATGACATATTAACACTGTTTTGTCCCAAAAGCAAGTATTTTCGGGGAATACAAGGCGGTTTTACCTTGGTTTTACCTAACATGTTTTATTTTTATGTATATGTCAGATAGGACTTTAACTAAATTATAACCAACGATATGTTATGAAATATCATGATATATTCAACATTCCGATTTCCCGGCCATGCTCCGGGGCGCGGCAGATGTCTCGCACCATGCACTTTGCGCCGTTTTGCTATGGTTTGCCTCTCGCCTGCGGATGGCCGGCCCTTAACTAGCATCCCCGCCTGATGCGGGGATGCTCAGACAGGCGGGCCTATAGTGTGCGCTCT
>CAVBBL010000012.1:0-66623 GCA_963593905.1 bacterium | reverse complement strand
GCAAAACTGGCGCGCAGTGCAAAGGATGCGAGCCATTCTGCCGCGCCCCGGTGCATTACGTTTTCAATCTAAGTGGAATACCTTATACAGATCTGTGCACACCGGGCTGTTGTCCGGGTTGGTCTCCATGATGTCTGCCATGAAATCCCACCACTTGCGATTGATTGCCGTATCTGCACTCTTTGCCCACTTCTCTTCGCTTTCGATCTCAATATAGCCGTAGAGGATATTGGTCTCCTTGTCTAAGAAGATGGAATAATTCTTGCCGCCGTACTCATGGATCATGTCCTTCATTTCCGGCCACAGGGCATTGTGACGCTTCTCGTATTCCTCTGCCATACCTTCGTACAGTTTCATCTTAAATGCTTTTACCATAGTTTTCCTTTCTATGCCGCAGCTTGTTTGCGGCTGCTTGTCTGCGGCAGCCTGAGGAGAATTTCGCACATTTCGCACAGGCGAATTCTCTGATGTAATTATAATCAAACCGAATCTATCTTTACAGTATTTTTAAGCATGTCTTCTAAATTAAAACTGCCTGTGCGCAGTATACGCACAGGCAGCTGTTATGCTTTAGTATACAGACTTCCACTCGTCGATGTTAGAAGGCTCGAACTTGAAAGGAGGCCCAAGGATGATTTCGGTACCGCCATCTGCTGCCTCTACTACTTCGTAGTCGCCCAGGTCGCCTGCGGTGAACTTATCGCCAGCTGCGCCGGTGATATCGCCATTTACCAGAGCCATGGAGGTGTAAGCGCTCAGACGGCCGATATCAATGGGATTCCACAGATACATGTAAGGGCAGGAGTGAGAATCGTCATCGCCGATGTAATCAGCCATCTCGGAAGGAAGACCAAGACCGGTCAGCTTTACATCAGAGCCCTGATCCTGCAGAACCTTTGCTGCTGCCATGATACCAACAGTAGTAGGAGCGCAGATAACCTTCAGATCGGGATAGTTGGAAAGTAATGCAGTTGTCTGGTCAACAGACTTCTGATACTCGTCATCGCCGTAAACAACGTCTACCAGCTCAAGGCCTGCATAATCGTCGCCTTCCATAACTGTCTTCATGGCGTCGATCCATGCGTTCTGGTTGGTTGCCTGGCTGGTTGCGGAAAGGATTGCCCACTGGCCTTCGCCGCCGGTGATGTCCTTAACAGCATCCATCAGAGTCTGGCCGATGATTTCCACGCCGGCCTGGTTTACGAATACTTCACGGCTTGCAGCGTTGGTAGAAGAATCCAGAGAAGATACATGGATTCCTGCGTCCATAGCTGCGGTCAGAGCGGGCTCTAATGCGTCAGCATCATTTGCTGCGATAGCGATGGAATCCACGCCCTGGGATACGCACTCATTGATCATAGCGATCTGTGCCTCTGCGGTTGCCTCTGCGGGCTCCTTTACGACACAGGTATTGCCTGCTGCCTCGATGACTTCCTTGAAGCCCTCGATTTCCTTCTGGTTGTAAGGGTTGCCTGCGCTCTTTACGATGATAGCGTAGGTGCCGCCACCGGATGTGGTGGTAGCCGCAGAATCATCTGCTGCCTCTTCGGTGCTCTCAGCTGCCTCGGTAGATGCAGCTGCCGTTGAGCTTGCGGAGTCTGAGGAACTGGATGAACCACAGCCTGCAAGCATTGTTACTGCCATTGCGGTGCAAAGCAGTACACTTACGAGTTTCTTCTTCATGCTTTTTTCCTCCCATAGAGAATAGTTGGTTGTATACAAACGCCTTGCGGCGAAAGTACCGATGAAATAACTTCTTAAATTGCTTCACGAGCCTGTAAATCTGTCAAGTCCCGGTCAGGTCACTGACTGCCGAGCCTTATATTGACGAAAGCTTGTGTTTCTTAGGCCTTTGCAGTCTTTTTCCTGGCTGCAAAGAGAGGCTTTAAGTTGGGAATCATAACAGCGATGATCAGCAGCAGGCCCTTGATGACCAGCATGACCTGTGCAGATACATTGATCAGACCAAGGCCATACTCCAGGAAACCTAAGATAAACATAGCCAGCATAGCGCCGATGAAGTTGCCCTTGCCGCCGTCTGTCATGATGCCGCCTAATACCGCCATGCCGATGGCATCCATTTCAAAGCCCTGTCCTACATTGGATCTGGCGCTGCCCATCTGTGCGGCCAGGAAGATGGCAGTGACACCGGAGAAGAACCCGGTGAGTGCATAGATGAAGAAGCGGATACCGGGCACGTTGATGCCGGAGTAGAAGGATGCTTTCTGGTTGCTGCCGATAGCATACATTCTTCGTCCAAAGGTAGTCTTGTGCATCACGATACCGAAGATCACTGCACAGATCACGAAAATGATAAACATGTAAGGTACTACGCCGCCGACCTTGCCCCAGTACAGGTTGGAAAACCATTTAACACTGGTGAAACCGCCGGTTGCCTGATCCTCCAGGATCATCTCCGCAATGCCTCGGAACATGATCTGTGTGCCCAGTGTAACGATCATGGGGTTCAGCTCTGTGAACTTCACCAGAATCAATCCGTTTAACATACCGCAAAGGGTACCTACCACCAGGCAGACCACAATGGCCAGTCCCATATTCTGGGTCGCATTAAAGGTAACACCTAAAAGGCAGGCGGACAAGGCTACGGTGGAGCCCACGGAAATGTCGATCTCACCGATCAGCAGTACGAAACACATGGGCAGCAGCAGGAATGCCTCATAAATAAAGGTATTGGTTGCTGTAAAAAGTCCTGTGACACTCAGATACTTGTCTGAGATGCAGGCATTCATAATATTGATGGCGATAAAGATAACTACCAGAAAGGTTTCCCAACGAAGGAGCTTTGTCTTCCAGTCTCTTTTGCCAGTTAATGCTATATCTCTTCCTGACTTTCCTGCCATGACTAAATCTCCCTTCCTTTCAATGCTGCCTTATCCATGGATCTCTGTGCCAGCACATTGACGATGATTGCTACCAGGATGATCAGACCCTTGATAGCGGTCTGCCAGAACTGGGAGATACCGATTAAGGGAAGACCCTTGCCGATGACTGCCAGGATCAGAGAACCTAAGAATACGCCTACGACGGAACCGCTGCCGCCTGTCATGCTCACGCCGCCTACTACACAGGCTGCGATGACGTCCATCTCCATGCCCTCACCCATGTTACCCTGTGCAGATGCATAAAGGGAAGTATAAAGAGCACCGGCCAGACCGGAGAGAAGGCCAAGCACTGCATAGCATCCAAGCTTTACCTTTGCTACCTTGATGCCGCTGACCTCTGCTGCCTCTGCATTGGAGCCTACTGCGTAAACTCTTCTGCCGAGAGAGGTCCATTTCATTACGATAAAGAAGATCACATAGATCGCGATCATGACCCATACCAGACTGCTGAGACCAAGGATATTGGTCTGGGCAAAAGCCTTGTAGGAATTGGTAAACTGGTACGCTGCCACCCACTGGCTCTTTGCCACGATATAAGCAAGACCACGGTAGGCATTCATCATACCCATGGTACAGATGATGGGCGGTACCTTGCCGTAGGAAATGATCAGACCGTTAATCACGCCGCAGAGCAGACCCACCACAGTGGAGATCAGAATGACCACCAACACCGGTGTTCCCTGATGATCTCTCAGAAACAGGGAGGCGCTCATACCTGCAAAACCAAGGATGGAACCCACCGAAATATCAATGCCGCCGATCAGAAGAATCAGCATCATGCCTGCGGCAATGATAAAGGTAACCGCATAGTTCTTAAACATATCCGCCAGTGTGGAGGGCATCAGGAATGTAGAATTCCGAAATGCGATGAATCCGCACAGCAGGATCAATACAATGATCAAACTCACTTCTCTGGATCCGGTGAGTTTTTTAAGCAGAGATTTCTTTTCCATTTATTTCCCCTCACCTTCTGAAGCCTTTAAGGATTTCGCCATAGCGAACTGCAGGATCACTTCCTGTGTAGCTTCTTCTCTTCCCAGCTCTCCGGTCAGCTTACCTTCGCACATGACCAGAATGCGGTCGCACATGCCCAGAATCTCAGGCATTTCCGAGGAGATCATCAGGATTGCATAGCCCTTCTGCGCCAGCTGTCCCATGATGTCGTAAATTTCTGCCTTTGCACCTACGTCTACGCCCTTGGTGGGCTCATCCATGATCAGCACCTTTAAGTCCGATGCCAGGACCTTGGCCACAACTACCTTCTGCTGATTGCCGCCGGAAAGAGTGCTCACCTTATCATCCAAAGTGACAGCCTTGGTATCCACTTCCTCTGCCAGTGTCTTGGCTGCCGCTCTCTCCGCCTTGTCATTGGTGAAGAACTTGTTGCCGTACTTCTCGATCTCTGTCAGGGTGATGTTTCTGCCGATTCCCCAGTCAAGGATTAATCCTAAATCAGCACGGTCCTCTGTCAGAAGACCGATGCCGTTTTTGATGGCATCCCGGGGAGATTTGATCTTAATCTCCTTGCCTTCCAGAAAAATCTTTCCGGAGCTTAGCTTCTCTACACCGTAGATGGTCTGAATGACCTCCGTTCTTCTGGCACCTACCAGACCGGTCAGACCTACGATCTCGCCGGCATGCAGGTTAAAGGATACATCCTTGAAATAACCTTCTCTGCAAAGATTCTCTACCCGCAATACTTCCCTGCCGATCTTGACGTCCGGCTTCGGGAACATATCCGTGATCTCACGGCCTACCATGGCGGTAATCAGATCTGCATTGGAAATCTCATCTACATTATAGGTGCCGATATATCTGGAATCACGGAATACGGTAACTCTGGATGCCAGCCGGTACATATCCTCAAATCTGTGGGAGATAAAGATAATGGACGCACCATTGTCTCTCAATTCTTCCGTAATCCGGTAAAGCTCTTCGGATTCCTTCTTGGTCAGGGAAGCGGTAGGCTCATCCATGATGATGATCCTGGCATTGGCGGAGAGTGCCTTGGAAATCTCTACCATCTGCTGCTGTGCCACGGAAAGGGATCCCATGATCGCTGTAGCTTTGAAGTCTGCATGGAGTCTGCCCAGCAGTTCATTAGCCGCCGCATTCATCTCTTTCCACTGGATGATGCCGTTTTTCTTTTTCTCATGACCCATGAAAATATTCTCAGCCACGGTCAGATGGGGATAAGCGGTAACATGCTGATAGATTGCAGCAATGCCTGCTTCCTGTGCATCCTTCGGTCCTTTGAAATCTACCTTCTGACCATTTAGGAACATCTCCCCTTCTTCTGCCTTGTGTACACCGGTAATAACCTTAATGAAGGTAGATTTGCCTGCACCATTCTCGCCCATCAGCGCGTGAATCTCGCCTTTTTTTAACTGAAAGTGCACGCCGTCCAGTGCTCTGACACCCGGAAATATCTTTGTAATGCCCTTCAGTTCAAGTACATATTCTTCAGACACTTTCCCTTCTCCTCTCCTTACAGCTTTCATCGCTCACTGTTTCTATGCTCTCAGTATAGGGTGAAAAATTGCTGTGCTCCACAGTAAAATTTTTCGATACAGGGTAATTTTTTACGCTTTATTCACTTTCTGTTCACAGATGTTGTTGTGTTTATGTCATATATCTACTACAATAGAGTTGATTTTTAGTGATTTCGCACAATTTTTATGTGGGTATTTGTGAGATTGTGCTGTGAAGCTCTCGTCGTCTCTTCGCAGCACAGCTGCTCAGAAATGAGGGTAGTGTGAAAAATATGCCCGATGGCATATTTTTCGCACAGCTATTTGTTTCACAGAAACAAATAGCCCTGATGGCAGACGAGAATATGAAATTCTCGTCGCCTCTTCGCAGCACAGCTGCTCAGAAATGAGGATTAGTATGAAAATTTTAATTGCTGACGATGAACGTCTGACAAGAGAAGGGTTGATGCGGGGAGTCAACTGGGCATCCCTGGGCATCGACAGGGTACTGGATGCAGAGAATGGCGTGCAGGCGCTTACCTTATTCAAGGCAGAGCACCCGGATATCATCCTGACGGATGTACGGATGCCTCAGATGGACGGCATCGAGCTGGCCACCGCTGTCACGGAATTGATGCCGGAATGTCCTGTCATCTTTATGAGCGGCTATTCAGACAAGGAATATCTGAAGGCAGCTATCAAACTCCATGCCATCCGCTATGTGGAAAAGCCCATTCAATTAGAAGAGGTGACCGATGCCGTCCGGGAGGCTTTGGAGAGCTGTCAGCGCTCCCACAATGCCCTGCTCTCCCTTGATCTGCTGCAGCAGGAAGCTACTTCCCGTCTGGCGCTGGCCATGACAAAGGCAGGCTTCCAGGCCGATGCACCTATGCTGCGAGATTTATCACTCTCTTCAGAAAAGGGGACCTTCTTTACCATGACGCTCCACGTCTACCCCTCTCTGGCAGAGTATTCCGATGATAAGATCCGGGGATTTTGGGATAAGATCACCCGTCTCTGTCAGCAGCTGGGAGTGCTGCAGGTACACACCGGTAAGCATCAGGATTATCTGCTGGTGCATTTCCTCTACCGGTCCCGCATGGATACCTACCTGTATAAGGAACTCACCGAGCAGGTACAGTCCTGCTGCACGGATTTTGAGGACTATATCCTGTGCTTTGGCAGACAGGTGGATATGCTGACAGCACTGCCGGATTCCTATCACAGCGCCGTGATCCTGCAGCAGAATGCCTTTTTTTCTTCTGACAGAGTCCTGCACTACAAGGAACAGTACAAGGTCTGTGACGAGAGCATGCTCCAGGATCTGCGCCTTTCCTATCTGCAGGCCGTAAATGCAGGGAATCTGGAACAGGTCAAACAGTTGGTGGTCTCTTTCTACAATGCCCTTCTGGATAACCGCAGCCTTCTGCCGGATGTCATTCGGGACGTGTACTATCGGATTCTCCAGCAGCTGCACCAGACCGCCTATGAAAATCGTCTCAGTGATTTCCACGAAGGGGAGAGCCGTGAAAGTCAGCTGGCTCTGGTTTCCCGCTGCCGCAATATCCATCAGCTGCAGGAGCTTTTTCTGAGAGATTATGACAGACTGTTGCAGGCCTACCATGCCCAATCTGACGAGGGCGAAGATTCCACCGTTTTCCTGATTCGGGAGTTCATACGCCAGCACTATGCCGACCAGAATCTGTCCATCAAAATCATCAGCGACCATGTGCATCTTTCCACCACTTATCTGTGCACCTACTTCAAAAATGAGACCGGGCAGACTCTGAACCAGTATATCGCAGCCTATCGCATGGAAAAGGCCAAGAAATTCCTCGCAGATCCCCGCAATAAAATCTCGGAAATCTCTGCCATGGTGGGCTACGCCGACGGCAATTACTTCGGAAAAAGCTTTAAGAAATATGCCGGACTCTCCCCTTCCGAATACCGGGAAGGCCAGATCATCGATGTGTACAAGCCGCACGAGATGTGAACACCCTTATTGTGAGCAGTACTCTTTCTACGGAATTTCTGCGGATTCCGTAGAATATAGACGGTAATGACTGCCTTTGGAGGCCGCTGCTGCCTGACCATCACTGCTGCGTTCCCTGTCACCCTGCATAACTCCGGATCCATGAATTATGAAAAAATTACTGCACCGCCTTTATCATTTTTTCTTTTATAATCTTCACCTTAAGTCCAAATTTCTGATCACCCACCTGCTGCTGGCCATGGTGCCGGCACTGGTGATCGCCATTTTTACTTACGGAAAATTTTCTGCACTGATCACAGACAACACCCTGCGCAACTTCGAGGCCATCAGCGAGCAGACTGCCACCAACTTAGAGGGCATGATGGCGCAGATCACTTCCGTGGTGGATGCGGTCAGTGAGCAGGATTTTCTCATGGATTTTCTGCAGACAGAATATGAAATCAAAGACCGGGGCACCACCGCTGCAGCATCCTCATACTTTTCCCTCAAGGCGGAAGATATTCACACCTTTCTGGATTCCACCAATTATATTAAGGACAGCCATGCGGTCAGTGCCATCCGCATCTATATGGATGAGGCCCATCTGCGGCAGCTGCGCCACTACACAGGCTCTACCCTCTTTGCCTCTCTCTCGGAGACCACCGGCACCTACTGGCACGGCATTTTTACCCATTATGACCAGAGTACCCTGATCTGCCCCACCATGTATTTAAGTCCCAGCGAGATTGAAAAATACGGGGATATGGCAATCATCCGTAAAATCTGGCTTGGGAATGACCGCTGTGCTTTCATTGCGGTGTATTTTCATCAGGAAAGCATCAATTCCTTCCTGCTGAGCAACAATCCCTTTTCCACCAGCGCTATTTACATCATTAATGAGCGGCAAGCCATCGTAGCCACCACCAGTCCCACCCTCTCCGGCACCTATTTCATGGATTATGAGGATATTCCGGAGCGGTTAAAGACTACCCAGCGTCTGGTGCGGCAGAACTTCGCCGGAGAGAGCGTGTATGCCGGTTATAAACGCATAAGCGGCACTGAGTGGTATATGGTCACCGTCATCCCTGCAGGCAATATCACCTCCGAGGGCACCTCCATCCTGCTGGAATTTTTGCTGCTGTACGGCCTTTTCCTGCTGATCAGTATCGCCGTCTCCATCGCCCTTTCCTCCTCCGTCATCAACCGACTCTCCAATGTCATCCATCAGATGAAAAATGTGCGCTTTGGACCGCCAAAGCTGCTGCCTGCCGAGGAGAGCACCGACGAGATCGGTGAGCTGGTGGATACCTATAATTACATGTCCGCCAAGATCAATACCCTGCTGGAAGAGCAGATCCGCGCCGCCGAAGAGCTGCGAATGTCGGAGTTTAACGCCCTCCAGGCCCAGATCAATCCACATTTTCTCTACAACACTCTGGATATGATCAACTGGCAGGCCCAGTCCGGCCAGACCAGGGAAGTCTCCGAGGCCGTACAGCTATTGTCCCGGTTCTATAAGCTCACTCTGAATAAGGGCAATAATGTGGTGCCCCTGCAGGATGAGTTAGAGCACGCGGATCTGTATATGCGGCTGCAGAACATGCGCTATGATGACAAGATCGATTTCGTCATCGACGTGCCGGAGGATATGCTGGACTGCACTATTCCCAAGCTGGTCTTTCAGCCCATTGTAGAGAACGCTCTGCTCCACGGCATTCTGGAAAAGGAAGACCGCAGCGGCACCATCGTCATCGCCGGATGGCGGGAGGATCCCTATCTGGTCTTTGTGGTCTCCGATGACGGCGTGGGCATCTCCCCGGAAAAGCTCTCCACCATCCTGACGGGAGAAGGACAGAGCAAGAAGGGCAGCAATATCGGCGTCTACAATACCCACCGCCGCCTGCAGCTCTACTACGATGAGACCTGCGGTCTGGCCTACCGCAGTGAAGAAGGAGAGATGACAGAGGTAGAAATCCGAATTTACGGTTAACACGAGTCATCTGCTACGCTCTGGAGCATGGCCAGGCGGTACTTAATCTGTCATAGTATATCTTGACCTTTCCTGTAAAAAAATATATTATAAATTAGAAAGTATGTTCGATTATTCGTATTGCAGGGAGGTAAACCTTGAAGGAACACATCTATATCGCCATTGATTTAAAATCCTTCTATGCCTCTGTGGAATGCCGGGAGCGAGGATTAGATCCCCTAAATACCAATCTGGTGGTGGCAGATGAGAGCCGAACGGATAAGACCATCTGTCTGGCGGTCACCCCCACCCTTAAGTCCTACGGCATTCCCGGCCGAGCCAGACTCTTTGAGGTGCGCCAGCGAGTACGAGAGGTCAATATAGAACGCAAACAGCGTCTTCACGGCCGTCCCTTTACAGGGAAGTCCCACTTTGGCACTGCGTTGTCAGCAGATCCATCTCTGGAACTAGATTTTCTCATCGCGCCGCCCCGGATGGCCCACTATATGGAATACAGTACCCGAATCTATTCCATATATATGCAGTATGTGGCACCGGAGGATGTGGTGGTCTATTCCATTGATGAGGTCTTTATCGATGTGACGAACTATCTGCATACCTATGGTCTGACGCCCCATGACCTGGCTATGAAGATGGTACTGGATGTCCTTGGTGCCACCGGCATCACTGCCACCGCAGGCATTGGCACCAATCTCTACCTGTGTAAGGTAGCCATGGATGTAAAAGCCAAGCACATTCCCGCCGATGAAAACGGGGTGCGCATCGCTTATCTGGATGAGATGACTTATCGGCAGGAGATGTGGGATCATAAGCCCATCACGGACTTCTGGCGGGTGGGCAGAGGCTATGCCAGACGCCTTGCCGCCAACGGTATGTTCACCATGGGAGATGTGGCCCAGTGCTCTGTTTATCACGAGGATCTGCTCTATCGGCTCTTTGGCAAGAATGCAGAGCTCCTGATCGACCATGCCTGGGGCTGGGAGCCCTGCACCATAGAAGCCATCAAGGCCTATCGCCCGGAAAATAACAGTCTCAGTGCCGGTCAGGTACTCCAATGTCCCTACGAGGCGGACAAGGCCCGACTGGTGCTCCGGGAGATGGCCGACGGTCTTTCCCTGGATCTGGTAGATAAAGGGCTGGTCACCGATCAGATTGTGGTCACCATCGGCTATGATATTGAGAATCTG
Source organism: bacterium (assembly GCA_963593905.1). GTDB lineage: Bacteria > Bacillota > Clostridia > Lachnospirales > Lachnospiraceae > CAG-791. Next base: position 56,100 of record CAVBBL010000012.1, on the reverse strand, counting down.
ACAGACCCGATACGCCGAAAAGCTTATAAGGGAGAGATTGTCACCGATCACTACGGCCGGCAGGTACCAAAGCACGCCCACGGCAGTGAAAATCTGGGCAGATTTTCCTCTTCTACCCACCGGATCATGGAGGCCGCTGCCATACTCTTCGACCGCATCGTCAATCCCGCTCTGCTGATCAGGCGCATGAATATCACCGCCAATCATGTGATCGATGAGGCAGATGCTACAGCCAAAGAGCCTGTATATGAGCAGCTGGACCTTTTCACCGACTATACTGCCAAAGAAGAAACCGCTAAGGAAGAAGCCGCTCGGGATGCCAAGGAGCGAAAAATGCAGGAGGCCGCCATCGCCCTTAAGAAAAAGTACGGCAAAAACGCGATTCTCCGGGGCATGAACCTGCAGGAGGGTGCCACTGCTATGAGCCGCAATGCCCAGATTGGCGGCCATAAAGCTTAGAAGGTAAGCTTCTGCGCTGATGACAGGGCTATCAATCCTGCCACACCACATATACTATATATGTATCTGAAGGTTCTAAATAACTATGAAACAAGTACAAAATACAAATAAATACGAGGACATCATCCATCTTCCCCATCACGTTTCCTCCACCAGAGTTCCCATGCCTATGGCAGAGAGGGCGGCGCAGTTCTCCCCTTTCGCTGCCCTGACCGGTTATGAGGAGGCCGTGGATGAGACCGGTCGTCTGACCAGCCGACGCATCATTCCGGATGAAGACATGCTGGTACGCATGAGCGAGTCTTTGCAGTTTATCGCTGCCCATCTCTCAGAGCAGCCACAGGTCACTCTCACCTACTTTGTGCCGGACGAGCGCAAAGCGGGCGGTTCCTACACCACGCTGACAGGCCATGTAAAGAAACTGGATGAAATCGCACGCACCCTGACCTTTACAGACGGCACTACAGTGTCTCTGGATACTATTGTAGATATTTCCTATAAGACCAGACATGCAAACCACCACGTAACATAAAATAAAAAAACAGGCTCTTTCACCAACCAATGGTTGAGAAAGAACCTGTTTTGTTTGAAGGTATGTTTTATATGCTTTTTATATGCTTTGGTTCGTTTTTGTATGCTCTCGTTTAATCTCTTGCAGCAAAAGACACTATCGTTTTTCAACAGTTCGTCTCATATCTAACTTTCTTTAATATTTCTTTAAGACTTACCTTTGGCTCATCTTTTGCTTACTGCTTTATTTAAATCTTGCTTCTTTTTTACTGTCTTGCTTCGTTTGCCAGCTGTGCTGCTGCGTAGTAGCTGCCGGACATAGCCGCCATAGCAAGTACAAAGGACTCACCATGCTCCTCAAAATACGCCTGAATGCGCTCCTTTAAGGACTTCTGCTCTCTGTTTACTACCTTGCCATTAGAAATTGCCATTGTACTCATGTTATTATCCTCCTTCTTCTTTTTGGATTCTTCTTTTTTTCTTTTTCTTTCTTACAATCCGTATTCTACGCTTGTTAAAGGAGGTTATCCAGTATTATAATTATCCTGTTTTACTAGGATATTGACATTTATTATATTGACGCAGACAAATTGCGGCATATTGGAGGCAAGTATGAAAGAAATGCTCGATAGCATTTCGTTCATACTGCATGATGCCGTTTACGGCATCATTGCATAATCACATCGGAGAAATCGCCTTCGCGAATTTCTCCTCGTGCAGCCGCAGACAAGCTGCGGCTTATGGAGGTAAAGTATGAAAGAAATGCTCGATAGCATTTCGTTCATACTGCAACGATGCCGTTTACGGCATCATTGCAGTATCACATCGGAGAAATCGCCTTCGCGAATTTCTCCTCGTGCAGCCGCAGACAAGCTGCGGCTTATGGAGGTAAAGTATGAAAGAAATGCTCGATAGCATTTCGTTCATACTGCAACGATGCCGTTTACGGCATCATTGCAGTATCACATCGGAGAAATCGCCTTCGCGAATTTCTCCTCGTGCAGCCGCAGACAAGCTGCGGCTTATGGAGGTAACTATGCACAAGCCCTATCATGAAGCGCTGCAGCCACTGGGTAATCTGGGTATCCAGGTCTCCATGGCCGCCATGGAAAGTCCCCATCGGCCGCTGCACTGGCACGAAGCTATGGAGATCCTTTACTGTGTAAACGGGGAAGTCACTATCCGCATCGGACAGGATACCGTGCAGCTTTGCCGCAATCAGCTCATCGTCTTTGATGCCAGGGAGGTACATGCGATTCATTCCGGTTCCACGCTGTACATGTTTCTGTGCATCCATGTGGACAAAAAACAGCTCTCCGTCTACTGTCCTGACTTAGAACTCTATCGGATCCGCTGCCGCCCCATTCCTCTGGATGATCCAAATTCCACCCATTATATCCGCCTTTGTCAGCTGGCCCAGGATCTGATCCGCAATCATATCAAAAACGAAAGCACCAGCGCCATGCGCTCCGACGGCACGGCCTTGCTGATGCTTGCTGATCTGATCCGTTATTTTTCTGTATATGCGCCCTCCGGCACCGTCACTGCCTCCAAGCAGCCCAACGATACCATTCGGGAAATCATCACCTACGTCAATGAACATTACAGTGAAAAGCTGACACTGGATGACATGGCAGCCTGCACCGGCTTTACCAGAGAATACTTTTGCCGCTTCTTTAAAAAGCACATGGGCATCACCTTCCTGCGCTATCTGGATGAAGTGCGGATTTCCCATGCAGGACGGCTGTTAAAAACGACCGATCTGTCGATTGCAGAAGTCATGCTCCAAAGTGGGTTTTCCAATCAAACTCTTTTTAACCGGCTCTTTAAAGAGCTCTACGGCATGACGCCCCGTGAGGTTCGCAGACAAAATACTGTGTCCTAATTGCCTGTTATCATGATGCGGTTTTGCAGCATGCCGCCCACGGCCTCTGCAAAGAGATCCAGCTGCCGAATTCTGGTAAAGTCCTGTCCATAGATTCTGTGCACCGCCGGCAGGGCATCCTCCCCGCCCATAAAGACACAGAGCACGCTGATGCCGGCCATGCGCGCTCTGTGTACCTCTGCAGCTGTATCCTCTACAGCCACAGCTGCGGCATAGTCCTGATAAGATCCCGAAGAGGAACGAACCTTGATCACATCATTGGGCTGACAGTCCGATAAGAGAATCAAAATCCGGTGCTCCGCATGATTATCTCTCTGCAGCAGCCCGGCTGTCAGCCGAATCGCCAGTCCGTCCCGATTGGCACCGGCGGTAAAGTAATCAAAAATTTTCCGATTATTTCCAGTCTCTGTATAATCCCGGTACACATTCATCACCGTATAGCCATTCATAGAGCAAAAAGAAGACACTCGCACAGGAATTCCACAGTCTGTCAGTGCCCGGGCCAGAATATACCCTTGGACAGCCACTGTCTCCTGCCTGCGCAGCTGGGACGTGGAGGCATCCAATAGAATGTCCACTGTCAGATTTCCCATATCTCCCCGTATTGTCTTTGTAAATATCTTATCATCATTCAGGTAAAGAGCACGCCAGACTCTCTCACCCTGCAGTCTCCCCGTCGCTGCCTTGATCGTCTGATCCTCCAGGTGTACTAAAACAGAGTTACGGATTCTCGCCGCCAGCTTCTCCCTCTGCACCCGGCACAGGCCCTCCTGTTCCTCGTATGCCTTTCTGTTCTTTTCACCCTGTCGAATTGCCTCTCGGCGCATTTTGCCGGCAAAGCCTGCCTTTAACATCTCCTCGGTATATTCTCCCCTGGTGATGTGCAGCTTTACATCCTTATGATTTCCCTGACAGTACTCCTTCTGCAGCGCTGTAATTTCCTTCTCACCGTACACCGGCTTGCCAAAGTAGTTGGTGATATATTCCTTTAGCCCCTCATCGGTCTGCGCCGTGTAACTGGCGAAGGCCACCTGCAGGCGACTCTGATCCAGCACCTCACTGCCGTATTCCGCCACATGTTCTCCGTAGCCAAAGGACATCCTGCGCACCGGCCCACGTTCTCCTCTGTCCTGTCCCTTTTTCCGAAACAGGGAGAAAAGCTGCCAGGGGGAAAAAATCTTTCTCTCCTGTTCCGAAAGGACATCCCCCTCTGCCCGGTAGGTAAAATATTTCTCCAGTGTCTTTGCCAGATGTGCAATAATTTCCTCTGTATCCAGCTCTGCCCCCAACTCGATCTCATCCAGAAGCTTTTGATCTACCAGATCCGGCAGACCGCAGGGCTCTCCCAGGGCTCTTCGAAAATGCCCCTTGGTGATGGCCACCAGCCGCTGTCCTGCGGAGTCCTCCAGAGAAAAGGCTCCCTCCATGGCAGAGAGCTTCTGCTTTGCGTAAGCCCTTCGCAGTGAGGGAAAAACCGGACGCACCTTACTCTCCCGCTCGTAAACGGCATTTTCCAGTGCCAGCCAGAAAAGACTCTCATAGACTCCCTGGTTGATTTTCTCATGAAAGGTATTATAGAAAGCCAGAAGTCTTCCCCAGTCGTAGTGGAGATGCACAGCCCCCACGATACTGTTCCAATAGACATCTGCCTTACCGTCAAAGTCATAAATCCGAAACCCGGTTTCTATAGTGTAATCATGCGCGCTGTTCCAGATCAGGTTTGCCGCCCGTTTTTTTTCAAATTCTGAGATTTCCATTGTTCCCTCTTTATGCCGCAGTTTACTGCGGCAGCACGAGGAGAATTTCGCGCAGGCGAATTCTCCGATGTGATCTTGCATTGATGACGTTTACGGCATCAATGCGGTTTGAAAGAAATGCTATCGAGCATTTCTTTCAAACTTACCTCTTTATGCCGCAGTCTACTGCGGCAACACGAGGAGAATTTCGCGCAGGCGAATTCTCCGATGTGATCTTGCATTGATGACGTTTACGGCATCAATGCAGTTTAAAAAAAGTTATACAACATTTCCTCCAAACCCTTTTTCTATGAAAAAATCGCATTTTTATCCAGGTCTGCCGGAAAACGCACTGTGATCATATCTTTCACAAGCTGTCTTTCATATTCCTCAAAGCACTTATTCACAATGCCCAACTCCAAAGCCTGCATGGCCGGCAGTCCCCGCTCCATCATCCGGATAGCTGCCAGAAGTCCTCGCAGATCCAACGCTTTCGTGGAAATCTCGCCTCCCTCGCACTTGCGGCGGATATCTCCGAAAAGGCCGGCGAACTGTTCCTTATAGGCCGGCTTGATGGATGGATATTTATCCTGGATCAGTTTCTCCAGATTTATCTGCGTGATGATGGGCATCTGGATGATCATAAAGCGGGAAGCCAGCGCCTCATTGACCTCTCTGGTCCCGGCATAGCCGTAATTCATGGTACCGATAAAGCGAGTCGCCTCATGGAGCGTAATCCGCTCATACCCGGGCACATCAATGATCCGCCTGAAATCCAGCGTGGCGTGGAGCACTGCCAGGGACTCGTTTTTAGCCATATTGATCTCATCCAGCACTCCAAAGCCACCTTCCTGGGCACATTGCCAAATGGGACCCTTGCGCAGAGTCACCTTGCCGTTTTCAAAGGTGTCAGTGCCGATAAGAGAAGCGGCGTCGGTATTGATATAAAAAGAAATATCCCACTCCGGCCTTCCCAGCACCGCAGACAGTCCCTGGGCCAGCACATTTTTGCCGGTGGCCTTGGGTCCTACCAACAGGAGATTTTCTCCCGCCAGCAGCGTGGAAAGGGCCTGTTCCCATATTTCTTTTCCATAGTAGAAATAGGGCGGTGTGGGCACCCTGTTCTGCAGCCCCTCTCCCAGCTTATAAAAGCTGCGAAACCGCTCTGCCTCTGCCAGAATGCTCTCGGAAATTCCTTCCTGTCTGAGAAATTCTACAATATCCATGGTTTCCTTTCTATGCTGTAATTATGGCAGCATCACAAAGAGAGTTCACCCTTTGCGCAAATGTAAAAGGCCGCCGGATGTACCCGATCCGACGGTCTTTTTGGTTGTCAGTCATTTTTCTGTAATCGGTGCCATCCTAATCCCCAGGATACAGCAGCCGGATCCGGCCAATTTTCACATTCTTCTTATGACTGATCTTCTTTAAGCGGCTGCTTTCTTTTTGCCGTTTATGATCACTACGATCAGATAGAAAATAGCAAAAGCTGCACCGATCACATAGGAAATCGTCCAGGGAAGGTTAAAGCCGATCTTCTGGCTCACGATAAATGTGCAGGTCACAAAAGCGTAGAATACGCCGGGAATCATAGGCATCCAGATGTATTTAGCCTTGCCGTTTTTATACATCCAGGCAGCAATACCGGCCAGTGCGAACAGAGCGATCATCTGGTTGGACCATGCGAAGTATCTCCACAGCGTATTGAATCCGTTGGAATCAAACTTAGCCCAGATCAGGATGACATAAACCAATACGAATACCGGCACAGCCAGGCCGATACGCTGCTTATTATTCTCCTGCTTTAAGTGCAGGGAATCGGACAGTGTCAGACGCAGAGCGCGAAGTGCAGTATCACCGGAAGTGATCGGCAGCACAATGACACCGATCAGGGCGATGACGCCTCCTACAGGGCCCAGCGCATTTTTGCACAGCACGCCTACTACAGAAGTAGCGGATATTGCCACCAGTTCGCCGTCCTTCAGCACATTATAGGCACCGTCTACCATAGTAATACCGCCGGCGGATGCCCCCATGTTGATCATGGCCATAGCACCTGCTGCCCAGCACATCGCGATAAAGCCCTCTGCCACCATCATGTTAAAGAAGGTCATACGACCGTCCTTCTCAGACTCGATAGTACGGGAAATCAGTGCCGTCTGGGTGCTGTGGAAACCGGAAAGGATACCACAGGCCACAGTCACGAAGAAGATGGGCAGGAAATGATTGCCGTCTGCGGCAAAAGGACCGGAACCAAAATAAGCGCCGAAGTCAAAGCCGCCGTCTGCGGCAAAAACACCAACAGTATTCCAACTATCCCACAGGTTGGTCAGCGGATATCCCTTGGCAAAGATAGCCACGAAAATTCCCAGTGCGGAGAAAACCAGTACCAGGCCGAAGATGGGGTATACCCGTCCGATGATCTTATCAATAGGGAATACGGTTGCAATCAGGTAATACACAAAGATAATGCTGTAAATAATCCAGGTGGAAATCTCCTGGGGCGTGCCGCCGAAGCCAAAGAGCTGCGTAGCCGCAATGTCGCCGGGGGTATAGATAAATACAGCACCTACCAAAAGCAGCAGGATACAGATAAAGATGTCATACAGAACATAGACCACTTTGTTGGTGTAGTTCTTTACGAGATCAGGCATCTGTGTGCCGCCGTCCCTTGTGCAGATCATGCCGCTGAAGAAATCGTGCATGGAACCGCCCAGGATATTACCGACGGGGATAGCAATAAAGGCGATGGGGCCAAACAGGATACCCTGAATGGGTCCCAGAATCGGTCCGGTTCCTGCGATGTTCAGCAGGTTGATCAAACTGTTCTTCCATGTCTTCATGGGGACGTAATCCACACCGTCCTGCTTAGCATACGCAGGGGTCTCCCGGTCGTCCGGTCCAAAGACATTCTCGCAAAACTTACCGTACAGCAATCCGCCGCCGATCAGGATCACGAGGCCAATGATAAATGTAGCCATATCTCCTCCTTTTTGGTCACTCTTATCGGGTACCTGTGACCAGTCCTCATAAAAAAATATTACCAACAGGTACTGCAGATATTGGCCTTATCTGTAGTCCTGCACAGTAAACAGTGGTTTAATAGCGACTACCTGCCGGTAGTCTTCCTTTGAGAGTACCACAGAGGAATCCATCCCCTTCAGGTCACTCTTTAAGACCTCTAAGGCCTCCTCCACCGTCTGGGCACGCTCCTCCTGCAAAATCCGTATCATCCTGTCAAAAGTATAAAGATGCGCATAATAACAGGGAATAGGAAAGTCATGCAGATGTTTCACCGATCTTTGCATGGCCTCCACGGAGGTCTCATATTCCTTATTCCGAAGCTTTCTGTTTGTCAGCCTGCTGGGCAATCCCCTGCTGTTGACGGCCAGAAAGACCAACATGATTCCCACCAATGCCAGCACTGCTCCCACACTTTTATTGGCTGTTCGCATCACTGCAATGCCGGCCAGTGCTGCCGCCGCACCTGTCAGCAGCATGCCCATGGCCACATATTTTATCCAGGGCTTCATCAGATCCGCATGGCGCTTTAATTTCGCCATGGCTGCCATCTGCTCATAGAGGCCGGGGCGCTTGTGGATCTCCCATCTGGCATCCTCCAGGATACGTTTGCTCTTTTGTGCGGTCTCTGACAGATCATTGGCCAGGATCCTTGCCTCGGTCTCCTGCCGCTGTCTCTCTCTCTCCATACCTTCCGGGGAGAGGAGGCTGATCTCCGGGTGATTTTTCTCCAGATCATCCAGCATCCGATCCGCATCCTGCAGATAACGGAAAGCGCAGGCCTGCTCTTTATCATCGTCATAGCGAACCACCACGAAGAGTACCGGTGCCAAAAAGCCCTTCCCCTCCGGATTGCTCACGCCTACCCGCTTAAATACATTGGTCACACTGGCGTAAGGGATATAGTACCGACGAGGATGCATGGTGCTTCCCATATAAATGGCCTTTTCCCCCAGACCGCACTGGTCATATCGACGTGCTCTGCGGCGGTCTGTCTTTACCTCGGCCGGCTCCAGAATGGCGGTGCCAAGCGGTTTCGCTATACTCATATCTGATCATCAATCCTTTACTAGCTTTTTGCTGCAGCACATCAGCACGTTCGCATCCAATCTGGACACCATTCACAACCGTCCGACTTTGAACTGCAGACGCTTCTGGCGTACTTTATAATAATAACATGATTTTAAGAAGAATAATACGAAAGGTGTTAATATAATGTAAATGAATTAGACTTTTATTCTGTTCCTACTCCCATTAGGCGCTGCCACAGGGAAAAAGCACATTCGTCATGTAATTTATATGGCGAATGTGCTTTTTGCAGCAGCGTTTTTTTTGATAGCGCCTAGTGTTTTTGAGTGGCAGTGCTTTTTGGTAGCAGCACTTTTTTGACAGCGTTTTTTTGACAGCGCTTTTGGGCGACAATACTTTTGGTTTACCCAAACAGAATTTCCCGTTATTTCAGTACTTCATAGAGCTTCGGCACAATGATATCCAGAGCATCCGGCTCCATCATCTCATCGTGCTCTCTGGGAGTCAGAATCACAGTCAGCTTGTCCTTCTCACAGTAATTTTCATAATTCCCCGCCTGCTTTTTCATCATCTCCTGCCAATACTTCAAAGCATCTCCCCTGGCAGCTGCCGGGGTGTGCTCCGGCTTAAAGTAGGTCACTTCCCCGTGATACATCTTCGGCACATGGGCATTCAGGTCTCTCGTCACCCGAGCGGCATTTTCGATCACCGACTCCAGCATGCCGTTTTCCCGAAGCTCCTTAAAGAGAGGACAGGTTTCAAAATAGCTGCGGCCCACTCCAGCCTGCATAGGCGCCGCCAGCTGCCTCATCTCCTCGCTGGCCAGGGCATGGGCATCCAAAAGAATCAGATGCTCCACCTGCTCTCCCTGCACTTCCAGCTGGCAGGCCATCTCATGGGCCACCACGCCGCCGTAGCACCAGCCACCCAGGATATAGGGACCCTGGGGCTGGTATTTCTTTATAATCTCGATATATTTGGCAGCAATCTCCCCGATACCGTTGCGAATATCCTCCCTATGGTAGAGATTATAGGGCTCCACCACCGCAAAGGAATAATCCTCCCGGATCCTCTGCGCCAGCTGATAGTAGGCACTGCTGCCGGTATTGCCTGTGTGCACAAAGAAAATCTTCTTTGCCGGCTTATCAGAATAGATGAAAATCTCTTTATCCGCTTCCTGCCCGGTCAGGGACATTCCCTCGCTCTCCCGGCTTTGTCCCTCCTTTTGCGCTTCTCCTACTCCCTCCTCGTCTGCCTGCACTGCCTGCTCAAAAAGTTCCTTCCAGGAGGCGATCTCCTGATCTCCGGGGTAAAATCCCTGCAGCAGCTCCATCATCTGCACAAAAAGCCGGCGCAGCACCGGCAGCTCGTAGGCCGCCTTATTGGCACTCACCAACAGACAGGAGGGTGCATCCGATCGGTCCAGACAGGATACCCGGAACATGGGAGAGAACTGCAGATCAAAGGGCTTTGTTTCCTCTTCCCGGCACAGTCTGTCATAAGCCCCTGCTACATCCTTCTCCTCGCTGCGAATCATCGCAAGGGGAATCTTACGATCGGTGATCACACATTGGAAAATAGATACATCCCGGCATGCTACAGAAGCGCGCATCTCGGGGTGAGCGCCTGACAAAGCATCCAGTACCTGCCGCAGGTCCTCTTCCTTTAACCGGCTTTCCAGCACAAAGAGAAAACGGTTGTCGGATACCAGTCTGTCCGGATGAATCAGCTGCTGACAAAGCAGATCATCCTGTTTCGCCGTTAGAGGAAGCACCTGGCATACTTTTTCTCCATGTGCCAGGTAAGCATATTTGACCGCCTCGCATTCCTCCACAGTCCAGAGTCTTTCATAACGAATCTCCGCCGCCTCCGCAATCTCACGAAGAGAATCAAGGGCCAGAATCTTTGCGCCGCTGATTCTGATGCCCTGCTCTCCCAGCAAGGAGGCCAGCTCCATAGCCCGAAGGGAATCACCGCCCAGGCCCACGAAGCTCTCATCCGGATCAATGGCACCTTCTAAGTGCAGCACTGCTCCGGCAGCCTCCACCACCCGCAGCTCTGCTTCACTGAAAATTGCTCCCAGGAAATGCACCTGCAGGGAGGGCTCCGGCAGCTCTGCGCGAATCACCTTGCCGTTGGCATTACGGGGCATAGCTTCCACAGCGGTCCAGAGATCCGGCATCATATAGGAGGGCAGGAATTTCGAAAGAGCCTCCGATACTTTTTTCTCATCGAAGGTCTCCGGCGACTCATAGTAACAGGCCAAATGATCGATACCGTTGACAGTCCGCAATACCACCACAACCTGTCCTGCCGGCATTCCCAGCTGCGCAAAGGTCTTGGACACCTGGGTTTCTACCTCTCCGGTCTCTATGCGAAACCCTCGGAGCTTTACCATATTGTCCATGCGCCCCAGAATATAGTAGATACCCTTTTCGTCCCGGCGCATTCGGTCTCCGGTGCGGAAATACAGTTCACCGTCTATTTCGATCCACTTAGCCGCCGTCTGCTCCGGCAGATGCAGATATTGATGGGACATCCGGGGATCATGAAGAAGAAGCTCACCCGGCTCTCCCTCTTTTACCGGCTGCAGATTCTCATCCATCAGCAGAGCGCGGTCCCTTATGGTCAGATAACCGATGGGCATAATGGTCTCATTGCCCTGCACACGAATGGAAAAGATCGTGGCCAGCTCCGTGCTGCCGTACATGTTGTAAACTCTGGTCTCCGGAGAGCGAGGGATAAAATTCCGCAGCTTCTCTCCCCCGGCAAACAATGTGATGCCGCTAAGATCATATTCCTCCGCCATGGCCGCTGTCAGACTGGAGGGCATGAAAATGTGGGTGATACCCTTTTCCTTTATATAGGCATAAAGTACATCGGTGTTCTGTTTCACGTCATTGGGGGCGATATGCACTGTCCCGCCTCCTGACAGGGCGCCAAACATAAACACATTGGTGGCCACAAAGGTAAAGCCGGACATGATGCCCATATGACTGTCCCCGGTAAAGGCGAGGTCCTCATGGCGGACCATCCAATCATTGACATTCTGCAAAAGTGCGTGGCGATGCACCACACCCTTAGGCTTTCCTGTGGTACCGGAGGTATAGAGAATCATCACCGGATCATCGGCGCACCTTGGCTCCGGCGTAAAAGAGGGCAATGCCTTCGCCTCATCAAAGTAAAAGACCCGCTGCCCTGCAAAAGCCTCTTTCCTCTGCTGTGCCATGGTGCGGTCTGCCAGTACAAAGCGCGCACCGGCATCCTCCATCATATAGGAGAGCCGCTCATCCGGATATCCTTCATCCAGAGGCAGGAAAATACCGCCGGCCTTCATGACGGCAATGGCTCCCAAGAGTATCTCCTTTTGCCTGGAAACAAAGACCGCCGCTGCCTCTCCGGCCTCCAGCCCTGCCTTTTTCAAAGAAGCCGCCAGATCATTGGTCAGCTCGTTGGCCTCCCGGTAGGTCAATGTCCCCTGCTCATCGCAAAGTGCCGGATGATCCGGCATTTTCTCTGCCAGTTTGGAAAAATATTCGTGGAACAGTAATTTCATGGTTACCTCTCATGTCGCTGCCTGTCTGCGACAGTGTGTCCTTATATACACAAAGGGCAGCTGCATGTGCATATGTCTCTGCTTTCTGCAGCTGTCCTGTAATTCTGTTATTCGAATTTACTTCTCATCCTTAAATCCATGCATAGCATCCAGGAAGCGGCGTTCATATTCTGCACCGCATACCGGCCAGCTAAAGCCATACCTGGCCAGAATCTGGGTGGTATAGGAGACACTCAGCTCATCCAGACCAAGAGAAGATTTGCCCTCCTGTCCGTTCATGGCGTAGGCCATAAAGGGTCTCATGGCATCGCAAAGTGCCGGATCCTGCAAGGCTTTCTGCAGAGCCTTGGCAAATTCCTCGTTTTCTGCATAGCGGATCTCATAGCCCCAATCCCGCAGGCCATCAATGACATCTCCCATCAGAGGTCTGTGGTTATTGCTCATCATAAAGCATACGCAGGCACGGGGCGTCTGTCCTAGCAGGATCACAGCCTCTGCCACCTTATCAATGGGAGAGAATTCCGTGCTGGTCACCGCTGCCTCATAGGGCACCATTCCCAGAAGAGCAAAGCCCTTTAAGGTATTCATATAGTTATTGGATCCTGCATTGATCTGGAAATGGCCGTCGCTGTCTCTGGGTGCCAGATTACCGGCCCTGAGCACCTTGGCATTTAAATCCTCTGTCAGGATCTTTTCATAAATCAGTCTCTCCGCCAGGAATTTAGAGCGCACATATTGGTTATCCTCATAAGTCTGTCCTACGTAGAGCATATGCTCATCATAGATTAGTCCATCCCTGGGTACCCCTGCAGTGGGATGTCCGAAGACACTCTCTGTGGAGACATGGACGAGTCTTGCCTTATTTTTCTGACACCAGTCGATCAGATTCTCCACGATGCCTAAGTTTGCTCTCTCGATCTCATCTCCCTTTGCGAAATGCTTGACACTGGCTGCGCAGTTGATGACCGTGATCTCCCGGGCATCCATATGGAAATCCGCCAATGCAGCGGCTTCCATGGCATCTCCCTCCAGCAGGAAAATCCGGCTGCCAAAGAGGGACTCGAAATCCTCTCCAAAGTAGTATTGCAAAAGCTCCTGGAAACGCTGCTTCGCACTTTGCTCCTTCTTCGCACGAACCAGGCAGTATATCCTGCTGTCCGTCTTTGCAAGCAGCTGCCTGAATACATGGATTCCCAGGTAGCCTGTGGCGCCGCACAGCAGTACATCGCCCAAAGGCTGCTGCTCACCATTGCGGAATGCTTCCACGGTGTTACCCCGGAGCAGGGCATTGATAGCGTGATAATCATAGCCGTCCCGGCCGATCTCAGTGGTATTCATGCCGTAGAAGGAATCGCCGCTTTCCATAATCTCCGCTGCCGCTGTCTCCTCTTTTGCGGCTGTTGTTGCAGCCGCTGCTGCCGTATCTTCTCCGCCTGCGAAAGCCGCCAGCATCCGAGGCGTCGTATTTTCAAAGACATTCTGATAAACGATAGGATACCCCAGCTGATTGGCAGCCACCACCACACGCATGGCGCTGATAGAGCTGCCTCCCAATTCAAAGAAATCGTCGGCGACGCCCACCTTTTCCACGCCAAGGATCTGGCTGAATATATTGCAGAAATCCTCCTCTGCCTTGTTGGAGGGTGCCTCGTAGCCGGCCTTCTTTACCTCCGGCTTGGGCAGGGCTTTCTTATCTACCTTTTGGTTGACCGTCAGCGGAATCTTATCGATCTGCATGGTGACAAGGGGTACCATGTAGGCGGGCTTTCGATCCTTGATAAACTGATTCAGGCTCTCAATCTCCACCTTGTCCCTGCTGACGATAAAGGCTGCCAGATACTTGCCGCCGTTGTCATAGCTGTAGGCCTGCACCGTGGCATCGGCAATACCGGGATACTCTCTGATCACGGCCTCTACTTCCTTAGTCTCCACGCGGAAGCCACGGATTTTGACCTGGCCGTCCTTTCTGCCCACAAACTCCACATTGCCGTCCTCCCGGTAGCGAACAATATCACCGGTGTGGTACATACGGAACGCATTGTAAGGAGACTTTGTATAAGCCTCTGCCGTCTTATCAGGCCGATTTAAATATCCTCTGGTGACCTGCGGGCCGCACAGGCAGAATTCACCTGCAGCGCCGGCGGGCAGGCGATGACCGCTCTTATCCAATATGTAACCGGCGATGGTCACCATGGGCTTGCCGATGGGCACATTGGGCTCCCAGAAACGGATGGGGAAGAGGCTGACGCCGCAGCAATTCTCCGTGGGACCATAGCCATTGATGATCGTGTAATTCAAAGCGGAAGGATCTAAGGCCGGCAGCTTCTCTCCGCCCATGACCAGGAATCGCAGGGTCTTCATCTTCGGATAATTCTGTACGAACTGCACGCCCACCTGGGTGGTCAGAAGCACCTGTGTGATCCCCGCCTCGTCGAAATAAGCCGCCAGTGCATTTAAATTCATGCGCACATCCTCCGGGATCACGCACAATGTAGCACCATTCAAGAGGGTGCAGAAGGTATCGGACATACACACATCAAAGCCAAAGGAGGCAAAGGAAGCAGTCCGACCGTCTGTAGTATAAAAGCCCTCATGGTTGGAGCCATAGGCAAAGGCCACCATGTTGCCGTGCTCGATCTGGCATCCTTTGGGCGTGCCGGTGGAGCCGGAGGTGTAAAGCATGATCATGAGATCATGCGCCTTCGGTGCTGCGGGCAGCGTGTACTGCGTCAATGCGACAGCCGCCTCATCCAGCTCGTCCACATAGAGAATCTCTCCCTGGTATTCACTGACCAGCGGCGCCAGTTCTCTCTCAGCGATCAAAAGACTTGCCCCCGCATCCTGCACCATGAAGTTCAGTCTCTCCTGCGGATAGCTGGGATCTAAAGGCTCATAGCCGCAGCCGGTCTTCAGAATAGCCAAGGGCAATAAGAAGACATGCTCGCTGCGGGAAATGATCACGGAAATCACCTGCTCTGCGAGGTCCTGTTTCCCAGTCGCCTTGCTGACTTTTTCGTAAATGCAGGCTGCCAGGCGGTCTGTAGCCTGATCCAACTCCTGATAGGTATAGGATTTCTCCTTATAAACTGCTGCCTCTTTATCCGGGAACTGCGCCGCAATCTTTTTAAATTTGCTTACCACCGAATCCTGAGGATCAAAGTCAAGACGCATGGGCTGATTATAGCTGTCAAGCCTTGCCCAGTCCTCCTTCTCCGTCAGGCTCACATCCCCTACTTTATCAAGGCGCATCAGCTGCTTTGCCGCCACCGCAATGCTCCTTGCAAAGCCTTTGGCGAAGGCCTCGCTAAAGAGCGCCGCATCGTAATTGACCTGCACCATGCCCTGCTTTCCATCCTCTCCGAAGATCTGGATGGAGATAGGAAGCTTCGCCTGATCAGGGGATAAATCCTCTGTCTTAAGACTGCCCAGGGCCGTTTCATACTGTCCCAGCACTCCCACCTGATACGCATAGGAAATCTGGGGCTTAAAATCATATTTGGCGGCGATAGCTGCAAAGGGATGATTTTCATGACGGATCACATTCGTAAAGAGACCTGCGCTGCGGCGTATAAAGTCCTCTGCCTTTTCCTCCGGATCCAGCTGGGCTGCCAGGGGCAAGGTATTGACAAACATGCCCACTGTACCCGCAATGCGCACATTACTGCGGCCGCTGGAAATGGTTGCTATCGCCACATGATCCTCGCAGATATAGCGGCCCACTGCCAGGAAGGATGCTGCCAGATAAACCGCCGCCGGGGTGATGCCGTGGCTCCTCGCATAGTCATTGACCATTGCCAGATCCACCGGTGCACCGACCTTTCCCTCCGTATGAGACTTGTCCTTTTCATATACATCCGGAATCAGCTGAGAAGCCTCATCCACACCGGCCATCACCTGATCGAAGAATTTTTCGTTTTCCTCCTCCAGGTGCTGCTCCCTTGCAAAATCAAAGCTGGTGTAACTTTCGAGAGAGATCTTTTCCCCGTCGAGAGCCTTGCAAAGCTCCCGGAGCATCAGATCCACAGACGCGCCGTCCGCTGCCAGGTGATGCACATCCATTAAAAGATAAAGTGCGTCAGCCTGCACCAGCGCAAATCGGCACAGAGGACCTTTTTCCAAGTCGAAGGGCTTTACAAATTCTTTTTTATAGACAGCCAACTCCTCCTCGCTCATGGAAAGCACGGGAATTTCCAATGCATAATCCGTCAGTGTAACCTGCAGGATCGTCTGTGTATCATCTGCTGTAAAGTGACTGCAAAGACCCGGATGCGCCCCGGCCAGCTGCTTTACCGCCTTTACCGCATCCTCCTGCTTTGTCCCTGCGGGCAGCGTCAGGCAGCTGGGGATATTGTAAAAAGTGCTCTCCGGATTTGCCAGACACTCCGAATACACGCCCTGCTGGGCAAAGCTTAAAGGCGCACTGTATTTATTCTGTGAGATATTCTTGCCTGCAGTTTCCTTACTCTTTTCGCTGTCAGAAGCAGTTTTCTGCGCGGTGTCTGCAGTCCCGCCGCCTCCGACTGCATCAGAAGCATCAGAATCTGATACTTCTGCGTTGTCAGAAGATGCAGTGCCAGAAAATGCCTCGTCAGCCGATACCTCTTTTGCATCCTCCGCCGTCGTATCCTTCTTCATCCACTGCATCAGGATCGCATTTTCGATGGTCTGCAAAGTAGCGCCGTCCAGAAGGTCGAAGGCATTGAGCGTTATCCCATATCTGTTATAGAGCACAGTAGCCAGCTTAATGCTGTTGATGGATGTCAGGCCGATGGCCGTCAGCTCATCCGCCACGCCGAATTCCTCTGCCCCGAGTATCTCTGTCAGTAATGCCTTTATCTCCTGCTCCAGGATATTAAGGGGAGCTGCCGCTGCGTTCTGACTGCCGGTCTTTGCCTTTAATTCGGGCCTTGGCAGAGCGTTTTTATCTACCTTTTGGTTCACATTGTAGGGAATCTTATCAATCTGCATGGTGACATAGGGCACCATATAGGCAGGCTTTCTCTCTGCGATAAAGGCGTTCATAGCTTCTACATCCACCGGTGTCTCTGCGCAGATATAGGCAGCGATGAACTTGCCGCCGTTAGGATCGTCAAAGGCCTGTACCGTGGCATCCTCAATGCCGTCGAATTCCCGGATCACCGACTCCACTTCCTTCAGCTCTATGCGATAGCCGTGGATCTTGACCTGGTGATCTCTTCTTCCCACGAATTCAATCTCTCCGTTTTCACGCCAGCGCACAATATCTCCGGTGCGATAGCATCTGCGAAACAGTTCGTTCTCCTCCTTTTGGAAGGGATCGGTAATAAATACTTCTGCTGTCTTTTCCGGACGGTTTAAGTATCCTCTTCCCACCTGAGGTCCGGCGATGAGCAGCTCTCCGGGGGCTCCCGCCGGAAGTCTGTGGAGGTAACGATCTACCACGTAAAGTCTGTTGATGTCATAGCCTGCACCGATGGGAATATTATTTTCCTTCTCCAGGACCTTTTTCGCGGTAACACAAATAGTAGTCTCGGTAGGACCGTAGACATTGATCAATGTATACTCTGCAGGCGGCTCCAGAGAAGCCAGTTTCTCTCCGCCGGTCAGAAGGTATTTAAGGCTCGTCTTCCTGATATTGGAGGCAAACTGAAAAGCGACCGCTGTGGTGATCACCGTACTGCGCACATTGTGATCCATGAAATATTGGTTCAGAGCAATCAGGTCTAACCGAATCTCCTCCGGAATGATATGCACCGTCTTTGCTCCCGTCAATGCGGGATAGATATCCGCCATATGGGCGTCAAAGCCAAAGGAAGCGTAGCAGGCCAGATTATCCCCGGGCTCCAGATCCAGATAGCGCTCATACCAGCCGCACCAGGCAGCAATATTGCGCTGCTCCAGAATTACACCCTTGGGCACGCCGGTGGAACCGGAAGTATACAAGAGCACCATACCGTCTTCCGGGGAAATGCCGGGCAGAGCGACTGCGGGCATCTCTCCCTCAAAGATCTCTTCAAAGGCATCTGTGGACAGTCGGCTTCCGGTATATTCTGTCAGCACCTGACTGTAGCAGGGCTCCTCGATGACCAATGCCGCTCCGGCATCCTTCACCATAAAGTTGAGCCGTTCTTCGGGATAAGCCGGATCCAGAGGCTGATAAGCACAGCCGGCCTTCATAGCGGCCAGGGGCGCGATGACCATGTTTTCATTTCGGGAGATGAGGATGGAAACCACAGGCTGACCCTCTGTGTCGGCTTTGCGCACTTCGTCATAAATCACTGCCCCCAGACGATCTGTTATCTCATCCAGTTCCTTAAAGGTGTATTGCTTTTCCTTATAGACCAAAGCTGTCATGGAAGGATAGTTTTCCACGTTCTTCTTGAAGGGTGTCAGGATATCCTGCCGTCCCATGTCGGCATCAAAAGAAGCCGGATTAAACTGATCCAGCGTTGCACACTGCTTTTCATCACAGATCTCAATATCTTCTATCCTGTCCCTGGTCAAAAGCTCACCCAGAATATATCCGAAGCTCTCCAGGAAATGCCCGATCAGTTCGTCGCTGTAAAGGTGTGCCGGGTAGGTACAGAAAGCCTCATAGCCATCTGCCTTTGTAAAGATCTGCGTACTTAGGACAACACCCGGCGATCTCTTTTCCATCATATCCACAGGCACGGTACAATCTCCCGTCTCCAGTTCACAGTGATGGAAATCTCCCTGATAGGCGAAAAGAATGTCACTCTTTACACCCAGATCTCTGCTTAAATCTGTAAAAGCATAGGCCTTGCTCTCTCTGGTCTTTATAAGCTGCGCTCTCAGTGCCCCCAGAAGAGCCTCTGTGCTGCCAAGGCCATCCAGACTGATACCCACCGGCAATGTCCTGACCAGCATACCCAGCGTATTTTTCACCTCTTCACAGCATCTGCCGTGATAAATGGTAGTAAAGAACACCTTGTCATCGGCGCTGAATTTAGCCAGCGTCAAGGCAAAAGCTGCCATAAAAATGGTGGACTTTGTGGTATGGGTCTTTGCTGCCAATGCCTCTAAGGCAGACTCATCCACAGGAATCATCAGGGTGCGATCCTTAAACCGTACTTCCTTCTGCTGTCTGTCCGGCAGCGGCATGGAATTGGTTTCTCCATAGGGAGCGAATTCCTGCAGATACCAGGACTTTTCCTCTTCAAAAACAGCGCCGCTTCTGGCTTCTTCCTCCTGACGGTGCAGCGCAAAGATTCCCTCGCCCTCACCAAGAGGAACCTGTCCCTGATAGGCTCTGGATACTTCCCGGAAAAAGACATGATAGGACCAGCCGTCAAAGATAAGATGGGAAGCATTTACATAGAGATAATTACCGCCCGGTGTGCGGTAAATCTCCGCACGGAAAAGACGATCCTTAAAAAAGTCATAGGAGTGATTGAGTCCTTCCCTGACATCCTCTATATCCGGCACGTCCAGGATCTTTGCCTCAAAAGCATCCTCCTCATGAGTCTCCAGGCAGACGTCCTGCCCAGCGGTATATCCCAAGCGGGATTTCACGTAAGGATGTGCCTTCACGGTCTCATCCAGCGCCGCCCTCAGCCGCTCCGGATCTATCTGTGGATCCAGAGAAGTCAGTATCTCAATGTTGTAGTCGGAATCTTCCTTGGAAAGCACTTCTGCCCCATAGATTCCCAGCTGATTCTGCAGTAATGTATACTTCATAGTCTGCCTTTCCTTCCCATAGACGTTTTAAAAACATGCCGGCATCTGCCGATCATCTTTTCAAGCATTGCCATGACAGGATCATGCCAAAATCTCCATGACATGATCCATATGCACCATATTAAACAGGTTCTGGATTTCCGCACTGACACCCCGTGCGCTTAATTTTCCCTGATTTTTCTTCATTTCCTTTGCAATCATAAAAAGGATGCGGAAGCCTGCGGAGGAGATATAATCCACCTTCTTAAAATCAAGGACCATGGCCCCGGGCTGCTCCTTTAATACCTCTTCCATCCCGGCTGCGAACTCTCCCGCCGTGGTGGAATCAATCATACCCTCCAGGAAGACTTCTGTTTCCTGTTCACTTTTCTTTGTTTCCATTGTAAACATAAGCTCACCTCTGTATCTTTTATCTGTGCAGTCTTATCGCACCAGCACGAACAGCCTTTTTCTTTTGGGACCTTTTGACCCTGATACCCGGATTGCTCCGCGCTTTGCGCTACCGCAATCCTCAAAACATTCGTAATCCGCTCATTTTTCTTCGAAAAATGGCTACTTACTCATGTTTTGGCGGGCCCCAAGGTCAAAACTCCTCATGAGAGCAAGTTCTCATCGGAGTTTTGGACCTTTTGACCCTGGTATCATGATATAGGAGTTTACAAACACTTTCTATACTCTCAAAGTTCTATGCTAATGCATGTTACCTCAGCTGCTGCTGTGTCGCCTGCTGTATCTTCTGCAATGATTTCTTCTTTACAAATGGTTCCCTGGTAATCCTCTCCGCAGGGAACCTCATAAAACCTGACCCATTTCTTTCCCACCATCTGTCTGCCAAAGGGAACATGCACCGTAAAGTCATCCGGTGTATGCCGCAGTCCCACCCCGGTCATCTTCAGACAGCTTTCCTTTCCGGTCCAGATCCTGTAGAAATACTGCTTCTGTTCCTCTCCTTCCAGCTGCAGAAGCCTATCCTGCTCTTCCCCGGAAAAGACCTTTCCTGCAACCGTCAAAGGCGGATCCTTTCTTTCTTCGATATCACAGCCCACCGGCGCCCTGGCCAATACACACATTACTTTGGTGCCGGAATGGCTTAGATTAAAGTACCATTCTTTTACATTTTTAAGATAGGGCTTACCGCCGGGCATTACCTCTATCTCCCTGTCCCGGATTCCCTCTCTCTCCAATGCCTCCTGCAGCAGAAGCTCTGCTCCCAGGCAAAGTCTTTTATCTGCCGGGAAACGGAAACGATCAGCCTTTTCCTGCCGCTTTCTTCCTGACTTTTCATAAGCTTCCCGGTATGCAGAAGGGTCTGCCAGACTCTCCACATCGGCCACGTAAACCCTCAATCCAATATTCCTCCAATGAATCACCCGTCACTGCCTGTGATCTGTTTCCCAGGTTATTATTCCGCCTGTTTTTCCGGCTGCTTTTCTGATGGATTTTCCTGTTCAATTTTCTTGATCACCAGCTGGATATTGTGACCGTCCATATTCGTATAGTGCCACACATCCGCCATGGATTCAATCATAAAACGCCCCAGTCCTCCCACCTGCGCGAAAGGATCATATTCCTCGATATCCGTGACATCCTGTGTGGGATCAAAAGGGACGCCGCTGTCCGTAAACTGCAAAAGACAGCTTCCGTCCGGCAGGACTTTTTTGCGGATCAGGACCATGCCTTCCTTCTCTCCATAGGCATAGGAAGCGATATTGACAAAGGCCTCCTCTCCCATCAGGCAAAGCACTTTTCCAGTCTTCTCCGGAATCCGTTCATCCTCCAGAATCCAGCTCTGCAGCTTCGGAAATTCTGATACCTTTGCCGGCAGCGCCAGCTTCTCTGCCCTGGAGGTAAAGGTGAGCATCGTAATATCATCATATTGCTCACAGTCCGCGGTAAATTCCGTTAATGCTTCCCGCATCTTTTCTATAGCGTCTGCTCCGCTGCTGCTCCTAAGGCAGGCCTCCAACCGCTCATTTCCAAAAAAGGCTGCGGTCCTGTCTTCTGCCTCATTGACACCGTCAGTGTAGAAAAAGATCGTGCTGCCAAGAGGCAGGAATTCCTCTGCCGTCTCATAGACTTCATCCTCCAGGATTCCCAGGGGCACACCGCCGGAGCCGGTGAGCTGCCGCACCTTTCCGTCGCTGATCAGATAGGGCGGATTGTGCCCGGCGTTACAATAGCGGATTATCCCTTTGCTCATATCCACATAAGCCAGAAAAACTGTCACAAACATCATATTGGCATTGGTGCGCTCCAGTTCCTGGTTTACTGCCGTCAACACGTCATGGGGATCAGTAAAGCGCTTGGCAAAGCCTCGCATCAGGGTAATGGCGCTGGCCATAAAGATGGCGCCGCTGAGGCCCTTTCCCGATACATCGGCGATGATCAGCACTGTCTGTCCGTTACAGGTGAAATAATCGAAGAAATCGCCGCCGATATTTTTCGCCGGAATCATGCAGCCGCTGATCTCACAGGACTCATCCTCCCAATGGGCATCCGGGAGAAATCCCTGCTGGATCTTTGCCGCTGCACGCAGCTCATAAGCCTGGCGATTCTGCATTTCCGTGTATTTTTGAATTCGGTCCACATTATCCCGTATATTCACTGCCATTTTGTTAAAGGAAGCTTCGATCTGTCCAAATTCATTGTTGCAGTGAAGCGCAAGAGGCTTCACATCATATTGCCCGTCCTTGCCGAATTCCTGCATGGCAGCGCTGATTTTTTCTGCTGGATCAATGACACTTTTGCGCATATAAGCATAGAGGATCAAGGGGCTGATCACACCGATAAGCATGGCAAAAAGCAGCTTTCCCGGAAGGCTCTGCATCAGGGACAATTCTATCTTAGAGATACTTACATCAGCACCGACCACGCCAATGATTGCATCATTTTCCCCGTAAAGGGGCACGTACGTGGAGATGACATGCCCGAACTCGTTGTTCATCTCAATATCTTCCCGTTCACTCTCTCCCCGCATCACTGCCAACATGGCCTGCGAAAAACCGGACCTCTTCTGGATGGGTTCTTTCCTGATGCTCTCCAGCACATCCTTCACTCCCTCCGATTCCTCGTCTCCCACCAGATACACGTAGTGCATGGTACTCTCTTCTTCATTGGGAACCACGATATAGAGAAATAAAAGATCATCGTCCTTTCTGAGCTTTTCCATGGTGGTGTACACCTTTTCTCTGGCCCTCTCATTATAAAAAAGCACGTCCTCCTCATACCAGGAGTAGGAGAAGGAAAGGGACTGGGCTCCCTGAAAGGCCAGAAGTTGTCCATGCTCATAGGCATCCTCCTGGGCTGTTCTTATGGTGGAAAAGGTCATAACACCAGTAAAGGCAAGGGCGATGAACATGATCAGCCGCAATATGGATCTGGCAATGGAATGTTTCATCAGAATGTTCTCCTTCTCTGCATTTACTCTCCCCTCTCTGCGCTGTTCTCTAGAAAGGGAACAAAGGTTTCTGACTCACCGGCAAGATCCTCTGTTTCTTCAGATAGTCTCTGTGTTTTTGGTAATCCGGCATCACTTTCTCTACTTCCTCCCAGAATACTTTGGAGTGATTCATTTCCTTTAAATGGCACAGCTCATGCACCACTACGTAGTCAATGACCTCCGGAGGCATCCGCATCAGCTGGCAGTTAAAATTAAGATTACCCTTGCTGCTGCAGCTCCCCCAGCGGGTCTTCTGGTTTCGTATGGTAACATTCCCGAAGTACACCTTCATCTGCATGGAAAAAAAAATGACTCTCTTCGGTATGTACTCTAATGCCCGGTCCGCCAATTCATCGATCTGTGCTCTGGTCAATTCTTCCGGATCTCCGACGCGGTTCTTTTTGATTTCTTCTATATTCTTCAGAATCCAGAATTCCTTTTCATTTAACACCCTGTCAATCTCCTTCTGAGAGACATAATAGGGTGCCCTGACGATGACACTTAGATCCTGCGTGATCTGAATGGCTATGGTTTTTCGGTTCGATCTTATGATTTTGACGTTCATTGGTAGATTCCCCTTACACGGGATGATGACTGTCTTACGATATCCCATCTCTCGATATCCGGTACATTCCGGTTACTGTCTGTTTTCTGTTGTTTGATATCTGGGGATGGATTTCACTGGGGCATCGATTATCTCACTTTTTCCTTCTCTGCCTTAAGAAGTTCCATATTCAGATTTTGCTCGCTGGCCGTCTTATCCACCCACAGATTCAACGAATCTACTGCCAGAGATATTTCATCCAGCTTTTTGCTGATCAGGGCGAAATCCTTAATTTCATCATCTGTGATTCGGCCGTCCCGGGCAATCTGCACCAGGCGTGCAGTAAGGGGATTAATTTCATTCAAACCGGCAATAGTCTCCAGAATGATACCGGAAAGGTCAGTAACCTCCACCTCCGGCACGTAGCGATGCCCGATTTCACATTTGTGAGAGCAATAGTAATTGCAAAGGTCGGGCCTCTTGTAGGCATCTGCCATTTGAACAATGTCATAGGGAGTAGGTTCCTGTGTTTCGTATTCAAATTTCTCAATCTTAGAGTCTGAGACGGCCGTCATCAGCTCCTGTGCCTCCGACCTTGTCAGTCCCGCTTCCTCCCGGCAGATCTGGTAAAACGTCTTATTTTCTTTGGTTGATTGCTTTCCTATGGAAATTTCCTCCTTAAATATCCCAAATAAATCTGTAAATAAAGGCAGCACTGAAGCTGCCTGCCGCCTCTCATTATACTTCACCCCCAGGGAAACAACAACGCAATCTGTATTTTGGCCTGCATGCATCTGTATTTTTGCCGGAATGCATCTGTATTTTTGCCGGAATGCAGTGTTTGTCCCCCATTGTTTTCAGAATTCGAGAATTAAAGATTGTTTATTCTGCAAAAATGAGATGTATTTTGATACAAATATTATCTATAATAGCTTTATCAACAACGTATGAACATGATTTTCAGCAAAGGAGATGAAGTATATGCATGGACATGGACCAGGACCCGGCGGACCGGGGATGGGTGGGCCACACGGACCAGGGATGGGCGGATCACATGGCCCGGGAATGGGTGGACCCGGAATGGGCAGGCCCGGTATGAGAGGCCCGGGAATGGGCGGACCGAGAATGCATGGTGATCCCTGGGGACCGCCCCCGCCGCCCAGAAGAAGCGGCTGCGGCTGCTGCCTGATGCCTTTTCTATTAATGATTGGACTGGTGGTAATGGTTGCCGTGTTAATATTGTAAAATATAATCACACGTCATAATGAAGGAGCGCAAGTTTCCCACAGATTTCAGATTGGGAATTTGCGCTCTTTGTGTTCATAAGCCTCTCACAACTGGTAGCTTCTGTAACGATCCATTACTCCCGGCTTTTATTTATTAAACAAAAGACCCCTTCAGGCCTTACGCCGCTCTGTAACCAGACTCCATGTCTGTTTACAAGATGACGCAAGACCCGAAGGGATCTTTCACTCCGTTATCTTCGTGTTATTTTCGAGTTATCTTCGAGTTATCTTCGAATTATTTTTGATTTCTCTTCCTTTCCTCTAATGGGCGCTCGCTATCAACACTATGATCCCGGCGATGAGTAATATAGGCAATGCTACAAACAGCAAGCCTCCCACTGCCATGCCAATCAGAATTACCGGGAAAAAGATGACCCAGCAAAGGAATTTCAAAATTCCCCAGGACACCTTGAGTCCGAAAATAAAACACTTCACAATAAACACAATCAAAAAAATAGTAAATATAAATGTCAGCATACTACTCTCCCTTCCGCAGGCACTGTTTTCCCGCCAGGCTCTAATTTCCTTCTATTATCACTCTATTATCGTCTGCCTCTTTCTTTATAAGAGTTTGACTTTTTCGTCCTATGCGCTTCATTATACGAAAGGTGACGATGGAAATATACAGCAAAAATGCGGAAAAGGCATCGGCTAATCCTCTGTTTCCGAAAAATACCGTGTTGCCAAATCTCCCCATTTCTCACAGCTATTTCATTTTCCGGGGACTTCAGTACGGTAAACGAGGAGAAGGTCTGGCAAAGGACAAAGGGCAGAGCCTGCCCACAGCATCACTCCAACACCAATGTGGTAATAGTTCCGGCGGGAACCTCAAAGCGCACGATCCTGCCGCTGATACGAAGAGCATAAAAGGCATCCTGGGCCGTGCGGTTCAAAAGCACTGCTGCGATGGTTCCATCCGGATTCTGTGCTGCCACAGCCTCCACCTTCTGATCACACCGGGACAGACCGATTCTCTTGGCACCCGGCTTCACGTATTCGGAGAATTGTTTCACATAGTAGTATGTCATATTCAGACGTGCCTTCCCGTCTGTCACTATGCAGCTTGCCGTAAATCCAAACGGAACGTGACGCGGTCCGCCCTTTTCATCCACACAGAGGTTCCAGTCGATCCATCGATTCATACCGCTGTTTAAATTTCCCAGAATGTCATGCGCATAGTCTTCCGCGTCGTCTTTCTCCGCATGCATCGCCGTTTTGGTAGAGGGAACACCAAAGTTCTCCCAGAAGCTCCCCTGCCCCGGTGTGTGCAGCCCGCAGCACTCCGAAAGCATCAGCGTCTTTCCGGGGAAGCAGTCCTTCGTCATCTGCACCGCTTCAAAATGATCTCCGGAATACCAATGGAAGGCAATGCCGCCGATCATTTTATCTGTTTTCTCGTCAAGAAGCTCCCTTGACCACTCCAGCACGCGCTCCTTATTGTGATCCCAGATAAACAGCTGTACCTTCTGATCCAGTCCTGCCTTCACGAATTCGGGATACAGGTTTTCAACAAGAAATTTCTTCTGTTCCTTCGCTGTCCACACACAGGAGTCCCAGTTCGTCGCTGCAATGGACTCATTCTGCAGTGTCATCATGGTAACCGGAATACCCTCTGCCAGATAGGCCTGCACATATTTTACAAGGTATTTCGCCCAAGATGCGTAATATTCCGGCTTCAGAGAACCGCCGTTGTTGCGGGATGGCTTTTCATAATCGATTGCCTGCTCATGGCCGGAGTCTCCGTAGACGCCCGCATCATTTTGGGGACGAACCGGCGGTGTCTTCCACTGATAGGGCGGTGACCAGGGGGAGAGAAGCACAGAAATCTCCTCGCCGTCTGTTTCTGCACTGACCTTCATCGCCTCCCGGATCATCGGAATGATGTACTGATGGTCTCTTTCCAGACTGAATGTGGCAAAATCCGGATCTGCAATGGGATCCTTTACCGCCTGATACTCCTCCAAGGAATAGTCACAGCTGTCCATATGCGTCCGAATGAAGCGCATCCGCGCACCATTTCCGCCGAAATATGCCTCCAGCACCCGCCGCCTTTCTTTCTCCTCCATTGTGCCAAGAAGGTAGGCGCTTGTCTCCGTCATTGCACAGCCAAATCCCTCTATCTCCTGATAGGTGATGTCCGGATACAGATTGATAACACCGGACTCCAGATGTCTTTCCTCATCTGCCTCCATAGTGACCGGCAGCACCTTTTCCTTTACGATGGCCTCCCCATCTGCACAAAAGGTTGTGATTTGTCTGCATGTGTTCATACTTACCCCTTTCTATGCCGCGGTTTATCTGCGACACGCGTCAACCCAATACTGTCTTTTTGACAAAATCAATGACTGTCCACCATCATCTTTAAATTTAATCATACCTCTTTAGTATATCCCAGCATTCTTCTTTCCACAACCGGACCGTGGCAGTGCAAGGTGAATTCACCCTGATCACTCCAGAAAATCCGCCAGATACCCTCCATCCTCTGCACTGCACTCCACCTGACTCCTTCCCAGGATGTCCTTCTGGCTAACCAGAAGCGCACACATGTACTGTGACAGGGTGGATTTAAGGTTCAGACGATCTCCCTCATCCGTTACAAAATAAACATCTCCCTTGCAGGACTTCACCCTTTTCAGGAACAATACTACATCTGTATTTTCTTTTAATTTCATGATTTCCTTTCAAACTTACGCAGCCCATTCTGCTCCCGGTACACCGCCGGAGATACTCCCACAAAATCACTGAACACCTTACCAAAATAACTGCGGGTACTGAACTGCAGCGAATCGCTGATCTCCTGGATGCTCTTTCTCGATGCCAGCAGTTCCACCTTGGCATATTCCACACGGACTCTTTTCATGTAATCCGTTATCCGGATTCCCATTTCCCTGTAGAATTTTTTTGTGAAATAGTAGGGAGAATAGCCAAATTCTGCAGCTACGCTCTCGGCACTGATGGCATTATGCACGTTGGCTTTTATATAATCGCAGCAGCTCTGGATTTCCTCTGAAATCAACGGTTTTTCTTTACAGTCGTGCACTCTTTTTACATATTCGTCCAGAAGTTTTCTGTTGACATTGGTGAGCTCTGTAATGGATGTGCTTGCCTCAATAAGACCTGTATTGGCCAGTTCCATTTTTTTGGCAATTCCCGCAGGGACCCCACCATCGATGGCTGCCCGGCAGCACAGGGCATTGAACACCAGCACTGTATTCTTGGCATCCCGAATATCGTTGCCGCAGTCTGAGATATAGCCGTCTCCGTATTGGAGTTCCTCCTCGAACACCTGACTATAATTCAGATTTCCCTCCTGAATAGCCCGGAGCATGATTTTCTCTCCCTTATTCACCCGGTCATAGTCTGTCAGGTCTCCCAGAGGTTTTCTTTCCTGTGCATCCGATTCCGTCTTCTCTTCTTGTCCTTCTGACTGCTCCCGGACATCCCGATAATGGATTTCCTCCATCCGCAGCTGTTCTCCCGTGATCACGAAATGGAGCATTTTAATATAACCGATAAAAGTAGGATGCAGGATGACCGGGACCGAAACGATCAGCCGGCTGATCCGTCGCTTAATTTCAATAGAGGTGTCCTTTTTCAGCAGGGCCTGGTCCAACGCCTTGGCAGAAGTCTCTGAGAAAAAAACCGGTCCCATCATAAACAACAGATCTGGCTTCCCGTCACGGTACATATGCTCTGCCACCCAGACGGTTCCCAGATCATCACTGAGCATGACAGGCTTATCCCATCCTTCTTTTTTCTCATAAAGAAAATCAAGGATCCCACTGATTTCCAGCAGGATCCTGATCTCCGTCTCATTCGGACAGGTGGAATAATAAAATATGGCATCCTCTCCGAAGCACCACATACCCAGATTAGAGGAAACGTAGAGAAAAGATGCCAGCATCCGACTCTTTAATTCCACAGAAACCTCTTCCATTCTGTCCATTTTATCTGTTTTTCCCATGACACATCCCCGCTCTGCCTATTTTGCCGGACATTTTCTCGCCAGAACCGCGATTCCTTCCTTTCCCGGCAGCTTCAAGGATATTTTACCACTGACCTTCTCGGCATACAA
This sequence comes from bacterium, assembly GCA_963593905.1. Taxonomy (GTDB): domain Bacteria; phylum Bacillota; class Clostridia; order Lachnospirales; family Lachnospiraceae; genus CAG-791. The sequence continues at coordinate 26,883 of CAVBBL010000012.1, read as the reverse complement.
AGTCCTGGTCATCCCCCAGACATCAATGATCTCCACCCGGTAGTCCGCATCCTTTGGCAGTTCCAACTGACCCATGGCGGTGCAGTGCCTGCCGTAATAGGCAAGATACGCCTCCTGCCCGCAATGTCCTGTATATATCCTGGTATCCTTCGTCAGATTTCGGAGCACTTCCTCCATCTTTGCATCCGGCAGGATGAGCAGTGCCCGGACGAAATCCGGAAGCTCTTCCGGATGAGGGTGATTACGAGCCGCCTTTATTTTTTCCGGATCCATCATTCCATAAGGCACAGGTTCCAAATGTCCCGGCAGCTCTTCCATGATTTTGCGCAGGAAGTCGATCCGAGGTACGGACTGTCCCCGAAGAGTACCGCCTTTTGCCCACCAGAGAATATCCTGCTCATCCACAAAAGTTTCCCCATGTGTCCCGTAGCCGCCCATCACGCAGCACAGCCAGAACCGATGCACCAGCTCGAAGCCGGACAGATGTCCCCAATGGCAGTCGATAGTTCCCTCATAGCCAAATTCATCCATGAGTACGGGCTTATAATACTTTTTCTGCAGATTTTCCACCTCTGTCACGTCGCCCTGCACGGATACATGGGTCACGTAGGGCTTACTGTAGTCAAAGGGCTGCAGCATATAGTGACAGCTCAGCATATGTCCATAGATATCCTTCCGATGAATCATTTCACCGATGCAATCCCAATCCTCTGCTGTAAAGTGGTGCATGCAGTCATACTCATTGGCCAGGCTCCACCAGATATTGGCATGTGCGCCAAACCTGGCCAGCAGGTAATGGAGATAGGGCAGATACGCCTCTTTACTCATTTTAGAAAAGCCCCAACAGTCATAAGGGTGGAAAAGGATCAGATCCACTTCTATACCCGCATCTCCCAGTTCCTCCATAGTTCTGTCAAAAGCATCCCAGAACGCAAAGCAGGGACGATCATAATCAAAGCTTTTATCCTCTCTTCTCTCAAAGGCAAAGAAGGGCGGCTCATTCTCATTAAATACATAGTGCTTGGGAAATACACAGGTTCTCACCTTGTTAAAACACGATGCACACAGACTCTTCTTTGTCTGTCTGGCCAAAGCCTCCGGCTGGTGCATCATCGCATACACCGTTGTCCCCACACTGTAAAAGGGCGTCCCATCCTCATAGCGCAGCTGCAGATGATCCGGTTTTACCAAACCGTGATGAGAGGGTTCTGCCGGCAGGCACTGCTCCTCTCCGGAAGTCTCAAACAGCCCTTCCGTCTTCCAGCTGACATTTCCTGTCTCCTGGGGCAGATAGCGAATTTCATACCGACCGTTTCCAGCATAAAAGCCGTCCACTTCCCTGTTTTTTCCATTACAGGTAAAAATTCCTCGTAAATCTACAATGGAGGAAGAGCCCTTCGGCTCCTCTCCTGTGAACTGCAATCGGAACATTTCATACTGTTTCATATGTAAAGTTATCCTTTCACATCTCACTCCATAAACACAATGAACTGTAACTATTCAGCCCACATTTGCACAATCGCTGCTGCGGAGTGGGGTGTACAATAAATTAATACATTTGCGCCAACGCCTGATCGATCTCTTTTAGCTGTTCCTCGCCGGTAATGCCCGCCGCATTTACCTGCCGATCTCGGTAGAGATCTCCCATCCGGTGCAGCACCACATCTCGGAGTGAACGATATTGGTAAGCATAATCCACATGTATGAAATCGGGAATAAATCGATCGATCACCTTCACCACGTCCGCCCTGTTCTGCAGCTCACGGATTTCATCATCTACGGTATAGATTCTGGTAAAAGGCTTTTGTGCGCTGTAGGTAATCTCATAACTTCCCGCAGCAGCCGTCAGCTCTGTGCCATCCTTTTTCCCTGTGATTCCTTCCAGCTGCAGAATTCTCTCTCTGTCTGCTGCCCCCAGCCCCGGCAGACAGATCTCGGCCTGACAGTCAAAGGGGATGTGGAATCTGACCGTAATGGTGTTTCTTTTCGTAATTTTCCATCCCACTTCATAGGTTCCCGCTATGGAGTGATAGGAAACCTCGGCGCTTCCAAGACGCAGGTCCGGAATCGGTGCGATCTTCACCTTCGTGTATCCGGGGCAGAGAGGACGAATTCCGCCCACGTACTTCACCATCCAGTCCAGAATAGAACCATAGGCGTAATGATTCAGAGAATTCATGCCGGTGGAGGACATGCTGCCATCCTCCTCCACACTGTTCCAGCGCTCCCAGATAGTGGTGGCTCCATGATTTACCTCATACAGCCAGCCCGGACACTCCTCATTAAGGAGCAGGTCATAGGCCATGGATTCCATTCCATTCTCACATAATGCCTTGCACAGAAACGGTGTTCCCGTGAAGCCGGTCTGCAGCTTTCCCTTTGACCGGATCAGTGCTGACCTAAGCATTTCTGCTGTGAGCTTACGGTTAGGTGCAATGCCGAATTCCAGCGCCAACACCTGGGCCGTCTGGGTGTCACAGCAGCATCGTCCTGTCTGAGAGAAATAATCCGCCAGGAGCTCTGACAGGATCTTCTCTCCCAGAGCCGCATATTTTTCCGCCTCCTCTTTTCTGCCCAGAAGCTGTGCCGTCTTAGCTGTAATGCAGGTGCTGTTCCAATAATAGAGCTCCGCGATATAAGCCTCATCTGTTCCGCCGGTGACAGTATCCTTCTCCAGCACTCGATTGTCCAGTGCCACCCAATCCGCGTAGTGGAATTGTCTGCGCCACTGATGATCCTCTCCGTCGATTCGCTGTATGAATGCGACCCACGCCTTCATGCTCTCGTACTGCTCCTCCAGGATCTTTACATCGCCGTACACCTGATACAGGTTCCAGGGAATGATGCAGGCGGCATCTCCCCAGACGCTGGAATAAGACCCCACCCCAAAGGAGGGAATAACATCCGGCACCATGCCGCCGTGGGTTTCCTGCTCCGTCCACATGTCATAGAGAAATTTCCGATAGAATGCATAGGCATCGCTGAGGAACATGGCTGTAGCAGAGAATACCTGGGCATCTCCCGTCCAGCCCATCCGCTCATCCCGCTGAGGACAATCGGTGGGAACATCCACAAAATTGGACCGCTCTCCCCATCTGACATTCTCAATCAGTCGATTGACCTTGGCATTGCCTGTGGTCATTTTGCCGGTGTCCTCCACATCCGAGTAGATAGCCCGCACATAGAGATCCTCTGCCCGGAAATTTCCGATTCCGCTGATTTTTACATAGCGAAAGCCATAAAAGGTAAAATGCGGCTGCAGGATATGTTCCTCACCGTCGCTGGTGTACCAATATTCTGCCAGAGCTGATCGCAGATTATCCCGGTAGAAGTGCCCGTCCTGCAGCACCTCGCCGAACTGCAGATGGATCTTCGTCCCTCTGGGCTCATGCACACGCAGATAAAAGATGCCGGACATATTCTGTCCGAAATCCATCACCAGTTCCTCCTGCGTGCTTTCGATCAGCTGTCCATGAAACGTCGCATGTTCGGTCACCGGCAGACTATATCTGGCTGCAGGCTCTGCCTTTCCCGGGAGGAGCCGTACACCCTCCGGGGCTGTCTCCTCCAACGTATCATCCACCCGCTCACCGTCGTAAATACTGCTGAAGGTGATATTGCTCCGAGTCACGTGCCAGCTCTCATCAGTACCGATCACTTCACAGGTTCCGTCTGTATAGGTGATCTGCACCTCTGCGATCAGCTGATAGCTGTCTTCCTTCTCTTCTTTCACCAGTCCTGAATAGAAGCCGAAACGCCCCAGATACCAGCCATCTCCCATCCAAACCGCCAAATCACTGCCTGCCTGCAGCTGCCTGGTAATATCGTAGGTCTGATACTGTACCCACTTCTGGTAATTGCAGCATCCAGGGGCAAGCAATTCCTCTCCAATCTTTTGCCCGTTTAAAGACGCCTCATAGAGTCCCAGTCCGCAGATATAAAGCCTCGCCGCTGTAATCTCTTTTCCGGCTGCCAGTCCCGGTGCCGCTTCCTGCAGATTCTTATGGAAAATAGGATGACGTTCCCCCTTAGGGCAGGCAATCCACTGTCCCTTCCAAGGCTGTTCCATCTTCCCTGTCTCAAACCAGCTAACCTGCGAATCTGCAGTTTCTCCCAGATCGGTTTCTACCGTTACCTTCCAATAATATCTGCTGCAGGGAGAAAGTTCCAAGCCTTCACTCCTCAGCTGGCTTTCTGCACCATTTTTCTTTTCTGAGAAACTCTTTTCTGAAATACTTTTTATAGAAATACTTTCTTTCGAGATATTCTTTTCTGAGATACTCTTTTCGGCTTCCTTCTTTCTCAGGGGAATTTCCGTACCGATGCTCCTAATTTCTTCACTTTTGCCGGAATCATATACCACAGATGTCATCTGTGGATCTCTTGCCACCAGGATCCGGGCAGCTTTCTGGTGCTTTCCCTCTGCCTCTTCTACCTGATAGGATACATACACCCGATCCATCTGGAATCCCAGAGGATTTTTTATGTGATTGGTTTTACATCCAGTAATTTTCATTTTTACCTCTTTATGCCGCAGTTTACTGCGGCAGCACGAGGAGAATTTCGCGTAGGCGAATTCTCCGATGTGATCTTGCATTGATGACAAATCCTATCTGCGAAGTTTTTCAAATAAATCCGCAAAGATTCTGTCTCTGTTCACATGATAGACGTACCGAATGAAATGCCTGCTCTCATCAAAGCCATATTTTCCGTCATACTCCGGAATCGGACTGTGAATCAGATAATCATTCTCAAAATCAGGGTCCAACAACCAGGCTACTGCCGTCACATCCCATATGATCCGGGACCAGGTCGTGGGAGCGTCATAGCTTTGCACCTCCCCTATCGTGTTATTCAACAGATAATCACAAAGGAGATTCGCTCCCTGCAAATGATAGGTCAATTCCGGACCTGTAGTTGCCAATTCAGAAACCACCCCCATACAGGGAAGCTGTATCAAAGGCACCTGACAGCCGAAAATGATCCTCGCCGCTGCTATATCCTGCACCATATTGAATTCAATCGTATCCGGCCAGCTTATGGCATGTCCTCCCAGCCATACCACCACCATGCGGTCTATGATCTCCGGATTGATCAAGATAGCAGAAGCCACATTGGTGATCGCACCGATTGCCACCACATAAAGGGGATTTTCTTTGGTATATTCCATTGCTCTTTTAGCCAGATCCTGTGCCGCCTCTGACATGACCGGCTCATCCTCTGATGAAAGATAGTCCCGGGAGCCTTTATAAGTCACTTCCTTTAGATCCTCTCTTCCCAAAAGATCCAGAACCTTCAGGATTTCCTGGTAACTCTTCTCCATGCCGTCTTCCGGTCCCGTTGATTTTGCGTTAAAAAAAGGGGCCGCATAAATAGCCTTTACGTGTAGTTTTTCTTCTGATTTAACCATATAGGCCAGTGCAAACTGATCATCAATTTCATTAAATGTATCTGTGTCCAACACCACATCTACTTTTGTGGTCGGTCTCTCCAGTCGTCTGATCAGTTCCCAATCTGCGCATCTTTTCTTAAATCGAATTTTTAAATCTCGTTCCATATTTTCTATATCTCAACTTCTCTTCCTATAGTATAGAATCCTCTGGTCCGCTCCTGTACGTATCCGTCCTCTGCAATGTCAAAGCTCCCCTTCAGCCGGATATCCAGAGAGGAAGCACCCGCCATCACTCGAATCCTTCCCTTCTCCACCTTCCATCTCATGCTGCGGTCCAGAAAGGCCAGCTGGCTGACTTCCATCGCAAAGCAAACGTGTTTCGTCTCCCCTGGCTGCAGAAATACTCTGGCAAAACCGGCCAACTCCTGCACCGGACGACTGCAGCTGGCATATTCGTCCTGCACATACAGCTGCAGGATCTCCGTTCCTTCCCGTTCTCCTGCATTGGTCACGTCCAGCTCAATCTGTACTGTCTCCTGCGGCTTTACTGCTGTTTTGTCTATGCTCAGATTTTCATAGACAAAACTCGTATAGGACAGGCCGTGGCCGAAGGGATATCTGGGTGTGTGGGGCAGATCCACATAATCCGGGAAGCCTATGCTCTCCCCCTGATGCCAGGCGGAGCCGAAGCTGTGATTATAGTAGATCGGTATCTGCCCGGCTGATCTGGCTGTCGTCACCGGCATCTTTCCCGATGGATTGTACGCACCTCGGAGAATTTCCGAGAGTGCTTGTGCACCCATTTCCGAGGGATTCCATGCCTCCAGAATGCCATCCAGGTACCTGTCAGCGATATCTGAGGATATGGGTCTGCCGTTAAAATGAATCCCCACCATGGGAATGCCCAGCTTTGCCGCCTCTTCAATGAAAGCATCCTGACAGATCGGCAGATTGATGTCGGCGCCGTCCACGCCTTCCCCCATGGAAGCCACCGAGCAGGAGGTATGTCGTCCGCCCAACTGCAGCAGAATCACATCCGCTCCCCGGCAGATTTCTACAGCCTCCGGAATCCGGCTCAGGTCATCACCGGCAGTCCAATAGCCCGGTGCATATACGAACGCTGTCTCCGGCAAATCCTTCCTTAACTGCTCTAAAAGACTGGGACAATCCGGCTTTTGCCACGCAAGAATTCTGTCAAATACCTGCGCATCATCGCTCTGGATCTGTGTGCCGGGAATCCGAGGGGTATCGTAATGATCCATCGTACCCGCCTTTATGCCGGCGATGGAATTGGCATCCGCATATTCCGCCTCCACCATGCTAAGGTGCGTATATCCGCCGAAAAAGATACGGGGATTATCCATATGCGGTCCGATCAGCGCCACCTTTCTGATGGTTTTGGCAATCGGCAGGATACCGTTATTCTTTATGAGTACAACAGACTCCCTGGCAGACTGCAGCGAGACTTCCCGATCTGCTGCTGTCGATGCAAAGCTTTGCTGCAGTTCCTCGCCGGAAAGGGCAAAGGGATGCTCGAAAAGTCCCATGCGGAATTTAGCCGTCAATACCCGGCGCACCGCACGGTTTAAGATTTCCATGTCTGCCTCTCCACTTCGGAAACGCTCCATCAATTCGTCGTTATAGCAGACACAGTTCTGCTGCTCGATATCCAGCCCTGCGCGCAGACACAGCAGTCCTGCATCGGTGCAGCTCTCTGTCACATGCTGGGCATTATGTACATTGCCGATTGCTGTGTAATCCGCTCCGGTCACACCCTCAAAGCCCATATCCTCCCGAAGCCACTTGGTCAGAAACTTTTCGGAGGAGGAAATAGGCTCTCCGTTGACAGAACAGTAGCAAGGCATTACCCCCCTTAAATGGGACTGGGTGATGGCCGCCTGAAAGGGCTTGGCATACACTTCCTTAAGCTGCCGCTCTCCCATCTCTACACTGGCACCGTGAATGCCGCCTGTGGAAGCATGGAAGGCCAGAAAATGCTTGGCCTCTGATTCCGCATGACGTCCTGCCGTCTCTCCCTGCTGAACCCCGCGCACATAGGCACTGCCCATAGCAGCCGCCAGCGCCGGATCCTCTCCGTAGCTCTCTCCCTGCCGTCCCATTCTGGAATCTCGGGAGATATCCAGCACCGGTGCCAGAATCTGGGTGATGCCGCAGGCGCTCTCCTGCCGGCGGACGATATCCCCGATCTGCTGCTCCAACGCCGGATCAAAGGAGGAAGCTCTTCCTATTCCGGAAGGGAAGCTCATGGCGCCGGGGAGATAGGCCCCGCAAAGACCCTCCATATGGAAAGTAGCCGGAATATGATGCTCACTCTGCTCCATGATCATGTTCTGATAGGTTCTCTGCCAGGCTGCCGCCTCCTCCAGATTCTCGCAAGTCCGAAGGCACAGCGTGGAGACCTGTCCGATCCCATGCGGGCAGGCTTTCCTGTCCTGCTCCTGAGATCCCTTCCACGGAAACAGACAGTTAACCTGCCCCATCTTTTCCTCCAGGCTCATGCAGGAGAGGAGCTCCTCTGCCCTTTCCTCTGCACTTAAATTTGTATCTAAATAGCGTTCCATATTAATCCCCAATTTCTACGCAGCTTTCCTGCGAAGAGGCGGTGAGAATTTCACATTCTCTTAATAGAATTAAAAATTCGATTTGGCATCAATGCTATTTGTTTCGCAGAAACAAATAGCTGTGCGAAAAATATGCCATCAGGCATATTTTTTGTACGAATCCCCATTCCGCAGGCGCTACTTTACCACTACACGCACCCGATCAATATTCCGAATCTGTGTAAAAAGCTGTCCCTTGTCACCGCATCTTTCAGACATCACGCGAACTACGCCGAAGTAAGTACCGGGCCTGTCATAGACAAAGGTGGTTGTTGCCTTTCCGCATCTTCCTTCCTGCGTAAGCTCCCAGGTTCCTTTCCTTTCAAAATTCGGATCTCCATCCAGGCTCCAGGCCACACCGGTCAGAACACCCGCCCCCTCCGGTACCTCTGCTGTCACTTCAAAGTGCACAGTTTCTCCCGCCTTCACATGGGCACATTTGCTGCCGTTGGCTGTCAATACCGGAACAGCCTGCAAACCGCCCCGTTCTCCGGCACTCTCCGGCACCGTCACATGGCCACCATCCACGGTGTAATTAGTGGAGGGAAGGGGCGCCTGTCCCTTTTCCACCCAGGCCGCCAGATCCACCAGCGCCTGCTCCAATCCTGCCAGATAGGTGGTGACGCGCAGTTCGTTCACGGATTCGGTGGTATCCCCGTGAAGGACATTGTCAAAATACCAAAGGCGGACATACTCCGTCTCATCCCCACCCCGCACCGAGGCGATCTTCTTTCTGTACCAGTCTGCCTGCCAGGGATATGCCTGTTCATCCATCAATGCTGCCACAATGATGACCTTGGCTTCCACCTGTCCATTCTGCTCACAGCCGGGACCGTTTCCGCAGAAACTCGGTCCCAGGAGCATCTTCTGCTGTGGATACAGAGGATTTCCCTCTTCATCACGGAACTGATCCCACGCCTTGTAATCCCGGGTGGGCACCTGATGCCGATGGTAGGTCTGCAGGGCAATGTAGTCAGAGTTATCCAGCAGCAGCCTGTCGCCGGGCTTTACCAATTCCATGATTTCCCGCACACTGCTGCCCATGAAGCTCTCCCGGAAATACATCCGCCCCTCTTCTATACGATCCACATCCATAGTCATGCCGGCGGCTTCACCGCTTAGGATTTTCGCTGTGAGCCCCTTCAGGTAGGGACGTTCTCCCTCCGGCATCCATCCCAATTCCATCCATGGCTGCACTTCTTTACTGCCGCCATGGAAGATCATTTTTTTCCAGGCATTGTCCACACCGTTGCGGGTATCGATCCGTTTTTCACCGGACTCCTCCTGTAAAACCTCTCCCTCCGGTGTACACACCGTTTTAATCTCCGTCTCGCAATAGATACGGTCCCGGACTGCATTGCCCTCCGGATCTGCTCCCAGATATCCCGGGACCTTCCAATAATCCTCAAAATACGCCGGATCCATCTGTTTAATTCCCGGTGCCAGTACCGGCAGGGATCCATCGTTGAGATCCTCACTGGAAAACCAGCTCTTCAGGGGATACCCAAACAGTGTGGCCTCCCGAAGTGCTGCCGCTTCCTCTTCATTGAGACCCGCATAAGGATCTGCGCTGCCCCCGGCATCTACCGCATCGATAATCCCCGGTATCTTATCCCGCAGGATTCTCTCCGCATAGGCCCGCGTGGTCTGGCAGCTGGGAATGGCATAGGGAGAGCCCACCACATAGGGAATAGCGCCGTCAAAGGCATCGGTATTCTCCATGCAGGCGATGGTGCGGTAGGCACCGCCGCTGCCGCCGTAGACATATCCGTAAGGTCTGTGTTCATATCCGTAGATCTCCACAGCCTTTTTCCTGGAAAATTCTGCTGCCGCCGCGCTGGAATGTGCCGTCATCTGAGGTACATCGGAATTGGTAAAGATGGCCTTGGAGCCCATGTTGGTTTCCACATAGTAGGCACCATGAGTAAGACAAAAGCCAATCTTATCATCCGGCCCTGTCACCGGCAGTGAAGCTAACTCCTCCTCCGGCCCCGGAAAAGGGGAGAGATATTGATAGAATCTGCCTTCGTAACTTTCCTTTTCCGGATAGCAGAAGCAAAATCGCACGTCCGTGCCCTCAAAGCCTCCGTGTACAAAGAGGAAAGGAATCTCTCTTCCATCCTCCAGGCTTCTTAGTTTCTGCTCCTGACGATCAATGTATGGTTTTGAAAAAAAAGGATCTGATTGTGCATGATATCGTTCCATTTTACTTTGCCTGCCCCTTCTGCCTTTCCTGATTGAGATTTCTGTACCTATCAGCCTTTTTCAGCTGCGGCAGCCCGTCTAACCTCATTGTCTTTCTGTATCTGAGGCTTTAGCTTATCCAGCTTGTACGCGCACAGTGACAATCCTGTCACAATATACAGTGCCATGGGAATCAAACTCATCAGAAGCCTGATCATGGTATAGGCTGATGCCGGCATAGTTGCTGCATCTCCGGTATAACCCGCTATTTTCAGAAGAATGCCCAGCGCGCCTGCTCCCACGGCAGCGCCTATCTTGCCGCCCAGACCATTGATGGCGCTCATGGTGCCTTCCATTCTGTGAATTCCCTTCCATTCATTAAAATCTGCGCAGTCCAGAATCAGCAGGCTGACCAGCATAGAGGCTGGAATGGAGCCGGCGCCGGTCAGAACCGCACCAATCATCAGAAGGACCATATTCGCGCCGGCAAAGAAGTTCACCAGATAGCCCGCCGCAGATACAAAGAAACCAAACATCATGATTCTTGAGACGGAAAACTTTTTGATCAGAGCCGGGAACACAAAGGCCAGCGGAATAGCCAGGATAGTCACTGCAGAGGCCAGTCCCATTAAACCGATATTTCCCACAATGTAAGTGTAGTAATAGGTATTTACGCCCATATTGCACACGAAATTAAAGATCAGATTTGTCACGGCAATCAGCAAAATGTACTTATTGGTCTTAACAACCGTCACCACATCCTTTGCCTTCACCTTTTCTGTGCCGGAGGTCACATCTACATCATACTTTTCCTTGACGAACAGCATTCTCAGGACACCGATTGCCACCATAGGCACCGCCATTACAGCCACAAGTCTGCTCCATCCGCTTGGAGAGGTGGCAATTCTCCCCATGATCGACGGGAAGAAAATGTTAAACAGAAATCCGGCCAGCATGGTAACCACCGATCCGTAGGAAGTGAGCTTTACGATCTGCTGTTCCTTAAAAGCACGTGCGGTATAGGCTGTTCCATTGGCGTTCAGGAAGGTGTAGCAGACCGAATTCACCAGTGCATACATCACAAAGATCCATACACATTTCATAGCGCCGGACAAGCTCTCCGGGCAGGAGAACATCAGCCAGGTACAGAGCCAGATCAAGACAATAAAGATCTCGTAGGGCCGTGCTTTTCCCCATCTGGTTTCTGTCCGGTCTACAATGAAGCCCGCAAACATATCGGTCACACCATCTAAAAACTTGCTGGCAACCAGAATCATACTCACAACCGCCGCATCCATCTTTAACGTATCTGTACAATAGATCATCAGATATGTCAGTAGTAAGGTAACCACTGTAGTCGACACGGAGCGGCTCTGCCATATCATCAATGTACCGAATCCCACCCGCTCATCTTTGTTTTTTGCTTTTCCCTTTTCTTTCCCCATAGTTATCCTTTCCTTGCCGCAATTCATTGCGGCAACGTGAGGAGAATTTCGCGTAGGCGAATTCTCCGATACGATCTTGCGGTGATGGTGCAGCCATCACTGCAGTTTGAAAGAAATGCTATCGAGCATTTCTTTCAAACTTATCCTTTCCTTGCCGCAATTTATTGCGGCAACGTGAGGAGAATTTCGCGTAGGCGAATTCTCCGATGAAACCCTCACATCGAAAATTTACCAACCGTCATGGCGCCCTGCGGTCGGTCATTTTCCTTTTGTTGTCCCCATTATAGCTGCACAGGAGACAAGATGCTGACCAATAATTCATTCTCAATAGTCAAAAATTAGACATCCTTATGCCGACATCTCACGGCATGTCAAAAGCTCACGCAAAACTGTGCTTCTCTTTTGATTGAGAAGCTTCTCCTTTGAGAAACTTCTCTTTTGAGAAACTCCGCAATAATGAACAGCGCTTTGTGCTATCAGTAAAAAAAAGACCGCTGTTTACAAACAGCAGTCTCTCTTTTCATTATAAAATCCTCACTTTATAACAATCTCTCTTTACAACGCTCTCGCTTTATAACGATCTCTCTTTATAATGCTCGCACTTTCTAATACTTTCACGTTATAACGTTCTCGCTTTACAATGATTTCTTTATAACACCTCCGCGTACTTTCCGTCTCTTGTCCGACAGTCAGATATCCAATCCGATATCCATACTCCCGGAGCGAAAGCCCTCCAGGTCCATGGTAATGTAAATAAATCCCAATTCCTTTAACCTTTTTACGATTTCATCGCCATGCTCCAGAAGCTTTCCGAAAGAGGCTTTATCCGCCTCAATGCGCACTATATTGCCGTGAAGCCGCAGGCGCACATTCCCCCCCAGCACCTCTCGCAGGTAACCTTCCCCTGTTTCGATCTGTTTCATGATGTCATAGTCAATGGGAGTATTGTAGGGCAGTCTGGTGGCCATGCAGGGAGTGGACGGACGGGATGCCACGGAAATATCCCACATCTTGGCCATGGTCTTTACCTCCGCCTTGGTAATGTGCAGCTGTGCCAGAGGACTGATGATTCCCAGCTCCTTCAGGGCTCGGATCCCCGGACGGTATACATGGTGGTCATCTTCGTTGGTACCGTCCATAACCGTCTTCGCCCCCAGACTCTCTGCCATCTGTTTCAGATTCATAAACAGATGCCTCTTACAAAGATAGCAGCGATCTACAGGATTCATACGGATTGCTTTCTGTTCCAGTTCGTTTACATGGATCACTTTATGAATACCGCCCAATTCTGCTGCCACTCGTCTGGCGATCTCCAGATCGCAGGAAGGATGCAGGCGGCTGTCAAAGGTAACGGCATAGACCTTGCTGCCGTCTTTTTCGGCCGCCTTCACCGCTGCTTTCAGAATCAGGCTGCTGTCCACGCCGCCGGAAAAAGCCACGCACAGATCCTCTCCCCCTGCTGTGTACTGTCCCGTCAGGGCTTCCAGCTGCGCAAGCCGCTCCTCTATGGTATAATTCTGCATTTCCATGTTTTCCGTCTCCTTTACAGCAGATGTTGCGATAATGAATATCCCCTGTTATCTGATGATACTAAGAGAAAAAGTACAAACTACCGATACAGCCTTGCACGAATGAGGCGGTTTGTTTATCTTCATCTCGCCGATACCGCTAACAGTTCTCTCGCTGCTGTCGCAGCAGCTTCATAAGCCGTATTAAAATCCACGTTTTCCAGCTTATCACATAACGCGACAACGCTGTCATATTCCGGATAACAGTAGGTTTTTTCTTTATAGCTGCAGACCTTCACATCGACGGTTCCATAGGAAGTCTCTACCCGGATCATTCTGCGTTCCAGTGCTGTTCGCTCCGCCTTAAAACGTCGTATGCCAATGGAGGTAGTATGCGTAAAAATGATCTCCTCCATATCCTCCCGGCTGCTTTCCCGACACAGCACAGAAAGCATATACGCCGGTCGGTTCTTCTTCATGTAGATTGGTGTGTACCATGCATCCTTGGCACCGGCCTTTAACAGCAGATTCATGGTATACCCCAAAGCTTCTCCCGTGCAGTCATCCAGATTTGTCTCCAGCAGTTCCAGACGATCTGTTTTATGTACCTTCTCTTCTTTTTCCGCTTTTTCCTCTGTTCCTGCTTTTCCTTCTTCCTCCGCATCCTCGATAAGCATCGCCCGGAGGATATTGGCATGGTCAAAGTCTTTATTGCCTGCGCCGATGCCGATCTTTACGATACGGTAATTCTCCGGCATGGAAGCCCCTGTATTTAATGCCGCTGCGATAGCTGCACCGGTGGGAGTGACCATTTCCCCCTGCACCTCTGTAAAGCGAAGCTTCAGCCCATAAGCCTGGGCAATATTGGCCGTGGCCGGCACCGGCACCGGCAATGTGCCGTGCTGACATCTCACATAGCCCTGTCCTTCTGCAAGGGGAGAAACAATCACCTTCTCAATCCCTAAATCATCCAGGCAGACAGCGGTACTGACGATATCCACGATGGAATCGACAGCGCCTACTTCGTGGAAATGCACCTGTTCTATAGGAAGACCATGGGCCTTTGACTCCGCCTCTGCCACGATCTCAAAGATCCGTCTCGCCAGCTCCCTTACTCTTTCAGTGGACTGCAAGCGATCAATAATCTCGTAAATGTCATGAAGATTACGATGACTGTGTGGATGCGTGTGAACATGATCGCCGTCATGCGCTTCCTCACAGTCACCCTCCACCTCTGTATGGCCGTGAACATGACACTGATCCTGATGGGGATGTTCGTGATTCACCTCCCCATGAGCATGTGTATGCCCATGCCCCTTCGTATGCTCCTCTTCGTCGGTTTCCAGATGCACATCAAAATCATAGGCCTTGATACCGCATTTTACTGTCGTTCCAAAGTGCAGATGATATCCGTCTACCTGCAGACTCGCCAGTGCCTCCTCCAGCACCTTTCTGTCTGCCCCCAGATCCAGCAGTGCTCCTACGGTCATATCTCCGCTGATTCCCGAATTGCACTCCAGATATAATGTCTTTTTCAATCCTTCTTCACCGCCATTCTGTTTATCTGTGTCGCAATATAGCCTGCGCCGTAACCATTGTCAATATTGACCACGGAAATTCCATTTGCACAGGAATTAATCATCGTCAAAAGGGCGGAGAGCCCGTGGAAACTAGCTCCATAGCCCACAGAGGTAGGCACGGCGATCACGGGTGCCTCTGCCATGCCTGCGATCACTGTGCCCAGCGCTCCCTCCATGCCTGCTATGGCGATGATACAATTCGCCTCGCCTATGCGCTCTCTCTGGCTCAGCAGCCGGTGAATCCCCGCTACTCCCACATCGTAGATACGGTCGACCTTCGTGCCGAAGTATTCGGCTGTCTGCGCCGCTTCCTCTGCCACCGGGATATCCGCCGTGCCGCCGGTGCAGACCGCCACGCATCCCACATGCTCCTTCCCCGGCTTCTCCACCTTTATGATGCGGGAAATAGGATCATATACAGCTTCCGGCACCAGACTGCGAATCCGTTCATATTGTTCCTTATCGGCTCTGGTTGCCAATACTTCCCCATCTCTTTCATAGAATTTCAGAAATATCTCCTGCAGGTAGGGATCCGGTTTGCCCTGACAGAAAATAGTCTCTCCGAAACCGGAACGAAGCTTTCTGTGATGGTCCAGTTTGGCGTAGCCCAGATCCTCATAGGGCAGATCCTTTAGCTTTTCCTCTGCCTCTGCTATATCCAGCTGCCCACTCTTTACCTGTTCTAATATCTTATGTACATCCATGTTTACCTCTATGTTCCGCATACGGCTGCATGATTAAGCCAATATCCGCTCTATCTGCAATATACAGCCCGTCCACTTCATACTCCTTCCTACACCGGATACCTGTCTGCCTTTTCACCGCCGCAGATGGTGCTCCTCACACTTGCTGCCTCTGTATAACTGCAGTCAAAGTCAAAACACCATGACCAACGTCCCTGCACCGATCAGAATACATCCGATCAGTGATTTCAAGGTGAACTCCTCATGCAGGAACACAAAAGCCAACACAAGTGTGATCACCACGCTGAGCTTGTCAATGGGAACTACTTTTGAAGCATCTCCTATCTGCAGCGCTCTGTAATAACAAAGCCAGGATGCCCCCGTTGCCAATCCTGACAGGATCAGAAACAGCCAGCTTTTCTTGCTGATCTGTGTAATGCCGCCCAGGCTATGGGTGATAAAAACCATCCCCCACGCCATTACCACTACCACCATTGTGCGAATGGCCGTTCCCAGATTGGAATTTACATTTTCAATTCCCACCTTTGCCAAAATAGAGGTAAGCGCAGCAAATACTGCAGATAAAATCGCAAACAATGCCCACATAGGTTTCCTCTCTACACTTTCCTGTGTTTTCTCATCGATTATGCTGCATGCATTGTGGATACATAATGAAAAATCGCAAATGTAATTTCTCCGATACAAGATCAATGTTGTTTCTCAACGATCGATTGCATGGTGGTGTTTACAGCATCCATGCCGTATTCATTATATATCCGTGTTTCCCTATCGACAATGCCGTTGGCTGGGACATCCCCAAACCAACGGCATTATGAATATGACAAATATGACGTATATCCTATCTATTGCTGAAAGAAATCATGAATCTGTCCCCAGATGATCTTCATCAGACGGGTACGGGCTTCTATACTGGCCCACGCGATATGAGGAGTAATGATCAGCTTTGTGCTGTCCTTGATCCTTTTAAGCGGATTGTCTGCCGTCATAGGCTCCTGGCGCAGCACATCCAGACCGGCTGCCGCGATCTCTCCCTTTTCCAGAGCATCTGCCAGATCCTCCTCCACGACGATAGGGCCCCGCCCCACATTGATGAAAATCGCACTGTTTTTCATCTTTGCAAACGCTTCCCTGTCCATCAAATTCAGGGTATCCTCATTCAGAGGAGCATGCACAGACACGATGTCAGAGGTCTTCAATAAAGTGTCCAGATCCACTCTCTCATATCCCTCTTCCTCGTGTTTGCCGGAAGTGGAATAGTAGATCACATGGCAGCCAAATGCCTTTGCAATGTCTGCCACCCGTCGTCCGATATTTCCCAGCCCGATTATGCCCCATGTGCTTCCGGACAGTTCATGAAACACATTGGAAAAATGGGTAAACATCTGATCATTTTCATAGCGGCCGGATTTAACATAGTTATCGTAGTAGCTTATTTTCTCCAACAGGGAAAATAACAGCGCAAAGGTGTGCTGCGCCACATTCTCTGTAGAGTAGCCTGCCACATTTCTCCACGCGATCCCTCTGGCATCCAAAAATGCTTTGTCCAGATTATTGGTTCCGGTGGCCGTCACGCATACCAGCTTTAAGTTCGGCGCCTCCCCCACTGTCTGTGCGTTTACCTCCACCTTGTTTACAATGATCACGTCCGCATCCTGAATCCGTTTAGGCATATCCTGCTGCTCTGTATATCCATACAGGGTTACCTCTCCCAGTTTTGAGAAATCGGAAAGATCTATATCTGTTCCTATTGAGTTCGCATCCAAAAAAACAATTTTCATCGATTTATTTCCTGCCCTTTGTCCGGCAGTACACTCCTTCTGTACAAAATTCCTATTCTGATCATGGGCCGGTTGCTCTCGCACCTTCCACTTCTGCATTCACTGACCATGCAGCGGTCATTCCCCCATCATTCTCCAAATACCGCCACATAGTCAGCCTTGAATTTCTCTATGCCCTGGTCGGTGAGAGGGTGCTTGGTCATCTGCTCAATGACCTTGTAGGGCACTGTGGCGATATCAGCGCCGGCCAATGCGCAGTCAGTGATATGGATGGGATTGCGGACAGAAGCCGCTATGATTTCCGTGTGAATATCCGGGTAGTTGTCAAAAATCTCGCTGATGGTCTGAATCAGATCAATGCCGGGCTGGCTAATGTCATCCAATCGTCCCAGGAAGGGGCTTACATAGGTCGCTCCGGCTCTGGCCGCCAGCAGTGCCTGATTTGCGGAGAAAATCAGCGTACAATTGGTAGGAATCCCCTTTGCGCTCAGCACCTTGATAGCCTTAAGTCCCTCCACTGTCATCGGGATCTTGACCACCATGTGCTTAGGATCAAGTGCATAAATAGCCTCTCCTTCCTTGATCATAGTTTCCGCATCGGTGGTGGTAGCCTTTACTTCACCGGAAATCGGTCCATCAACAATGGTTGCGATCTCTGCCAGCGTCTTGGCGTAGTCCCTGTGCTCTTTGGCGATCAGGCTCGGATTGGTGGTAACGCCTGCAATCACCCCCATGTCATTTGCCTTTCGAATTTCGTCTACATTGGCAGTGTCAATAAAAAATTTCATAGCGCTTCTCCTTTTCCTTATCTTATTATATGGAAGCCATCTCGGCTTTTGCCACATCGTCCCGGCTGCAGTTATTAATAGTTTTTCCCACAAGGGTTGCAATCATCTTCACTAACGTCTCCCCGTCAAAAGGTTTGGCAATATGTTCATTCATGCCGGCCTCCTCTGCCCGAATCCGGTCCTCAGAAAAAGCATTGGCCGTCATGGCTATGATCGGAACACTGGCGGCATCTTCTCTCTCAAGCCGCCGAATCTGGCTGGTGGCCTCATAGCCATCCTTTACAGGCATCATCACATCCATAAGGATGACGTCGATCTCTCCCGGTGCACTCTTTGCAAAGATATCCACCGCCTCCTGTCCGTTCCAGGCCTTAATGACAGAAGCCTCTTCCTTCTCCAGAAGGAATTCGGCGATTTCCATATTGATGCCATTGTCCTCTGCCACCAGAACCTTCCTTCCCTTAATAGAGCAGATCGGTGCCTCGTCCTTCTCTGTTGCCTTTGTCTCCGGTGCTGTATCAATTTCAAAGGGAATGCTCACCGTAAAGGTAGTACCCTTGTCCTTCACACTCTCTAAGGTAATCGTACCGCCCATTTTATCTACAATGCTCTTGACGATAGACATGCCAAGTCCCGTTCCTTTGTAGGAGGAGCGAGCGGTCTGCTTTTCCTGACTGAAAGGTTCAAAGATGTGCTTTTGAAATTCCTCGCTCATGCCGATGCCTGTATCCTGACATACAAACACCACCTCTGTCCTTCCCTCGTCTAACTCTCTCTCCCTGCAGGTAGTGGTAATGCTGCCGTTTTCCTTATTATATTTGACAGCATTGCCGATAATGTTCATGAGTACCCGCTTATAGTGAAGGGGACTGCCGATCAGCTTCCGGTGGGTTACCCTGCATTCGCCCATGAGACGAATATTCCTTTCTTCTGCCTGAATATGCACCGTATTGTAAACATCTCTTGCAATATCTTCCAGATCAAAGGAGACATTCTCTAATACGATCTCTCCGGACTCCATCTTACTTCTGTCCAGCACCTCATTGACCAGTTCCAGGAGCACTCCCGCAGACTCTCTGGTTTTTGCCCTGCACTCTGCCTGCTTCTCTAAATCCTGTGCATAATGCTCCGCGATATCCAGCATTCCCATGATGCCGTTAAGAGGCGTGCGGATGTCATGAGACATATTCAGCAAAAAGGTAGTCTTGGCCTCATTGGCGGCCTCTGCCTCTTTTTTGGCCTGCTCCAGCTCGCCGAGAGCGTTCTTTAATGCCTCGTTCTCCCGAAGTACATAAATCGTCTCCTGCAGCTTATTGGTATTTAAGGCAAACAGGCAGAAGACAATGCCGTACACAATGGATAATCTCCCCATCCACTCTATGTCATAGATAGTGGAGAGGATGGTAGAGGTGATGAGAAAGAAAGCGATCAGCAGCAGAATCGTGGTGTTCATCCGCTCATTCTCGTTATGCTGCCGAATGATGTAATAGACAAACAGCAAAACATAGAGAATTACCGTCACCATAAAAATCCAGCCAAATGGTCCCCGGACGAAATGATTGTCATCACTGAAGGAATATATCGCTTTGCTGAAAAAGGGGGAAATGCCGCATAGGCCGCATAGGACCACGGGAATATCCAGCAGCACCTTTGCTCTTTTATTATCCTCATAGGGCCACACCAGTCTGATAAAAAGGTAGATCAGCACTGCCCGCAGGGTATAGGCAATAGCGGATAACAGTATCCGCCATACCGTAGGTTCGCTCCAATAACCCGTCACCTTTTCCAGATTAAAGGCCACAAGCTCCGCTATCTCACAGTAAAAAATCAGCATAAAGGCCCGCAGCTCTTTCTTATCCAGGATCTTTTCCACATTGAGGATGATCCAGATAAAGACAAGACCTATGATCTCTGCAAAGTTATTGCTCAGGAACTCTTCAAATGTCATAACTCACACAACTCCCCGTTTGCTACTGTCCTCTTCCTGCTATATGTCCTGTTAAATTTCCCGTTATTTTCCTGTTACGTTTCGGTTACTCTCATAATTGTATTATATGTTCATCAAAAGAAAAAACAAACCACTGGTGAAGGTGTACTGAAGATGTACTGCACTATGCGTATATTATACCAAACCAGACTACTAACTTGAAAGGAGGACTGCTCATGTTCGTAATCTTTTTCCCCGTTTACGCCGCAATTTATGCTACTATTGCTTTAGGCGACGTCATCGCTATCGCGCATCTGGTTTCCTAATGACTCCAGTCCGATTCTGTAATCGTCTCAGGAAGCATACACGCAAAAAAAAGAAATCTCGAGGAAGCATTACTCCTCGGGATTTCTTTTTCTTTGCGAAAGGGATGGACTCCAGGGCAGAAGTCTTTTTTCCCGTTCTATTTCCTGTTACGTTTCTATTACTTCCGTAACTGTATTATATGTTCATCAAAAAAACCAAACCACTGGTGAAGGTGTACTGAAGGTGTACTGCACTATGCGTACATTATACCGAACCAAACTACTAACTTGAAAGGAGGATTACCCATGCTCGCAGTTTTTTTCCCCGTTTTCGCCACAATTTATTCTTATATTGCTTTAGGCGACATCATCGCTATAACGGCTTTAGTTGAAGGATGGTAAGTGTCTCAGAAAGCACACATGCAAAGAAGAAGAAATCCCGAGGAAGCATTACTCCTCGAGATTTCTTTTTCTTTGCGGAAGAGATGGACTCCAGGGCAGAAGTCTTTTTTCCCGTTCTATTTCCTGTTACGTTTCTATTACTTCCGTAATTGTATTATATGTTCATCAAAAGAAAAACAAAGCACCGGCGAAGGTGCACCGCATTATAAACACCATTATACAAAATCAGACTACTAACTTTAAAGGAGGATTCCCCATGATTACAGTTATTTTTGTTTCCGTTATCGCTGCTCTTGGTGCTGCTGCTATTGTAGGCGGCCTCATCGCTGCAGTTTGCTGATGATTCTGATCAGCTTCTGATTGATCATCCCATATATGGAAAGGGCCTTTCGTCTGCTTAAGTGTATGCAAAGCAGACAAAAGGCCTTTTTATGATTCTGTGATATGGGGGCAGGCGACATCCAAAATCCGCGCCATTTCTGCTGCAGAAATATCAAAATATCTCATCCAGCACTCTGACAATCTCCTCGATGCGGATCGGCTTAATGATATGTCCGTTCATGCCTGACTCAATCGCTTTCTTCTTATCCTCATCAAAAGCATTCGCCGTCACGGCTACAATGGGAATATTCGCCTTCTCATTGTCATCCAGCGTTCTGATTTCTCTGGTAGCAGTATAGCCATCCATTCTCGGCATCTGAATATCCATCAGAATCAGGTCATACTTGCCTGCCGGTTCTTCGTTGATTGTCGCAACCGCTATATCACCATCCTCCACGCTGTCGACTTTCATACCATTCTCTTCCAGAATAGCGGTAGCGATCTCACGATTCAGTTCATTGTCTTCTACCAGAAGAATGCGCCTACCACTGTAATCACGATTCTGTTTCTTTTCTTCGTCTTTTGCCGTTTTCTCACATACTGCAGACGGTATCAGTTCTTCACCAGCCTCTGCCGTAAAGGTCAATTCCTTCTCACTCGGCACATTCTCAGCCGTTTCATCTGCAAGGTGAAGGTTCAAAGTAACCGTGAACAGGGAGCCTTTGCCTTTTTCACTCTCTACCTGTATGTCTCCGCCCATCATGTCCACGATGTTTTTTGTGATAGCCATACCAAGTCCCGTGCCCTGAATGCCGCTGACGGTGGAACTGTATTCTCTGGAGAAGGCATCAAAGATATGTCCGACAAACTCCTTCGACATACCAACGCCGTTATCCTTCACAGAAATCTCGTATGTCGCATAACGCTTCAGATTACAAGACTTCTCCATCAGCCGGATAATAATCTCTCCGCCAGGCTGTGTGAACTTGACGGCATTACTCACAATATTCAGCAGCATCTGACTTAATCGAAGCTTATCTGTCAGTACTTCTTCATGCACCACATCCTGTGTGTCAATGACAAGATGCAGATTTTTGGAATCAACAAGACTCTGTACTATTGTACACAAATCATTGAAAAGATTCGGAAGATGCACTGCCTTCTCATCCAACTTTACTGCACCGCTCTCAATACGGCTCATATCCAGAATATCATTGATCAGACTCAGCAGATGATTCCCTGATGTACTTATCTTTCCGAGATAATCCTCTACCTTCGCGCGATCATCCAGGTGATTTTGCGCCAACGTCGTAAAGCCAATGATGGCATTCATCGGTGTGCGGATATCATGAGACATACTGTTTAGAAAAGTTGTCTTGGCCTTGTTAGCCTGCTGCGCTGCCTCCAATGCCTGCGTCAGAAACTCCTGCTGCTTAAGATCCCTGATTTTCTCTTCTGTAATATCACGGGCAACATACAGCGCTTCTACTGCTCTGCCCTTTTCGTCTCTGCGCTTGGCGATAAAACGGGCCTGCATCCACTGCCCCGTAAGTGCTTTGTAATTCGTTGTCACCGTGTTTGCCTTTTCAAGCCTGTCAGAGAGCGTATTAAGATCCAGAAATTCGCGCAATGGTTCCCTGTATTCCGGTTCCATAAAGGATTCTATGACCGTATCCTTTACATCGTCAAAATTACCTTTACTGGCAGCAAGCTTTTTCATGAGCGGCACACTGTTCAGTATTTCATATTCGTGCGTAATGATATCCGCCCTGAAAATCGTGGAGTAAATGGTTGACAGAGAATTCACGACTTCTGCATGCTCTTTTTCTCCTTTCCGCCGTGCTTCCTCCAGTGCCTTTTCTCTTTTATGATTTTCTTCCTGCTCTTTGATGATCGAGTCTATGATCTGAAATCCTGCCACTATATTTTCTGTATCGCCGACTCTTCTGAAATCATACCGGTAGTAATGCAGTACACCATCTTCTATATTCCGATATGTGCCCACGCATTTATCCTGCCTGGCGAATATCTGCCTGATATTTTTTACATTCAATGTTTCTTTAATCCGCTTCTTATCCTCAGGATGGACGGTTTCATGCACCCATCGATCCACAACGGCATCGAACTGGAAGGTCTGACCGCTAACATCTCTGATTGCTTTTACATTATAGTTATCGGCCAGCCTTATGGCCCGTGCCGTTCCTTCGCTTAAGTTTGCAACAAACACATTTCTGAAGCTCTGAGACAAAGCATTGATAATGGAAAGCTGTTCTTCGACTTCTTCTTGATGGGCAGCCTCTTTTTCTCTTTTAACCTTCTCGTTTTCCTTATGCTCTGCAATAATATCATCAATATTCTGAAATCCTGCTATTGCCTTTGTACCATCCCGATCTGCCTTGCCAAAACTGTATTGATAATGATAGATCTCTCCGTTTACAAGACTGCGGTAATTTCCGACAAACTCATCCTTTGTCTTAAAAACCTTTTTTATATTTTCTATCGTAAGTGCATTGCTGACTTTCTCCCTGTCTTCCGGACAGACAATTGTATTGATCCAATTTCTGCTCACTGTTTCAAAGGAGAATTCCTGGTGATCCTTCTTACCCGGAACATCTACATAAGACGCATCCAGCTTAAGAATTCTCGCTGTTCTCTTCTCCAGATCCACCCAATAGACATTTTCGAAATGACGCGCCAGCGTATCAAAAACCATCAGCTGTTCTTTGAGCACTTCCTCCTGGCTCCTGCGCTTGACGATAAAATTCGTTATATCCGCAAGCGCCCCCTGATAAAACGTCTCCTGATCACTCCTGACCATAGATGTGGAATCGGACACCCAGATATAGCCATTCCTGCCTCTCATGCGGTATATGGCATCTACTGTCTTCCCGCCAGCGCTATGACGCAATCCTTCCATATGCTCTGCTGCAGACTCTATGTCCTCAGGATGCAGCATGTTTATGAACTTATTATCAAATTCCGTCTTAATCTCTTCTCTTGTCCAGCCAAACATCTCACAGAAGCGGTCGCTGACGTAGAGGAAGGGATATCCTTTCTCTGCTGCGCATCTATGATATCCTCCCGGCAGATTCGATTCACTTGCTATATCTGATCTATTTGCTGACATACGCTCACCTTTGGTTATCCGTTGTATTTAAATCTAAATGGTTTAAATATAAATCCTTAACGAATGGGATATGAACTCACAGATATTTTACCATGAATACGCTTGGTTTTTCGACATTTATCAATGTGAATATGTGAAAGAATCTTGCCGCCGTTTACTGTATTTTCGATACGATTCCATCCGTGGTCAGTGTCTGCAGACATTCCATCGCATTGTCGTCATGCATCATCTGCCACACCTGCTGCATACCCGGAGCCAGAGGCTTTTTCAGGAATTCTTCTCCGGAGATCCAGTAGACTTTCCCCTCTGATGAGGACAGAAGTTCGCCCTCGTATTCACTCGTTTTGTACAAGAGGCCTACATTTCGAACACCATCCCGCATCCAGTGATAAATTCCTGTGAGCTTAGGATGACGGATGGTCAGCCCGGTTTCCTCTTTGATTTCTCGGATAACAGATTCTGTAAAGGTCTCTCCCTCTTCTACATGGCCGCCCGGAAATGTAGTCCCAGAATAATTTCTGCCCACCTTGTCCAGTGCCAGAACATTTCCGGCATCGTCATAGACCATGCACATATTCATAAAAATCACTTCTTCTGTTCGTTCTTTTTTCTCCACGGATTTCTTCGCTTCTTTCATCATTATTTAAATTAATAATAGCATATCACCAAAATACTATTATTACTCCACAACTGATTTGTAATAATTTCCAAAATCCGCCAGGGCATCCATGATCGGCAGCATTTTCTCACCAAGTTCTGTCAGGCTGTAATCTACCCTGGGCGGAAGTTCATGATAATCATGACGACACACAAGGCCATCATCTATCATCTGCCTTAAACTATCTGTAAGGACTTTCTGGGAGATTCCTTCTAAGTCTCTCTGCAATTCATTGAATCTCCAGGGACGGACCCTTAGATTTCGTATAATGAGCAGTTTCCATTTCCCGCCAACAAGGGCTACTGATGTTGCCACCGAGCAAGCCGGAAGTTCGTCTTTTGTTTTCATATTCTTTTATCTCCAGACTTTTTATTGTTCCTTTTAATCCTGGTATCAGCATCTAGTATAACGCATTCATTTTTAAGTGCATAGTTATAAAAAGGTGCGTACTATTATTTGAGTGTGAAGCTGGTTATGATATGCCTGTAAACAAAAAGCAAGTAAATAAACGGAGGTAACTACCATGGCAAATTATGCAAAGACAAATATCGGAAATGACGGCAGAGTGGAGCTTCACGAAACACTTTCCCTGACCGGTGCTGAGATCAGTATCAACAATCTTCCTGCCGGGGCAAATGTTCCTTTTGTTCACTCTCATAAGACTAACGAAGAGATTTACGGCATTCTTGCCGGAAAAGGAAAAGCTGTAATTGACGGAGAAGAAATCACTCTTACTGCCGGAGACTGGCTGAGAATTTCCCCGACTGCTAAGCGTCAGTTCTTCGCTGCAGAAGATGCTGGAATTTCATTTGTCTGTATCCAGACGAAAGAGAATTCTCTTGGTGGATTTACAGCAGATGATGCTGTAGTGTATTAAAATTGTATGCAACAAGTGTAAAATCATAGCATTTAAGACCAGAAAAAGCACAGCCGCCGTTCTTAGGTGACTGTGCTGCGAATATATGCATTTATCCGAAATAAGGTTAAGACGAGAGAGCCGTTTATCTCTCCCTCGTCTATCTACTAATATTCTAACATTTCCTTCAATTTGAATATATCTCCAACATTTTTTGAGTGCATCTCGTTGTTACTTCCAAATAATATTTTTCATCTTCGACAGACATTTCTTTAGAATCATACTGATCTACTTTCTCAGCAAAGTCAGCGTATTTCCCCATAATTTCAGAATACTCACTCAGCATTGATACTGCATTTGTCGGATCTGCCATATATTTTTTCATAAACGCAACATACTCATCAACAAAGTCCTCATAGCTATCAAGGAATGCTTTAAGTTCGGGATCTACACCTGATGTCTGTTCAGCGAATTCTGTCTTTGAACTATTATCTGCAACCTGCGATGACGATATCTCTTCCTGTTTCTCTACATTGTTATTATTTATATCCCTCTCTTCTCTTGTGCCAGCCACAAGCTGTTCATTTCCTGGAATCTTAAACATCCCGTATTTATCAGCCTGCAAAACTCCGGCAAAAAGACAAAATACCGCAAGTACTATGGCCGCTATAGAGAATCCCTTAAGCTTATATTTTTTAGATAAACAGAATACCGCACCCCCAATGATAGCTGCAGATAATATAATAGTCACAATCGGTGGGTCTGTTGCAAAGTCTGCAATCGCCAGTATTAACAAAGCTGTACCAAAGAATTTTCCATATTTATCAATTCCGGACACCGATACATTATTTATTGTCTCGAATGCCGGCTGCGCATACCGTCTATTTTGATAAGCAGGCTGACTACTATAAGATATTTGCTTTTCTGTTTTAAATGTGTCGCCTCCCATGTTATTAGACGTTATGCTTTTTTCCTGCTCACTCCTGACCTTTGCCCCACAGTTTGAACAAAACTTTATTCCTCCAGGAATCTCATTCCCGCAATTCGTGCAAAATGCCATAACTTGCTCCCTTCTACCAGATTATCTCTGATAGTTTCTTCAGATTATCTCGATCCGGAAGTCCTCCATTCGTTTCCCATTTGGCTATTGCTGATTTTGATACTCCTATCTTCTTGCCTAATTCTTCCTGCGTCAGCCCCATAAATTTTCTTCTGCCGGAAATGAAGTATCCCAAGCTTTTTTTATCCCGCATCGCCTCGCCTCCTTCGGCAAAGAGCGGTTCTACT